>NZ_JBIAFE010000011.1:0-264893 GCF_042869115.1 Micromonospora sp. NPDC007230 | reverse complement strand
TCAGCCCACGCCGAATCGGCGACATCGTCGCCGCCGCGCTACACCTGACCCACTTCGAGTACAAATACCTACCGGAAAGTCGCTGAGATCACTTCAGTCAGCCCGGTTTCACCAGCAGGGCACCTGACCCCCCGCGTGCGCGTCAAGCATCGGGTGGGACGCGACGGCATGACCGGTGCTACGTGTCGAGCAACTGTGTGCAGTAGGCGGCAGTCGCATCGTCGTGGGTCTTGCCACGGGGCCAGCGGGTGCCGTGTGGGTCGGAGTCTTCGGCGGCACGAACGCGGTGGATCAGCTCGGCTGGGCCGTGGTCGTGCAGGATCTCCAGGAGGCCGGCCCAGTCGGTGAGGTCGAAGCGGTCGGCAAGCCGGCTGGCTCCGTCGCTGAGCAGCGCTGCGGCTGTCACGTCCTTGATCAGGCGGGTTCCGATGATGGCCTCGTCAGCGGCGCGCGGGTCGGCGGCGGCGACCCAGAATCCCCCGGGCTTGTTGCGGTGAGCGCGGAGGGCCTGGACGTAGCCGCGGAGCGGCCGGTGCTCACACTCACCCAGGTCTTCAGGCTGGCCGAAATCGTGCCGCCCCGGTACCGCGCCCTGGTCCTAGTCACCACCTTCGGCTGCCTGCGCTGGGGTGAGGTCGCCGCGCTGCAACGGCAGGACATAGACACCGCAGCCGGCACTATCCGGGTACGGCAGGCGTACACCGAGCAGCGCGGGGTCGGCCTGGTGCTCGGCCCGCCGAAGTCTCGGGCTGGCCGGCGCATGGTCAGCCTGCCGCCGACTGTCGTCGAGGTCGTCCGCGACCACTTGGCTGCAGAGGTCGACGACAACCCGGAGGCGTTCGTGTTCACCACCGAGAGCGGGCGCCCGATCTGGCGGGGCAACCTGAACAAGCTCATCGGCTGGAAGGCCAACGTTGCGCGGATCGGGCAGCCGGACCTGCACTTCCATGACCTACGGCACACGGGCAACACGCTGGCGGCCCGTACCGGGGCGAGCACTCGGGACCTGATGGCCCGGATGGGACACGACTCGACGCAGGCCGCGCTGATCTACCAGCACGCCACGGCGGAAGCTGACCGGGCCATCGCCCAGGCGCTGCACGATGCGGTGCGCGCGGACCAGAAGAAGGCCAAGAAGACGACTGGCGGCGGCAAGGACAAGGGCGACAAGAAGTCCGGCGGCAAGAAAGGGCAAGAAGCGGTCGGCCGACCGGGACGAAGCCAACGGCGAGCAGGGCCAATGGCACGCTAATGGCACGCCGCATGATCCTCGGCCTTGGAGTATCGAAGGCCCTGACCGGGACTCGCGTCCTGATCAGGGCCTTCGCGCTGGAGCGGGTGACGGGAATCGAACCCGCACTGTCAGCTTGGGAAGCTGATGTTCTGCCATTGAACTACACCCGCAGGCGGCACCACTGTACCTGAGGTCACCGCCTCCGTGCACGCAGGTACCCCGTGGCGACCCTCACCCGCCACAAAACCGGCTGGAGGCGTTCTTGCCACGCCGACCCGTATCGGGCCTGCCGAAAATTTCACTGCGGCAACATACCGCCGTTCTCAAATCGATCGATCGGTTGTAACGTCTCCCCAACGTTTCAGCCACGGCGTGACACACCCCCTGTCACGCCGCCAGAAAGAGGTGGGCCCATGGGACTTCGTCCCAACTTGCTGACCCGGCGTACCGCCGGTGTCGCGTCGACGACGCTCGCGCTGCTGCTCAGCACCGCCGCGGTGGGCGTCGTCCCGGCCGCTTCGGCCTTCTCGGCCGCCCCGGCGGGCGGCTGCGTCGAGCCGGCCGACGTCCACTCGGACGCCCGGGTCAAGGCCGGCGCGCACGCCAAGCACGAGCCGAACGAGCTGACCGCCGCCCAGGTCCGTCAGCGCGAGGCGGACCTCGCCTCCGCCCTGGCGGAGCGGGCCCGGTTCCGGGCCGGCGCCGGGGCCGCCCCCCTGGCGACCGTGACCATTCCGGTCGTGGTGCACGTCATCCAGCGGGACAGCACCCGGGCCGGCGGCAACATCCCGGACTCGATGATCTCTCAGCAGATCAGCGTGCTCAACCAGGCCTACAGCGGCGCCACCGGCGGCGCCCCCACCGCCTTCAGTTTCCAGCTCCAGAAGATCAACCGGGTCACCAACCCGTCCTGGTACCCGATCGTCTCAGGCTCCTCGGCCGAGCGGTCGATGAAGACCACTCTGCGCGAGGGCGGCAAGAACACCCTGAACATGTATCTCGGTGAGCTGAGCGACAACCTGCTCGGCTGGGCCACCTTCCCGAAGCGGTCGCTGGACAAGATGGACGGCGTAGTCGTGCTGAACGAGTCGCTGCCGAGCGGCACTGCCACGAACTACAACCAGGGCGACACCGGCACCCACGAGATCGGCCACTGGCTGAACCTCTACCACACCTTCCAGGGCGGCTGCTCGGGCTCGGGCGACAGCGTCAGCGACACCCCGGCCGAGGCCTCGCCGGCATACCAGTGCCCGACCGGTCGGGACACCTGCACGGCGCCGGGCCTGGACCCGATCACCAACTTCATGGACTACACCTACGACTCGTGCATGTACCAGTTCACCTCCGGCCAGGCGAGCCGGATGCTGACCGCGTGGAACGCCTACCGCGCGGCGTAACCGCCGAGCACAGCGAACCGGTGCCGGCCTCGTCCTCGGACGGGGCCGGCACCGGTGTTCATACGGTCAGGCGGCCGGGCGGCGGGTGTCGAAGCCGTGGCGGCCGCGCCGCCCCTCGGGGACGGCCGGGGCACGCCGCGCGGCAGCGGTCGCCTGCGGGTCGAGCCAGACCCGCACCTGCGGCCGGCCCGCGCCGAGGTGGGCCGCCTGGTCGCGCCGGGTCAGCATCGCCACGTCGACGGTGAACTCGAACAGCCGCCAGTCGACGTGCGGCGCGGCCCGGCCGATCCCGGCCACTCGGGCCATGGTCGCCGGGTCGGTCACCGGGTGGGCCCGACCGGCGACGTACGCCTCGTCGTCGCTCTCCTCCGGCGGGAAGGAGTGCAGCGCGTAGCGGCCGTCGCGTTCGAGGTCGCGGCGCTTGGGCGAGTCGATGACGAAGCAGTAGAGCCCGTCGTCGGTGATGACCGGGGAGACCGGGTGGACCCGGGGGCCCCCGTCGGCGCGGACCGTGGCGAGGTAGCCGAAGCCCGGCCCGTACTGCTGCAGGAGAAGGCGGATCTCGTCGGCGAGTCGGGGCTCGTCGGCGGCGAATTCGGACCAGGAAGCCATGCGGACATTCTATCGAACACGTGTACGAAGATGTAGTCCGACACGCAGGTCGCCCGTACCGGTCGCTATGGTGTTCCGATGCTGCTCTCCGACCGCGACCTGGTCTCCGAGATCAAGGCGGGCGCACTCGCGCTGGAGCCCTTCGAGCCTACGCTGGTGCAGCCGTCCAGCATCGACGTACGCCTGGACCGGCTCTTCCGGGTCTTCAACAACCACCTCTACACGCACATCGACCCGTCCCAGCAGCAGGACGACCTGACCTCGATGGTGGAGGTACCCGAGGGCGAGCCGTTCGTGCTGCACCCGGGCGAGTTCGTGCTCGCCTCGACGCTCGAGGTGATCTCGCTGGGCGACCAGCTCGCCGGCCGGCTCGAGGGCAAGTCCAGCCTGGGCCGGCTCGGGCTGCTCACCCACTCCACCGCCGGCTTCATCGACCCGGGCTTCTCCGGGCACGTCACGCTGGAACTCTCCAACGTGGCCAACCTGCCGATCACGCTCTGGCCCGGCATGAAGATCGGCCAGCTCTGCATCTTCCGGCTCTCGTCGCCGGCCGAGCACCCGTACGGCTCGGCGGTCTACGGCTCGCGCTACCAGGGGCAGCGCGGGCCGACCCAGAGCCGGTCCTGGCAGAACTGGCGTACCTGGCCGACCCGCTGAGCACGACGCAGGGGCTCCCGCGACGCGGAAGCCCCTGCGTACCCGTCAGCCCGGGCGGCCGTAGCTGTTGATCTGGCCGTCGTCGACGCGTTTCATCGTGATCGGCTTGCCGGACTGGGAGGCGTGCACCACCCAGCCGCCGCCGACGTACATCCCGACGTGGTGCAGGTCGCTGTAGTAGAAGACCAGGTCACCGGGGCGTAGCTCGCCGCGGCTCACCCGCCGGGTGACGTCGTGCTGCTCGCGGGCGTTGTGCGGCAGGGAGACCCCGGCCTTGGCCCAGGCCGCCATGGTCAGGCCGGAGCAGTCGTAGTGGTCCGGGCCGGCGGCACCCCAGACGTAGATCTTGCCGATCTGGGCGCAGGCGAACTTGACCGCGACACCGGCCGGGCCGCCCGGGTAGCCGGCGGGGCAGGGCGCGGGACGCAGTGGTCCGCCGCCGCCGTTGCCGTACACCTTGAGCCGGAGCTTCTGGAGCCGGGCGATCTCGGCGTCGATCTGCTTCTTCTGGGCCGCGAGCTGAGCTTCGGTACGGGCCAGCTGGGCGACCATCGCGTCCAACGGCTTCTTCTTCGCGGCCAGCTCGTCGCGCAGCTCCATGACGGCCTGCACCTGCTCGTGCTGGTGGTGCGCGAAGCGGTCGAGCAGTTCGAGGCTGTTGACCACCTCGCTCGGCGACCGGCTGCCCAGCAGGGCGTTGACGGTGGAGAGGTTGTTGCCCTTGTACGCGTCGGCGGCCAGCCCGCTGACCTGCCCGAGGGCGGCGTCGACCTGGGCCTCGAGCGGGGCGATCTGCTTCGCCAGCGCGTCGGCCTGCTTGCGCCGGACGGCGAGCTTTCCGCGGGTGGAGTTGACCTGTTCGATGATCGGTTCGAGCTTGTTCCAGTCCTGGTCGATCTGGCGCTCGATCTCGGTGACCGACGGTTCGGCGTGGGCCGCCGTGGCGCCGCCGGTCAGGACGACGGCGGTGCCGACCAGGGCGGCGAGGGCAATGGTGAAGCGGGACCAGCGTGAACGCGGCGCAGCCGTCGACCGGTCGACCGACCGGTCCGACGGTGGCCGCGGGGCATGGTGTGCCACCGGGCTCCGTACTCCTTCTTCCTGACCGCCTACCGGGTTAGCTGACGGGTTCGGACGGGAAGGGAGCCGCCCTACCGCAGTGGCTGCGGATTCACCCCAGGTACCTGGGTCCCCGGCTCGCCTGGCGGCGACTCGGCGGTGTCGGACCGTCACCACCCGGGATGGACGGTGAACCTACCGGTCGACGACTGACCAGAGTAGGGACCGTCGTTATCAATCCGCAACCCGATCCGCCGTGACACTCCGTACGCAGATTCGGAAACCACCCGACGGTGAAGGTTTTTTACGCCCATCATCACCACCTGGAAAGGTATTGACCTGGGGCCATCTGCGGAGTGAGGGTGGGGACGCAGTCACCCCCATCCCTATCTGGAGGTTCGATGCACCTCTCAGCACTGCCACCGCGCAGACGGATACTGCTGGCCGCCGCCGTCGCGGCGGCCACCGCTCTCGCGACCAGCGGTCCCACCGCGGCGGCGCCCCTCACCGTCGCCGGCACCACCGACAGCCCGGACCGGCAGCAGCAGTACGCCGCCGCGGCGGCGGAGTACGGCGTGCCGCAGAGCGTCCTGCTCGGCGTCTCCTACCTGGAGTCCCGCTGGGACACCCACTCCGGCCGGCCCAGCACCAGCGGCGGCTACGGCCCGATGCACCTCACCGACGCGCAGCAGGTCGCCTCGACCCCGTCCAGCGCGCACGTGGACGAGAACGAGGACCCCCGCGGCGACGAGTCCCGTCCGCTCACCGTCGACCTGACCGCCGCCGCCGCGCCTTCCGGGGACACCCTGCCCGTGGCGTCGCTGCAGACCCTGGACACCGCCGCCGACCTCACCGGCGTGTCGAAGGAGACGCTGCGCGACGACGCGGCGGCCAACATCCGCGGCGGCGCGGCCCTGCTGGCGTCGTACCAGCAGAAACTGGGCGGGCCGGTCGGCGCCGGCAGCGACCCGGCGGCCTGGTACGGCGCGGTGGCCCGGTACTCCGGCGCGGACACCGAGGACGCGGCGGCGGCCTTCGCCGACGAGGTGTACGACCAGATCGGCCAGGGCGCCAGCCGGACCACCGACGACGGCCAGCGGGTGACCCTCGCCGCCGCCGCGGTGACGCCGGACCAGTCCGGGCTGCACAAGCTCGGCCTGCGCCGCGCCGAGCGGCCGGACGGCCTGGAGTGCCCGGTCCGCCTCGCCTGCGAGTGGATCCCCGCACCGTACGGGGAGTACACGATCCCCGAGACGACCATCGTGGACTACGGCAACTACGACATCGGCAACCGGCCGGCTCAGCAGAAGCTCGAATACATCATCATCCACGACACCGAGGGCTACTTCGGCCCGAGCGTACGGCTGGTCCAGGACGTGACCTACCTGGGCTGGCACTACACGCTGCGCTCGGTGGACGGCTACGTCGCCCAGCACATCAAGGCCAAGGACGTCGGCTGGCAGGCCGGCAACTGGTACGTCAACGCCAAGTCCATCGGCATCGAGCACGAGGGCTTCGCCGGCCACGGCACCTGGTACACCGAGGCCATGTACCGGGCCTCGGCAAAGCTGGTCCGGCACCTGGCGCTGCGGTTCCAGATCCCGCTGGACCGGCAGCACATCCTCGGCCACGACAACGTCCCCGGCATCACCGCCGGGAACGTCGCCGGGATGCACTGGGACCCGGGTCCGTACTGGGACTGGTCGCACTACTTCGACCTGATGAAGGCGCCGTTCCACTCGACCGGCACCCCGAGCACCGGCCTGGTCACCATCGACCCGGACTTCGCGACGAACAAGCCGGCCTTCTACGCCTGCAACCAGCAGCCGCCGGGCGTCCCGAAGCCGCCGCCGCCGGCCGAGCCGTGCCCGCTGCGCGGCTCCTCCTCGGTCATCCTGCGCACCGGCCCGAGCCCGACCGCGCCACTGGTCAACGACCTGGGGCTGCGCCCGAACGGCACCCCGAACACCATGCACATCAAGGATCACGGCGCCCGCGCCTCGGCCGGTCAGACGTACGCCCTCGCGGGCATTCAGGGCGACTGGACCGCGATCTGGTACCTCGGCCAGAAGGCCTGGTTCTACAACCCGGCCTCGGCGCCGACGGCGAAGTGGGCGAACGGCTTCGTGGTGACCCCGAAGCCGGGCAAGACCACCATCCCGGTGTACGGGCGGGCCTACCCCGAACGGGCCGCCTACCCGGCCACCATCCCGTACCAGGCCATCTCGCCGCTGCAGTACACCTTCCCGGCCGGTCAGCGGTACGCGGTCGGCGGCGTCCTGCCGGGCGAGTACTACCGGGCCGTCTCCTTCGACGGCTCCGCCCCGGATGACCGGACGGTGGTCCGCGGCGAGAACAAGTACGTCCAGGTGCAGTTCGGCCACCGGGTGATGTACGTGAACCTCGACGACGTGCAGATCACGCCGGCGTCGGTCGGCTCCCCCAGCTGACCCTCGGCGAAAACGAAGGCCCCCGGTCCACCCGGACCGGGGGCCTTCGTGCTGCTCGAGAGGGTCAGCTGACGCGGCGGAAGCCGGCGACCGGCATGTAGCTGATCTTGGTTACCTGGACCGGTTTGCCGGTCCGTGGCGCGTGCACCATCATGCCGTTGCCGAGATACAGGCCGACATGATGCAGGTCGCTGTAGAAGAAGACCAGGTCACCAGGGCGCGCGTCGCTGCGGGACACGGCCCGGCCCTCGTTCCACTGTGCTCCAGTGAAGTGGGTGAGGGAGATGCCCGCGGCCTTGTAGGCGTACTGGGTGAGGCCGGAGCAGTCGAAGGCGTTCGGGCCGGTGGCGCCCCACACGTACGGGTCGCCGACCTGGGCACAGGCGGTCTTGATCGCGGTCCGCGCGGCGCTGCTCACCACGCCGTCGATGGCCGGGCAGCCCGCCGGACGGATCGAGGTCACCGGCAGCATCGCGGTCAGCCGCTTGATCTCGCTGTCGATCTTCTTCTTCTTCGCCGCCAGCTCGTTGCTCTGCTTAGTCTGAGTGGCGATCAGCTCGTCCAGCTTCCGCTTCTGCCGGTTGTACTTGTCCCGGACGGCGAGCACGCTGGCGACCTGCTTCTTCTGCTCAGCGGCCAGGTGATCGAGGATGACGAGCTGCTCACCGAGGGTGCCCGGCTTGGTACTCGTCAGCAGGGCGCCGATCTCCTGCGAGGGCCCGCGCATGTAGTAGCGGGCCGCCATGTCGCCAACCTGGTTCATCGCCAGGTCCGACTGCAGCTGCAGCGGCACCATCTTCTTCTCGAGGTCGTCCGACTTCTTCTTGTTGACCTTGAGCTGGGCACGGACCTTGTTGTAGTTCTCGATGGTGGGCTCGAGCTGTTCCCACTGCTTGTCGATCTGCGCGTCGATCTCATCCACGGACGGCGCCGCGTGCGCCGGAGCCGCCAGCAGCCCGGCACCGACCGCGACGGCCGCGACCAGGGTGAGGAGACGGCGTACGACCCGGCGCGCTCCGACCGGTGGGGCGGGTGGCTGGCTCGGGGCGTGACGATGAGGGGGCATGGTTGCCACCGGCACGGACTCCTTTGCAACCGACCGCCGGGCGCCTCGCGAGAGGGGAAGTCGAGGCAGACGACCACAGCGGTCGGTGCCCCACATTAGGGAAGGCGACGGGGTGGAATCAAGGCGGCGTATCGCTATATCACGTATGCGCAACCGCTTGCACACAAACGGTGTTCAATCACTTCCCAACGATTGCCGTCAACACATCGTCGAGCGTCACCACACCCAGAGGTCGACGTCCGTCACTCACCAGGACCATGTGCCGCCGCTCGCGCCGCATCGAGAGCAACAGGTCGGCCAGCGTACGGTCGGGTGGCACCACCGCCAACGGCCGGTAGACCTCGGCGGGCACCGGCGCGCGGCGACTCGCGCCCGCGTACCCGAGCACGTCCTTCACGTGGACGAAGCCGAGCACCCGCCGGGTGGACCGTTGCACCACCGGGAACCGGGACCGGCCGGTACGGGTCGCCAGCACCTCCAGCGAGGCCGGTGACACGTCCTCGGCCACCGTGGTCACCGTCGACCAGGGTTGCAGCGCGTCCGCCGCGGTACGGCTGTGCAGGGCCAGCGCGCCGGTGATCCGGGCATGCTCCTCGGCGTCCAGCAGCCCCTCGGTCCGCGCCTGGGAGACCAGCCCGGCCAGTTCCTCCGCCGTGAACACGGTCTTCACGGCGTCCGTCGCCTCGACCCGCCACCACCGCAGCACCTGCCGGGCCGACCACTTCATGGCCAGCAGCAGCGGCTTGGTGGCCAGGCAGAACGCCAGCATCGCCGGGCCGAGCCAGAGCGCCGACGGCTCCGGACCGGCCAGGGTGATGTTCTTCGGCACCATCTCGCCGACCACGGTGTGCAGGTAGACCACCACGCCCAGGGCGATCACGAAGGCCACCGGGTGCACCCCGGAGGCGGGCAGCCCGAGCGCCTCGAACGGCGCCTCCAGCAGGTGGGCCAGCGCCGGCTCGGCGATCGCGCCGAGGCCGAGCGAGCAAACCGTGATGCCGAGCTGCGCTCCGGCGATCATCAGCGGGATCTGGTTCATCGCGGCGAGCGCCCACCGCGCGCGTTTCGAGGTCGCCGCGAGCGGCTCGATCACCGTACGGCGGGAGGCGATCAGCGCGAACTCGCTACCCACGAAGAAGGCGTTGCCGAACAGCAGCAGGACGGCGACGGCCAGCTCACTCATCGTCGTCCGGCTCCTCGGGGCGGACCACCCGGACCTGCTCGATCCGGTGCCGCTCGACCTCGACCACGGTGAACTCGTACCCGCCCGCCTCGACGGTCTCCCCGGGTACGGGGATGTGCCCGAGGCGGGCCATCAGGAAGCCGGCGAGGGTCTCGTACGGGCCCTCCGGCAGCCGGAACCCGGTCTGCTCGGCCAACTCGTCCGCGCGCAGCACGCCGTCCACCAGGACGGTCCGCTCCCCACCCGGCACGGTCAGCTCCACCGGCCCGAGCTCGTCCACCGCGTCCGGGTCGAACTCGTCGGCGATCTCCCCGACCAGCTCCTCGACCAGGTCCTCCACGGTCACCACACCGTCGGTGCCGCCGTACTCGTCGACCACGATGGCCAGGTCGGCGCCGGCCGACTTGAGGGCGGCGAGCACGCCGTCCAGGTCGAGGCTCTCCGGCACGTACACCGGTTCGCGGGCGACCGCGGCGACGGTCGTCCTCGTCCGCTGCGCCAGCGGTACGCCGAGCGCGTCCGGCACCCCGGCGACGCCGGTGACGAGGTCCAGCGTCTCCTCGTAGACGGGGAATCGGGTCCGGCCGGTCTCCCGGGACAGGTCCAGCAGCTCGGCGACGGTCGCGGTGGCCCGCAGCGCGATCACGTCCACCCGGGGCGTCATCGCCTCCGCGGCCCGCTTGTCGCCGAAGCGGATGGTGCGGCGCAGCAGCATCGCGGTGTCGGGCGGGAGTGCACCGGCCCGGGCCGAGATCGCGGCGAGCAGGCCCAGTTCCTCCGGCGACCGGGCGCTGGCCAGCTCCTCCTGCGGCTCCACCCCGAGCCGGCGGACCAGCCGGTTCGCCGAGTCGTTCAGCAACCGGATCAGCCAGCCGAAGGTCCGGGAGAAGGTCCGCATCGGCCCGGCGGTGGCGAGCGCGGCTGGCATCGGCCGGGCCAGCGCCAGGTTCTTCGGCACCAGCTCGCCGAAGAGCATCGAGATCAGCGTGGCCAGCGCGAGGGCGAGCAGCGTGCTGAACCGCTCCGCCCCGTTGAACGGGCGCAGCAGCGGGGCGAAGAGCCGGGCCAGGGCGGGTTCGGCCAGGTAGCCGGTGAGCAGCGCGGTGATGGTGATGCCGAGCTGCGCGCCGGAGAGCTGGAAGGAGAGCTCGCGCAGCGCCCGGCGTACCGTGGCGGCCCGGCCGTCGCCTTCGCCGGCCCGCCGGTCGATCTCCGCGCGGTCCACCGTGACCAGGGCGAACTCGGCCGCGACGAAGAACGCGTTGCCGGCGGTCAGCAGGACGAAGCCGACCAGGGGCAACAGCGTGGTGACCAACAGGGCATCGATGATCGGCTCACCTCGGCGCGATTCTTCCACGGCCCCGCCCGCGGCACGAGTGGGCGCGAGCCCGGGGTGGCCGGGCAGCTCTCCGACCGGGTGTTGGCCGGGCTGGTCGAGGCCGGCGTGCTCCGACGCGAGTCAGACCGGGTGCTCGGGCTCTTCCCGCGTACCCGCTATCCCTCGCCCACCGGCGGCGAGCCGGTGCCGGAGACGGAGGCCCGGCGGCGGATGCATGCCGCAGTCGTGTCCGACGGGCCGGTCGACGCGCGGACCGGCGCGCTGATCGCGCTGAGCCGGTCGGTCGGGCTGGACCGCAAACTCTTCCCGGACCTGCCGAAGGACCGGGTCAAGGCCCGGCTGGCCGAGATCACGGCCGGCGACTGGGCGTCCGCGGCGACCCGGAAGGCGATCGAGGAGACCCAGGCGGCGGTCCTCACGGCCATCACGACCGCCGTCATCGTCACCACCGCCGCCACCTAGACACGACGGCGGTGGCACCACCGGGGGCCACCGCCGTCGAGTGCCGGGCCGTCCCGGCGTACGCCTCAGCCGGCGACCGGCTCGGCTTCCTTGTCGCCCCGGGTGCCCTCCGGCTTGACCGAGCGGAGCAGCACGCTGGCGACGTCGATCACCTCGACCTGCTCCCCGGCGCCCTTGCCGTTGACCCCGTCGTTGAGCATCGTCGAGCAGAACGGGCAGCCGACCGCGATGGTCCTCGCCCCGGTGGACATGGCCTCCTCGACCCGGTCCACGTTGATCCGCTTGCCGATCTTCTCCTCCATCCACATCCGGGCACCGCCGGCACCGCAGCAGAAGGAGCGCTCGCTGTTCCGCGGCATCTCGATCAGGCCGCTGTCGCGGCCCGCACCGGAAGCGCCGGCTGCGCCACCCTGGCCGCCGCCGAGGGCAGCGCCCAACACCTCGCGCGGCGGGGTGAAGACCCGGTTGTGCCGGCCCAGGTAGCAGGGGTCGTGGTAGGTGAGGCCGCCATCCACGGGCTGCACCGGGGTGAGCTTGCCGGTGGCGACCAGGTGGGCCAGGAGCTGGGTGTGGTGAACCACCTCGAACTCGCCGCCGAGCTGGCCGTACTCGTTGCCCAGGGTGTTGAAGCAGTGCGGGCAGGTGGCGACGATCTTGCGCTTGCTCCGCTCCCGGCCCTCGAACGCCTCGTTCAGCGTCTCGACGTTCTGCTGGGCGAGCATCTGGAAGACGAACTCGTTGCCGATCCGGCGCGCCGGGTCACCGGTGCAGGTCTCGCCCTCACCGAGGATGGCGAAGGAGACGCCGGCCTCGTGCAGCAGCGTGGCGACCGCGCGGGTGGTCTTCTTGGCCCGGTCCTCGAACGCGCCGGCACAGCCGACCCAGAACAGGTACTCGAAGTCCTCGACCTCGCCGACCCGGGGCACCTCGAAGCCGAGGCCCTTGGTCCAGTCCTCCCGGGTGTTCTGCGGGGCGCCCCACGGGTTGCCCTTGTTCTCCAGGTTGCGGAGCATGACGCCGGCCTCGGACGGGAAGCTCGACTCGATCAGCACCTGGTAGCGGCGCATGTCGACGATGTGGTCGACGTGCTCGATGTCCACCGGGCACTGCTCGACGCAGGCGCCGCAGGTGGTGCAGGACCAGAGCACGTCCGGATCGATGACGCCACCGTCGGCGGCGGTGCCGATCAGCGGCCGGTCGGCCTCGGCCAGGGCCAGCACGTCGACGTTCGCCAGTTGCTCCTGGGTGGCCTTCTCCTCACCGGCCAGGTCCTTTCCGCCGCCGGCCAGCAGGTACGGCGCCTTGGCGTACGCGTGGTCGCGCAGGCTCAGCACCAGCAGCTTCGGCGACAGCGGCTTGCCGGTGTTCCACGCCGGGCACTGCGACTGGCAGCGGCCGCACTCGGTGCAGGTGCTGAAGTCCAGCAGGCCCTTCCAGGTGAACTGCTCGACCTGGGCGACGCCGAACTGGTCCTTCTCCGGGTCGGCCTCCTCGAAGTCGAGCGGCTTGCCGTCGCTCGTCATCGGCCGCAGCGGGCCGAGGCCGGAGCCGGCCGGCTTCTCCGGGTCGCGCTTGAAGAAGATGTTGGGGAACGCCAGGAAGCGGTGCCAGGCGACGCCCATGGTGACGTTCAGCGAGATCACGATGAGCCAGGTCATCGAGATGACGATCTTGACGAGCGCGGCGATGCTCACGCCGGCCGTCCAAGCCGGGAGCGCCGCGCCGACCGCGTGGCTGAGCGGGGTGGCCCAGACCGGGAACTCGAAGTGGTCGGTGGCGACCTTGAAGCCCCGGATCACGAAGCCGAAGATCAGGACCAGCAGGACGACCCACTCCACGAAGTAGCCCTGCCACATGGTGGAGCCGGTGAACCGGGACCGGTTGCCGGGCCGGTTCGGCCGGTTGCGCAGCCGGATCGCCATCAGCACCAGGATGCCGAGCAGGCCGAAGATGCCGATCAGCTCGGTGACCAGCCCGAAGATCGTCCAGTGCCCGATGATCGGCAGGCCGCCGCCGGGCGTGACCACCTCGAAGTACGCCTCGAGCACCAGCAGCGACAGCACGATGAACCCGACCATCACGAACCAGTGCGCCGCGCCCACCACGCTCCACTTGAGCATGCGGGTGTGACCGGCGGTCTCCACCAGCATCTTCGTCGTGCGGGCGCCCTTGTCGGCGAACCGCTCCGGGGCCGGTTGCCCGAGCCGGATGACGGCCACCATCTGCATGACCGCGCGCACCGCAAGCCCCACCGCCACGGCGGTGACGGCGGCCGCGAGGATCGTGGTGACGATCTGGACGCTGCCCATCGAGTTGGCCTCCCGGTCTGCTGCCTGTCGAGCGGCTCGGCAACCGCGCGGGGCTCAGGACTGGGTCGGCGTTGTGCCGCTCCCATCACCCGGACCCGACCGGTCGATGACCTCGCTCCGCTCGGTCATGCAGTGCAGCCTACGCGCAAGGTTACCCAGCAGTAACGTGAGTCATCTCGCATCCGGCCACGCCGCCCTGCCGACACCTTAGGGGGACCGGGCGCCGCCCGCCGGTCAGGGGCGTCGCGGCGTGACGTAGCCCGATGGAGCGGGTGGTGGAACCGGTCAGCGGCGGCCGCCCGGGGCAGGACTGGGCCGACGGCCCGCCCCGGTACGACGGCTTCAGGTCGCTGTGCGGCGTCAGACGCGCCGAGCTGAAGGGTCGCGGGGGGCGGGCCGGACGTCGACCGGTCAGCGCCAGCGGGAGAGCAGGATCAGCGAGGCGACCATCGCGCCGAAGCCCACCGCGAGGTTCCAGTAACCCCACGTAGCGACCGGGTACGCCTGCTCGGAGAGGTAGTACACGACCAGCCAGCCGATGCCGACGACGATCAGCGTCACGGCCGTGATCGGCAGCCAGATGGGGCTCGGCTTGCGCGTCGCAGCCGTTGCCGTGGGACGAACGTCCGTCGGCGGGGTGTACACCTTCTTCTTGCGGACCTGAGACTTGGGCACGACGCTCTCCAGAGGGGGGTACGACCTCGTCCGGCCTGACAACCGGGCGCGGGGGCGACGGTCCATGGCCAATAATGGTTCGACAGCTAGCGTAGTCCCGACGGACCGTCCAGGCCACGAATGGGGTCAGGCCAGTGCGCGGAGTGACCGAAAAGGCGGGACTTTTCGGGTCGAACACACCGGTCCGGGTCGACGCGGACCGGAACGAGACGACGGGAAAGGGAACGCCCGGTGGAGTACACGTCCGGCGCCGCCTCCTGGCAGAAGGTCCTCCGGCGGGCGGTCGCCGGCCTGCTGCCCCGACGGCCGCGGCAGCGCCGCCCGGGCTGGTCGATCGGCGTACCCCTGATCGCCGCCGCGGCGGGGCTGCTGTTCACCACGACCGCGACCACCGCCGGCGGCACGGCGCTGCGGGAGGACCGCCGCCCCCAGCTCACCCAGTTGATCGAGGATCGGCGGGAAGAGGTTGCGGCGAGCGAGAAGCAGGCCGCCGCGCTACGCGCCGAGGTCGAGGAGCAGACCGCCACGCTGGCCGACACCGACGGCCCGATCAAGGCCCAGCGCGACCGGGCCGCCGCCAGCCGGCAGGCCGCCGGGTTCACCGCGCTCACCGGCACCGGGGTCACCATCGAGCTGGACGACGCGCCCCGGCGGGCCGACCAGGCCCTGCCCAAAGGTGCCAGCAATGACGACCTGGTCGTCCACCAGGGCGATGTCCAGGCGGTCGTGAACGCGCTCTGGGCGGGTGGAGCCGAGGCGATGTCAATCATGGACGTCCGCGTCCTCAGCACCAGCGCGGTACGCTGCGTCGGTAACACCCTGCTACTGCACGGCCGGGTGTACTCCCCTCCGTTCAAGATCGTGGCAATCGGCGACCCCGCCGCTCTCCAGCGCGCGCTCGCCGCCTCCGAGGGAGTCCGGTTGTTCAGGGAAGCGGTCGACCACTACCAGCTCGGGTACAAGGAGACCGCCTCCACGGTCACCGTGCCGGCGTTCGAGGACTCGACCGCGCTCCAGTCCGCGAAGGTGCTGCAGTGAGGCCAGAGGACGCGCGGGAGCGCCACGACGACCGCGAGGGGCCGACCGCGTTCATCCCGAAGGTCGACCGGCCCGCACCGCCCCCGGCCCGACCCGCGCTCGACCTGCCCTGGCCGGAGGCGGAGGCGCCCGATGCGTCGGGCGGCCGGCCGGCCGCCCGGTTCCCGTCCCCGCCCCCGCCCTGGACCGGTGACCCACAGGCCCGCCCGCCGGCGCCCGCCGCCGGCCCGGAGCGCCGCCACCACGACCCCCGCCAGCCGGCCTCGGGCAGCTGGGCGGACACCCAGCCGGCCGGCGGCCCCGCCGAGCAGGCCAGCCGCTGGCCGGCGGACCCGGCCACCGCGGGCCCACGCACCAACACAGCCGACGACCGGTTCGACCGCCGGCCGGCGCCGCCGGACCCGTGGGGCACCGCGCCGGGCCGCTGGAGTGGCGACGACCCCACCGCCCGGCCAGGGCTCAGCACCCACACGCCCGGCCGCCGGGCCGCCGACGAGCCGAGCGCACGCCGGCCGGAGGGCCGCCCCGCCGCGCCTGGAGCCCCCGGGCCCGGCCACCGCGCGCCCGATGGCCCCGGCACCCGTCGAGCGGACGGCCCCACCGCCGCGCCCGGCCACCGCGCCTCCGACGGCCCCGACACCCGCCGGGCAGAGGGCCCCACCGGCGCGTCCGGGCTCCCTACGCACGTACCGGGCCACCGCGCCCCCGACGAGCCAGTCGCCCGCGGGTTCGACACCGCGGCGGTACGACCGGCCGCGCCGGGCGACGGGCCGACCGCGTTCATCCCCCCGGTCGGCGACCGACCCGCGCGCCGCTCCGCCGGGCACCCGTACGAGGGCCATGGCGTTCCGCCGGCCGGACGGCCCGGTCGAGACCCGGCCGGCGCCGCCCTTCGGGGCGGGTCATCGGCCGCCGGCGTACCCCGGGCGGCGGGTCCGACCGGGAGCGGCCCGGGTGGACCGGCCGGCGACGCGGCGGACCCGGCCGCGACCGCCCTGATCCCCGCTGTCCAGAACCGGCCGGCCCGGAACCCGGCCCTGGACTCGACCGCGCTGATGGGTGCGGTGCCCCCCGTCCAGGACTCCGGCGACGAGCCCGACACCCCCGCCGCGCCGCCCACGCCCCGTCGGGGCGAGCGGGTGGTGCAGCTACGCCCCGAGCAGACCGGCGAGGGCTACAAGAGCGTCTACTCGGAGCTGACCCGGCCCACCGTCGGTTCCCGCCTGCGTACCGTCGTGCGGGGCACCGGGGAACTGCTGATCACCTTCGGCCTGGTGGTGCTGCTCTTCGCCGGGTACGAGATCTGGGGCAAGACGGTGATCGTCGACGCCCACCAGAACGACCTGAACAGCCAGCTCGCCCAGGAGTGGGGGCCGACCGGGGACCCGACGGTCAGCCCGAGCGCGCCCGCCGCGAAGCCCACGCCACCGGCGGAGGGCAAGCCGGTCGCCGGGCTCTACATCCCGAAGTTCGACAAGCACTGGGTGGTGGTCGAGGGGGTCAGCCCGGCCGACATCCGGTACGCCCCCGGCCACTATCCGAAGAGCGCCATGCCGGGCCAGGTGGGCAACTTCTCCGTGGCCGGGCACCGCATCCGGGCCACCTTCTGGCGGCTGGACGAGCTCCGCACCGGTGACAACATCGTGGTGGAGTCCAAGACCGACTGGTTCGTCTACAAGGTCTACGAGCAGCGCATCGTCCGGCCGAACCAGGTCGAGGTGGTGGCCCCGGTGCCCGGCAAACCGGGCGCGAAGCCGACCGAAAAGTTGCTCACCCTGACCACCTGCAACCCCAAGTTCGACAACTACCAGCGGCTGATCATCCATGCCCGGCTGGACCGCGTGCAGGCGAAGTCGGCGGGCCGCCCGGCCGAGCTGGAAGGTTGACGATGTACGGGTGGATCTGGCGCAAACTCCCCTTCGGGCTGGCGGGCAAGCTGGCCGGCTCGGTGCTGCTCACCGCGGCGGCGGTCGCCCTGCTCTGGTTCGTGGTCTTCCCGTGGGCGGAGCCCCTGCTCCCCTTCGACGACGTGCAGGTCACCCAGGAGTCCGGCGTACCGGGTGAGGATTCGGGCGGCGAGCTCAACGACCCGGGGGTGACCCCGAGCCACGAGGAGATCCCGTACAGCACGGAGACGAACAACGCCCCGCCCACCACCCCGAACAGGTGACCCCGATGCACGTCCTGGTGATCGACAACTACGACTCGTTCGTCTTCAATCTGGTGCAGTACCTCGGCCAGCTCGGCGTGGACTGCGAAGTCCGGCGCAACGACGAGATCGACGTCGCCGAGGTGGGCCGGGTGGGCGCGGCCGGCGTGCTGCTTTCGCCCGGCCCGGGGAGCCCGGACCGGGCCGGCATCTGCCTCGACGTCATCAAGGAGTACGCCGGTGAGCTGCCCCTCTTCGGGGTCTGCCTCGGCCACCAGGCCATCGGTGAGGCGTTCGGCGCGACCGTGACCCGGGCGCCGGAGCTGCTGCACGGCAAGACCTCCGAGGTGAGCCATCACGGGGTCGGGGTGCTCGCCGGCCTGCCCGACCCGTTCACCGCCACCCGCTACCACTCCCTCGCCGTGCTGCCCGAGACCCTGCCGGAGGAGCTGGAGGTCACCGGCTGGACCGGCTCCGGCGTGGTCATGGCGATGCGGCACCGGACCCTGCCGATCGAGGGGGTCCAGTTCCACCCCGAGTCGGTGCTGACCGAGGGCGGGCACCTCATGCTGGCGAACTGGCTGGCCGCGTGCGGCTACCCGGAGGCGCTGGAGCGGGCTCCGGAACTCGCCGCCGAGGTGGACGCCCGCCGCCGGGCCGCTTTCGCCGCCGCCTGACCGTCAGCTCCCCGGCCCGGGTGCCGCCGCCCGGCTTGATCCACTCCGCTTACGCGACATCGCGGTGTCGCATGCACTCGGACGCCGCCATGTCGGCGACATTGAGTCGATCATGATGGGCCAGGGCCCGACCGAATCCGAGGCCCCGACGCACGTCGGGGCCCCGATTCGTCACTGCCTGGTGTCGCGCGCCGTCGGCGGGGTCGGGAAGGGGAACCCACCGCCGCCCCCGGTCGGCGAGCCGCTGGGGTCCGGCGTCGCGGTCGCCGAGTCGGACGGCTCCGGCTCGGGGATGTCGACATCGATGGTAACCGTGCTGCCCTTGGGGAGCTTCGTGCCCGATTTCGGGTTCTGTCGGCTCACCTTGCCGGCCTGGTCCGGCGGCACCAGATCGCCATCCCGGGTGCGTACCTCGTAGCCGGCGTCCTTCAGGCGCTTGATGGCCTGTTCCTTGGTGTAGCCACGGACATCCGGCACCTCGTTGACGTTCCCCTTGGAGACCTGCACCTTGACGGTGGAGCCCACCGGCACGCTGGTGCCCTCCTTGGGATCGACGTTTACGACGATGCCCTTGGGCAGGCCGCTGTCGACGTTCTCGGAGTCGACTTTGAGTTCAAGTTTCTTGAGCTGCTGCTCAACATTGGCGAACTGGGAGTTCTCCAACCCGGCCGGGATGGTGACCGTCTCCGGGCCGCCGCAGATCTGGAGTGTCACGACGTCACTCTTGGCCGCCTCGGCGCCCGCGCCCGGGCTCTGGCCGGCCACAGTGCCCTTCTCGCAGGAGTTGTTCTTCACCGCGTCGCCGATCACCGGGCGGAGCCCCGCCTGCTCGACCTGAGCGAACGCGATCTCCTGGCTCTTGCCCTGCAGGTCCGGGACCCGGACCGTGTCGGCGCCGGCCTGGCTGAGCCAGAGGGCGGCGGCCAGGGCGATCACCGCGAGTACGCCGAGCGCGGCGAAGGTGGCGATCACCCAGGCGGAGCTCTTGCGCTTGCGCGGGTCGCCGACCCGGGCCGGGACCTGCTGCCGGGTCTGCGGCCCCATCACCTGCGTCTGGTAGCCCCCCGCCCCGGCCGGGGCCATCGGGGCGGTCTCGTCGGCGGGCATGACCGGGGTGGCCAGCACCGGCCGGCCGGCGGCGGCACGGAGCAGGTCCGCCCGCATCTCGCCGGCGCTCTGGTAGCGGTTGAGCGGGTTCTTGGACAGCGCCTTGAGCACGATGGCGTCGACTGCGGGGTTGACGTCCGGGTTGATGCTGCTCGGCGTCGGCGGGGTCTCCCGCACGTGCTGGTACGCGACGCTGACCGGGCTGTCCCCGACGAACGGCGGGTGCCCGCAGAGCAACTCGAACAGCACGCAGCCGGCCGCGTAGACGTCGGAGCGCGCGTCGACCGCCTCACCGCGGGCCTGCTCCGGGGAGAGGTACTGCGCGGTGCCGATGACGGCGCTGGTCTGCGTCATCGTGGTGGCCCCGCTGGCCAGCGCCCGGGCGATGCCGAAGTCCATCACCTTGACCTGGCCGGTCTGGGTGAGCATGACGTTGCCGGGCTTGATGTCCCGGTGGATGATCCCGTGGCGGTGGCTGAACTCCAGCGCCGCGCACATGTCGGCGCAGATCTCCAGCGCCCGCCGCGGCTGCAGCCGGCCCTCGGCGCCCAGCACCTCCTTGAGGGTCCGCCCGTTGACGAACTCCATCACGATGAAGGGCAGCGTCTCGCCGGTCGGCGCGGTCTCCTCGCCGGTGTCGTACACGGCCACGATGGCCGGGTGGTTGAGCGAGGCGGCGTTCTGCGCCTCACGCCGGAACCGCATCTGGAAAGTGGCGTCCCGAGCCAGGTCCGCCCGGAGCATCTTGATCGCGACATCCCGACCGAGCCGGAGATCGCGACCGCGGTGCACCTCCGCCATGCCGCCGTAGCCGAGCAGCTCGCCGACCTGGTACCTGCCACCGAGCAGGCGGGCCTGCGCTGTCATCGCGTCTCTCGTCCTTCGCTCGTCGTCGTGTCGCCGCCAGCCGGCTGGAGCCGTACCTCACGACGGTACGACGTCCGGACCAGATCGTCCCCTCCGTGGGCCCGCACCGCGCCGGAGGTCACGCTCACCGGGGCAAGCCCGCCGGGATCCCCGGCCAACGTGCCCTTCTTGTACTTGTACGAAATCACGCCCGAGCAGAGCACGACCAGTATGGCCACCACGATCGCGATCACCCACCGCCCGGATCGGGACCTGCGGGGAGCCGGAGCGGCCGGCGGGCTGGCGTACCCGAGGGGGTTGGGCTGTCGGGGCGGCGGAACGGTCGCCGCGCCGCGTGGGGCCAGCGGCGGGCGGGGCTGCGGGGCGGGCGGCGCCACCGCGGCCGGCCGGGCGGCGACCGGCGGGCGGCCGGCCACCGTGGGCGGGTGGGGCTGCGGTCGCGGCGCGGCCGGGACCTGCGCCCGGGCCGCCGGCGCCGCCGACGAGGCGGGTACGGCGGAGACGGGCCCCGGACGTCCGCCGGCGCGTGCCTGCTGCGACAGGGCGAGCTTGGCCTGCCGGGCCACGCTGGCCAGGGCTGCGGCGCTGGGCCAGCGGGCCGAGGGGTCCTTTGCCAAGGCCCGCTCGACGATGGCGCGGACCTGGGGCGGGATGTCGGCGGGGAGCGGCCGGGGAGCCTCTCGGACGTGCTTCATGGCGATTTCGAGGGGATTGTCCCCCTCGAACGGCCGCCGGCCGGCGAGACACTGGTACGCGACCACGCCGAGCGCGTACACGTCGGAGGCGGGGGTGGCGACGGCGCCGGTGGCCTGCTCCGGGGAAATGTACGAGGCCGTGCCGAGCACCGAGCCGGCGGCGGTGAGCTGGCCGACCAGGTCGGAACGGGCGATCCCGAAGTCGGTGAGCACCAGCGTGCCGTTCGGCCGGACCAGCAGGTTGCCCGGCTTCACGTCGCGGTGCACGATGCCCTTCTCGTGGGCCGCGTGGAGCGCGTCGGCGGCCTGCGCCAGCAGGGCCATCGTCCGGGCGGGGGTGAGCCGCCCGACCCGGCTGAGCGTGGAGGAGAGCGCGTCGCCCTCGACGTACTCCATGACCAGGAAGGCGATCTGCTGGTCGCTGCCGAAGTCGTAGACGTCCACCACACCGGGGTGGTTGATGGTGGCCATGGTCCGCGCCTCGCCGCGGAACCGCTCGGCGAAGCCGGGCTCGTCCAGCAGGGCGGGGAGCAGGCTCTTCACGGCGACCGTACGACCCAGCACCTGGTCGGTGCCGCGCCAGACGTCGCCCATGCCACCGCTGGCGATCCGCTCGTCGAGGCGGTAGCGGTTGCCGAGCTGCACCCCTGGGCTGAGCATGTCAGCGGCCTCCGGAGCCGGCGATGGCCGCCTCCATGATCTGGCCGGCGATCCGGGCCGCCTCGGCGCTGCCGCCCTTGCCGGCCCGCTCCAGCTCCACACAGACGGCGGAGATCGGGGTGCCGTTCTTGTCCAGCGCGAAGCCGATGAACCAGCCGTGGTCGGGCGTGTCCGGGCCGGACTGGGCGGTACCGGTCTTGCCGCCGACCGTGTAGCCCTTGATGGCGGCGTTCTCGCCGGTGCCCTTCTTGACGACGCTGACCATCATGTCCTGCAGATCGGCAGCCACCTGGCCGCTCACCGGCCGGCGCAGCTCACGCGGCTTGGCGGTGTAGTAGCTGGTGGTGCGGTCCGGGGCGAGCAGCTGCTTGACCAGATACGGCCGCATCTGGCTGCCGCCGTTGGCGACCGAGGCGGCGATCAGCGCGCCCTGCAGCGGCGTCATCCGCACGTTGTTCTGCCCGATCGAGGACTGGGCCAGCGCGGCCGGGTCGGTGCCCCCGTCCGGGTTCTGCATGTCACCGGTCCGGCTGGCCGCCACCGGCAGGCCGCCCTCGTTGAGCTGCCCGACGGTGAGGTCGTCCTGCTCGAAGCCGAACTGGCGGGCCTTCTCCTTGACCTTGTCGGCCCCGAGCTTCACGCCGAGTTGGGCGAAGCCGGTGTTGCAGGAGTAGGTGACGGCGTCCTTGAGGGTCACCGGGGTGCCGGTCGGCCCGGGGCAGATGGACGCGGCGGCGTTCTTGATCGGCGAGCCTGAGGTCGGCGGGGTGTAGCTCGACCCGGCCGGGATCTCGGTCTGCGGGCCGATGCCACTCTCCAGGGCCGCCGCGGCCATCACGATCTTGAAGGTGGAGCCGGGGGGCAGGGTTTCGGACAGGGCCCGGTTGGCCAGCGGGCGGTCCGGATCCTTGTTGAGCTTGTTGTACGCCGCCTGGGCCGCCTCGGTGTCGTGGCTGACCAGCGGGTTCGGGTCGAAGCTCGGCATGGAGACCAGCGCCTGCACCGCCCCGGTACGCGGGTCGATCGCGATCGCCGCGCCCCGGGTGGCCCCGACCCGGTTGTTCTGCAGCTCCTTGAAGGCCGTCGCCTGTGCCCCCTTGGAGAGGGTCAGCAGCACGTTGCCGCCACCGGTCTTGTTCCCGGTGAACATGTCCTTCACCCGGTCGCCGATGAGCTGGTCGCTGGTGCCGGCGAGGAAATCGTTCTCGAGCTGCTCAATGCCGACGTCGCCGAGGTTGACCGGCTTGTAGCCGAGCACGTGCGCGTACATCTCGCCGTCCGGGTAGCTGCGCTGGAACTTCAGCTTCCCGCCGGTCTCCTTGCTGAGGGCGTACGCGGTGCCGCCGACCTCGATGTTGCCGCGCTTACGCTCGTACTCGGCGACCTGGACCCGACCGTTGTAGTCGCTGTTGCGGTATTCGTCGGCCTTGTAGGCCTGAATCCAGTTCAGGTTCGCGAAGAGCAGCCCGAAAAGGATCATCACGACCACGCCGACGCGGCGCAGGGGTGCGTTCACGGCCGGATCACCTCCGTGGGAGCACCGTGCAGCTGCTCGGGCGGGCCGCCGGACGGTCGCACCGCCGGGCCACCGGGCGCCACCGGTCGGCGAGCGCCGTCGGAGACCCGGAGCAGGACCGCGATGAGCAGCCAGTTCGCCATCAGCGACGAGCCACCGGCGGAGAGGAACGGGGTGGTCTGACCGGTCAGCGGGATGAGCTTGCTGATCCCGCCGACGATGACGAAGACCTGCAGGCCCAGGGTGAAGGCCAGGCCGCCGGCGAGCAGCTTGCCGAACGAGTCCCGCACCGCGAGGGCGGCCCGCAGCCCCCGCTCGACGATCAGCAGGTAGACCACGAGCAGCGCGGAGAGGCCGAAGAGCCCGATCTCCTCGCCGATGCCGGCGAAGATGAAGTCCGTCTGCACCTCGGGCAGCAGGGTCGGCTGGCCACCGCCCGGTCCGGCGCCGAAGAGGCCGCCGGTGCCGAGCGTGAGCAGACCCTGGACGAGCTGATAACCCTTGTCGTACGGGTCACCGAACGGGTCCAGCCAGATCTCCGCCCGGAGGTAGAAGTTGGCGAACGGACCGCCCACCGTGCCGCCCAGCAGGTAGGCCAGGTAGGCGCCGCCGAAGAACAGGATCAGACCGATGAGCAGCCAACTGACCCGTTCGGTGGCGATGTAGAGCGTCACCACGAACATGCCGAAGTAGAGCAGCGAGGTGCCCAGGTCCTTCTCGAAGACCAGGACCAGCAGGCTGATGATCCAGACCACCAGGACCGGCCCGAGGTCCCGCCCGCGCGGGAAGTCGATGCCGAGCACGCGCCGGCTGGCCAGCGACAGCACCTCCCGCTTGCGGACCAGGTAGTAGGCGAAGAAGGCGAGCAGGGCGAGCTTGGCGAACTCACCCGGCTGGATCGAGAACCCGCCGATCCGGATCCACAGCTTGGCGTTGTTGATCTCGGAGAACCGGGCCGGCAGCACCGCCGGGATCATCACCAGCACGATGCCGGCCAGCCCCAGGGTGTACGCGTACCGGGAGAGCGACCGGTGGTCCCGCATGATCGCCAGCAGGGCGGCGGCGAGGATCACCGCGGCGAGCGTCCAGGCAAGCTGCCGGCCGCCCGTACCGGCGAAGATGGCGAGGTGCTCCCGGTCGGCCGGGGCGGCCTGGGCCAGGTCGTAACGGCGCAGGAAGCCCACGCCGATGCCGTTGAGCAGGGCGACCGCCGGCAGCAACGCCGGGTCGGCGAAGGGCGCCAGCCAGCGGATGATCAGGTGCAGGCCGAGGAAGACCAGCCCCAGCGCGGCGGCCGGGATCCAGAAGTCCGGGGTGACCGTGTCCAGCACGGTCGCCTCGACCGTCGCCGAGTATGCCGCCACCAGCACCATGGCGAGCAGGAGCAGGGACAGCTCGGCGTTACGCCGGGACCGGGCCAGGCGCACACCAGGCTGCTCGCCCGTCGAGACGGGCGAGGTTGCCGGTACGGCGGCTGCGGTCACGGATGAGTCCTCGGGCTCGAGCCGACGGTCACTCCGGCGACCGGCAGCCTGCCGGGTCGACCGGCGGGACCGTGTCGGAGGGAGCGACGTCGGGCGTGGTGGTGGGCGCGGTCGGGGCGGTGGCCGGCGCGCTGGCGGTGGCGCTGACGGCCGGAGCCAGCGGGCTGGCCGTCCCGGTCGGGACAGCGGTCGGGGAGACGGTCGGCGTCGGGCTGGCCGCGGCCGCCGTCGGGCTGGGCGGGCAGGTCGGCTTGAGGTTCGGGTTGGCCGGGTCGTCGCTGGTCAACTCGGCCAGCCGGCGCTCGGCGTCCGGCTCGCTCTTCGCCTGGATGCCCTGCTTCACCTGCTCCTGCGCGGCCAGGGTGAGGTCGTCCAGCTTGGCCGGGCTGGTGGCGTGCACGCTCGACAGGTCGAGCCCGGCGATCTGGCCCGGCACCCCGCGGAAGACCGCGAGCTTGCCGTCCTCGGTGGCGCCGACGTAGTACTGGCGCTGGGTGTAGCTCCACCCGCCGAAGAGGCCACCGCCGAGGATGACCAGCAGCGCCAGCAGCATCGCCGCGGTACGCACCGGGCGGTACCGACGGCGTTCCGGCTCGTCCTCGCGGTCCACCGGATCCTCCGGCACGGCCGGCCGCGGCGCGGACAGGGCCGAGGCGCGGGCCGCCGGGGTGGACCCGTCCGCGGAGGTCGCCATGCCCCGGTCCCGGGCGGCGGCGCCGCCGACGATCGGGGATGCCTCGACGATGTCCTGGTCGGTGGCGTCGGCGATGATCACCGTGATGTTGTCCGGGCCGCCGCCGCGCAGGGCGAGCTGCACCAGGCGCTCGACGCACTGCTGCGGATCGGCGTACTCCCGCATCGTGTCGGCGATGGTGTCCGCGCTGACCACGCCGGACAGTCCGTCGGAGCAGATCAGGTAGCGGTCGCCGGGGAGCACCTGGCGGACGCTGTACTCCGGGTCGATGTCGCGGCCGTCCAGCGCCCGGGTGAGCAGCGACCGCTGGGGGTGGCTGCTCGCCTCCTCCGCGCTGATCCGGCCCTCGTCGACGAGCATCTGGACGTACGTGTCGTCCTTGGTGATCTGCGCGAACTCGCCGTTCCGCAGGAGATAGGCCCGCGAGTCGCCGATGTGGACCATGCCGAGCTTGCTGCCCGAGAAGAGGGTGGCGGTGAGCGTGGTGCCCATCCCCTCCAGCTGCGGGTTGGCGTCCACGGTGTCGCGGAGCTGTTGGTTGGCGGTGCCCACGGCGGAACGCAGCGCGTCGACGAGGGCGTCCCCGGGGACGTCCTCGTCGAGCGGCGCCATGGCACCGATGACGATGTTGCTGGCGACGTCACCGGCGGCCATGCCGCCCATGCCGTCGGCGACGGCGAGCAGCCGCGGCCCGGCGTAGACGGAGTCCTGGTTTCCGTCTCGGATCAGACCGCGGTCGCTGTGGGCCGCATAGCGCAGGGTCAAAGTCATGGCCGTAATTCGAGGGAGGTGCGGCCGATCCGGATCGGCACGCCGAGGGGGACGGGGGTCGGTCCGGTGACCTTAGCGCGATCCAGGTAGGTGCCGTTAGTCGATCCGAGGTCCTCGACGAACCACTGCCCGTCGCGCGGCACCAGCCGGGCGTGTCGCGCCGACGCGTAGTCGTCGGTGATGACCAGTGTCGAATCCTCGGCCCGGCCGATGGTGATCTGCGACTCGCCGAGGGTGATCCGGGTGCCGGCCAGCTGGCCGGCGGTGACCACCAGCTGGTGCGCGGCTCTGCCCCGCTTCACCTTCGCCGGCCTCGCCGCCTGCCCGGTCGAGGCCCCGACCGCGCGTGGCGCGGCCACCAGCCGACCCGACCGGGCCCCCGCGAAGAGATCTCGGCGGATCACCCCGACCACCGTGAACACGAAGATCCACAGCAGGATGAGGAACCCGAACCGGGCGACGGTGATGACGAGTTCCGGCAAGGCGGATCAGCCGTCCACGCGGAAGGTCAGGGTGGTCGTGCCCAACTGGATCATGTCGCCCGGGTTGAGGGCGACCGCGGAGACGCGCTGGCCGTTGACCATCGTGCCGTTGGTGGAGCCGAGGTCGGTCAGCACGACCTGGCCGCCGTCGAAGTCGAGCCGGGCGTGCCGCCGCGAGATGCCGACGTCGGGCAGGCGCAGGTTGGCCTGGTCGCCGCGGCCGATCACGGTCGAGCCCATCTGGAGCGGGTACGTGCGGCCGTCACCGGAGACCAGCCGGACGTTGCGGCCGCCGCCGTGCCCCGGCGGCGGGCCGTAGCCGCCACCCTGGTCGTACGACGGGTAGGCCGGGCCGGCGTCGTAGCCGCCGGGCGCGGAGACCGGCGCGACGTCGCCGCCGGTGTAGACCTCCGCGGTGACCCGGAACATCCCGGTGTCCAGCCCTTCGCCACGCTCGACCTCGACGATCACGTCGCCGTAGACCGTCCAGGCCTGCTCGCCGATGAACTCCGCCTGCGACTGGGCCAGCTCCTGGGCCAGCGCGGCGGCGTACGGCGCCAGCCGACTGTGGTCGTACGGCGAGAGATCGATCACGTAGCGGTTGGGCACCAACGTGCGCCCACCGGCCAGGATCGCCTTGTGCGCCTCGGCCTCCCGCTGCATGGCGTTGAGGATCTCCACGGGGTGGACCACCCCTTTGAAGACCTTGGCGAAGGCCCCCTCGACCAGGCCTTCCAGACGCTTCTCGAAGCGTTGCAGCACGCTCACCGGCTCCTCCTCGGGTTCCGAGGCAATGATGGTATCCGGACACCGCCTCCGCAGCTCACACGCCGCTCGGCCGGCTGCCGGCGGCCCGTTCGTGGCCGGCCCTGCGGTCGTGCTACAGTTTCGTCCGCCACGAACGGTGATCGCTCGTGGCGATGACCGGGAACAGCGTAATATGTCTCGGCACCTGCCGCAGATGGTGGGACCGGGATGAGTTACGGTGTTCCAGGTCAAGGCCACGGGGAAGTGGCGGAATGGCAGACGCGCACGGTTCAGGTCCGTGTGCCCGAAAGGGCGTGGGGGTTCAACTCCCCCCTTCCCCACCATCACGAGGGCTCCGCAC
This sequence comes from Micromonospora sp. NPDC007230, assembly GCF_042869115.1. Taxonomy (NCBI): domain Bacteria; kingdom Bacillati; phylum Actinomycetota; class Actinomycetes; order Micromonosporales; family Micromonosporaceae; genus Micromonospora; species Micromonospora sp. NPDC007230. Next base: position 237,202 of record NZ_JBIAFE010000011.1, on the reverse strand, counting down.
ATAGCGGGGCCCTCGCGCCATATCGGGGCATGCCGGACGTCACGCTATGCTCCGATGGTTTCCTTGCCCCCTATCGATCAGGAGTGGCGTGTGACTGTCGCATTGGTGACCGGTTCCGGCGGTCTGATCGGCTCTGAGGCGGCCCGGCACTTCGCGGGCCTCGGTCTCGATGTGGTCGGTATCGACAACGACATGCGGCGGTACTTCTTCGGCGAGGACGGCTCGACATCCTGGAGCCTGGACCGGCTCGCCGCCGAACTGGGCAGCGCCTACACCCACTACGCCGTGGACATCCGGGACCGGGACGGCCTGGAGCAGGTCTTCAAGAAATACGGCTCGGACATCGGCGTCGTGATCCACAGCGCCGCGCAGCCGAGCCACGACTGGGCCGCCAAGGAGCCGTACACCGACTTCGACGTGAACGCCGGCGGCACCCTCAATGTGCTGGAGAACACCCGCCGGCACGCCATCGAGGCGCCCTTCATCCACTGCTCGACCAACAAGGTCTACGGCGACCGCCCGAACAGCCTGCCCCTGGTCGAGCTGGAGACCCGGTACGAACTTCCCGAGGACCACCCCTACCACCAGGGCATCACCGAGGACATGTCGATCGACGAGTCGCTGCACTCGGTCTTCGGCGCCTCCAAGGTCGCCGCCGACGTGATGGTCCAGGAGTACGGCCGGTACTTCGACATGAGGACCGCCTGCTTCCGGGGCGGCACGCTGACCGGCCCGGCCCACTCGGCGGCCGAGCTGCACGGCTTCCTGGCCTACCTGATGCGCTGCGTCATGGAGGGCCGGACGTACAACCTCTTCGGCTACAAGGGCAAGATGGTCCGGGACGCGATCCACTCCCGAGACGTGCTGACCGCCTTCGAGGCGTTCTTCCGCGAGCCACGGTCGGCCCAGGTCTACAACCTGGGTGGCGGCCGGCATTCGAACACCTCGCACATCGAGGCGTTCCGGATCGCCGAGGAGATCACCGGCCACGAGGCGAAGATCAACTATGTCGAACAGGCCCGCACCGGCGATCACCAGTGGTACGTCAGCAGCATGGCCCGGTTCGAGGAGCACTACCCGAACTGGAAGATCACCTACGACGTACCGATGATCCTCCGCGAGATCTACGACGCGAACGTCGACAAGTGGGTGCCGAAGGCATGACCACCGGCAGCACCAAGCGGAACGTGCTCGGCGTACTCGTCGACGCGACCGACTACGCCCGGGCGACCGAGGCGGTGGTCGCGGCGGCGCAGGAGCGTCGTCCGCTGGCGCTGACCGCGCTGGCCGTGCACGGCGTGATGACCGGGGTGCTCGACCCGGCGCACAACGCCCGGCTCAACGCGTTCGACGTGGTCACCCCGGACGGGCAGCCGGTCCGCTGGGCGCTCAACCTGCTGCACGGCGCCGGGCTCACCGACCGGGTCTACGGCCCGGAGCTCACCCTCCGGGTGCTCGCCCGGTTCGCCGACGAGGGACTGCCGGTCTACCTGTACGGCTCCACGGAGGCAACCCTGTCCCGGCTGGTCCCGGCCCTCGAGCGGAAGTTTCCGGCGCTGAAGATCGCCGGAGTCGAGCCGTCCAAGTTCCGGTCCCTACAGCCGGGCGAGGATGTCGAGATCGCCGACCGGATCAAGGCCAGCGGCGCCCGGCTGGTCCTGGTCGGGCTGGGCTGCCCGCGCCAGGAGGTCTTCACGTACGCCATGCGCCCGCTGCTGGACATGCCGCTGATGGCGGTCGGCGCGGCGTTCGACTACCACGCCGGCCTGCTGCGCAACCCGCCGCCGTGGATGCAGCGGGCCGGGCTGGAGTGGTTCTGGCGGCTCGGGCTGGAGCCGAAGCGGCTCTGGCGCCGGTACGTGATCCTCAACCCGGCCTACCTGGCCCGGCTGACCGCGCAGAAGACCGGCCTGTGGAAGGCGGCCCCGCCGGCACCGGCCACCCAGCGCCCCGCCGGCTTCGACGTCTGACGCCGGAATCGGTCCGCCGGCACCTCGAAGCAGGAGCCGGCAACGACGTCCGGCGGCCACCGCGAGGTGACCGCCGGACGCCGGTGGGAAGGTTGGCTCAGGAGACGTTGACCGCGGTGTCGTCGATCACGAAGGACGTCTGCAGGGAGATGTCCTCGCTGCCGGTGAACTTCAGCGTGACGGTCTGCCCGGCGTACGCGGCCAGGGAGAACGACTTCTGGCTGTACCCGGCGGCCTTGTTCAGGTTCGAGTAGGTCGCCAGGGTCGCCAGCACCGTGCCGGAGGAGTTGAGCACCTGCACCCGCAGCGTGTCGTACGCCGTGGTGGTGGTCGACTCGGCGCTGTCGATGTGCAGCCAGAAGGAGAAGTTGTACGACGAGCAGCCGGCCGGCAGGCTCACCGCCTGCGACAGCGTGTCGGTGTGGGTGGTGCCGTAACCGTCCAGCCAGGCGTTCCAGGTGCCGCCGTGGGTCGGCTGACCGCTGCCGCCGTACTGGCCGATGACACCCGACGAGGCCGCCCAGACCGTGTTACCCGACTCGAAACCGGGGTTACCCAGCTTCTGCCCGGCACCCGTGCAGCCGCCACCGCTGCCCACGGTGAGCGTGTAGGTCGCCGTCTTCGTGCCCGACGCGGCCGTACCGCTGATCGTCACCGGGTAGCTGCCGGCCGGGGTGCTGGTCGAGGTGGTGATGGTGAGGGTGGACGAGCCGCCGGAGGTCACCGTGGCCGGGTTGAACGAGGCGCTGGCGCCGGTCGGCAGGCCGCTCGCGGAGAGGCTGACCGACTGGGCCGAGCCGCTGGTGGTGGCGGTGCTGACGGTGGCCGTCACCGAGCCGCCCGGTGCGGTGGAGCCGGACGTCGGCGACACCGAGACGGAGAAGTCGTTGGTCGGCGTGCCGTTGACCACGTAGAGCAGCTTGTTGGGTGAGCCGGTCCCCGGGTTGGTCACCACGCCACTGGTGGCGTTGTTCACCAGGTAGTCGCGGACCTGCTGGGGCGTCCAGGACGGGTTGGCGCTGGCCACCAGCGCCGCCGCGCCGACCACGTGCGGGGTCGCCATCGACGTGCCGCTGATCGTGTTGCTGGCGGTGTCGCTGGTGTTCCAGGCGGAGGTGATCGACGAGCCTGGCGCGAAGATGTCCAGGCAGGTGCCGATGTTGGAGAACGACGAGCGGGCGTCGGTGTTGGTCGTCGAGCCGACCGTGATCGCCTCGGTGACCCGGGCCGGCGAGGTGTTGCAGGCGTTCGCACCGGTGTCGTTGCCGGCCGCCAGGCCGTAGGTGATGCCGGCGTTGACCGAGTTGCGCACCGCCGTGTCGAGGGTCGTGTCCACGCCGCCGCCGAGGCTCATGTTGGCCACCGCGGGCTTGACCGCGTTCTGAGTCACCCAGTTGACACCGGAGACGACCCCGGCGGTGGTGCCGCTGCCGGCGCAGTTGAGCACCTTGACCGCGATCAGCTGCACGCCCTTGGCCACCCCGTAGGACGAACCGCCGACGGTGCCCGCGACGTGGGTGCCGTGGCCGTTGCAGTCGGTGTTGTTGGTGTCGACGGTGTTGGTGCCCCAGCTGGCCCGGCCGCCGAAGTCGCTGTGCGTGGTCCGGATGCCGGTGTCGATGATGTACGCCCGGACGTTGGTGGCCGTGTTCGGGTAGGTGTAGGAGCTGTTCAGCGGCAGGTTCCGCTGGTCGATCCGGTCCAGGCCCCAGGACGGCGGGTTGGTCTGGGTGCCGGCGATCGAGATGACGTGGTTCTGTTCCACGTACGCGACCGCGGGATCGGCGGCGATCCGCGCGGCGGCCGGTGCACCGACCCGGATCTCGAAGCCGCGCAGCGCGGCCGTCCAGGTCCGCGCGACGGTGCCGCCGTGCCGGGCGGTCAGCCGCTGCGCGGTGTCGCCGACGCCCGTGGCGGCGACGGCGCTGTCCTTGAAAACGACGAGGTAGCTGTCGGCCACCGCGGTGGCACCGCCAGCGTTCCGGATCACTCCGCGGGATTCGGCGGCCAGTGCGGGCGTGGCCGCCGTGATCATTGCCAAGGCGGTTACGCCGACGAGTACGGACCTGTGTGGGAGACCCATCTCCCTACCTCCCTCCGACCGGCGCAGGTCGGCCCGCCGGGGACAGGCAGATCGACGTCGACCGATCGAGAAGAGGGTAGATCGAGGAGCCGGCAATGTGAAGATGTCGAATTCTCAATAACGCCGATGGGATGGCCCCTACGGGGCGAGGTACGGGGCCAACCGGGGTCGTGCCCCGATTCGATGCCGACCGAACTGGGCAAGGCTGAGAGACATGGACAACCATCTCGCCGTGCTGCTCCCCGTCGCCGCCGTCTGGCTGGCCGCCGGGGTCGTCGCGGACGGACTGCCCCGGCTGGACCGCGCCCGCGCCCTGCGCCGGCGTACCGGATGGTTGTCCGGGCTGACCCTGGCCGGCCTGGTGCTGACGGCGGCGGTGCTGGTCCTGGGCCTGCAGAGCGCCGGGACGACGCCGATCGACCGGGCCGCCGGCGGCCTCACCCTCGCCGCGGCCCCGGCGCTGGTCGTCGCGGTCTGCACGGTCCGGCGGGTACGGCGGCTACGGGCCGGCGCGGGTGCCTTCAGCGCCGCACCGGACACCCCGGCCCCGCACGGGCTGCGCGCCGCCGCGGCGCACCCGCTGATCGGGCTTCCGCTCCAGGTGACCGCGCTCGCCGTCGTCCCGGCCGTGGTCTCGGCGGCGGGCGTCGACCTGCTCGCGACCCCCGCCGTGGCCGGCCCGGCGATCACCGTCGGCGTGCTCGGCGTCCTCGCGATCGGGGTACGCCACGCGTTGCGGCACAACCGGCTCGCCGAGCGGGCGCAGCCGCCGGCCACGATGCCGGCAGCCCCGGTGTCAGCGCGAGCGGCTGGCCCCCTGCACGTATAGCAGTTCGAGGATCGCCCGGGTCGCCTCGAACCAGCGGTCCAGCCAGCCGGGCGGCGGCACGCTGCCCCGCGGGGGCAGTTCCATCAGCAGGCCGCGCAGCAGCGGGTGGTCCGCCAGGGACTCGGCCGGCTCCAACGGCCAGCCGGTCGGCGGGAACGACGGTTCGGTGAGCGGGTTCGGATCCAGCGACGGCAGGGAGAGCGGCGGGGAGCTCTGCTCCGGGGCGTCTCCTTCCCGGCCCCCGATCTCGGCGTCGGTGGAGACCACCTCGGTGAGGACGGTGTCCCGACGCGCCCCGCGGTACTTGCCACCGAACCGCTCCGGCTTGCCCGGGCCGTTGGTGAGGTTCTCTGAACCGATCGTCGTCATCCGTCTCGCCTGCCTCGTTCGGTTGCCGATCCGTGCGGTTCAACGAGGCGGAACGGAACTGGCGACGGGTGGCCGGAGCGGGCCGGCCGGGAACACGGAATGGTCCCGCCCGGCGACGCTGCCGGGCGGGACCATGCACGCGGTCCGGATCGCCGGATCAGTCCCGGACGAACACACCGTCCCTGGCGCCGGCGACGAAGGCGTGCCAGTCGCCCGGGGCGAAGACCAGGGCGGGGCCCGTCTTGTCCTTCGAGTCCCGGACGCCGATCGCCCCGGTCACGTACGCGACCTCCACGCAGTTGTCACAGTTCGGCCCGCTCTTGGAGCTCTTGAACCAGGTCGCCTGCGTCAGGTCCACGGGGAACTCCTTGGTCGCCATTTCCACAGTGGCTCCTCTGCCAGTTTTGCGATGTGTGCGATGGATTCCTCCGGGCGAATGGCTGCTGCTCGGATGTGATCGAAGATGAAGCTGTACTTCTGCAGTTCGTCGCTCTTCTCCAGGAAGAGCCCACCCGTGGCGTTCTCCGCGTACACGACATCGGGATCACTCGGTTCGGGGAAGCTGAGGATCGTGAAGGTCCCGTCCATGCCGGCGTGTGCGCCCGCCTCGAAGGGCAGGACCTGCAACGTCACGTTCGGCAGTTCGGCCACCTCCACCAGCCGGGCCAGCTGGCCACGCATCACCGCGTCGCCGCCGACCGGCCGGCTCAGCACCGCCTCATCGAGCACCACCCACAGATCGACCGGATCGTCCTGAGTCAGCAACGACTGACGACCGAGGCGGACACGGACACGTTGTGCGACCTCCTCGGCGGTGAAGTCGGGCCGGGCGGCCCGGATCATCGCCGAGGCGTACTCCTCGGTCTCCAGCAGGCCCGGCACGACCTGCTGCTCATACGCCCGGATCGAGCTGGCCGCCGCCTCCAGCCCCACGTACGCCCCGACCAGCACCGTGCTGTACGGGTGCCACCACCCCTTCTGCCGCGCCTCGCGAGCGATCTGCACCAGCTCGTCGCTCTCGGCGCCGACCACCCCGTAGATGCGGAGCATGTCCCGCACGTCGCGGGGGGTGGCCGTGGTGTGGCCGGTCTCGATCCGGGAGATCTTGGAGGCCGAGCACTCCAACTGCTCGGCGACCACCTCGATGGTGATGCCGGCGGCCTCCCGCTGGCGGCGGAGTTCCGCCCCCAGCCGTCGGCGCCGGATGGTCGGGCTGCGCCGCTCGCTCACGACGCCGCTCCGCGGCCCGCTGAACGGGGATGCTGACTGCTCGTGCTCACGCTGCCGCCTCGCTCCACCCTGCGGCGTCGCGACGCACCGCGCCGCCGAGCGTCACACTTCGCTCGATCCGCTCGCTCACCCGACCACCTCCGGTCGATCGCGCCCGGTGCGACACCCGCTTGGGCGCGGCCGTCGTACGGCGGGCGGTCGTTCGCGGCAGGGGGTGATGCCGGTCGTCGACCGGCCGCGACGGGCGAAACCGGCGTCCAGTGTGCCGTTTGGATGGCACGCGCTTCAAGCGTCCCGTTCACGTGTCCTGCTCGCGTATCGGCAAATCTCGACGTGCAACTTGCATGAAGCACGCCGCTGGTGCAGTCTGTCGATATGGCACGGGTTACTCACCGTCTTCGCATGATCTCCCGGCGTGGTGATCCCACGAGGGGTGGGACGGCGGGAGGGGAGCCGTCCCGCGCCTCGCGACCTGCCCCGGGATGAAGACCCCGCCGCTGCACGCCAGCTTGGCTGCGGCGGTGGGAGCGGTAACCGGGAGCAGCCGGGTGATGGTCGGGCGTCGGCCCGTGACCGCGGGTACGACCCGACCAACACCGACCACCTGATCAGCCGGCCCACGCGGCAGGACCCCGTCACCGGGCCGGACTTGTCCCCCAGATCAGCTTCCCCACCGGCTCCCCGCCGGCCAATCCTCCCAGGAGCCCATGTGCTTCCCCGCTCCGGTGACGTACTGCAGGTGACTCGCGCGGCGAGTGTCCAGTTCCTCCGACCGATCATGTTCCGGGTGATCCGAGTGCTCGACTGGCCGACCTACGACGGTTGGCTCTGGCTCGACGGCTACGAGTTGAACGCGGCGGGGGACGCGGTCAACCGGCGGTCGATCTTCGTACAGCAGGCGGGGCTGCGGCAGCTCCAGGCCGCGCCGGCGCCACGTCCCCACACCGTACGGACCCGACGGCCGGTCGTCCGGACTCCGGTCCGGGTCGGCTGACCTCCCGATTGCCGGGTCGCGGCAGCTACCGCCGCCATAGAATCGGTACGCCCACCCCGGCGAAGTCTCCACCCCGCGCGTCCCGGACCCTGAACCTGGGATGGTCATGGTCAATCTGCCCGCCGCGCGGCGGCACCACCGGTCCCGTATCGGCTACACCCTCGGACTCCTGACGCTTCTCGGCGCCGCGACCGTACTCGCGCTCGTGGTCCGCCACCCCGCCTTCTCCGCCACCGACCGGTTGGCCGAGCCGCAACCGGCTCCGGAGATCACGGTGGTCGGGGAGGGCAGCGCACCGCCCGCCGACCCGGAGGCGGAGTCGGGCTGGGCCGGTACGCCCCGGGCCGGCGCCTCGGGGGCCGGCGCCGGTGCACCGACCACCCCGGATCGGGCGGGGGACGGCGCCGGCGAGGGCGTACTGGCCGGCGCGGACGGCGTGCCGAACGCGAGGGACCTCAGCCGGTCGCTGTTCTACTCGGGGCTGCTGGGCCTCGGCATCTCACTGGCCGGCCTAGGCCTGATCTGCACCAGACGCCGGCAGTGGTGACGCTCAGGGAGTGGGGGTGGCCGTCGGGCCGGGTGTCGGGGTCGCGGTGGCCGTGGTCGGCGCCCCGGCCCTCGCCACCACGACCGTGACCTGATCGTCCGCGGAGACCAGCTCACCGGCGGCCGGGTCGGTCTCGATCACTGTGCCGGCGGGCCGGTCCGACGGCCGGCGCACCACGCGGTAGTCCACGTTCAGCCGGTCGAGGACCGCCCGGGCGGCGTCCTCCGGCAGCCCGACCAGCGGCGGCACCGGCACCCGGGTGGGAGCGGTGGTGGGCGGAGTGGTCGATGGCGACGTGCTCGGCGCGGTGGTGGTCGGTGCCGCGCTGGTCTCCGGCGCGCTGCTCGCGGTGGCCGAGGGTGCGGGAGGCGGCCCGGAGTTCCGCTCCGCCGCGGTGAGCGCCAGCCAGACACCCAACCCGATCAGCGCGATCAGCACCAGCGCCAGGATGCCGAGCAGGATCGGCATCCACCAGCGGCGCCCGGACTGCTCCTCGGCGTACCACTCCGTGCCGGGCTCGGGGTAGCCGGCGGGGCGTGGCGGGGGGACCCCGGCCCGGCCGGACCAGGCCGGCGCGGCGGCCACGGGCTCCTGCCAGGCGGTCGCGTCCGCGCCGCCACCGCTCCGATCCGGCGGCAGGGGCCGGGTGGCGTCGTCGTTCCCGGCGGGTGGCTCCTGGCGGTCGTCGCTCATCGGCACGTCCTTTCCCCACCGGGACGGGCGCCCTGGCCCTCGATCGTCCACGGTAACGGTCGGCCGCACCATCGGCCGGGATCAGCGCGGCGAGCCGGCCGTCACGGTGCCGGGGGCGGGGTGACGGTGGGCCCCGCCGACGGGTCGTCGCCACAGGTGAGGGCGACCTGGTCGTTCCACCGGGCCGAGCTGCCGGCGGCCGGGTCCTGGGCGGTGACCGGGCCCCGGCGACCGGTGCGGTACCGCGGATACAGTCCCGCCGCGACCAGGTCGTTCGCCGCGTCGCCGCAGTCCTGGGCGATCAGGTCGGGCACGGGCACCGCCGGCGGCGGACCGGCGACCCAGAGGGTGACGGTGACGCCGCGCCGGACCGGCGTACCGGGCGCGGGGTTGGTGCGCTCGACGTTGCGGCCGGAGCCGTTGCCGAAGACCAACCGCCAGCCGAGCTTCCGGTCGTGCAGTTCCCGCCGGGCCTGCACGAAGTCGGTGCCCACCAGATCGGGGACGGTCAGCCCGGCCGGGGTGGTGGTGCGGGTGCCGGTCGGGCTCCGCTCGGGCTTGCTGGGCGTGGCCCTGGTCGGCGTACGGTCGCTCGGCGCGGGTGCGCTGGTGCCGGCCGTGACCGGTGGAGTGGGCGGATCGGCGTCCCCGGCGAGGATCCATCCGCCGCTCGCCCCGATCACCGCCAGCAGGACCACCGCCAGGCCACCACCGAGGAACAACCTCGTCCGGTCCGGTCCGGGGTCGCCGGCCAACCCGGGTTGCCGGCCCGGGTACCCGTCGTCCGTCATCGCCTCCACCGCCTCAATCAACGGGCGACCGTATCCGGCGCCGCCAAGCCCGCCCGCGGCAGATCGAGCTCCGTCAAGACTCGCCGCGTCGACCTTGGGACGCTACGCTCCCCGACATGGCCAGACGGGGCTGGGGAGGATCGACCGCCACCGCGCTCGGCGTCGCCGCCGGTACGGGGGCGGCTCAGCTGGGCTTCGGCTACGGGCTCGGCATCATCAACTGGGCGCCGGCCGCGACCGGCCGGGTCGAGGCGGCCTGGGTCGCGAGCCTCGCCTGGGCCACCTGGAGCTCCGCCACCTCGGTGATCGCCGGGGCGGTCTGCGCCCACCGGCTGCGCGGAACGGCCGACGAGGAGCCGGACGGGACGCCGCGGAAGTTCGGCCTGGCCCTCGCCGCCGCGGTCGGCGCGCTGATCATCGTGCTGCTGGTCGCCGTACCGGCCCGGGCGGCCCGGGTGCCGGACACCTCGTCGCCGCAGGCCGTCGCCGCCGGGTACGCCCTCGCCGGGCTGCTGCTCGGCCTGCTGCTCGCGACCTGGGCGCTGCACACCCGGGCCGCTGCCGCCAACCTCGTCGCCACCACGAGCTGGCTCTGGCTGCTCGCCGTGGTGTCGGTGCTGGACGGGGTGCTGTCCGGCCGCGGCCTGGGCACCGCCCAGCTCGGCATCTGGCAGATCAGCGCGGACAGCGAACGCTTCTGGATCCGGGACTACTTCTACTGGCCCGGTGCCCTGCTCGCGCTGGGCTCCGCCCTGGTGATCGGCGCGCTGGCGGCCCGGCGTACCGCCCGGGTGGCGGAGCAGCGGGTCGGCGCGGCAGCCTCCGGGGCGGCCGGACCGCTCCTCGTGGCGCTGGCGTACCTGCTGGCCGTGCCGAGGCTCGCGGCGATCGCCGCCGAGCAGATGTCCGCCCACCTGATCGCCCCGTACGCCGTGATCGCGGGAGTCGGGGGTTCGGCCCTGGTGGCCGCGCTGGCCCAGCGGGCCGACCGCCGGGCCGCCGCGCGCACCGCGGCGATCCTGCCCCGGCAGCGCACCGGTGAGCCGGACGACCTCGCCCCGCCGGCCGTCGAGGCACGCCCGGCCGTCGAGGAGGGCCCGGCCGTCCCGGTGGTCCACGCCGACGTGACGGGCTCCGCCGAGGCGACGCCCGGGGACGGGCAGCCGGCCGGGCCACCGGACGGCACCTCGGCGCCGGCTCCCGGCGCGACCCGCCGTGGCCGGGCGGTCCCGCCGCAGCGGACGCCGCCGGCCGGAGGGAGCGAACCTGGGGCCACCCGCACGGACGCCGGGGACGGCCCCGCGACGGGCGAGGTCACGAGCGGCAGCGCGGAGGGCGGCTCGCCGACCGCCGGGGCCAAGTCCCGCCGCCGCAGCCGCTGATTCTCACCGCGACCTGCTGGCTGGCCCGGCGGACGTCGCCGCCGGCCGGGCCGGGCACCGGCCCCACGGTCGGCAGACCCGGGATACCGGGCCGGCCGGGCCCACGCCGGGGGATGGTCAGTCGACCGGCCAGGTGTGCACGGGCTCGTTGCTGCGCTGGAGTTCGGCGTAGCGCTGGAGCATGTGGCGCAGCGCCGCCTCCCGGTCCATGCCCCGGTGCCGCTCGGCCGCCCACACCGTCTCCGTCTGCCAGGCGGCACCGTTACGCCCGGTACGGCAGCGCTGCTCGATCACGCCGAGGAGGCGGTCGCGCTCGACCGGGGCGACGCCGAACCGGTCCAGGCCCTGCGCCGCCTTGGGTAGCAGGACATCGAGCACGAGCTTGGTCACCGGCACCTCGCCGAGCCGGGGCCAGTGCAGGACGGCGTCCATCCCCCGCCGCGCGGCGGCGTGGAAGTTCTCCTCGGCCGAGCTGAAGGTCAGCTGGCTCCAGATGGGACGGTCGGCCTCGGCGAGGCTGCGGGCGAGTCCGAAGTAGAAGGCGGCGTTGGCGAGCATGTCCACCACGGTCGGCCCGGCCGGGAGTACGCGGTTCTCCACCCGGAGGTGGGGGCGGCCGTCCATGATGTCGTAGACCGGCCGGTTCCACCGGTAGACCGTGCCGTTGTGCAGCCGCAGCTCGCCCAGTTTGGGCACCCCGCCGGCGTGCAGCACCTCGACCGGGTCCTCGCTCTCGCAGATGGGCAGCAGCGGCGGGAAGTAGCGGACGTTCTCCTCGAACAAGTCGAAGATCGACGTGATCCAGCGTTCCCCGAACCACACCCGGGGGCGTACGCCCTGGGCCTTGAGCTCGTCGGGCCGGGTGTCGGTGGCCTGCTGGAAGAGGGCGATCCGGGTCTCCGCCCAGAGCTGCCGACCGTAGAGGAACGGCGAGTTCGCGCCGACCGCGGTCTGCGGGCCCGCGATGGCCTGGGACGCGTTCCAGTAGTCGGCGAAGCTGTCCGGCGCGACCTGGAGGTGGAACTGGAGGCTGGTGCAGGCCGCTTCGGGGGCGATCGAGTCGTTGTGCGTCTGCAGCCGCTCGACACCGCGGATGTCCAGCTCGAAGTCCTCGCCCCGCGCGCCCACGATCTGGTCGTTGAGCGCCCGGTAGCGCTCGTCGGTGGAGAGGTTGTCGGCGATCAGGTGCCGCTCGGTGAGCGTGGGCAGGATGCCGACCAGCACTATCTTGGCGTCCGACCGGCTGGCCCGCTCGTCGGCGCGGGCCAGGCTGTTGCGCAGGTCCCGCTCGTAGTCGCCGAAGCCGGTGCCCTCGATGAGCCGCGGCGGGGCGTTCAGCTCGAGGTTGAACTGGCCCAGCTCGGTCTGGAAGAGCGGGTCGGCGATGTCCGCGAGGATCTTCTCGTTGCGCATCGCCGGCTCGGCGGCGGAGTCGACCAGGTTGAGCTCGATCTCCAGCCCGGTCATCGGCCGGTCGGCGTCGAAGCCGAAGTCGTCCAGCATCAGCGCGAAGACGTCCAGGCACCGCCGGACCTTCTGCCGGTAGCGGACCCGGTCCTCCCGGGAGAAGGCGCCCTGCTCGACGTCTCTGCCCATCTGTCCTCCCGGCGCGAGGCGCAACGGAACCGTATCGTCCCGAAACGCATTGTGAACCATTCACGTTAAGTGCGCCCCGGCTGACGGAGCCAGCGGCGGGGCCCAGGTCGAGACTCCTACCCAGGTCACACCCCGCCGCATCGGCGGCAACCTGTGAACGGGACGTGACAAATCGCACCTCTTCGGCCGACGACGAACGGGCCCGTGCCGTCGGGTGACGACACGGGCCCGTGGGGTCGTACGGGGAGATCAGGCCTGGCGGATGGCCTCGCCCTCGATCTCGATCTTGATCTTCTTGCCGACCAGCACGCCGCCGGTCTCCAGGGCGACGTTCCAGGTGAGGCCGAAGTCCTCGCGGTCGATCTCGGTGCTGGCGGAGAAGCCGAAGATGTCCTGGCCGAACGGGCTGCGGCCGACACCCTCGAACTCGACCTCCAGCTCCACCGGGCGGGTGACGTCGCGGATGGTCAGCTCGCCGGAGAGCACGAACTCGTTGCCGTTCCGCGACTTCACGCCGGTGCTGCGGAACTCCAGGGTCGGGAACTTCTCGACATCGAGGAAGTCGCCGCTGCGCAGGTGCCCGTCCCGGTCGGCCTGCGTGGTGTCGATGCTGGCCGACTGGATGGTGGCGGTCACCGCCGACTGCATCGGGTCCTCGGCCACGGTGATCGTGGCGGTCGCGTCGCCGAACTCACCGCGTACCTTGCTCACCATCATGTGGCGGGCGACGAAGCCGACCCGCTTGTGAGCCGCGTCCAGCAGGTAGGTGCCGGCAGCCGGGATGGTGAAACCCTCCCAGTCGCGGGTAACCGCTTCGGTGCTGCTGGTCATGGTGCTGTCCTCCAGGGAGATTGTTGAGTAGTCCAACGACTGACTAAGCAACTATAGGCACGACAACATTCCCTATGTCAAGTACTGCTAGGATGGTGGCGTGGACCAGAACGTGTTCGACGATCCCCGGATCACCGCCGTCGGCCTCCTCGTCGAGGCGCACGCCGGGCTGTCGGCCCGGTTCGCCGCCCAGTTCGAGGAGCACGGCCTCTCCCCGGTCGAGTTCGAGGTGCTCACCCGACTCGCCCGCTCACCCGGCAACCAGCTCCGGATGACCGACCTCGCGGCCCAGACCTCCCTGTCCACCAGCGGCGTGACCCGGGTGGTCGACCGGATGGAGCGCGACGGCCTGATCCGCCGCCGGGCCTGCCCCTCCGACCGGCGCAGCTCGTACGCGGTGGTCACCGCCGCCGGCCTGGCCCGGCTGGACGAGACCTTGCCCGGGCACCTGCAGATCATCGAGCAGTGGTTCACCGGCCAGCTCGAACCGGTGAAGCTGGAGGCCCTCCTGGACGGGCTGCGCCGGGTGCGCGACGCGGTCCACCCGGGGGCGACCGCTGGGAGCAGCGAGCCCGCACCCGCTCCGGCCGGCTGCTGAGCCGGCCCGGACGATCACCGGCAGAAAGACCGGCAGAACCGACTAAGCGGCCGCACATACCCCTCAATCGGCCACAAATCACCCACGCGTCGCGGATAGGGTTCCACTGCAGCGGGGGAGCACCGGGGGGTGCCGGCGCGAGCGGATGAGCGAGGGGCAACACCAGGGGGCTACTTCGCTCGCGCCACCCCCGCGCCCTCCCGTGCGAGCAACCCGGCGGCGCAACCCCAGCGGTCGATCGACTTCCTCAGCTTGTCGGACTGGGTCGATCGTCGGTCAGCGCCGGCGGGTGCCGAGGTCCCGGCCGGCCACCAACGCGTACAGCAGGTCCTCTTCCCGGGGCAGCAGGCTGATCCCGTTGGCTCGGCGAGCCTGGTCGAGCCGGTCCAGCACAGTCATGTCGGCCGTGCTCGCCGCCAGTCCCACCAGTGCCTCGATCACGTCCCGCCGGTGCGGGCCGGGAGCGGCCGCCTCGGCCGCCGCGGCGAACCATTCCGCCGCCAGCTCACGGTCACCCCGGTGCAGCGCGAGCTGGCCCTCGATCAGCGCGCAGACCGCGTCCTCCGGCCGGGTGGGCTCCGCCGCGACACCGGCCCGGTCCGGGTGCCCGGCGCCGGACGGCCGCCGCTGCGCCGGCACCGGAACCGCGGGCCGCAGTTCGGCGAGCACCTCCAACGCCTCGTCTCCGCGTCCCGCCTGGGCGAGCGCCAACCCGACCGTGCCGAGCACTCGGCGGCGCCGCCCCGGGTCGCCCAGCTCGGTCAGCGCCGCCGCCACCCGCCGCCCCTGCTCCACGGCGTCGGCGTACCGGCCCTCCAGGCGGGACACCTCGGCGAGGTTGGCCCGGGCCAGCAGCCGCAGCCGCTGCTCACCGGACTGCGCGGCCAGCCGGTCCACGGTAGCCAGCCGGCGGCGCGCCCCGGCCAGGTCGCCCACGCGTACGTCGTGCCAGGTCAGGCACGTCTGGGCGAATGCTGTCTCGCGTACCCGGCCGTGCCGGGTGGCCAGCTCCAGCACCGCCTCGGCCTGCTCCCGGGCCTCGTCGTGTGCCCCCGCCGCCGGCAACAGCATGCCGAGCACCAAGCGGCTCCACAGCTCCCCGGTCACCTCCCCGGCCTCGCGAAAGGCGGCCAACGCGGTCCGTGCCGCCGGCACCTCTTCCGCGCCCGCGCCGTGCTCGGCGGCCAGCCGGGCCGAGCCGATCAGCGCCCAGGCCCGCAGCACCGGGTCGGCGTCGGCGGTACGCGGGTCGTCCAGCAGCCGGCGCAGCCATCGCCGCCCGGAGACGTCCCGCCCGCGCAGCCGCCACCACCACGGCAGGGCCGCTGCCAGTCGCAGCGCGGTCACCGGATCGTCGTCGGCGGCGTGCGTCAGGGCGACGGTGATGTCGCCGGTCGCCTCGTCCAGCAGGTGCACGGCGGCGGAGTGCTCCACGCCGAGCAGGTCCGGTGCGTTGCGGACCACCAGCCCGGTGACGACGAGCGCGTGCCGGTGCCGGATCCGGGCCAGCTCGCCCTCGGCCGCGGCCTGCTCGGCGGCGAAGTCGCGTACCGCGTCCAGCAGGCGGAACCGGAACGGGCCGGTGCCCCGGACGCTGAGCAGGCCGAGTTCGAGCAGCCGGTCCAGCAGCGGGACGGCGTCCGCCCGCGGCCCGCCGTCGGCCAGCAGGTCCTCGGCCAGCTCCACCGACCACCGGTTGCAGAAGGCGGAGAGCCGGCGCAGCGCCGCGCGGTCGGCCGACGCGAGCAGGTGGTAGCTGGTCGCCACCGCCTCGCGCAGGGTCACCGTGCCGGTGGCGCGGTCGACCGGCGCCCAGCCGGCGGGACCGCTGGTGGCGAGGTCGAGAACGCGGTCGCCGTACCGGTCGAGCAGCTCGGTGACGTCGAGGATCCGGCCGCGCGCGGCCATCAGCTCGATGGCGAGCGGGAGACCGCCGAGCCGCCGGACCAGCGCGGCGAGCGCCGGCAGCTCGGCCGGAGTGGGCGGTTCGCGGCGCACCTGGGCGAGCCGGGCGCGGAACAGCGCCGCCGCCGGCCAGCGGGCCAGCGCCGCCGGGTCCGCCGGCAGCACCCCGGCCGGCGGGACGTCGAGCGGCGCGACCGGCCGGACCAGCTCGCCCGGGAGGCCGACCGGACGCCGGCCGGTCACCAGCACCCGCAGCCCGGGTGCCGCGGCGACCATCGTCCGCAGCGCCTCGGCCACCGGCCCGGGTGCCCGTTCGACCGCGTCCACGAGCAGCAGCGCCGGCCGGCCGGCGAGCCGCCCGGGGAGGTCCGCCAGCCGGTTCACGCCGAGCACCGCGACCGAGGCGGCGAGCACATCGGTCGCCTCGGAGCCCTCGCCGACCAGCACACCGGCCACGCCGGCCGGGTGGTCGGCGGCCACGGCGTACGCGACGGTGAGGGCGAGCGCGGTCTTGCCGACGCCGGCCAGGCCGACCAGGCTCACCACCGGATGGTCGGCGGCGAGCAGGGCGGCCACCTCGACGACGTCCCGGTCCCGGCCGATCAGCGGCACCGGCTGCGGCAGCGCGACCGGCGTACCGCCTCCGGTGATGCCGGAGCCGGTGAGCGGGAGGTGCCGTGCGGCCGGACGCGGCGCGGCGGACGGGGCCGGCCGGGCCGCGGCGAGGAACGCCTGCCGGCGGGTGCCGGTCAGGCCGAGCGCGCCGGCGAGCAGGTCGACGGTGGTGCGCTGGGGCCGCGCGGACCGGCCCCGCTCCAGATCACGGACCGTCCGCACTCCGACGCCGGCCCGCGTGGCCAGCTCGGCCTGGGTGAGGCCGGCGGCGAGCCGGTGCCCGCGCAGCAGATCGGACAGGCCGGTACGACCACCCGTGCTCGGCGAGCGATCATGATCCGGAGTCATGGGGACGAAGACTACGGACGGGGTACGACCGGCCACACCAGATCGTCGCCCAACCGACCGTCGGGCGCCGATATCCGACAGCCGGCCGAGCGCGCAGCGTCACCGCAAAGCGTGGTCATTCGAGGCGGAATGACCACGCGTCCGCGGAGCGTGCGAAGCCAGCGAGCCGGGGCGAGCTCGCCGTCAGATGCCCAGGTCGCGGGCGATGACCATGCGCTGCACCTCGCTGGTGCCCTCGCCGATCTCCAGGATCTTGGCGTCCCGCCAGAAGCGGGCCACCGGATACTCGTTCATGAAGCCGTAGCCGCCATGGATCTGGGTGGCCTCGCGGGCGTTGTCCACCGCGATGGTGCTGGCGTGCAGCTTGGCGATCGCGGCCTGGCGCTTGAACGGCTCACCGGCGAGCATCCGGGCGGCCGCGTCGTAGTACGCCAGCCGGGCGGTGTGCGCCTTCAGCTCCATGTCCGCGATCTTGAACTGGATCGCCTGGTAGTTGCCGATCGGCTGGCCGAAGGCGTGGCGCTCCTTCGCGTACTTGATCGACTCGTCGACGCAGCCCTGGGCGAGGCCGACGGCCAGCGCGGCGATGGCGATCCGGCCCTCGTCGAGGGTACGCAGGAACTGGGCGAAGCCCCGACCGCGCTGGCCGAGCAGGTTGGCTGCCGGGACCCGGCAGTCGTCGAAGGTCAGTTCATGGGTGTCCGAGGCGGTCCAGCCGACCTTGGAGTAGCCGGGGGCGACGGTGAAGCCGGGCGTACCCGACGGGACGATGATGCTGGACAGCTCCTTCGAGCCGTCCGGCTTCGTCCCGGTGACCGCGGTGACCGTGACCAGCGAGGTGATGTCGGTGCCCGAGTTGGTGATGAACGCCTTCGAGCCGTTGATCACCCACTCGTCGCCGTCCAGCACCGCCCGCGTCTGGGTGCCGCCGGCGTCCGATCCGGTGCCCGGCTCGGTCAACCCGAAGCCGGCGAGCGCCTCGCCGCTGAGCAGCTTCGGCAGCCACTGCGCCTTCTGCTCGTCCGTACCGAACCGGTAGATCGGCATCGCGCCGAGGGAGACCGCCGCCTCCAGGGTGATCGCCACGCTGGAGTCGACCCGGGCCAGCTCCTCCAGGGCCAGGCAGAGCGCGAAGTAGTCGCCGCCCATGCCGCCGTGCTCCTCGGGGAACGGCAGGCCGAACAGGCCCATCTTGCCCATCTGCCGAACGATCTCGTACGGGAAGGTGTGCTGCTCGTAGTGCTCCGCGATGGCCGGCGCCACCACCTCGCGGGCGAAGTCCCGCACGCTCTCCCGCAGCGCCTCTTGTTCCTCGCTGAGCCGGAAGTCCATCTGATCCTCCTGTGTGGATGGGCCGCCGGGCGCTCGTGACGCCGGGACGGGTCGTGCGGGGCCACGTGCGGAGGTGACCGCACACGGCGCGGGTGTCAGACCGGGGTGACGCCGTGGCGGCGCTTCGAGAAGTGCCGGTCCTTGCCGTGCGCGGCGGCGAACCGGCGGACCAGCTCGGCGCGCAACTCGTGCGGCTCGACGATGGCGTCCACGACCAGCTCGCTGGCGAGCCGGACGATGTCGATGTCCCGCTCGTACTCCTCGCGCTTCGCGCTGACGAAGGCGGCCCGCTCGGCCTCGTCCTCGATCGCGGCGATCTTGTTGGCGTAGACCGCGTTGACCGCGGCCTCCGCGCCCATCACCGCGATCTTGGCGGTGGGCAGCGCGATCGTCGCGTCCGGCTCGAAGCCGGGGCCGGCCATCGCGTAGAGCCCGGCGCCGTACGCCTTCCGGACGACCACGCAGATCTTGGGTACGGTCGCCTCGCTGATCGCGGTGATCATCTTGGCGCCGTGCCGGATGATGCCCTGCTTCTCCACGGCGCTGCCGACCATGAACCCGGGCACGTCGGAGAGGAACAGCAGCGGCACGTTGAACGCGTCGCAGAGCTGCACGAACCGGGTCGCCTTGTCGGCCGAGTCGACGAAGAGCACGCCGCCCTTGAACATCGAGTTGTTGCCGACCACGCCGACGACCTCGCCGTTCAGCCGGCCGAAGCCGATGGTCAGTTCCTTGGCCCAGAGCGCCTGGATCTCGAAGAAGCTGCCCTCGTCGAGCAGGCCCTTGACGTACCGGCGCATGTCGAACGCCTGCCGCTCGCTGGCCGGGACCAGCGCGGCCAGGTCGGCCTTCTCGGACGCTTCCACGGCGGGCGCCGTGGGCGGCTGCTGCGTCCAGTTGGCCGGCAGGTAGGACAGGTAGCGGCGGACCACGTCGAGCGCCTCGGCCTCGGTCTTGCAGAGGAAGTGCCCGACGCCGGACTCGGCGCAGTGCACCTTCGCCCCGCCCATCGCCTCCAGCGTGGTCTTCTCGCCGGTGACCATCTCGACCATCCGGTCGGAGCCGAGGTACATGCTGGCGTTGCCGTCCACCATGGCCACCACGTCACAGAACGCCGGGATGTACGCCCCGCCCGCCGCGCTCGGCCCGAAGAGGGCGCAGACCTGCGGGATTGAGCCGGAGGCGCGGACCTGGTTCCAGAAGATCTTCCCGGCGCCGCGCCGGCCGGGGAAGAGCTCGACCTGGTCGGTGATCCGGGCCCCGGCCGAGTCGACCAGATACACCATCGGCACGCCGGTGGAGTACGCCCGCTCGATGATCCGGATGATCTTCTCGACGGTACGCGCTCCCCAGCTGCCGGCCTTGACCGTGGAGTCGTTCGCCATCAGGCAGACCGGGCGGCCGTCGATGGTGGCGGTGCCGGTGACGACGCCGTCGGCGGGCAGCCCCTCCGCCAGCGCGTTGGCGTAGAGGCCGTCCTCGACGAATGAGCCCTCGTCGACCAGGAGCGCAACCCGCTCCCGGGCGAAGAGCTTGCCCTTGGCGGCGTTCGCCGCGTGGTACTTGTCCGCACCGCCGGCCTTGGCGCGCTTGCGCAGCTGCTCCAGAGCCTCACCGTCGAGCGTCACGCCGACTCCCTCGCCACCCGCGCCTCGTGAGCGCGCCCACCGACCTGAACGATCGTTAGGGTAGCGCACGCCGACCAGCTCCGGCGACCCAGCCCACACCAGCCACCCGCCCCGCCAGCAGCCGGCCGACCGCACCGCGCCGACGTGGTTGATCAAGGAGTTTGCGTCTGTCCGGCCGCCCGGATCCAGACGCAAACTCCTTGATCAACGCGTTGCTCAGGCGGGGAGGGGGGTCAGGCGGGTGCGGGGACCGGCGCGGAGGACGCCGGAGGGGAGCTTCTTGCCGACCAGTTCCTCGGCCAGCTCGGCGGCCTCGATCAGCGCGGCCAGGTCGATCCCGGTGTCGATGCCCATGTCGTGCAGCATGTGCACGGCCTCCTCGGTGGCCAGGTTGCCGCTGGCCCCCGGGGCGTACGGGCAGCCGCCGAGGCCGCCCACGCTGGCGTCGAACTCGGTGACGCCCAACTCCATCGCGGTCAGCAGGTTCGCCAGCGCGGTGCCCCGGGTGTTGTGGAAGTGCAGCAGCACGGGGATGTGGGCGTTGCGGTCACGTACCGCGGTGACCAGCTCGCGGACCCGCCGGGGCGTACCCATGCCGGTGGTATCGCCGAAGGCCACCCGGTCGGCGCCGTCGCGGACGACGCGGTCGACGATGCCGGCGACCCGCTGGGGGTCGACGTCCCCCTCGTACGGGCAGCCGAAGCTGGTCGCGATGATCACCTCGGCCCGGGCGCCCGCGCCGTGCAGCAGGTCGATCAGCTCGGCGATGTCGTCGAGGGACTCCGCCGTGGAGCGGTTGACGTTGCGCCGGTTGTGCGTGTCGCTGGCCGAGACCACCACCTCGATCTCGGTGAAGCCGGCGGCCAGGGCCCGCTGGGCGCCCCGCGTGTTCGGCACCAGAGCGGAGTAGCGCACCCCGTCGACCTTGGTGGCCCGCTGCCACACCTCGTCGGCGTCGGCCATCTGTGGGATCGCCCTGGGGTGCACGAAGGAGACGGCCTCGATCCGTTGCACTCCGGTACGCGACAGCGCGTCGAGCAGCCGCACCTTGGCGTCGGTGGGGATGGGCTCCTCGTTCTGGAGTCCGTCCCGGGGCCCGACCTCCCGGATGGAGACGAAGTCCGGCAGTTCCGCCATAAGGGGTCACCTCACTGTGACGGTCTTACGTGATGGGTGCCCTCCAGCATGTCACCCCAGCCGCCAGCCGGGGTTGATCAAGGAGTTTGCGGCAAAATCCCCGCCCGGGCTGACGCAAACTCCTTGGTCAACGAGAAGCGCCGGGGTCAGCGCATGCGGGAGACGATGCCGGTGTCGTAGTCGCCGGAGAGGAACTCCGGGTTCTCCAGCAGCTCGGCGAAGAAGGGGAGGTTGTTCTTCGGGCCGGCGATCTCGAACTGGGCCACCGCCGCCCTGGCCCGCGCGACGGCCTCCTCGCGCGTCGCCCCGCTGACGATCAGCTTGGCCATCAGGCTGTCGTAGAACGGGGTGACGGTGTTGCCGGCGACGTAGCCGGAGTCGACCCGGACACCCTCGCCGGCCGGCTCGTTCCAGGTAGTGATCGCGCCCGGGCCGGGAAGGAAGCGCTTCGGGTCCTCCGCGTTGATCCGCAGCTCGATGGCGTGCCCGCGCGGCGCGAGCGCGTCCGGGTCGAAGGTCGGGGCCAGGCCGGCGGCCACCCGCAACTGCTCCTCGACCAGGTCGACGCCGTAGACGTACTCGGTCACCGGGTGCTCGACCTGCAGCCGCGTGTTCATCTCCAGGAAGAAAAATTCTTCGGAGCCGTCACCATCGAAGTCCCGCTGGCGCGGGACCAACAGGCACTCGACCGTGCCGGCGTTGCGGTAGCCGACCGCCTCGCCGGCCCGCACGGCGGCGGCCAGGAACCGCTCGCGCAACTCGGCGGAGACCGCCGGGGACGGGGACTCCTCGACCAGCTTCTGGTTGCGCCGCTGCACCGAGCACTCGCGCTCGCCGAGGGCCACCACCCGGCCGTCGGCCAGGCCGAGGATCTGCACCTCGACGTGGCGTACCCGGGGGAAGTAGCGCTCGATCAGCACCGAGCCGTCCCCGAACATCCGCTCGGCGAACGAGCGGACCTTGTCGTACTCCGTGCGCAGCGCGGCCTCGTCGGTGGCCACGCCCATGCCCATGCCACCGCCGCCGGCTGCGGCCTTGACCATCACCGGGTAGCCGATCTCGGCGGCGGCGGCCACCGCCGCGGCCAGGTCGGCCGCCGGGTCGGTGGTGCCGGGCGCGACCGGCACCCCGGCCGCCGCCATCAGGTTCCGCGCATTGATCTTGTCGCCCATCGCGGTGATCGCGTCCGCGCCGGGTCCGACCCAGATCAGGCCGCTGGCCTCGACGGTACGGGCGAAGTCCGCGTTCTCGGAGAGGAAGCCGTAGCCGGGGTGGATCGCCTGGGCACCGGTCGACTTGGCGGCGGCGAGGATCGCCTCGACGTTCCGGTAGCTCTGCGCCGGATTGGCCGGGCCGACGCAGACCGCCTCGTCCGCCTCGGTCACGAACGGCAGGCCGGCGTCCGCCTCCGAGTGCACCGCGATCGCGCGGATCCCGAGCCGCTTGGCGGTACGGATGATCCGGCGGCCGATCTCGCCCCGATTGGCGACCAGCAGCGACTCAATCATGTTCTGCAAGGAAGGGCCCCTTCTTAACGCCTCGTGCATAGCCGGGGCCTCTTCTTAACACGCGTTAAGCCCAACGCGGCGTGTCAGGCGGGGTCGGTGGGGGCCAGGAGGGCGGCGAGGGTGGCGCCGCGCAGCAACTCGGCGCGGCGGCGGCGGTCCACCTCGCCGGCGAGGAACGGGGTGGAGTTCATCAGACCGAAGGCGGCGTGGGCGAGCACCCGCGCCTCACCGTCCGGCAGCCCCGGGTGCAGCGTGGTGAGCACGGTCACCCACTCCTCGACGTAGAGCCGCTGCAGCCGGCGGATCCGTCGGCGCGGCTCGTCGGGGAGTCGATCCAGTTCGTGCAGGTGCAGGGCGATCACCGCCGGGTTGGCCAGCGCGAAGTCCACGTGGAAGTCGATCAACGATTCCAGGGTCCCGCGCGGGTCGTCCGGGTGATGGGCGGCCCGCTCCCGGCCACCGGCGAGCAGCCCCTCGCTGACCGGGATCAGCGCGGCGGCGAGCATCGCCTCCTTGCCGGCGAAGTGGTGGTAGAGGGCCGGACCGGTGACCCCCGCAGCGGCGCCGATGTCGTCCATCGACACACCGTGATAGCCGCGGGAGGCGAAGAGGCCCACCGCGATCTCCAGGATCTCGTCCCGCCGGGACCGGCGTCGGCCCGCACCCGTCGCGCCGTTCGCCGCGCCCCGCGCCTGCTGTTCCACCGCCACCGGGCCAGCCTAGACCTCGGGGGCGGCGAGGTGGAGGCTCGGTTACCCGTCGGTTGCCTCACGTTTGCTTGACCCTCGACCCGCTTCAGGCCACAGGCTCCGGCGACATGACCGCTTCCGCCCTCGGCCGCGACTACCGGCTGCTCTGGTCCGCCGCCGTCTCCTCCCGGTTCGGCGACGCCCTGCGTACGCCGGCGCTGGCCCTGCTGGCCGCCACGCTCACCCGCGATCCCCGGGCCGTCGCCGCGGTGACCGTCGCCGCCCAACTCCCGCCGCTGCTCCTCGGCCTGCTCGGCGGCGCGTACGCGGACCGGTGGGACCGCCGCCGGACGATGGCGGTGGTGGACGGGCTGCGGGCCGCCGTGGTGGCCGCCCTGGCCGGACTGGTCGCCACCGGCCGGGCCGGCGTGGCCGCGCTGGTGGTCGCCGCCTTCCTGCTCGCCGCCCTGGGCACGGTCTTCGACGCGGCCTCCTTCGCGCTGCTCCCGTCGGTGGTCCCGCCGGCCGCGCTGCCCACCGCCAACGGCCGCCTCCAGGCCGGCACCGCGCTCGCCGGTGGGTTCCTCGGCGCCCCGCTGGCCGGGGTCCTCTTCGCGATCTCGGCAGCTCTCCCGTTCACCCTCGACGCGGTCACCTTCGGCGCGGCCGCCCTCCTCGTCCTCGCCCTGCGCCGCGTCCCGCCGTCCGGCGAGCACCGGCACCGCCCGGAGCCGGAACGGGCGAGCGTGTGGCGGGAGGCCTGGGCGGGGATGCGCTGGCTGCGGCGGGACCCGGTGCTGTGGCGGGTGACCGTGGCGACGGCGGGGTCGAACCTCGCGATCAGCGGAGTCATGGCGGTACTGGTGCTGTACGCGCTGACCGTGCTGCGGGTGCCGCCGGCGGCGTACGGGCTGTTCGCGGCGGGGGCGGTGGTCGGTGGCCTGGTCGGGGCGCTCGGCGCCGGCCGGCTGGCGGCCCGGTTCGGCACCCTGCCCGCGCTGCGCGGGGTGCTGCTGGCGCAGACCCTGGCCCTGGCCGGGTTCGCGGTCGCCCGGCACCCGGTGCCCGGCGGGCTGGCCCTGGCCTGCTTCGCCGCCGGCACCACCGTCTGGAACAGCCTGTGGTCGGCGTACGGGCAGCGGCACGTGCCGGCCGGGCTGCTCGGCCGGGTCGGCGCGGCGCAGCGGACGGTCGGTCTGGTCACCGCGCCGGTCGGCGCGGCCGTCGCCGGGTTCGCCGGTCAGGTCTGCGGGGTGGCTCCGGTCGGCTGGGCGGCCGCAGGAGTGTTCGCCCTGGTCACCGTCGGTGCGTGGCGGACGCTGCGGGAGGGGGTTTCGCGCGCCGAGCGCCGGACGGAGCCGGTGCCGCGTCCCTAGGCTGGACCGGACAGCGACAGGAGGACGGGGTGACGCAACCCGACGATGCCCGTACGCGGGACCGGCAGCGGATGCTGGCCGGCGTGCTGCTCGCCGGGGGCGGCCTCGCCGACGCCGTCTCCGGGATCACCGACCTGGACGACGACCCGTACGTGGTGATCACCAAGGAAGGGCTCTACCACCTCGACCTGACCGGCTGGCTGTGGGCGCACCTGGTGACCGGGGTGCTCATGGTGCTGGGCGGGGTGCTGCTCTTCTCCGGCCGCCGCTGGTCGATCTGGTTCGCCGCGGTGGTGGCGGTGGTGGGCATCGCCCTGCACGTGCTCCTGCTGCCCTTCCGGCCGATCTGGGCGCTGATGGTGATCGGGCTGGCGGTGGCGGCCCTCGTGCTGCTCAGGCGATGCCGGCGGCAGACGCCCAGCGAACCGGTCAGCTCGGCTGGCAGATTTCCTCGCTGAAAGCCGGGTCGGGCACGTGCTTGGCCCGCCAGACCGGGTTGAGCGAGAGCGGCAGCGGCGGAGCGTGCCAGGCAGCGGCGGCGTTCTGGAGCTCGCTGTAGCCACGCTGCGGCCGGCTGACCGGCTCGCCTTCGAGGAAGTGGACCAGGCGCGTCTGGACGACCGGCGTGGCCAGCAGGCCACCGTGCAGGGCCGGCATCTGGAAGACCGGAACGCGGCTGTACTGGCCGGGAGGCGCCTCGATCGCCGTGGTGGTCGGCAGGAACGCCACGATGCGTACGCCGGGCATCGGGCACATCAGGCCGTTGCGGTAGAAGGGGGCGTTGTCCAGCACCGACCGGATGAACGGCTCCTCCGGCCCGCTGCCCGTGTGGGCGAACGAGTCGAGGACGCCGAAGACGAACCGCAGCTCCCACCCGGCGGCGAGGCCCCAGCCGCTTGACGCCCCGGCGGGCGGGTAGTAGGAACGGCCGGCATTGATCAGCGGGCTGAACATGGCCAGCGTGTCCACGGCCGGGTGCGGCCGGACGGCCAGGTAGGTCCGGGCCACCAGAGCCCCCTCGCTCTGCCCCACCAGCGCCACCGGCCGTCCGGTCCGCCGGTGCAGCAGGTCCACCTGGGTGGCGAGCAGCCCCATGCTGGACTCGATCGACCGGTAGGTGTCCCGGGCGGAGTACGGCAGCGGACGGCCCTGCGGGTCCAGGCCCCGATAGGAGAACTGCTGCACGTTCGGGTCGACGGCCGGCTGCCCGCCGGACGTGCTGCCGTGGCCGTCGAGGAAGATCACCGCGTGCCGGACGCCGGCCGGCAGGGACCGGTCGAGCACCATGGCGCGGCCCTTCGGCGACGTCCCGGGCACGAGTTGCAACACGGGCTGCACCACCACCGGCACGGCGAAGACGAGCAGCACGGCCAGCGGCGCCACCGGCACCCGCGCCCACTTCACCGGGCGGCGCGGTAGCAGGGCGGCCCGCACCGTGCGCTGCCAGAGCAGCCCGTTGATCATCCCGGCGACCGCCGCCACCGGTGCCGACCACCCGGTCGGCGCCGCCCAGACCAGCGCCCCACTCATGGTGAGCACCACGAAGTTGAGCAGGGACCAGCCGACCAACTCGATCGAGGGCAGCCCACGCCACCAGGCGCCGCGCACGGCGGCGCGCTGCAGGAAGGGCGCGAGCAGGAACAGCGGCAGCAACGAGGCGAACAACAGCCAGGAGAGCGCGACCACCGAGGCGGCGATCGACAGGGCCGCCCAGGGCGATACCACCACGGTGATCACCACGGTGAGCACGAGGTTCCGCCGGACCAGCCAACCCAGGCCCGGCCAGGGCACCTGCCGGGGCCAGGCCAGCGCGACCAGCCCGGTGGTGAGCGAGGCCCGGAACACGATGAGCCCGGCGAGTCCGACGGCGAAGGTCAGCCACGAGTCGTGGTAGACGAACAGCCATCGCAGGTCGTGGTATGTGTCGTACGGCCAGACCGCGGTGACCTGCGGCGCCAGCCCGTCGGCGGCGCGGAACCCCGAGGCGTCGAGGATGACACCCTCGACGGCCGGCGGCACGGCGGCCAGCACGAGCAGCGCGACGAACCGCTTGTCCAGTCGGCCCACGCCCCCTCCTTGGCGATCCGACGGCTGCTTAGCAGCCTGCCCCGCCGCGCGCGGGCACGGCGGGGCAACGCCGGATTGCCGCCCGGAAGCGTCATCCCCGGGCCGGACGGGGCGGTCAGCCGGTGAGGCCGCCGGGCTGATCGCCCTTGACGACGGGGGCTCGGACCAGGTTGCCCCACTCGGTCCAGGACCCGTCGTAGTTGCGGACCTGCGGGTACCCGAGCAGGTGGTGCAGCACGAACCAGGTGTGGCTGGACCGCTCACCGATCCGGCAGTACGCGACCACGTCGTCGGCCGGGCTCAGCCCGAGCTGGTCGGCGTAGATGACGCGCAGTTCCTCGGCGGACTTGAAGGTGCCGTCGTCGTTCGCGGCGGATTTCCACGGCTTGTTCACCGCGCCGGGGATGTGCCCGCCGCGCAGCGCGCCCTCCTGCGGGTAGTCCGGCATGTGCAGCATCTCGCCGGTGTACTCGCCGGGCGAGCGGACGTCGACCAGCGGCCGGCCGGCGGCGATGTGCGCCATCACCTGCTCCCGGTACGCCCGGATCGGTGCGTCGTTCCGCTCCGGCACCGGATAGTCGGCGCGCGGCCGGGTGACCTTCTCCCGGGTCAGCTCGCGCCCCTCGGCGATCCACTTCTGCCGGCCGCCGTCGAGCAGCCGGACGTCCGGGTGGCCGAAGAGGGAGAACACCCAGAGGGCGTACGCGGCCCACCAGTTGAAGTTGTCGCCGTAGAAGATCACCGTGTCGTTCCGACCGATGCCCTTGGCGGCGCACAGCTCGGCGAAGCTCTTCGCGTCCAGGTAGTCCCGGGTCACCTGGTCGTTCAGCTCGGTGTGCCAGTCGACCTTGACGGCGCCCGGGAGGTGTCCCGTGTCGTAGAGGAGCACGTCCTCGTCGGACTCGACCACCACGAGGCCCTCGTCGCCCAGGTGCTCGGCCAGCCATTCCGTGGTGACCAGGCGCTGCGGGTCGGCGTACGACTGGAAGCGGGGATTCGGATCGCTCGGCACAGGCATGAGCCCCAAGGTACGCCCGATCGTCCGGGCACGACCGGCCATCGCGCATCGGGTACGACGGATGTGGCGGGTCGCACGACAGCGCGCACCGATGGTCAGGCGCGGCGATGCACGATGCGCCCGGCAACCACTGTGGCCAGGCAGGAGCCGCTGTCGGCGAACACGGCGAGATCGGCCCGACCGCCGGGGGCCAGCGCCGGCGGCCGGACGGCGTCGAGCACCGCGACGTCGTTGCGGGCGGCGGCGGCCCGCAGGCCCGGCTCGGCCACGTGCGCGGCGAGCACCGCGGCGGCGCCGCGGCGGAACAGGGCGTGCACCCGCTCGCGCGGGGTGGGGGCGGGCGGCAGCGGCCCGTCGTGCACCAGCGCCGGCCCGAGGGTCCCGGCCCACCGCCGCACCCGCACCCCGGGGTACGCCTCCGTCAGCTCGGCCAGCGGCGCGACCGCCTCGACCCGATCGCCGGACACCAGGACCGCGTGATCCGGCCGGGGCTCGTCGTCCAGGGTCAGCCGCAGCAGCGGCGCGGCGTGGATCGTCCGCACCGGTCAGTCGGGAATCGGCCCGAGCACGGGCCGCTTGGCGGTGACGAAGTCGCCGGAGGAGCGGCCGGTCAACCGGCGCTTGATCCACGGCGCCAGGTGTTGGCCGGCCCAGCGCAGGTCGGCGGCGCGGGCGGCGAGCCACGGGGTCGGCGCGGGGTGCGGCGGCACCAGCAGCCACTCCTCGTCGCAGCCCACCCCGAGGGCGGCGAGGACCTGCCCGGCGACCCGCCGGTGCCCGGCCGCCGACAGGTGCAGCCGGTCGGTGCTCCACAGCATCGGGTTCAGGTAGGTGTCGTCGGCGTACAGGTCGACCAGGATGGCGCCGTGCCGCTCGGCGACCTCGCCGACCACCCGGTTGAGCAGGTCCACCCGGGGCGCCACGAGCCGCTGCCCGGGGAGCCGGGCCATCACGTCGGCGAACCGGAACAGGACCACGTCGGCGCCGCTGCCCCGCAGCTCGCCGATCACGGCGTCGAAGCGGGGGACGAAGGACTCCGCGTCGAAGGACCGGCGCAGCACGTCGTTGCCGCCGGCCGCGAAGCTGATCAGGTCGGGCTGCATGGCCAGGGCGGCCGGCACCTGCTCGGCGACGATGTTCGGGAACAGGCGGCCCCGGATGGCCAGGTTGGCGTACCCGAAGTCCGGGCCGGCCTCG
This sequence comes from Micromonospora sp. NPDC007230, assembly GCF_042869115.1. Lineage (NCBI taxonomy): Bacteria > Bacillati > Actinomycetota > Actinomycetes > Micromonosporales > Micromonosporaceae > Micromonospora > Micromonospora sp. NPDC007230. Next base: position 208,469 of record NZ_JBIAFE010000011.1, on the reverse strand, counting down.
GCGGCGAGCCGGGTGGCGACGAGGTCCGCCCAGCCCCGGTACGTCCCGTCCGGATAAGCGTCGTCCATGCCCTCGGTGAAGCTGTCACCCACCGCCACGAAGCTGCGCCAGCGCACCTGTTGTCCCCCCGGCTACCGGAATTCCCATCGGTGTCGGCCATTCTGGCACCGGAGATGGTCGACGGGTGCTCCGGCCACGTGCGGACGTGGTGCTGCCCACGCTGCCGGTGAGTGCCACGGGGCAGAGAACCGGACGCTCGGGCGGAAATAATGGCGCGACCCCAGTCGGGGACGGCCCCTGAGTGGGCGGCGACCCGACGCGTCGGACACGAGCGAGGACGCACGCCATGACCGAGGGACCGCCTGCCGTTCCCCCGCCGGGACAGCCCGGACCGTACGCCCCACCGCCCGCCGGGCCACCCGCCCACCCGGCTCCGCCCGGCACACCCGGGCCGTACGGGCAGCTGCCCTACCCGCCACCGGGTGGGTACGCTCCGCCGCCGACACCACCGGCCCGGCGGTCCCGGCGCGGCCTGTGGATCGGGCTCGGCACGGGGGTGCTGGTCCTGGCCCTGTGCGCCACGGTCGGGGTGGTCGGGCTGGTGTCGTATCTCGACGAGCGGACCGACAGCTCTGCCGCGCTCGACGACACCAACCCGATCCGGCAGGCGAAGATCGAGTCCTTGCTGGCCGAGCACACCAGGGCGCTCACCAAGCGGGACGAGAAGGCGTTCGTCGCGCCGTTCGACCCGGCCGACAAGGACCTGATCGCCGCGCAGACCAGCCTCTACCGCAACCTCAGCAAGCTGCCGCTGGCCGACGTCCGCTTCGCGTACCTCCACAAGGGCGAGTTCCGACCGGTGGGCGGCGGGCACGAGGTCGACGTGACGGTGGCGTTCGTGCACCGGTTCGACGGCTTCGACCTCGGCCCGGTCGAGGAGTGGTACCAGTGGACGATCGCCCAGGCCGGCCAGGACGCGCCGCTGAAGGTCATCCGGGCCGGGGGCGTTCCGGAGGAGCGCAGGCGGGACGCGGTCACCCACTACCCGGCCCCCTGGGACAAGTGGCGGGACATCCACGTCGAGCGGACGCGGCACACGCTGCTGATCGTCGACGCGTCGCTGCGGGCGGAGGCGCAACGGTACGCCCCGATCGCCGAGCAGGCCGCGGCGGACGACCTGGCCGCCTGGCGGGCCGGCGGGGTGACCGGCGAGACGCCGCCGGGCTTCGTCATCTCCCTGGTCAAGGGGCGGTCCGAGTTGGGATCCCTCTATCGGACCACGAAGGAGGCCCCCACCGAGTCCGGGGTCGCGATCCCGGTGCCGCCGGAGGGTGTGCTCGACGGCGACGAGAACGACCCCGTCGTCGGGGCTACCCGGGTGGTGGTCGACGTCCGCGACGAATACCACTTCACGAGGGGAACCCGCGAGCGGCAGCTGAACCTGTTCCGGCATGAGATCGGGCACGCCCTGGTCGGCCGGCTCACCGGCCGCGCCCCCGGATCGTCGCTCGTGGGCGAGCGGGAGCGGTGGGTGGTCGAGGGGTTCGCGGAATACCTGGGCCATGGCCGGAAGCCCTGGCTGACCAGCGAGCGCACGGCCAGCTCGCGGGCGGTGATCCGCCAGACCGGCTACCCGTCCTCGCTGCCGGGAGGCCCGGCGTGGGACCTGAAGGGCCGGGTCGAGTACCACTACTGGTTGGGCCACTCGGCCATGGGCTACCTCGTCGAGCGGTACGGGGAGCAGAAGATGTTCCAGCTCGTGGCCGAGCACTACCGCGGCAGGCCGATCGACGCGGTGACCCGGGACGTCCTCGGCGTGTCGTCCGAGCAGTTCGAGAAGGGGTGGGCCGCCTACCTCAAGGCCGAGGTGCGCTGAACGGCGAGCGGGCCGCCCTGGTGGGGGCGGCCCGCTGTCCGGTCGGAGGTGCTCACGGTCGGGCCGTCAGTCGGGCCGCTTCCGGCTACCGCTACTCGTAGCAGTCCTGCCGGGCAAACTGCAGGGTGATGGATTGCACCTTGCCGTTCTGGACCACGATCCGATACCTCGCGTCCGGGTTGCCGGGCACCGGGACGAGCCCACGGCCCTCGTCGTGAGGAGGGGTCCCGTCAATCCCCCGCCAGCTCGGGTACGCCTGACGAACGCTCGCACGGGAGGAGCCGACGCCGATACCCTCGGCCGTCTTGACGCCCGTCGGCGCCTCGATCGTGGCGACGCCCAGGCGCGTTGACCACAAGACCACGGCCCCGTCGCCCGTCACCTCGGCACGGGCGGGACACGCCGGAAAGGCCTGCTGGTCGAGATTCCCGAAGTTGCTGATCATCCCCGTGGCCACCGCCTCCTTCTTCGACATGCCCAGCTTGAGGGCGCCGAGGCCGTCGGGTCCGAGCACCAAGGTCGGCCGGTCGGAGGGCGCCACGGAATTGGACGGCGTCGCCGTTGGGGAGCTGCCGGCGCTCGGGCTCGGAGCAGGCTCGCCTGACGGCGATGCGGGCACCGTCACCGACGGGGTGTCGGCGGGCACAGGGGCCAGGCCATCGTTGCGCGGCACCAGCGCGAAGGCGGTGCCGGTGGCGGCGCAAAGCATCACCACGGCGGCCGCCGAGGTGGCGATGGCCCGCTGGAGGCCGAGCCGGCGCGAGGTACGCAGGGCGCGGTCCCGCAGATCGACCGGGCTGACCTCCTCGGCCAGGCCGGCCAGGTCGAGTCGAAGGCGGTCGTGGTTCATCGGGCACTCCCTTCCAGGACGTACAGCTCGGCGAGTTCCGGGGCGACGGCGCGCAACTTGGCCAGGGCCTTCGAGGTCTGGCTCTTGACGGTGCCGACGGTGACGCCGAGCAGGTCGGCGGCCTCGGCCTCGGTGCGGTCCTCGAAGAACCGCAGGACCAGCACGGCCCGCTGCTTGGCGGAGAGCTTCGCCAGCGCGGCCCGGAGGGTGAGCCGGAGGGTGGCCTGGTGGGCGTGGTCGGGGGCCGAATCGCCTCCGCGCGGCTCGGGCAGGTCGCCCGGCATCGACTCGGCCACCCGGCGCCGCCGCCACCAGGAAACCTGCAGGTGGTACATGGTCTTGCGGGTGTACGCCTCGGCGTTGCCGCTGTCATGCAGCCGGCTCCACGAGCGGTGGGTGCGGGCCAGGGCGGACTGGACGAGGTCTTCCGCCAGGTGCTGGTCCCCGGTCAGCAGGTACGCCGACCGCAGTAGTGCGGGGGTGCGGGTTCGCACGAACGAGTCGAACTCACTCAGGAGAGGGTCCACACGAGCCGATCCTTGGGGTGAGGCGTTGCACCATCGTGACGCCTCCCCAGACGCCACTTTGAACAGGCACGGTTGCCATCGCGGGTGAAGAAACCTTGGCGTGGTGGCCGGAGCGCCTGGCGTGATCGGGAAGACGACGTTGCCCCGAAAGGTGGAGGTGCCGGGCGAAAGGCCAACAAATTTCCGCCGAGCTCCCACTCTTATAAAGCGCCTGAATGCGGCCGGACGCCGAGCAGCCGGAGGAGTGCACGCCCCATGAGTCAGGAAACCAGGACCGAGCAGGCTGGACGCACTGGTGGCAACCAGTCAGCCCGCCAGAACAAGCTCACCAACGAAGACGGCAAGATCATGATTGCCGAGAACGTCGTACAGAAGGTCGCCGGGATGGCGTGCCGGGAGGTGGCCGGCGTCCATGCCATGGGCAACGCCGGCACCCGCGCGTTCACGGCCATCCGGGAGCGCATTCCGGGCAGCAGCGGGCCGAACGTGTCCCAGGGGGTCGGCGTCGAGGTCGGCGAGACCGAGGCCGCGGTCGACCTCGACGTCATCGTCGAGTACGGGGTCAGCATCGCCGATCTGGGCCGGAACATCCAGCGCAACGTGAAGACGGCCGTCGAGCGGATGACCGGCCTGAACGTCGTCGAGGTCAACATCAGCGTCGACGACGTGCACCTGCCCGAGGCCGATGGCCAACGGCAGGGTCAACAGCAGCAGCCGCGGGTGTCATGACCGCCACGCCTGACCGGCGTGACGCGATGGTCGACGGCGTCGACGTGGATGCCGTGGCGGCCGCGGCCTGCTCCTGCCCGGATGTGGTTGGCCTTACCGCGGGTTGGGTGGGGGGCCGGGCCACCTACCTGCCCGGTCGTCGGGTCGAGGGGGTGGCCGTCGACGCCGACGCCGTGGTGGTCCAGGTCCGGAGCCGGTGGGGGGTCACCGCCGGAACGCTGGCCCGCCAGGTCCGGGCGGCGGTGGCACCGCTGTCGGCCGGTCGTCGGGTCGACGTGGTTGTCGCAGATCTGGAGGACCCGCCGGCCGAGGCGGACGGGAGCCGCGGTGGGGGTACGAACCTCGTCGGTCCGTGACCTGTACACACCGGTGAGGATCCGCCTGCCCGCCTGTCGCGCCCGTGCGATCCGCCGGACGGCGCTCATCGCTTCACAGTCGATACAGCATGATTTGAGGAGACGACCGCATGACCAAGTTGACAGGGTCCGTCGTCGGCCTGGCGTTGGGTTTCGCCCTGGCATTCGGCAGCTTCGGTCAGATGCTGATCGTCGCGCTGTTCGCGGCGATCGGCTACGGGGTGTCGAAGTTCTTCGCCGGCGAGGTCGACCTCGGCGCGTACGTCCAGGGCCGGCGGACCAGCCGGTGACCGCGGTGACCGACGCCCCGGCCGGCGGGTCGGCACCGGCACACGGTGATCTGGGCTGGCTGCACATCCACGACCGGGTGGTGGAGAAGATCGCCGCGCAGGCGGCACGGGAGGTCGCCGAGGCGGGCAGCGCGCGGCCGCGCGTGCTCGGGCGGTCCCTGCCCGGCGTGGGTCGCTTCGGCATCCGCCGTGCCGACCAGGGCGCTGCCCCGACGGCGTCCGCGGCCATCGAGGGATCGGTGACCCGCATCGAGTTGTCCATCAGCGTCCGCTGGCCGGCATCCATCCCGGAGGTCACCGCCCGGGTCCGCGACCGCGTCCGGGCCCGCGTGTCGGACCTGACCGGGCTGCGGGTCCAGGAGGTGGGGATCACCGTCACCGACCTGGTCACCGACCGGACCCCCGCCAGCCGGGTGCACTGAATCGGGGCCCCGGTGAGAATCACCAACCGTCTGCTCGCGTTCCTGTTGAGCCTGGCGCTGACCCTCGGCGCCGTACTCGTGTTGATCGAGATCGTCGCCTACGCGGTCGGGGCGAAGGCGATTGTGCTGAACTGGCCCGGCCTCTACCGCTGGGCGTCCGGCACCACCTGGGGCAGCGGGATCGTACGGCTGGTCGGTGTGGGCCTCGCCGTCATCGGGCTGCTGCTGCTCGCCGCGCAGCTCAAACCCCGCCGGCCCCACCGGCTGCGCCTGCAGCCCATCGATCCCGCCACCGACGCCGCCATCACCCGGCGCGGCCTGGCCCGGACGCTGCGGGACGCGGCCATCGAGGTGGAGGGCGTCCACGACGCCCACGTCACGGTCGGCCGGCACCTCGTGCGCGTTCACGCCGAGGTGCTCGACGGGGCGGCACCCACCGGGGACTACCTGAACGGCGCGGTGGCCTCGGCCGCCCAGCACCGCCTCGACGCCCTGCGCCTGGACCCGGCACCGACCCTGTCCGTGCGGATCAGCAAGGAGGAGCTGCAGTGATTCGCGCCGATCGCCTCAACCGGATCGTGCTCACCCTGCTCGCGTTGGTGCTGCTCGCCGCCGGTGTCGCGATCCTCCTCGCCGGTGCCGACGTGTACGGCCGGGGCTTCAGCCGGCGGCACCTGCTCGACAACCCGGCCACGCGCTTCGTCGGTGCCCACGGCGGCTGGTTCTGGCCGGTGGCGGGCGTGGCAGCCGCGATCGTCGCGTTGCTCGGCCTGCGCTGGCTCGCCGCCGTCGTCACCACCGAACCCAGCCAGCGGCGCATCAACATCAGCACCAATGGCGACAGCGGACGGACGGTCCTCGACTCCGGTGCGCTCGCCGACGCCGTGAAAGCGGAGGTCGAGGACTGCCCGGGCGTGGACGAGGTCGACACCAGGCTCTCGGGGAGCCCGTACACTCCCCGCCTCGCGCTGACCGTCACGGCCGATCCCGACGCCGACATCGCCGCGCTGCGCGAGCGGCTCGAAGCCCTCGTGCTGCCCCGCATCCGCTACGCCCTCGGCAGACCCGACCTGCCCGTCACCCTCGATCTCACCCAACGCACCCGCCGACGCACTCGAGTGGGCCTCGCATGACCTGAGAGCCGGTGGGCCGCGCCTAAGAGTTTGGCGACGCGGGTGGCTCGACCAGCGGTCTCCGGTACGGACCCCAGGCGACGAACCGCTCGAAGAGTTCGCGTGGGGTCGGGCCGTCCTGCGGGTTGAGCCGGAACAGGTCGTGGGTGGCCTCGTGATAGAGCCCGGACAGGTAGATGGCCAGGTCCACGGGGTGGTCGTCGTACTCGGCGCGGAGCAGCAGGCGGGCCTGGGCGCAGGGCCACGGCTGCCCGCAGGCCCGGCACAACCACAGTGGGCGGATCGGCAGGTGCGGCGGATGGCCGGGCGGGTAGGCGCGAGGCCGATCGGGGTACGGCCCAAGGCGCGGCACCGGAAGCATGCGGTCCCGCCATTTGCCGGTCACCAGTGACCACCGTTGGCCCGCCACTCCTGGGCCCGGGTCAGCCGGCCGGGGCTGCCCGGCCGCATGGTCGGGATGACCCGGGTCGGCTCGCGCATCCAGTCCGGCAGGTTGGCGCCTTTCACCCGGCGGGGCAGCGCCGGCAGGGGCACGGTGTCTCGGCACCGGAACCAGCGGAGCGGGTTGGGCATTCCGACCTCCTCTTTCGGTACGGGGCGGGGCCGCCCCGGCATCGGGGGGATCCAAGGGCGGCCCCGCAGCGGGCCGGACGGGAGACGGCTCGCCGCGTGACAGTCTGCTGAGGACGGCACTACGCTCGGAAGCCGTCGAGGCCGGTCCGGGCAGGGTCAGGTCGGCTGTCGCGAATGGACGGAAGCACCGCAGAGGTCGCCGGGAAATCGTGGAGGACGCGTGGAGAGTGCACCGACCGCAGAGCTGATCCGGGCACAACTCCGGCGGCTGCGGTTGAAGGCCGAGCTGAGCCAGGAGGAGTTCGGGAAGCTTGTGCACTTCTCGGGTTCGCAGGTGTCCGCCGTCGAGCTGGGGCAACGGCCGCTCGACCGGTTCTTCCTCAAGCGCGCTGACGAGGTGCTGGACACCGGCGGCCTGTTGCTGGCGCTGCTCAAAATGGCCGAACGGGACGGACAACCGAGCTGGCTACGGCCCTGGCTCGACGCCGAGCGCGATGCCCAGCAGCTCTGGTGTTACCACCCGACACTCATTCCCGGTCTGCTGCAGACGGAGAACTACGCACGCGTGGTGATCCGGGCCGACGACATGCTGAGCGACGACGAGGTGGAGCGGCGGGTGGCTGTCCGCCTCGATCGGCAGGCCGTGCTCAGCCGGCCGCAGCCGCCCAAGCTCGTGGCGGTGATCGAGGAGGCCGCGCTCCGCCGAGCCGACGAGAGCTTCCGGGGGCTGATGACGCAGCAGATCGCCCACCTGATCCAGTGCACCGAGCGGCCGCACATCAGCGTGCACCTCATCCCGTCGGACGTCAGCACGCACGTGGGACTCGCCGGCCCGTTCACCCTGGCGCGGGGTGACGACGGCGGATGGGTCGCGCACCTGGAAAACCAGCTCGGCGGCACGACGGTCGACAAGGACGAGGACGTGGCTATCGTGGTCGGGAGATGGGAGAGCGTCCGCAGCGAGGCGCTGCCTCGCCGGCAGTCGATCGAGCTGATGAAGGAAGTGATGACGTCATGGAGCTGATCGGCGCTACCTGGCGCAAGGCCAGCCGCAGCGGCAACGGTGAGTGCGTCGAGGTGGCCGACAACGTGCCCGGCGTCGTCGGCGTACGCGACAGCAAGGACCCTGCCGGCCCGGTCCTCGCCTTCGACCCCCGGACCTGGCACGCCTTCGTCGAACACGTCAAGCGCTCCTGATCCGACAACGACTCTCCACTCCGCCAACGAGACTTGACGACGCAGACGATCAAGGCCGGGCGACTCCGGACCGGGCGACCGCGGTAGCGCTTGAATCGTCTACGCCATCAAGTTCGTAGTGTCTGACCAGCGGTGGCTGTCCCGGCCGGAGAATGGCGGCCAGGGCCAGGCGGGCCCGGCACAAGTCCACCGGCTTCGTCAGCGCGTGGCCGTGATCAGCACGCTGTGTTTGCGTACCCGAAAACTGCCCTCGGCGTTGATGCGGGCCTGGATGAGGTCGCGGGCGGCGGACCGCTGCTCCGCAGGGAGCGGCTCCCCGGCCATGCTGTCCAGATAGGCGAGGATGGGCTCGGCGGTGGGAATGTCAAGGTCGCACGGGTAACGCTCGACGGTGATGTCGGTGAACCCGTCGGCCAGGTACCCCGGTGCGGTCTCGGCGGTGATGTCGTTCTGCGCGGCGCCGAGCGCCAGCTCGGGGCGGCCGATGGCCGGGCCGATGGCGTTGAGTTCGTCGAGGTGGTCGCTGCCGTTGACGGCGACGGCAAGCCAGCCGCCGGCGCGCAGCACCCGGGCGAACTCGCGCAGCGCGGCGGCCGGGTCGTCCAGGTGGTAGAGCATGTGGTTGGCGATCACGGTGTCGAAGCTCCCCTCGGGGAACGGCAGGTCGGCGGCGTCGCACTGCTGGACGTGGGCGCCCGGAACGCTCCGCAAGTGCTCACACATCGCGGGCGAGAAGTCGGCCAGGGTCAGCCGGAGCCCCCGGCCGAGGTGGTCGACGTGGGTCCACAGCTTGCCGGTGCCGGCACCGACTTCGAGCACGTCGCCCGCCAACGGTAGCCGTTCCTCGAGCCAGTCGAACCAGCTCTGCGGGTTGGTGCCGTAGGCGTGCAGCGCGATCCGGGCGGTGAGATTGCCGCTCGTCGTCGCGTACTGGTTGATGGCATGGACTGACGGAGTCACAGGCATGGGCCGGATCGTAGGCGTCATCCGTGCCGGCATGGGGTCACCCCCGGCGAGGCGACATGATGTGCCGGTGAGTGAACGGCAGGACGCAGGGACGGCGGCGGAGGATCGCGCCGGGGATCACGCCGGCTTGCCGGCGGACCAGCGGATCGAGGCGGTCGCGCGGCTGTGGGAAGCACACCTGCGGGCACCGTTTCCGCCCCGGCTACGCGGCCTGGACATCGCCGGCGTCGAGGTGATCCTGCTCGACGCCGACATCGCCGGCTGCGTCAGCGTCTGGCTCGACAACAACGGCCAGCTCGACGATTGGCGGCGCACAGCCGTGGCGTCCTGCCTACGCCAACTCGATCTCGTCCAGCCACTGCTCGCCGGCCAGGAGGCCGAGTACTACCGCCGGCTCCGTGACCTGGCCGAACTCATCGCCTGACCCACTCCAGATACGCGATGTCGCGGTATTCCGGTCGGTCGGATACCGCCACAACGGCGACCCGGAGTCGATCAAGCAACGCGTCCGGAATAGGATCGCCGGTTCGGCCGGCCCGCCGTACGCTGCGGCAATGCTGCTGCGCATGTCGACCTTGCTGCTCCGGACCCTGCGCGAGGACCCGGCCGACGCCGAGGTGCCGAGCCACCGCCTCCTGCTCCGCGCCGGCTACGTGCGCCGCGCCGCCCCGGGCGGGTACACCTGGCTGCCGCTGGGCAAGCTGGTGCTGGACCGGGTCACCGAGATCGTCCGGGCGGAGATGGCGGCGATCGGCGACCAGGAGGTGCACTTCCCGGCGCTGCTGCCGGCCGAGCCCTACCGGACCAGCGGAAGGTGGACAGAGTACGGCGACGACATCTTCACCCTCGCCGACCGGAAGGGCGCCGAGCACCTGCTCGCCCCGACCCACGAGGAGATGGCCGCGCTGCTGGTGAAGGACCTCTTCACCTCGTACCGCGATTTGCCGGTGACGCTGTTCCAGATCCAGACGAAGTTCCGGGACGAGGCCCGGCCCCGGGCGGGGCTGCTGCGCGGGCGCGAGTTCCTGATGAAGGACGCGTACTCGTTCGACCTGGACGAAGCCGGGCTGCAGAAAGCCTACGAGCGGCATCGGGCTGCCTACGAGAAAATCTTCAACCGACTCGGGCTGGACTTCACGGTCGTGCACGCGATGTCCGAGGCGATGGGCGGCTCGGCGTCGGAGGAGTTCCTGGCCGCTACCCCGGTCGGGGAGGACACCTTCGTCGGCTGCACCGCCTGCGACAACGCGGCCAACACGGAGGCGGTTGCGACCCGCGCGCCGGCCGCCGGTGATCCCGATGCGCACCCGGTGATGGAGGTGCACGACACCCCGGAGACGCCGACCATCGCCGCGCTGGTCGAGCTGGCCAACGCCCGGGCCCTCGGCGGCCGGACGGACTGGACCGCCGCCGACACGTTGAAGAACGTGGTGCTGACCGTCCGCCGGCCGGGCGCCGAGCAGGCTGAGCTGCTGGTGATCGGGCTGCCCGGGGACCGCGAGGTGGATCTCAAGCGGGTGGCGGCGGTGCTCGCCCCGGCCACGGTGGCGGTCTTCGAGGACTGGGCGGACCATCCCGAGCTGGTCCGCGGCTACCTCGGGCCGCAGATCCTCGCCAAGCACGGCGTCCGCTACCTGGTCGATCCCCGCGTGGTCGCCGGCACCGCCTGGCTGACCGGGGCGAACGAGCCGGGCCGGCACGCGGTGGACGTGGTGTGCGGGCGCGACTTCGTCCCGGACGGCACGATCGAGGCCGCCGAGGTGCGGCCCGGTGACCCCTGCCCGGCCTGCGTGACCGGCGAGCTGACCATGCGGCGGGGCATCGAGGTGGGGCACATCTTCCAGCTCGGCCGCCGCTACACCGACGCCTTCGCCGTCGACGTGCTCGGCCCGGAGGGCAAGCCGGTCCGGCCCACCATGGGCTGCTACGGCATCGGTGTCTCGCGGGCGGTCGCGGCGGTCGCCGAGCAGCACCACGACGAGCGGGGGCTGGTCTGGCCGGCGGCGATCGCGCCGTGCGACGTACACCTGGTGGCGGCGGGGAAGGGGCCGCAGCTCGACGCGGCGCTGGACCTCGGCGGGCGGCTCTCCGCCGCCGGCCTGCGGGTGCTGGTCGACGACCGCACGCACGTCTCGGCCGGGGTCAAGTTCACCGACGCCGAGCTGGTCGGCATCCCGCGCGCCGTGGTGGTCGGCCGCCGGCTCGCCGACGGGTACGTCGAGCTGCGCGACCGGTCCTCCGGCGAGCGGATGGAACTGCCGGTGGACGGTCTGGTCGAGCGCCTGCTCGACGAGGTGCCCGGGACGCGCCGCGACCGGGTGTAGCGGACGCGCCACCGGGTACCGCTCCCGGATCGAGTGTTTCGGAGGCTCTCATGTATCGGGTCAGCGACGTGATGACCAAGCAGGTGGTCTACCTGCCGGCCGAGACCATGCTGGACGAGGCGGCCAGAGTGATGAAGGAGTCGGACATCGGCGATGTGGTCGTCACCGACGGGGCGACCCTCGCCGGCATGCTGACCGACCGCGACATCGTGGTCCGGGCGGTCGCCGAGCGGGCCAACCCGGCGACCACCACCATCGGGTCGGTCATCACCCGCGAGGTGGTGATGATCGAGCAGCACGCCACGGCGGCCGAGGCGGCCGCCCTGATGCGGGAGCGCAACATCCGGCGGGTGCTGGTCTGCGACAGCGACCGGAAGCTGGTCGGCATCGTCAGCCTCGGCGACCTGGCCATGCAGCTCGACCCGAACTCCGCCCTCAGCGACATCAGCGAGGCCGCCCCGAACATGTGAGCGGAGGGGCCCGTTGACGCCTCCGGTAGTGGAGAAGCCCTCTCCACCCCTCCCGACGGCGGCGACCCGGCCGGCGTACGGCCGGCGGTAGCCTGGCGGAATGCCCGAGATGCCGAGCAAGCTGGCCGAGATCGTCGACGAGTTCGCCGCCGCGCCCCGCGACGTGGTGCTGGAGATGCTCCTCGAGTATGCCGACGTCATCCCGCCGCTGCCGGAGGGCATGGACCGGGAGGGCATGGAGCAGGTGCCCGAGTGCCAGACGCCGTTCTTCCTGCGGGCCCAGGTCCAGCCGGACGACACGGTGATCACCTGGTTCGACTGCCCGCCCGAGGCACCGACCACCCGCGCGTTCGCCGGCATCCTGGCCGAGGGGCTGGCCGGGGCGACCGCCGACGAGGTGCTGGCCGTGCCGGACGACCTCTACCAGCGGATGGGGCTGGCCCAGGCGATCAGCCCGCTGCGGGTACGCGGCGGCACGGCGGTCCTGGCCCGGCTCAAGCGTCAGGTCCGGGAACAGAATTCCTGATCGACGGGTTGTTCCCGGGCATGGAGATCGAGATCTACGCCGACGTCGTGTGCCCGTGGTGCTGGATCGGCAAGCGCCGGCTGGAGCAGGCGCTGGCGTCGTACGACGGTGAGGTGACCGTCCGATTCCGGCCGTTCCAGCTCGACCCGACGCCGGTGACCGAGCCGAAGCCGCTGGTCGAGGCACTGGCCGCGAAGTTCGGCGGCCGGGAGCGGGCCGAGGGGATGTTCACCCACGTGACCCAGGTCGCCGCCGGCGTGGGGCTCGACCTGCACTTCGACCGCGCGGTGCACGCCAACACCTTCGAGGCGCACCGGTTGATCCGGTTCGCCACCGAGCGGGGCCGCGCCGCCGAGCTGGTCGAGGCCCTCTACCAGGCGCACTTCACCGACGGGGTGGACGTGGGCTCGACCGACGCGCTGGTCAAGGTCGCCGCCGGGGTGGGCCTGGACGAGGCCGAGACCCGGGACTACCTGGAGTCGAACCTGGGCCGGCGCGAGGTGGCCACCGACCTGACCGAGGCGCGCCAGCTCGGGGTCTCCAGCGTGCCGACCTTCGTGCTGGCCGGGAAGTATGCCGTCACCGGCGCCCAGGAGCCGGAGACCCTGCTCGCCGCCCTGCGCGAGGTCGAGCAGCGCGAGTCGAGTGAGTGACCCTCATCGATCTTGTTCCACGTGGAACAAGATCGATGATGTTGAATACCTAAGCCGGTCTGGCCAGGTCCTCCACCACCGCCGCCCCGGGCAGCACGCCGAGTGCCGGCCCGGGCAGCGCGATCTTGCTGTGCCGTACGCCGGATCCGATGATCACGTGCGGCATCGCGACCACCCGCGAGTCGACCAGGATCGGCCACTCCTCCGGCAGGCCGATCGGGGTGATCCCGCCGTACTCCATCCCGGTCAACTCGACCGCGTCGGCCATCGGCGCGAAGCTCGCCTTGCGGACGTCGAGCATCCGGCGGACCACGCCGTTCACGTCGGCCCGAGTGGTGGCCAGCACCACGCAGGCCGCGTACCGGGTCTCGCCACCCCGCTTGCCGGCGACCACCACACAGTTCGCCGACTCCTCGAGCCCCACCTCGTACGCGGCGCAGAACGCGGCCATGTCGGCCAGCTCCGCGTCGATCGGGGCGACCAGCACGTCATCGACGTCCACCGACGCCTCACCCGGCCACCGCTCGACCGCGGCGGCGACCGGCGGTGCCAGCAGGTCCAGCCGGGTACGGGCCGGCTCTGTCTTCAGCGTCCCCATCACGGCTGCGATCCTCGCATCCGTGGCGGGGTTCCCGCTCACTGACCTGCCGCCGTGCCCGCCTGTCGGGAGACGCCCGCCGGTCGGGAAACCGGTCCGACGCGCCGGTACCGGCCGGCCCGGGACCAGCGTCAGTTGTTGGAGAGGAAGGCGTTCTCGCGGGCGAAATCGCGGTCCTGGGCGGAAGCGAGATGCGCCCGCTGCAGCACCTCGGGCCGATGCGCCTCGACGTCCTCCATGCCGTGCCGGACACCCAGCCGGACCACGCCATAGAGGAAGACGAAACCGAACACGTACAGGATCACCGTGGTGACGAAGACCAGCATGCGGCCACGGTAAGGCGAACGTGAGCGGCCGAAGGTTTCATCTTCGACCGGTTCCCCCATACGTGTCAGCGAGGTGATCGGCCCAGGTCCGGGTGCCGGTCGGGGTGGCGGTGGTGGTGAGCCCGCCGGAGCGCAGGGCCCGGCCCAGCCGCCCCGGGATCCGTATCCGCAGCAGCGGGCGGTGGGAGCGGCGGGCCGCCCGCCACGTGCGGACCGCCTCGTCGAAGCGGAGCACCTGCGGGCCGCCGTACTCCTCGACCGCGTACGACGGGCCGGCGGCCAGCATCCCTGCGAGCCGGGCCGCCACGTCGGCCGGGTCGACCGGCTGGGCCAGCACCGCCGGGTCCCCGATCACCGGGCCGAGCCGGCCGGCAGCGCACAGCAACTCCTCCAGGAACTCCGGGAACTGGGTCGCCCGCAGGATGCTCCACGGCACCGGCCCGGCCGTCACCACCTGCTCGGCGGCGAGCTTGTGCCGGTAGTAGCCGAACGGCACCCGGTCGACGCCCACAATCGAGACGAACACGAGATGCCCAACGCCGGCCTGACCAACCGCCTCCACCAGCCGCCTGGTGCCGAGCACGTCGACCTCGTGGGTACGCCGGGCCGGCGAGGACGCCAGGTGCAGCACCGCCTCCACACCGGCGACCGCCGCCGACAGCCCCTCGCCGGTGGCGAGATCGGCCGCCACCCACTCCACGGTGGAGTCCTCACGCGGATGCCGGCTCACCGCCCGCACGGCGAACCCGTCGCCCCGCAGGTGCGGCAGCACCGCCCGCCCGAGCCGCCCGCTCGCCCCGGTGACCAGCACCCGCATCGCCCGCTCCTCTCCCGGCACACCCCCACGCAGGCCGACGGCGCGCGCGTACCGCTCAACGGACGGGACGGCCGCGCGGTTCGTGACAGCCGAGCGCCCACCTCCGCCGGCTCGGCCGGCTGCGGCGGGCCCTCGGTGCGCTGCTGGCCCGGCGGGTCAGGCCGCCGGACGTACCACCACCCGGGCGGCGATCAGCACACCGAGCAGCCCGCAGCCGGCCGCCACGGCCAGGGTGGCGGCGTAGCTCGCCGGACCGGGGGCCGGGCCCGCGGCCAGCACCGCGCCGGTCAGCGCCAGCACGGTGGCCGCGGCGAGTGAGTCGCCCAGTTGCAGGGCGGAACTGTTGCGCCCCTGCTCGCCGGGGGCGGAGAGCTCCAGGGTGAGCACCGACAGGGACGGGTAGAGCAGGCCCATGCCGAGTCCGGCGACGGCCCAGCCGAGCACCGCGACCGCCACCGGCACCCCCGGCAGGACGGCCGACGCGACGGTGGCCGTACCGAGGGCGACGCAACCCAGCCCGGTCCGGGGCAGGGTGGCGGCCGAGCGCGGCGCGGCGATCCGGCCCTGCAGCCACGAGCCCACCGACCAGGAGAGCGCGCCGACGGTCAGCACCAGGCCCGCCGCGGTCGGTGAGAAGCCGCGTTCCCGGGACAGCATCAGCGGGATGACCACCTCCGCGCCGGCGAACGCCGCCGAGGCGAGCCCACGCAGGCCGATCACCGTCGGCAGGCCCCGCCCGGCGCGCAGGAAGCCGGCCGGCAGCAGGCGCGGGGCGCAGACCAGCAGGCCGGCCAGCGCCACCGCCACCAGCGCCCCGCCGAGCACGCCGCGCTGCTGCCCCCCGTGATGCAGCAGCGCGGCGCTCGCCCCCGCCCCGCAGGCCCAGCCGATCCGGGCCAGGGCCCCGGCCGGCGGCCGGACCGGGACCCGAGCGCCGAGCGCCCGCAGCCCGGGCTGGATCAGCAGCACCGCCGGCACCGCGACGGCCGGCACCGCGAGGAAGACCCAGCGCCAGCCCAGGTGCTCGACGATCAGGCCGGCCAGCGCCGGGCCGACCAGCGACGGCACGACCCAGGCCGCGGCGAACGCGGCGAAGACCCGCCGCCGCAGCTCCTCCGGGTACGCCTGCCCGACGATCACGTAGAGCGCCACCGACAGCAGACCCGAGCCGAAGCCCTGCACCACCCGGCCGACGACGAGCAACCCCATGGTCGGGGCGGCCCCCGCGACGACCAGCCCCGCCACGAACCAGGCCACCCCGTGCCACATCGGGGCGCGCGGCCCACGCGCGTCGCACCAGATCCCCGAGACCACCATCGCCACCACACCGGAGGCGAACGGGCCGCCGAAGGCCAGCGCGTACAGGGTGAGCCCGTCGAGGCTGCGGGCGACGGTGGGCATCGCGGTGCCGACCGCCAGGGCCTCGAACGCCAGCAGCGACACCAGGGCGACGCTGCCCACGGTCATCGCCCGCAATCGCGGGGAGTACAGGTGCGCGGGTGGGGCCGCCGGCGCGGCGGTGGCGGTCACCGGCGGCCCGGCGTACGTGCGGTCGACATGGGATCAAGCCTGCGACCTCAACCCGGATTGAGGTCAACGGTGACACCGGTCTCGTCAGGCCGACTCCAGCGCCTCGCCGACACCCTTCGCCACCCCGGACAGGTGCTGGTCGGCCAGCAGGTGCCCGGCGGTGATAACCAGGGCGATCGGCCACTCGATCACCTGGAGCGCGGCGAGCACGCCCAGCCCCGCGTAGTAGGCGAGCTTGTCGGGCGGCGGCACCGCCACCTCGCCCAGCACCGGAATCTCCACCCGCCGGTTGTACTTCCTGACCATCTCGCACGCCCCGCCGAGATGACGCGTCACTGCGCTCATTCCGCCTCCCCGGATCCGACGACCACATCGATGTCCGACCAGGCATTCCACCGGCGACCCGGTCCATGCCCCACGCAGCCGGGAAACTTCCCTCGCTCAGGGGGCATAACGGACGCGACGCCGGGAAGTCGGGGCCGCCGGGGACGAGGGGTACGGGAGGCGAGATGGCGTACGGCTGGCGCGGCGGCGGGAGCACCGGGGAGCGCGGCCGGCGGCTCGGCCGTACGCCTCGATGACCTCGCTGGGCCGGTACGCCGGCCTCCTGCTAGCGCCGGACGCCGTCGCGCGGGTCGCCCGTACCGTCGTCGGGGCCGTGCCGGACGCAGCCCGGACGGTCGGGTCGGCCCTGCCGCAAGCGGTGCCGGGAGCGGCCCGGGCAGGCGGAGCCGCCGTGCCGCGCGGCG
This sequence comes from Micromonospora sp. NPDC007230, assembly GCF_042869115.1. Taxonomy (NCBI): domain Bacteria; kingdom Bacillati; phylum Actinomycetota; class Actinomycetes; order Micromonosporales; family Micromonosporaceae; genus Micromonospora; species Micromonospora sp. NPDC007230. Next base: position 191,557 of record NZ_JBIAFE010000011.1, on the reverse strand, counting down.
TCGCCGAGGCGGCGGGCAAGGTGGGCCACGGAGCCGCCCGGCTGGCCCAGCTGGCCGGACTGAGCAAGCGTCGGGTCTGGACCCGGGACGGCCGGCACCACATCGAGGTGCACGGCGTGTGCCAGGACGGCGCGAACAAGCTGGCCCGGCAGGTCGAGGAGGCGCTGGAGCGGCTGCCCGGGGTGGCCTGGGCCCGGGTCAACGCGCCCTCCGGCCGGGTGGTGGTGGCGGTCGAGGAGCCGAAGCCGAGGCTGCGCGACCTGATCGCCACGGTGGCGCATACCGAGCGGGTCTGCCCGTACGAGCCGGACCCGGAGATCCCCCCGCCGCACCCGGCCGAGGAGGGCCCACGTACGCCCCGGACCTTGGGCGGTCTGGTCTCGGACGCGCTCGGCCTGACCATCTCCGCGGCCACCCGGATCCTGCCGTTCACCCCGGTCCCCGGCGAGGTGGCCGGCTTCCTCGCCGCGATCGACCTGCACCCGAAACTGCACGCCCTGGCCGACCGGGGGCTGCGCGCCGACCCCCGCGCCGACGTGCTGTTCCCGCTCGCCGAGGCGGTGGTGCAGGGCCTCACCGGCGGCTGGACCGGGATAGTGCTGGACGGCGCGCAACGGGTGGTGCAGTGGGGCGAGGCGCGGGCCCAGCTCTCCGCCTGGACCAAGGCCGAACCGAGGCTGACCGGCGACCCGGAGCGGGCGGTGGCCCGGGTGCCCAAGGGTGAGCGCCCCCGTCCGATCCCCGAGGGCCCGGCCGAACGGTACGTGAAGCGGGTGCTCGCCGCGGGTGCGGCGGCCGGCGCGGCGGCGGTGCCCGTGGTGGGCCCGAAGCGGGCCGCCTCGCTGGCCCTGTCCGCGCTGCCCAAGGCGCCGAACAACGGACGCGAGGGGTACGCGGCCCAGCTCGGCCGGATGCTGGCCCGGCGCGGCGTGATCGCCATGGACCGCAGCGTGCTGCGCAAGCTGGACGGCATCGACACGGTGGTCTTGGACAGCGCGATCCTCGGCTCGGACCGGGGCGTGCTCGCCGACCTGGCGCCGCTGGCGGGGGCCGACACCGGGCAGGTGGCCGCCCGGGCGTTCGCCCTCTTCGACCCGGAGTCCCCGGACGCCGTACAGGAGGCCGACGGCTGGCGGCTCGGGCCGCTGGACCGGATCGACGCTCGCGACCCCGGGGACACCCCGGACCGACGCCGGCTCACCGAGCACGGCGGGCTGCTGCTCGGCCTCGCGGACGGCGACACGCTCGCCGCCGTGCTCCGAGTGGATCCGGAACCCGCGCCCGGGGTCGACGCCCTGCCCACCGCCGCCCGCCAGGCGGGCCTGCGCCTCGTGGTGGCCGCGGACGACGACGAGCGGTACGGCTTCGCCGACGCCGTGGTGCCCGGCGGCGACCAGCTCGTCGACTCGGTACGCGCCCTCCAACGAGACGGTGCGGTGGTCATGCTCATCTCCGGTGACCGCGCCGCACTCAGTGCCGCCGACTGCTCCCTCGGCGTCTCCGCCCCGGAAGCTCTCCCGCCCTGGGGCGCCCACCTGCTGGTCGGCGACGATCTGCGGATCCCCGCACTGTTGATCGACGCGGCCGGGGTGGCCCGCCGGATGACCGGGCAGAACATCCGGATCTCGATGGCCGGCAGCGGGCTCGGGGCGCTGGGCGCGCTCACCGCCGACCCGACGCTGCTGCCGGGCCGGACCCTCGCCGCGGTGAACGCCGCCGGCGCGCTCGCCTTCGGGCACGGCGTGTGGCGGGCCCGCCGGCTGCCGGACCGGACCCGCACGCCGGTGCCCGCGCTGACCGCCTGGCACCTGATGCCGGTGGAGACCGTCCTCGACCAGTTGGGCACCCGCCCGGCCGGGTTGGCCAGTGCGGAGGCGGGCCGCCGGCGGCGGGCTGTCGCCGGGGACCACGCGGGCCCGGCCGGTCTGCTGAAGGTGTTCGTGGACGAGCTGGCGAACCCGCTCACCCCGGTGCTCGCCGCCGGGGCGGTGCTCTCCGCCGCGTTCGGCTCGCTGGTCGACGCGGCCCTGGTCGGCGGGGTGGTCGGCGGCTCGGCGCTGATCGGCGCGGTGCACCAGCGCAACACCGAGCGGTCCCTGGCCGACCTGCTGTCCCGCACCGCGGTGACCGCGCGGGTGTTCCGCGACGGCGTCGAGCAGGTGGTGCCGGCAGAGGAGCTGGTGGCAGGGGACGTGGTCGCGATCGGCCCCGGCGACGCGGTCCCGGCGGACTGCCGGGTGCTCAGCTCGGACGGGCTGGAAGCCGACGAGTCATCCCTGACCGGCGAGTCGCTGCCGGTGAGCAAGACCGCCGAACCGGTGGTGGCGGCGGCCGTCGCCGAGCGGCGCTCCATGCTGTACGAAGGCACTACCGTCGCGGCCGGCCGGGGCACCGCCGTGGTGGTGGCGACCGGCGAGGAGACCGAGGCCGGGCGCAGTCTCGCCCTGGCCCGGGAGGCCCCGCCGCCCAGCGGGGTGGAGGCGCGGCTCGGGAAGCTGACCAGTGCCGCCGTACCGCTGGCGGCCGGCTCGGCGATCGCGGTGGCCGGGGCGGGACTGCTCCGGGGCGTACCCCTGGCGGAGACGGCGGCGACCGCCGCGAACCTGGCCGTCGCCTCGGTGCCGGAGGGACTGCCGTTCCTGGTCAGCGCCGCGCAGCTGGCAGCAGCCCGGCGGCTGGCCGAGCACGGCGCGCTGGTCCGCAACCCGCGGACCATCGAGGCGCTGGGCCGGGTGGACGTGCTCTGCTTCGACAAGACCGGCACCCTCACCGAGGGGAAGCTGCTGCTCGCCGGGGTGGGTGACGGCACCGGCGACCGGTACGCGCCACCGGACCGGCTGGACGAGCCGCTGCGACTGACCCTGGCCGCGGCGCTGCGGGCCACTCCGGCGGCGGCCGACCCGGACGAGCTGCCCCAGCAGACCGACCGGGCGGTACGCCGGGGTGCGGACACCGCCGACGTGGTCGAGCGGACCGGCGCGGCGGACTGGACGGCCGTGGGCGGGTTGCCGTTCGAGCCGTCCCGCGGCTACCACGCCACCATCGGCCGGACCCCGGACGGCCTGCTGCTCAGCGTCAAGGGGGCACCCGAGTCGGTGGTGCCGCGCTGCGCGGCGCGGCGGACCGCCGGGGGTGACCAGCCGCTGGACGAGGCGGGCCGGAACGCGCTGCACGCGATGCTCGCCGAGCGGGCCGCGGCCGGAAACCGCATCCTCGCCGTCGCCGAGTGCCCGGTGGGCAGCGAGTCGGTGACCGACGAGCACGTCGAGGGGTTGGTCTTCGTCGGCTTCCTGGCGCTCGCCGACGGGGTGCGGGAGAGCGCGAAGCCCGCGGTCCGGCGGATCCGGCAGGCCGGCGTGCACACCATCATGATCACCGGCGACCACCCGGCGACCGCCGAGGCGATCGCCGCGACCATCAGCCCCGCCGACGGCGGTCAGCGGGTGGTCACCGCGACCGACCTGGACCGGCTCGACGACGAGGCGCTGGCCGAGCGGCTCATGGCGACCGACGTGGTGGCCCGCTGCACCCCGGCGCACAAGGTCCGAATCATCCAGGCGCTTCAGCGCCGCGGCCGGACCGTGGCGATGACCGGGGACGGCGCCAACGACGCTCCGGCGATCCGGCTGGCCGACGTGGGCATCGCGCTGGGCCAGCGCGGCACCCCGGCGGCTCGCGCCGCCGCCGACCTGGTGGTCACCGACGACCGGCTGGAAACGATCATCTCCACCCTGGTGGAGGGGCGGGCGATGTGGTCGTCGGTCCGCCACGCGCTGAGCATCCTGGTCGGCGGCAACCTCGGCGAGATCGCGTTCAGCGTGCTGACCGCCGCCGCCACCGGCCGGTCCGCGCTGACCGGACGACAACTGCTGCTGGTCAACCTGCTCACCGACCTGGCGCCCGCGCTGGCCATCGCGGTCCGCCCGCCGGCCGCCCACGGTGCCGACCACCTGCTGCGGGAAGGGCCGGACACCTCACTCGGCGCGACGATGACCCGGGAGATCGGGCTGCGGGCGAGCGCCACCACGCTGGGCGCGACCGCCGGCTGGAGCCTGGCCCGGTGGACCGGCAGCCAACGCACGGCCGGCACCGTCGCGCTGGCCTCGCTCGTGGGCACGCAACTCGGCCAGACCGTGCTGGCCGGCGGCACCAGCCCCACCGTGCTGGCGTCCACCGCCGCCTCCATCGGCGTCCTGGTCGCGGTGGTGCAGACGCCCGGGGTCAGCCAGTTCTTCGGCTGCACCCCGCTCGGCCCGGTGAGCTGGACGATCGCCGCCGGCTCCGCGCTCGGCGCGACCTTCGCCAACGGCGCGCTCACCCGGCTGGTCGACCGCCTCCCGCAGCACGGCAGTCATGCCCGGTAATGCCATCGACCGTCGTCGCCGACGGTCACTAGAGTGCCGCCATGTCCTCGCCCCGCCTCGAGAAGATCACGCCGGACAACGTCCTGGCCGCCTGCGCCATCGCGATCCGACCCGACCAGGAGGGCCTGGTCGCGCCGGTCGCCCGATCGCTCGCCGAGGCGTACGCCCAGCCGGCGGTCGCCTGGCCACGGCTGATCATCGACGGCGACCGTCCGATGGGCTTCCTGATGGGCTTCCTCGACGTGCCGTGGCGTCCCGACGACGATCCGACCGACGTCCGCTCGGGGCTCTGGCGGCTCAACATCGCCGCCGATGAGCAGGGCAAGGGGTACGGGCGGTTCGCCGTCCAGGCGCTGGCGGAGGAACTCCGCCAGCGCGGCTGCACCAGGCTGACCGTCACCTGGGTGCCGGGCGACCACGGCCCGGAGCGCTTCTACCGGCAGCTGGGCTTCCGGTTGACCGGTGAGACGAGCGGCGACCAGGTGGTCGGCGAGCTGGACCTGTGACGGTCAGTGCCAGGTGGCGGCGGCGCGCCGCAACCGGTCGTTGATCGCCCGCCCCACGCCGACCTCGGGGACCGGCTCGGCGACGATCTCGGTCACCCCGGCCGCGTCGAGCCGGTGCAGTGCGTCGAAGAGCCGCGCGGCCGCCGCGGTCAGCTCACCCTCGGGCGACAGCACCTCCACCGCCGCCCACCCGGCGGCCGTCGGGCGTTCCCGGAAGGCCAGGAAACCCCGCCGGCCGCCGTCCCCCGGCGCCGACTCCGCCGTCCCCAACCGCAACGGGGTACGCGGGGCGTAGTGCGCGGCCAGCGTCCCGGGTGCCACCGGCTGCCCCGAACTGCCCGGCCGTATCTCGACCGGCCCAACCGCCTCGACCAGCGCCTCGACCGGCAGCGCACCCAGCCGAAGCACCACCGGGCGCTCGCCGCGGGCGTCCACGATCGTCGACTCGATCCCGCACCGGGTGGGCCCGCCGTCCAGCACCACGTCCACCGCGTCGCCCAGCCCGGCCACCACGTGCTCGGCCCGGGTCGGGCTGAGCTGCCCGAACCGGTTGGCGCTGGGCGCGGCCACCGGCACCCCGGCGGCAGCGATCAGCGCGCGGGCGGACGGCTCGTCCGGCACCCGGACCGCCATGGTGTCCAGGCCTGAGGTGACAATCGACGGGATCGCCGCCGGCCGGTCCACGATCAGGGTGAGCGGGCCGGGCCAGAAGCGCTCGACCAGCGCGGCGACCGCCGGTGGCACCGCACCGACCAGGCCGGCCAGGTCGGCGGCGTCGGCCAGGTGGCTGATCAGCGGGTCGAAGCTGGGCCGGGCCTTCGCCTCGAAGATGCGGGCGGCCGCCCGGGCGTCGAGCGCGTTCGCGCCCAGCCCGTAGACCGTCTCGGTGGGAAAGGCGACCAGCCCACCGGCTCGCAGGACGGAGGCGGCCTCGGCGATGCCGCTGTCGGCCGGCAGGACGCGCGGGGATCCGGTGCTCACGCCCCGACGCTAGCCTGCCGCCGGAGGCGGGTCGCGCCGGGTCGACCGAGCCGTTGCCGTCGGCCCCGAAACCGGGTTGTCCGGCTCGGCGGAACCACCCAGGATGTTCGCCATGGCCCGGGTGAAGATGCACGCCGACGAGGTGGAGACCGACCTCGCCCTCGTCCGCCGGCTGGTCGCTGGGCAGTTCCCGCATTGGGCCGACCTGGCGATCCGGCTGGTCCCCTCGTACGGGACGGACCACGACATCTACCGGCTCGGCGCGGATCTGGTGGTCCGGCTGCCCCGGATCGGCTGGGCCACCGAGCAGGCGGCGCGGGAGGCCGAGTGGCTGCCCCGGCTGGCCCCGCACCTCCCGCTCGCCCTGCCGGTGCCACTCGTGCGGGGACGCCCCGCCGAGGGCTACCCGTTCGACTGGTCGGTGTACGAGTGGCTGCCCGGCGAGAACGCCAACGGCACCCTCGCCGACCTGGACCAGGCGGCGGTCGACCTCGCCGCGTTCATCACCGCGCTGCGGGGAATCGACACCACCGGCGCGTACCCCCGGAAGCCCGGCAGCCGGGGCAGCGACCTGGCCGATTTCGACGACGGCGTACGCCGGTCGGTGGCGCAGCTCGGCGACCGCGTCGACGGCGCCGCGACGCTGCGCGCCTGGCAGGAGTCGCTGGACGCCCCGACGTGGGACGGGCCGGGCGTATGGGTGCACGGGGACCTGCTGCCCGGCAACCTGCTGGTCGTGGCCGGCCGCCTCTCCGCCGTCATCGACTTCGGCGGGCTCAACGTCGGCGACCCGGCCTGCGACCTGCAACCGGCCTGGAACGTCTTCGCCGGTCGCAGCCGGGAACGGTTCCGCACCGAACTGGACGTGGACGACGCCTCCTGGCTGCGCGGCCGCGGCTGGGCCCTGCTCCAGGCGGCGAACGCGTTGCCGTACTACTGGGACACCAACCCGGGGATCGTCCGTCAGGCGTCGCGCGCGCTGGCCGAGGTCCTCGCCGACGCCACCCGCTGACCGGATCCCCTCGGTCACTCACCTGGTCACCGCCGCCCGGTGACAGGTTCTCGCCGCCTCCTCGCTGCCCTAGCGGTGCCGAATCCTCGACGCACAGCCCACGTCGTCGTTGTGTGGCGAGATGGGCCTAGCATTCACCGTAGGCACCTGCTAATTTTTGTTGGCATGTGCAGGGTTACGTTATGAGCAGCCCGGTCCCCACCGGCGATGATCTGGTGCGGGTGATGGCCACGTTGGCCAACCCACACAGGTTGCGGGTTGTCGCGGCACTGGCCCGTGGACGGAACTACGTAAGCCAGCTGGCCCGGGAGCTGGGCATCAGCCGAGCACTGCTGCAGGTGCATCTGCGCAAGCTGGAGAAAGCCGGCCTGGTGTCGGCACACCTTGAGCTGTCGGAAGACGGGAAGGCAATGAAGTTCTACGAGGTCAACCAGTTCGATCTCCGGCTGACACCGGACCTTGTCGAGGCCGCCGCGCAAACGCTGAGCCTTCCGCAACCAAACGATACCGATGAGGAAAAGGAAGCACGGGCATGAATGCGAACGACTGGGTGGAAGTGGTCGGGGCCATCGGCCTCTTCGCCCTGGTCATCACCGTGGTCACCGTGGTCATCGTGCAGGTGGCGACCACGCTGCGGGCGAGGGCCACGCTAAGCCGGGAGACCGAATACAAGACGCTCGCCCAGACGGTGGCCCAGGCTCAGGAAAACACCGAACGCCACCTCGCCGAGCTCGGCCAACGCCTGGCGGCGATGGAGTCCCGGATGGCATCCCTCGAACGGCTTCTCAAAGAGGTCGAGTAGCGGTTCCGATCGAGTAGGGCTGCCAGGCTCCCGGGCCCGAGCCCTGGGCCGTCGAGCGCCAACTCGACGGCCCAGGAAGAAGAAGCATCACCTCGCCCACCGGGCGAGTTCTCAGCGCAACGCTCCCTCAGTGAAAGGACAGCATTTCATGCTGTGGAAAGGCAACCTGCCCCGACGAGATGCGCCAACGCGGACCGGCACCTGGGGGACGGCACTCGCGACGGTCGGCATGGTGGTGATCGGCATGGTGGCAGCCGCCGCGCCCCCCTCCGCCGCGAGCGCAACGACAGCCCAGACAGCAGCCATCGACTGGCGGCCGTGTGCCCGGGACGCCGCCGCCCAGTGTGGCACCGTATCTGTGCCGATCGACTGGAACCACCCGAACGGACCAAAGTTGGACCTGGCGCTGGCCCGCCGTACCGCGAAGGATCCGGCCACCCGGGTGGGAACCCTCATCTTCGGCCCCGGTGGGCCCGGAGACTCCGGCGTGAGCCGCGTGGTAAACGGCATCAGCCGATTCAGCCCCGAGATCCAGCGCCGTTTCGACATCGTCAGTTTCGACCCACGCGGGGTCGGCGCCAGCAGTCCGGTCCGCTGTTCTACTGCTCTGCTCAACGAGCGGCCCGCGCCGGTACTGAAGAGCCAGGCCGACTTCAACGCCACCGTGGCGTACAACCAGCGACTGTGGGCGGACTGCCGGGCGAAGACTGGACCAGTCTTCGACCATGTCGACACGCTCAGTATGGTCCGGGATCTGGACGCCATCCGGGCCGCGCTGGGTGAGGCGAAGCTGAGCTTCCACGGCAGCTCATACGGCACGCTGCTCGGCGAGCGGTACGTCGAACTCTTCCCACACCGGGTCAGGGCGACGGTGCTGGAGAGCGTCGTGGACCACAGCCTCGGCACCCGCGCCTTCCTGAACACCCAGACCGCCGCAGCACAGGACTCGTTCGACGCGTTCGTGTCGTGGTGCGACCGCACCGAGCGCTGCGCCCTGCACGGGCAGGACGTTCACGCGATCTGGGCCGACCTGCTCGACCGCTCCTCTCGAGGAGAGGTGCCGGACCCGAAGAACCCCTCAGCCACGCTGACCCCGTACGCCCTGAGCGGCTTTCTCGCACCGCGGGCGCTCTACGAACCCGACTTCGCCGGACTGGCCGAGACCATCAGCAGGCTGAGCACCGCGCAGTCGGGCCAGGCGGCTCCCGCGAAGGCCGCCGCCTCGACCACACCCGAGGCGCAGACCAGCGCGAACCCGTTGGCGATCTTCTGCCAGGACTGGAGCCTGCCGATCCGGAACTACCAGGAATACGCCGTACGCATCAAGGAGATGGCCCGAATCGGGACCGACCTGCGGTATCCGCAGGCGCTGGCGGTGGTCGAGTCGTGCCTCGGCACGCCCACGGTCGACAACCCACAGCGCCGGCTGCGGCTCCGTACGGACCAGCCGCTCCTACTGATCAACTCTTTGTACGACCCTGCCACCGGGTACAACTGGGCCACGAACGTGGCCCGGCAGCTCGGCCGGCACGGAGTGCTTCTCACCTACGAGGGCGCTGGTCACGGCATCTACAACGCCACGGAGTGCACGAGGGGGACGGTCGACCGTTACCTGATCGACCTGGCCGTGCCCGCCCCGGGCACCAGCTGCCCAGCTACCGAGCCCGTGCCGACCGCCGCCGGATAGTCGACGGATGACAACTCTGTTGCCGGGGCTTCTCGCCCCGGCAACAGATCACGGGAAGAGCTGTCTGGGCACTTCACGATCCGGATGACGGCACCTACGGGGACGTCCTGCCTGCGGGCTCGTCAGGCCACCTCGGCCATCGATCGCGTACTGAGCGAGGAGGGAACGGCGTGACCGCCCGTCCGCAACCTCAAAGCCAGCCGACCCCGGAAGCTGGCCATGCCGTGCGGCGGACAACGCAGAGCACGACTCCTGTGAGAGCCGGTCGCGATGTCGCGTGCCCGCCTGGCACTGATGGGGCGGCTTCTACCCGGGCGTACGGCGACATCCGCCGGCTGCGCTGCACGGCTCCGGTCCGGGGGCGGTGCGGAACCGCCCCCGGACCGGTCACCGGCAGGTCCAGCGCACCGGCCGGACCTGGTCGTCGGACTCGAGCTTCCCGCCGAGCACCCGACCGTCGTCGCTGAAACTGGTCACCCCGCCCTGCCGCTCGCCGCGCCAGCCGTCCGGCACGGGCAGTTTCACCGACCTCGTGTCGGTGATCACGCCGGGGACGTCATCGGAGACCCAACCGGCCATCCAGCCCCGACCGTTGCCGGTCCCGGACCAGAGGGTGCCCTTCAGTACGTCCGCCTGCCCGGTCCGCAGGTCTATCCGCACCGGGTACCTGGTTATGCCGTTCCGGGGAACCACCTTGGTGTCACGTTCGGCGGTGCCGGTCACCCAGCCACCGGCCAACGACAGGGGCAGGAACCGGTCGGCCTTCCCGCCGGGCACCCGCGGCAACGGCAGCACCTCCGGCCGGGCGGCGCCTGGACGCCACACAACCGCGCGGGTGGGCTTGTCCGGATGCCCGTCGGACATCGCGGCCAGGATGGTGCCGTCCTCGTCGATGCCGATGGCCGCGCCCTCCCATTGCGGGCCGGGCAGTGGCAGGTCGACCGGCCGGCTCTGGTACGAGTCCCAGACCACCGGCAGTTGCTTGAACCCCGGCTCCCAGGCGTGCCCCAGACTGCGGTAGCCGACGATCCGGCCAGCGTCGTTGACGGCCGTCGCGCCCTCGGACGTTCCCCCGGGCAGGCGGATGACCTCGCCGTCGCGCACCGCCCACGCCTGCAACTCGTTGCCGGCCCCTAACGACGAACCCACAGCAAGGCCTGCCCGGTTCACATCCGTCAACTCCTGCATCGAGCCCGGCAGCTGGACCTCCCGGACCCGGTCCCCGTCCCAGATCAGCAGGCCGAGATCCATGCGGCCCTGCCCCTGCGGGGCCCGACGGCCCACCAGCCACCGGCCGTCCGGGTCACTGCCGGTGACCGCGGCCCGTGGATCGCCCGGCACGGGTAGCAGTGTGGCGGTGCAAATCCCCTGCCACGGGCCGGTCGGCCGCGGTTCCGGCAACGGCATCGACGGGCTGGGGCTCGCGGCCGGCGCAGGCGCCGCCCGTCCGTCCCCGTCCAGCGCCGCCGGCAGCGCGGCCATCGCCAGCACACCCAGCGCGGCCGCCCCGGCCGCCGCCACCCGGCGGTTGCGTCGCCGCCGGCGGGCCTCCCGGATCGCCCCCGGCAGGTCGATCCGGGACGGGCCGGCCGGCTCGTCGTCCAGCCACCGCAGCCGGTCGGCGACGTGTTCGTCATCGGTCCTCATGCCCACCGCTCCTTTCCGGTCCGGCCGGCCATCTCGCGGTCCCCGAGCAGCCGTCGCATCGCCGCCAGGCCGTGCGAGGTCTGGCTCTTCACCGTGCCGGGCGAGCAGCCCAACGTCCGGGCCACCTCCTCCACCGGCAGGTCGTGCAGGAAACGCAGCACCAGCACCGCTCGCTGGCGGGGCGGCACCTTGGCCAGGGCGTCGCGCAGCACGGTCTGCTCCTCGACGCTCCGGTCCTCGGTGGACCGCACGTCGGGTGGCCCGCCGAACAGGTGCACCCGCCACCAGCCGCGCCGCCGGGTGTCCAGGAAGTGCCGGACCAGCACCGTACGGACGTACGCGTCGAGATGCTCGACCTCAGCGATCCGCGCCCAACGCAGGTAGAGCCGCGTGGCGGTCTCCTGCACCAGGTCGTCGGCCAGGTCGCGGTCGCCGCATAGTCCGTACGCGAGCCGCCGCAGCGCCGGCAGGCGCGCCGTGACGTACTCGACGTATTCCTGGTCCGATGCGTCCGGCATCCGGCCACCTCCCTGGGGTTCGCTGTTCCAGACGGCACCGCGCCGGAAACGGTTGTACGCGATCGTGGAACAGGGCCCGAGGATGGCCGGATGGAGATCCCTGAGAGCGTTCGGTGGACCGGCCAGATCCCGGCGGGCCGGGCCTGGCGGGCGGTGCTGCCCGACCGGCTGGCGGAGTGCGTCGCGCAGTGGGACCTGGGGGTAATGGGACCCCCGTTCGAGTACGCGTTCGCCTCGCTGGCCGTGCCGGTCGAGCTGCCGGACGGTACCCCGGCCGTGCTGAAGCAGTGCCCGGACGACGACAGGACCGCAGGTTCTGGACGAAGGCGTGGCCGGCAATCACGACCTGCGCGGTCCGGTCAGTTCGCAAGGTCCAACGGATGCTCCGGCACAAGACGCTGCGGATCACCCTGGAGACATACGTCCACTGGTGGCCGAAGCGGGACCGGCCACGCGGCATCGTGGGAGCGTCCTACGGTCGGCGCTCTCGATCCAAGATCAAGCCTGATCCGTACTGAGGTTGAACTAGTCGATCAAGCCGGTTGAAAACCGCAGGTAAGGAGGTGAATGGTGGAGCCCAGGGGACTTGAACCCCTAACCCCTGCCTTGCAAAGGCAGTGCTCTGCCAGTTGAGCTAGGGCCCCGAGGCGGGCGGAGTCGCCCGGTGCTGGCAGTCGGAGGGAACGCTCAGCGCAGGTCAGGCGCGGTGGTCGCCTCGTGCCACAGAGCGCGCTCGTCGTTCGCGGCCTTCACCTTCTTGGCCACCACGGCGGCCACCCCGACCACGCCGACCAGGATCAGGAGCTTCTTGAACATGGGCCGACCCCTCGCGCTCGACTATCGTCGGACGATGTGCGGTGGGGCTAGCTGGAATCGAACCAGCGACCTCAGAGTTATCAGCTCTGCGCTCTAACCGACTGAGCTATAGCCCCGCGTAGCGACGAGCAAGGTTAACCCATCGCCGCCTCCGGCCCCAAATCGGGGGCCGGTGCGCCACGCCAATGAAGAACCTACCCGGATAGGCGACGCCGGGGCGACCGCATTACGCGGTGCCCCGGCGTCGTCGGAGTCAGTCCCGCTCGGCGAGCGTCAGCTCGATCCCGCCGACCAGGTCGGCGCAGACGTTGTAGACGAACGCGCCCAGCGTGGCGAGCGCGGTGAAGAGCACGACGTTGACCAGGCCGATCAGCGCGGAGCTCAGGATCACGCCCTTGGCGGTGATCTGGAAGCCGCCTGAGCTGCCCGAGCCGCCACCTGCGTTGACCAGGTCGGTCAGGCTGTCGTTGACGCTCTTGAACACGCCCATCGCGTCCAGGGCCAGGTAGAGCACCGAGGTGGCGACGACCACCACGATGAAGAGCACCACCGAGACCGCGAACGCGAACTTCATCACGGACCAGGGGTCGATCCGCTTGAGGTTCAGCCGGGCCCGGCGCGGTCCGCGCGACGCGGCCGAACTGACCGAGGTACGCGCAGCGCGTACCGCCTCACCCACGCGCGCGGCTCCGACGGCGGCCGCACCGCTGATAGCCGGCGGCAGGCCACCACCGTTGGCGGGGCGGCCGGCGGCGCCGGCGCGGGCGCCGTCCGGCGACGGCTTGGGCGCGGTGCCGAGACCGGCGCCCACCGTCGGCGGGGTGCCGGGAGTCCCGGGCGACGGCCGGCCCGTACCCGGTGTCTTGATCGCCTGGGTGGTGCCGGGCTTCGCCGCGGTGACCGACGACCCGGCCGGGCCGTCGGTGGAGGTCGGGGCGTCGACCGGGGCCTTCTCGGCCTTCTCGCTCGTCCCCGAGTCCTCCCCGGGCTTGTCCGGCGGCGGTGCCATGCCGGGGGCCCGGGTGAACTTCGGGGCAGGCGCGTCGGCGGGGACCGTGGCCCGGCCCACGGCCGCCCGGCCCGACGCTGGTGTACCGCCCTGCGCGGCCTCCTCGTCGACCGGGTTGGCCGAGGCCCCCGTGTTCCCCGACTTCGCCTGTGTCTCCGTCATCAACTAGTCCTGTTCGTCAGGCTCGTCGGCATTGCGAGCAATTGCCACGATAGTCACGCCGTCCGGGAGGTCCATCAGCTTGACCCCCATTGTGTTCCGGTCACGCGTACGGCGTACAGGCTTCACCGGAGTCCGGATGACGCCCCCGTTGCTGGTGATAGCGAAGAGTTCGTCGTCCGGGCTGATCACCGCAGCTCCGACCAGACCGCCACGTCGCTCGGTGATCTTCGCAGTCAGCACGCCCTTACCTCCCCGGCCCTGGACCGGGTATTCCTCGATCGGGGTACGTTTCGCGTATCCGCCGTTCGTCGCGACCAGCACGTCCATGTCCATACCCTCGCGGACGACCTCCATGGCCAGCAGTTCGTCCTCCTCGCTGAACCGCATGCCGATGACACCGGAGGTCGCCCGGCCCATCGGGCGCAGCGCCTCGTCCGTGGCGTTGAAGCGGATGGCCTGCGCGTTCTTGGAGACCAGCAGCAGGTCGTCCGTCGAACTCACCAGGGCAGCACCGACCAGCTCGTCCTCATCGCGCAGGTTGATCGCGATGATGCCGCCTGACCGGGGGGAGTCGAACTCCTCGAGCCGCGTCTTCTTCACCAGGCCGTTCTTCGTGGCCAGTACCAGGTAGGGCGCCACCTGGTAGTTCGGAATTTCGATGATCTGCGCGATCTGCTCGTCCGCTTGGAACGCGAGCAGGTTGGCCACGTGCTGGCCCTTGGCCACCCTACTGGCTTCGGGAAGCTCGTAGGCCTTGGCCCGGTAGACCCGACCCTTGTTGGTGAAGAACAGGATCCAGTCGTGCGTAGAGCATACGAAGAAGTGGCTGACGATGTCGTCCTGACGGAGGGTGGCGCCGCTGACGCCCTTCCCGCCCCGCCGCTGCGAGCGGTACAGGTCGACCTTGGTGCGCTTGGCGTACCCGGTGCGGGTGATGGTGGCGACCACGTCCTCGCGGGCGATGAGGTCCTCCATCGAGACCTCGCCGTCGAACGGCACGATCTTGGTGCGCCGGTCGTCGCCCCACTTCGCGACGATCTCGCCCAGCTCCTCGGAGACGATCCTCCGCTGCCGCTCCGGCTTGGCCAGGATGTCCTTGAGGTCGGCGATCTCCAGCTCGAGCTTGGCCAGGTCGTCGAGGATCCGCTGCCGCTCCAGGGCGGCCAGCCGGCGCAGCTGCATGTCCAGGATCGCGGTCGCCTGGACCTCGTCGATCTCCAGCAGCCGGATCAGGCCCTGGCGGGCGTCCTCGACCGTGGGCGAGCGCCGGATCAGGGCGATCACCTCGTCCAGCGCGTCGAGAGCCTTGGCCAGACCGCGCAGGATGTGCGCCCGCTCCTCCGCCTTGCGCAGCCGGAACGCGGTCCGCCGGCGGATGACCTCGATCTGGTGCTCGACGTAGTAGCGGATGAACTGGGCCAGGTTGAGCGTGCGCGGCACGCCGTCGACGAGCGCCAGCATGTTGGCGCCGAAGGTCTCCTGGAGCTGGGTGTGCTTGTAGAGGTTGTTCAGCACCACCTTGGCGACCGCGTCGCGCTTGAGCACCAGGACGATCCGCATGCCGGTACGCCCGGAGGACTCGTCGCGGATGTCGGCGATGCCGCCGAGCTTGCCCTCCTTGATCAGCTCGGCGATCCGCTCGGCGAGGTTGTCCGGGTTGACCTGGTACGGCAGCTCGCTGACCACCAGCGCCGGGCGGCCCCGCTTGTCCTCCTCGACCTCGACCACGGCCCGCATCCGGATCGAGCCGCGCCCGGTCCGGTACGCGTCCTGGATGCCGGCCTGGCCGACGATCAGACCGTAGGTCGGGAAATCCGGGCCATTGACGATCTCCAGCAGCGCCTCGAGCGTGGTGGGCTCGTCGGCCTCCGGGTGCTCCAGGCACCACTGCACCGCCGCGCCGATCTCCCGCAGGTTGTGCGGCGGGATCTTGGTGGCCATGCCGACCGCGATGCCCTCGGAGCCGTTGATCAGCAGGTTGGGAATGCGGGACGGCAGGATCGTGGGCTCCTTGGCCCGGCCGTCGTAGTTGTCCTGCAGGTCGACGGTGTCCTCGTCGATGTCCCGCAGCATCTCCATGGCCAGCGGGTCGAGCTTGCACTCGGTGTACCGCATGGCCGCGGCCGGGTCGTTGCCAGGCGAGCCGAAGTTGCCGTTGCCGTCGACCAGCGGGTAGCGCAGCGACCAGGGCTGCGCCATCCGGACCAGCGCGTCGTAGATGGCCGAGTCACCGTGCGGGTGGAACTGGCCCATCACGTCGCCGACGACCCGGGAGCACTTCACGTAGCCGCGGTCCGGCCGGTAGCCGGAGTCGAACATGGCGTAGAGGATCTTGCGGTGAACCGGCTTGAGCCCGTCCCGGACGTCCGGCAGGGCCCGCCCGACGATGACGCTCATCGCGTAGTCGAGGTACGAGCGCTGCATCTCGACCTCGAGGCCGACCGGCTCGATCCGGTCGTGCGCGACGACCGCGGCCAGTGTCTCCGGGGTCTCCGGCTCGTTCGGGGTGGACTCGGGAGTATCGG
This sequence comes from Micromonospora sp. NPDC007230, assembly GCF_042869115.1. Taxonomy (NCBI): domain Bacteria; kingdom Bacillati; phylum Actinomycetota; class Actinomycetes; order Micromonosporales; family Micromonosporaceae; genus Micromonospora; species Micromonospora sp. NPDC007230. The sequence continues at coordinate 175,528 of NZ_JBIAFE010000011.1, read as the reverse complement.
TCACTGTTAACCCTTATCAGACTCAGAGTCGTGTTCGTGCTGTGGATAACGGCTGTGGAAACCGGCCAGACTGTGGATAACTCTGTGGACCGCCGGGGCCGGCCGGTGGATCTCCGGCCGGCCCGGCTGGGTCCGTCAGATGTCCAGGAACCGCACGTCCTTGGCGTTGCGCTGGATGAACGAACGGCGTGCCTCGACGTCCTCACCCATCAGAACGCTGAACAGCTCGTCGGCGGTTGCGGCGTCGTCGAGCGTCACCTGGCGCAAGGTACGGGTGGCCGGGTTCATCGTGGTCTCCCACAGCTCGGGGTAGTTCATCTCGCCGAGACCCTTGAACCGCTGGATGTCGTCCGGCTTGGCGTTGGGCTTCTTCTGCTGGCGCAGCGCGATCAGCCCGTCCCGCTCCCGGTCCGAGTACGCGTACTGGGCGTCGTCGCCCTTCTTGTTCCACTTGATCTTGTAGAGCGGCGGGGCGGCCAGGTAGACGTGCCCCAGCTCGACCAGCGGCCGCATGAACCGGAACAGCAGCGTGAGCAGCAACGTCTGGATGTGCTGGCCGTCCACGTCCGCGTCGGCCATCAGCACGATCTTGTGATAGCGCAGCTTCTCGATGTCGAAGTCGTCGTGGATGCCGGTGCCCAGCGCGGTGATCAGCGCCTGGACCTCGTTGTTCTTCAGCACCCGGTCGATCCGGGCCTTCTCCACGTTGAGGATCTTGCCGCGGATCGGCAGGATCGCCTGGGTACGCGGGTCGCGGCCCTGCTTGGCGGAGCCGCCCGCCGAGTCACCCTCGACGATGAAGACCTCGGACTCGCGCGGGTCGGTGGACTGGCAGTCGGCCAGCTTGCCCGGCATCGAGCCGGACTCCAGGAGCGACTTGCGCCGGGCCAGCTTCCGCGCCTGCTGTGCGGCGATCCGGGCGCGGGCCGCCTGGGACGCCTTGGTGATGATGATCTTCGCCTCGGCCGGGTTCCGGTCGAACCAGTCGACCAGCGACTCGTTGCAGACCCGCTGCACGAAGCTCTTCACCGGGGTGTTGCCCAGCTTGGTCTTGGTCTGGCCCTCGAACTGCGGGTTGGTCAGCTTGACCGAGATGATCGCGGCCAGCCCCTCGCGGATGTCCTCGCCGGAGAGCCGCTCGTCGCCCTTGAGCAGCTTCTTGTCCGCGCCATACCGGTTGACGACGCTGGTCAACGCAGCCCGGAAGCCCTCCTCGTGGGTGCCACCCTCGTGCGTGTTGATGTTGTTGGCGAAGGTGTAGACCGACTCGCCGTACGACTCGTTCCACTGCATGGCGATCTCGACCGACATGCCCTCCTCCTCGGCGCCGAACTCGACCACCGTCTTGTGGATCGGGGTCTTCGACGCGTTGAGGTGCCGGACGAAGTCGGCGATACCGCCCTCGTATTGGAAGGTCACCTCGCGCGGCTTGCCCTCCTCGGTCTCCTCGACCCGCTCGTCGAGCAGGTGGATGGTGAGGCCACGGGTGAGGAAGGCCATCTCCTGCAGGCGCCGGTAGATGGTCTGGAAGTCGAAGTCGACGGTCTCGAAGACGTCCGGGTCGGGCCAGAAGGAGACCGCCGAGCCGGTGCGGTCGGTCGGCTCACCCTTCTCCAGCGAGGTCGGCTTGGAGTGGTGGTACTGCTGCCGCCAGACGAAGCCGTCCTTGTGGATCTCCACCGCCATCTTCGTGGAGAGGGCGTTCACCACGGACACGCCGACGCCGTGCAGACCACCGGAGACCGCGTACGCCTTGCCGTCGAACTTGCCGCCCGCGTGCAGCACGGTCAGCGCGACCTCGACACCCGGCTTCTTCAGCTTCGGGTGGAGGTCGACCGGGAAGCCACGCCCGTTGTCGGTGACCCGTACGCCGCCGTCGGCCAGCAGCACCACGTCGATGGTGTCGCAGTATCCGGCCAGCGCCTCGTCCACCGCGTTGTCGACGACCTCCCACACGAGGTGGTGCAGACCGCGTTCGCCGGTGGACCCGATGTACATACCGGGCCGCTTCCGGACCGCCTCCAGCCCCTCGAGAACGGTGATCGACTCGGCGCCGTACTTCTTGTTGTCCTCCGCTGCCACCCTCGGCCACTTTCTCGCACCGACCACGCCAGGGCGCGGGGCGCGGGTTCGGCGGACAGCACGCGACGTCGGCGCACGTACCGGTCCCCGGATCTCCAGGTCACGGATCGCGTGCGCCGGGCGCCGCGGTCGCCCGCGGATCGCGATCGGCTCGACCCGATCCGGGACAATGATCAAGGGCCCTGGGGCCCCTGTCCGTCGCTCCGTGTCGGGTTTTTCGTCTCGCCGTCAATCTTACTCTGCGCGCACGACTAAACCGCCACTCGGCACCCCTGCGCGGCGGCTGAGAACTCCGTAGCCGGCCGAATCGCGCCGTCCGCGACTCCCCCTACACACCAACGACGGCTTCCGGTCGCGGCGGGGCTTCAGGCCGGCCTTCATTCAATCAAGGGCACCGGAGGCCGGATCATGGCCGCCAGTCGAGCTGAAGCGTCGCTGAGCCCCGATCCAGGGTGCCATCCCATCGGTACCGGCACGTAACCGACCGGGGGTCGCGGCGGGCCCCGCCGTGCCGTACCTTTGCGGCGCCGCCGCAGCGGTCTTGATCTTTGGCGGACGGAACCGGGACGATCGACCCGATCGGTCCGACAACGCACTTGGTAAGAGGTGACGCCAGATGGGGCTGGACAACGTCGCGGTGCACTGGCCGCGGACCGGCCGCTTCTACGACCCGGTCGCGCCGGCCGAGTTCGTCGACTTCGGCGAGATCGTGGACCTGCCACAGATCTCCGCCCCCACCGCGGCGCTCGCCGAGTTGATCGCCAAAACAGGCACGGTACGCGCGACCGCGTACACCGAGCTGGTCGACCTGATCCTCGGCCTGGAAAATGTGCTCTACGCCACGGAGAACGCGGCCGAGGATGAGGACCCGGTGATCGACCCGGACGGCTGCTCCTGGATCGCCGACGGGGTGGAGAAGTTCGTCGCCCGGCACCGGCCGATCGGCGAGGCGGTGACCTTCGAGTCGGTGAGCGAGGTGCTCCGGTCGCTGCTGGGCGACGGCCGCCTGGCCGAGCAGCAGCTGCGCTGGCTGGACAGCCGGCTCGACCGGTTGCGCGACGAGAACGGCGACCCGCCGCAGTGGAGCTTCACCTGCGCCGAGCTGGGCGTGCTCGCGGCCTTCTACCGGCGCTGCGCCGACCGCGGGTTCGCCGTCTACGCCGACGCCTGACCGGCGCCTCCTGGCCGCTGCCCCGCCCGGGGCCCCGCCCGCCTCGCTTGATCAACACCAGATCGGCGAGGTGGCGGGGTCGGCCGCGCTCGGAAGCCGCCACCTCGGCGAGGTGGCGGTCGACCCCGGCCGGGCAAAGCCGGACGGTCAGCCGTACGTGTCGCGGGGTCCGCGGCCGCGGACCCGGCGCGGGCCGCGCGACCAGGACGGCGCGGCCGGGCCGTGGATGTGCAGTTTGCGGACCACGTTGTGGCCGACCTCGCGGGCGATCTGCTGAAGCAGTGAGCCGGCGAGCAGCCGGAGCTGGGTCGCCCACGCCGTGGAGCGGGCCTCCACGGTCAGCTCACCGTCCTCGAGCTTGACCGGCCGGCTGTGCTGCGCCACCTCCGGCCCGACCACGCGTTCCCAGGCGCCGAAGACCGTCGCCTCGGCCGCCGGCTGCTGCCAGCCGCGCGCCTTGACAAGCTTGTCCAGCACCGCACCGAGCGGCTGCGGATCGCGCGGATCCGGTCCGGGACCGGAGTAGCCGCGCAGCCGCCGCTCCCCGTCCCCGCGTACCGCGCTGCGCCGGCGGGTGCCGGCAGCCGCCTGCCGGCGGGCCTTCGCCGCGTCCAGCACCGCCCGGGCCAGCTCCGGCCCGGAAGCCCCGGCCGGCAGATCGCCCGCAGCGCCCGACTCGGCACCACCGGCGCCGTCCGCACCGCGGCCGTCCTCGGGGGTACGCCCGCCGCGTCCCGGCCCCAGCCGGGCCGGCGGGAGCTGAACCTCATCCGACACGGCGCACCGTCCCCTCGCCCACCGCGTACCGGGTGCCGCGCAGGGCTGCCGGCACGTCCTCGTCGACCGCGCAGGTCACCAGGAGCTGGCTGGCAGCGCCGACCAGCTCGGCCAGCCGCTCCCGGCGGCCGGCGTCCAGCTCGGCGAAGACATCGTCCAGCACCAGCACCGGCTCGATGCCGTCGGCGCGCAGCAGGTCGTACCCGGCAAGGCGCAGGGCCAGCGCGTAGGACCAGGACTCGCCGTGGCTGGCGTACCCCTTGGCGGGCAGCGGGCCGAGGGTGAGAGCCAGGTCGTCGCGGTGCGGGCCGACCAGCGTGGTGCCGCGTTCGATCTCCGCCGACCGGTTCTCGGTCAGCGCGGCGCGCAGCGCGTCCGCCAGCACCGTACGGTCGGTGGTCGGCTCGGTCAGCTCCACCGACGGCCGGTAGGCGATCCCCGCCGCGCCCTTGCCCGCGGCCACCGCGTCGTAGGCCTTTGCCACGTGCGGGGCGAGCGCGGCGACCAGTTCCAGCCGGGCGGCCAGCAGCTCGGCCCCGTGCTGCGCCAGGTGGGTGTCCCAGACGGCGAGGGTGGAGAGGTCCCCACCCCGCGACCCGCCCGTCTTGCGGGCCAGGTACGCGGTCCGCAGCAGGGCGTTGCGCTGCTTGACCACCCGCTCGTAGTCGGCGCGCACCCCGGCGTACCGGGGCTGCCGGGTGACCAGCAGGTCGTCGAGGTAGCGGCGGCGCTCGGCCGGGTCGCCGCGGACCAGCTCCAGGTCCTCCGGGGCGAACAGCACCAGCCGCAGCGCGCCCAGCACGTCCCGGGCGCGCCGGGCCGGGGACCGGCCCAACCGGGCCCGGTTGGCCTTGCCGGGGACGATCTCCAGCTCGACCAGGAGCTCCCGGCCCTCGTGCACCACCGCGCAGCGGATCACCGCCGAGGCGGCGCCCATCCGGACCAACGGGGCGTCCGTGGCGACCCGGTGCGAGTCCAGGGTCGCCACGTAGCCGAGCGCCTCGACCAGATTGGTCTTGCCGACCCCGTTGGGGCCGATCAGCACGTTCGGGCCCGGCTCCAGGTCGACGCCGACCCGCTCGTACGAGCGGAAGTCGACCAGTTCGAGCCGGCGGACGTACACAGGCGGTGGATACCGGTCAGCTGGCGCGACGGACGACGGCGTGCCCGCCGAACTGCTGGCGCAGCGCGGCGACCGCCTTCATGGCGGGCGAGTCATCCTGGCGGGACGCGAACCGGGCGAACAGGGAGGCGGCGATGACGTTCAGCGGCACGGCCAGCCGGACCGCCTCGTCCACCGTCCAGCGGCCCTCGCCGGTGTCCTCGGTGTAGCCGCTCAGCTCGGCCAGCTCCGGATCCTCGTCCAGCGCCCGGTCGAGCAGGTCGAGCAGCCAGGAGCGGACCACCGTGCCCTCGCGCCAGGACTTGAAGACGCCCGGCACGTTGGTCACCAGTTCCGACTTGGCCAGCAGCTCGTAGCCCTCGGCGTACGCGTGCATCAGGCCGTACTCGATGCCGTTGTGCACCATCTTGGCGTAGTGGCCGGCGCCGACCGGGCCGGCGTGCACGAAGCCGAACTCACCCGCCGGCTTGAGCGCCTCGAAAATCGGCATCAGCCGCTCGACGTGCTCCTGGGCGCCGCCGACCATCAGGGCGTACCCGTTCTGCCGGCCCCAGACGCCGCCGGAGACGCCGACGTCGACGTAGCCGATGCCCTGCTCGTTCAGGCGCTCGGCGCGCGGGGCGTCGTCGCTGAACCGGGAGTTGCCGCCGTCGATGATGATGTCGCCCTCGCCGAGGACGCCGGCAAGCTCGTCGATGGTGGCGTCGGTGACCCCGGCCGGGACCATCACCCAGACCGCACGGGGCGACTCCAGCTTCTCGGCCAGTTCCGCGAGGCTCGCGACGTCACTCAGCTCCGCGTTGCGGTCGTAGCCGACCACCTCGTGGCCGGCGGCGCGCAACCGCTCCCGCATGTTGCCGCCCATCCGGCCGAGTCCTACCAGGCCGAGCTGCATCTGCTCCTACCTCCGTACGTCTGTCTTGCTGGGGCGCGATCAGCGGGACACGCGGATCGGCATGATGAGGTACCGGTACCCCGGGATGACCTCGCCATCCTCACCCGCGGGAGAGATGACCGCAGGCTTGAAGGCGTCGACGAACGCGAGCAGGGCGTACTGGGCGCCGAGGTTGGCCAGGCCGTCGATCAGGTACTGCGGGTTGAAGCCGATGGTGAGCGGGTCGCCGGTGAAGGTGGCCTCCATGGCCTCGCTGGCCCGGGCCTCCTCGGTGCCGCCGGCCTCCACGACCAGGCCGTCGGCGCTGAAGCTCAGCAGCACCGGCGTGGTCCGCTCGGCGACCAGGGCGACCCGCTTGACCACCTCGATCAACGTGCTGACCGGCACCCGGGCCTCAGCGTTGTGGCTGGCCGGGAAGAGCGAGCGGACCGGCGGGTAGTTGGCCCCGTCGAGCAGCCGGCTGGTGGTCCGGCGGGTGCCACCGGAGAAGCCGATCATGCCCTCGCCCGCGCCGCCCTGGGACAGCGCCATGGTCACCTGGCCGCCGAGCGGGCCGAGGGCCTTCGCGGTGTCGTGCAGGGTCCGGGCGGGCACCAGCGCGTTGAGGCTCACCTCGGGGTCGTCCGGGTTCCACTCCATCTCGCGCAGCGCGAGGCGGTAGCGGTCGGTGGCGAGCATCGCTAGGGTGCTGCCGGAGAGCTCGATACGTACGCCGGTCATCATCGGCAGCGTCTCGTCCCGGCCGGCGGCGACCGCCACCTGGGCCACCGCGGCGGCGAAGGCGGCGGCGTCGACCGTGCCGGCGCTCTCCGGCATCTCCGGCAGGGCCGGGTAGTCCTCGACCGGCATGGTCGGCAGGGTGAAGCGGGCGCTGCCGCAGACCAACTCCAGGTGGGCACCGACGGCGGCGATGTCCACCGGCTTGGCCGGCAGGGCCTTCGTGATCTCGGCGAGCAGGCGGCCGGAGACCAGCGCGGCGCCGTCGGCGTCGCCCTGCACCTCGACGGTGACCTGGCTGGAGACCTCGTAGTCGAAACCGGAGACCTGGAGATTGCCGTCGGTGACCCGGAGCATCACTCCGGCCAGCACCGGTACGGAGGGTCGGTTGGGCAGGCTCTTGGCGGTCCACGCGACCGCCTCGGCGAGCGCGTCGCGCTCCACTCGGAACTTCATCAATGCCTCCGCGTCGACGTCAGCGACAACTCTCTCATGCCGACCGCTGCCACCCGTCCCGCCCGACCGGCGGGTACCCCTCGAACCTTAGGTCGCGCGGGCATCGGCTGTGCGCCCGACCCCGTGGATCCAGGTGCCGGGGCGACTGCCGACGGCAGCGTTCCGGCCCGATCCACAGGAAGTCCAACGGTGATGATTGGTTTTTGTTGTTTAGAAGAGATAACTCATCGTCTTCATCGCACCTGTGCAAACTGTGGAGAACCGGCGTCCGCGCAGGTCAAACAGGTTATCCACCAGTGGTTTGGCTGTGGAGAACCAGGGGTACAACCGGTGTTCTGGTCCACAGCCCGCGCCGGCCCCCAGGTTGTCCACGGTTGTCCACCGGTTGTCCACCGTTAATCCACGGGGTTTCTCCCCAGCGTTGTGGACGGGCCGGACCGCGTTGATCGACGTCATCCCCAGAACCTTCAACAGGCCGCCCACAGGCTGACCGTCGGCCGTGGACAACCCGGCCGTTGTCCCCAGGCGTCCACAGCGTAGTCCCCAGGAGTTGTCCACAGTCTGTGGGTAACCGCGCCGAGACGTAGCGTGGTTTTCCACCGTCTGTGGAACAGGGGGTGTGGACAACGAAGCCGAGCTGTGGACGAACACGACGCCGATCCTGGGCCCTCGACCGGGTGGAGGGTCAAGCTTCCGACGTCCGCCGGCATGAAAAAGGCCCGGCCGGAAGTCCGGCCGGGCCTGCGCCACGGTTGCGGGGCGGACGAAGAAGTCAGGTGGTCTGCTTGATCCGGTTGGTCAGCTCGGCGATCTGGTTGTAGAGCGAGCGCCGCTCCGCCATCTGCTGGCGGATCTTCCGGTCGGCGTGCATGACCGTGGTGTGGTCCCGGCCGCCGAACGCCTGCCCGATCCGCGGCAGCGACAGGTCGGTCAGCTCGCGACACAGGTACATGGCCACCTGGCGGGCGTTGACCAGCACCCGGGAGCGGGAGTGGCCGCGCAGGTCCTCCAGGCTCACCCCAAAGTAGTCGGCGGTGGAGACCATGATCTGGTCGGCGGTGATCTCCGGGCCGGCGCCGTCCGGGATGAAGTCCCGCAGCACCTCCTCGGCGAGCGACAGCTCCACCGACGAGCGGGTGAGGCTGGCGAACGCGGTGACCCGGATCAGCGCGCCCTCCAGTTCCCGGATCGAGTTCGACACCCGCGAGGCGATGAACTCCAGCACGTCCGGCGGCGCGTACAGGCGCTCCTGCGCCGCCTTCTTCTGCAGGATCGCGATCCGGGTCTCCAGGTCCGGCGGCTGGATGTCGGCGAGCAGTCCCCACTCGAACCGGGTCCGCAGCCGGTCCTCCAGCGTCGCCAACTGCTTCGGCGACCGGTCGGAGGTGATCACGATCTGCTTGTTGGCGTTGTGCAGGGTGTTGAAGGTGTGGAAGAACTCCTCCTGGGTCCGCTCCCGGTTCTCCAGGAACTGGATGTCGTCGATCAGGAGGATGTCCACGTCCCGGTAGCGGCGCTGGAACGCGCTGGTCTTGTCGTCGCGCAGCGAGTTGATGAAGTCGTTGGTGAACTCCTCGGTCGAGACGTACCGGACCGAGCGGGCGTTGCCCAGCGTCGTGGCGTAGTGCCCGATGGCGTGCAGCAGGTGGGTCTTGCCCAGCCCGGAGCTGCCGTAGATGAAGAGCGGATTGTACGCCTTCGCCGGCGACTCGGCCACCGCGACACTCGCCGCGTGGGCGAAGCGGTTCGACGAGCCGATGACGAACGTCTCGAACATGTACTTCGGGTTGAGCCGGTTGCCGCCGGTCTCCCCGCCACCGGGCAGCCGCCGGTCGGCCTGGCCGCCGGGGCGGTGGTCCGGGCCGCTCCGACCCGGCCCGCTGTCGGTGGCGCCGTCCCGGGGCAGCCCGCGTAGCGGTGTGTCGGCCGGGCCGGGGTGTTCCCGGTAGCGGGGCTCGTACCCGCCGGCGTCGGGAGCCGGGGACTCGACCCGGGACCGCTCGTCGAAGCCGCGGCGCTCGGGGCCGCGCATCGGCTCGGTGAAGGCCGTGCTGAACAGGGTGTCCTGGCCGTCCCGGCTGGCCGGGATCAGGTGCGGCCGGCCGCCGTCGGGCGTGCGCTGCCGCGGCGCCGGCTCCTCGATCGGGGGCTCGGTCGGCTCATCGGCGTACGGGGTCTCGGGCCGGCCCGGGTAGCCGAGCTCGGGGAAGTCGGGTGCTTCGACCGGCGGGCCGGGTTCGAGGCCGGCGAGCAGGTCCAGCGGGGCGTCGCGGTCCGCCGATTCGGGACCGGTGCGGTAGACGGTGCCGGCCGCGCGGCTGCCCGCGTCCTCGGCGACCCGCACGGTGACGGCCACCTGGATAGGCCGGCCGAGCCGCCGGCTGAGGGCCTCGGTGATCGCCGGGCGCAGCCGCGACTCGATCACGTCCCGGGTGAAGGCGTCCGGTACCGAGAGCAGGGCGGTGTCCTCGACGATCGCCCGCAGCCGGGTGAGCCGGAGGTACGCCCGTTGCTGCGCGGAGATGATCTCGTCGGCGAGCTCCTCGGTCGCCGCCGTCCACACCGCGGCAAGTTCGGTCGCTCCGGTCACCGTCGTGCCACCCCCTCGCCTCTGCTCCCGACCACCGCTGCTGTCCATCGGCAGTCCCGGCCCGCCACCGCGTACGCGCGGGCGTACGCCACGCCCACCCGGACGGCTGACCGGTCGTCATCCACAAGTTATCCACAGCCTGTGTGTACCGACCGATTGTGGCCGCCCACCGGACGCGGGTCGGACCTGCCCCCCTGGTTCGCGGGAGGCGCTGAAGCGGGTTCACCGTGCCGAACGATTCACTACCTTGTCCGGTCTTGCCGATCAGCGACAACCCGGAGCCCGACGCTGACCGCAATCGGGCACGCTAACAGCGGGGACCCCGCGCGTTCAACCGTCGACACCGTGGCAGCCTTGTCAACATCCGCGAAAACCGCCCCTTCGGTCGCGCTCCCAGGGGCGGCCGGGGTGGGAGTGTGTGATGTTTGACGGCTATTGCCCCCCTGCGTAGGCTGGAGCGGCTGCTCTCTCGCCCTCTGCTAGGGTGATGGGTGCTTGCTGTCCGCGGTCGCTTCCCCGTATCGCCGAGGTCCCGCGTCGCCGGGCAGCACCGATCGGAGGTCACCGGGAAGGTGGCCTGGACCACCACACGACCCCGGGCGATCCCCCGCGCGGGGCGTACGACAACGGAGAGCCTGACGTGAGCAAGCGCACCTACCAGCCGAACAACCGCCGGCGCGCGAAGACCCACGGCTTCCGGCTGCGCATGCGCACCCGTGCCGGCCGCGCCATCATCTCGACCCGTCGCGCCAAGGGCCGCGCCCGCCTGGCGGCCTGAGGCCGACCGGTCCGGTCCGGGGACGTGGGCAGAGGTGCTGGCCGCCGCGCAGCGACTGCGGCGCAGTAGCGACTTCGCCGCAGCGGTCCGGGGTGGCCGACGCGTCGGCCGTGGTGCCGTCGTGGTGCACCTGACCCTCCCCGAGCAGACCGGACCCACCGCGACAACCTCGCCGGAGCCGGCGCGGGCCAGCGGTGCGGAGTTCCCCGCACCGAGCCGCGCCGGCTTCGTCGTGTCCAAGGCGGTCGGTAACGCGGTGGTCCGCAACAAGGTCCGACGCCGGCTGCGGCACCTGGTCCGCGAGCGCCTGACGGACCTGCCCGCCGGTGCCACGCTGGTGGTACGCGCACTGCCCCAGGCCGCCGACGTGTCGTACGCCCGGCTGGGGGCCGACCTGGACGCCGCCGTCGCCGCCGCGCGTACCCCCCGGGGTCGGCGGGCCCGGTGAGCGGCGGGAACGCCGCGCCGCGGCCGACGACTAGCGGTGCCCGCATGCTGCTGGTGCCCATCATCGCGTACCGTCGGTGGATAAGTCCGGCACTGCCGGCCCGCTGCCGGTTCTACCCGTCGTGCAGTGCCTACGCCGTCGAGGCGGTCTCCCGGCACGGTGCACTGCGGGGAGCCTGGTTGACGGTCCGGCGGCTGTCGCGCTGCCACCCCTTCCACCCTGGTGGACACGACCCGGTGCCGGAGCCGGGCGACCGCCGCCGTGCCGACGTGACTGGAGCCTGAGTGTTTAGCCTCGACTGGGTCTACTACGCCATTTCGTGGATCCTGCTGACCTGGCACTCGGCCTGGGACGCCATCGTTCCGGCCGAGGCGGTGATCGGGACGAACTGGCCCTGGATCCTCGCCATCGTCTTCCTGGTGGTGACGGTCCGGGTGATCCTCTTCCCGGTCTTCGTCAAGCAGATCAAGTCGCAGCGGGCGATGCAGGCGCTCCAGCCCAGGGTCAAGGAACTCCAGGAGAAGCACAAGGGTGACCGGGAGACGCTCCAGAAGGAGATGATGGAGCTCTACCGGAAGGAAAAGGCCAACCCGCTGATGGGCTGCCTTCCGATGTTCCTCCAGATTCCGGTCTTCCTGGGCCTCTTCCACGTGCTGCGGCGTCTGGACCCGAACAAGCAGGCCAAGACGCTCTACGGCTGGACGGTCGACCAGTTCGAGAGCGCCTCGCACGCCAAGCTCTTCACCGCCCCGATCTCCGGCAAGTTCGGCTCCACCCCGGCCGAGCTGGCCAGCCTCGGTGCGAACGGTCACACGGTGAAGCTGATCGCCGGCGTCCTGGTGCTGATCATGATCGCCACCACGTACCTGACCAGCCGCCAGATGATCCTCAAGACCGGCTGGGCGGAGGACCCGCAGCAGCGGATGGTCCAGCGGCTGATGCTCTACGGCATCCCAGTGTCGCTGCTGGTGTCCGGCGCGATCTTCCCGATCGGTGTGATCATCTACTGGGTCACCAACAACCTCTTCACCCTCGGCCAGCAGCAGTGGGTGCTGCGGAAGTTCCCCCCGCCGCCCACCGCGAAGACCGGCACCGCCGCGCGGACCGGGGCCCAGCCGGCCAAGACCGGTGGCCTGCTCGGCCGCAAGGCCCAGCCGGCGGTGAAGGCCCCGGCGACCGCGCCCAAGGTGGCCGGCCCGAAGCCCGGCGCCAAGCCGGTCAACCCGAAGAAGAACCGCCCCGCCAAGCGGCAGGGCTGAGCCTCCGGGCCGCCACCGGGATCCCGGTGGCGGCCCGTTCCGGCCCCCGAGCTGCCGCCGTACGGTCGGCGCCGGGCCGGAACCGCCGCGCGGAGCGCGGTCACGGGCGAAACTGGCCCGTACAGACGTGCCCGAGGGCATCGGCGAACCCCGCGCCGCCCCGGGAGACCAGCGGACCCGACGGTCCGGCCGAGCGAGTACGGAGATGAGACCGTGACCGACACCAGCATCCCCAGCGCCGAGCAGTCCCTGGACGAGGAGACCGTGCCCACCGAGGAGGCCGAGGAGACCGGGGCCGAGTCGACGACCGCGGAGAAGAAGGCTCCGGCCGACAGCGACCTGTTCCGGCAGAGCGAGATCGCGGCGGACTACGTCGAGGGTCTGCTCGACATCCTCGACTACGACGGCGACATCGACGAGCTGGTCTCCGGCGGCCGCCCGGTCGTCGAGGTGGTCGGCGGCCGTCTGCAGAACCTGATCGGCCAGCGCGGCGCCACCCTGGAGGCGCTCCAGGAGCTGGCCCGGCTGGCGGTGTTCCGGCAGACCGGTTCGCCCAGCCGCCTGCTGCTCGACGTCGGCGGCTACCGGGCCGCCCGGCGCAAGGAGCTCGCCGCCGTCGCGAAGAACGCGGTGGAGAAGGTCAAGGAGTACGGCGAGCCGGTGCGCCTGGAGCCGATGTCCGCGTTCGAGCGCAAGTGCGTGCACGACGTGGTGAACGCGATGAGCGGCGTGGAGAGCGAGTCCGAGGGCGTCGAGCCGAACCGCCGCATCGTTGTCCGGCCGGCGGCGGACTGACGGGGTGACCCACGACGAGACGACGGCGGGTGCCGTGGCCGGCCCGGGTGGTAAGCCGCCCGGGCCGTCGCCTGTCCGGCCCGACCCGACGGTCGACCCGATCTTCTCCGGCGGCGACGACGCCTCCCCGGCTCGGCCGTCGATCACCGGCACGCCGTCGGCCGCGGACCCCGCCTTCTCCGGTGGCGGACCTGCTGACGAGCCTTCGATTCCGGTCGATTCATCGGATGCCGTGACTCCGGCCTTCTCGACCGAACCGGAGGCGGAGGAAACGACCCCGGCGGTGCCGGTGGGTGCCGTCGAACCGGTGTTCGCCGAGCCGGCGACGCCTTCCCTTCCAGAGGGCGGTAACGGTGAGGGGACGCCGTCCCCGGGCACGGCGACGCTGCCGCCCGAGCTGGCGGCGGCCGCCCGTACCCTCTTCGGCGACCGACTCGACCTGGCTGCCGCGTACGCCGAACTGCTCGCGACGGACGGCGTGGTGCGCGGGCTGATCGGCCCCCGCGAGACGCCGCGGCTCTGGGAGCGGCACCTGCTCAACTGCGCGGCGATGGCGGAGCGGATTCCGGAGGGCGCGAGCCTGATCGATGTCGGCTCCGGCGCCGGACTGCCCGGCCTGGTCCTGGCGATCGCCCGCCCCGACCTCACCGTCACGCTTGTCGAGCCACTCGCCCGACGGACCGCCTTCCTGATCGAAGCGGTGCAGCAGCTCGGCCTGACCGCATCGGTCCGGGTCTTCCGGGGCCGGGCGGAGGAGGCGGCGGCCGGGTCCCGGGACGTCGCCGCGCTCAGCGCGGACATCGTGACCGCGCGGGCGGTGGCCGCGCTGGACCGGCTCGCTGCGTGGTGCCTGCCCCTCACGGTGCCGGGTGGCCGGCTGGTGGCACTCAAGGGGGCCTCCGCCGCCGAGGAGATCGCCGAGCACGCCGACGCGGTCGCGCGGCTCGGCGGTGGCGAGCCGGAGCTGCACCGGTGCGGTGTAGGCGTGATCGACCCGCCGGCCACGGTGATCGAGGTGGTGCGGGAGCGGGTGGTCGGCCCGGTCCGCAAGAAGGGCCCCAAGCGGTCGCGCGGCGGCCGCCGCCGTGGTGGGCAAGGCCGGGATCGCTGACGCCGGTTTTGCCGTTGCCGCGACGCGAGATGGCCGACCGATCCGAACCCGACGTGGACCGGCTGCGCCCGTCGGCCGTAGGCTGGCCGCGCGTCGATAATGTGGAACGGCGGTGCCGGGTGGCACCGAACCCGACGTTCCCGCCGGGCCGTAGGCCGCGCCGCGAGCGCGGGGGCCTGATTGACGGGGTGCGGACCGACCATCCGGAGCGGGCAGGGATGACAGGTGCATGACGACGGCAGGTACGAAGATCCACGGGTGACCGGGCCAGGAGGACGACCCCCTGCCGCCGACCCCGTTTCACGTGAAACCGACTACCCGGGCTGGCCGGCGAGTGGCGAGTCCCACGACCCGTCCACGCGTCCGCCGGACGTCGACCCGGAGGCACTCCGGGACGTACCGGCCGGAGCGGGCACCCGGCCCACCTCGGCGGTGCCGGCGAACGTGCCACCGACCCGGGATCCACACGAGCCGACCGGGCGCCCCGTGAACGCCCCCAGCTCGCGTCCCACCCCGGCACGCGGCAACTCGGCTGTTCCCGGGCGCTACGAGCCGCAGCCGCCGGCCTCGGCGGTGCCGCAGCAGCTCACTCCGCAGAGCGCACCGGATCTCGCGGCCGACACGCCACCGGCCGCCGCCTACGGTGCCGAAGCCGCCGACAGCACGTACGTTTCAGGTGAAACCCCGACGCGCGAAGAGGATGATCCACCGTTGGCTATGGAGGCTATGCGCGCCGTGCAGATCCTGAATCCCAGTGGCGAGGTGACCATGCCTCGGCCCGAACGGACCCGGGTGATGTGCGTCGCCAACCAGAAGGGCGGCGTGGGGAAGACCACGACCACGGTGAACCTGGCGGTGGCGCTCGCCCTGCACGGCAACCGGGTCCTGGTGGTCGACCTCGACCCGCAGGGCAACGCCTCCACCGGGCTCAACGTCCCGCACCACACCGGCGTCCCCGACGTGTACGACTGCCTCATCGACGGCGTGCCCCTGGCGGACGTCGCCCAGACGGTCGAGGGCATCCCGAACCTGTGGTGCGTACCGGCCACCATCGACCTGGCCGGCGCCGAGATCGAGCTGGTCTCGGTCGTCGCCCGGGAGTCCCGGCTGGCCCGCGCCATCGCCGCTTACCCGGGGCACTTCGACTACGTGTTCATCGACTGCCCGCCCTCGCTCGGCCTGCTGACCGTCAACGCGCTGGTTGCCGCGCAGGAGGTGCTGATTCCGATCCAGTGCGAGTACTACGCGCTGGAGGGCCTCAACCAGCTGATCAACAACATCAATCTGGTCCGCCAGCACCTCAACCCGCGGCTCGAGGTCTCCACCATCCTGCTCACCATGTACGACCGGCGTACCCGGCTGGCCGACGCGGTGGAGCAGGACGTCCGGAACCACTTCGGGGACAAGGTGCTCCAGGCCGTGATCCCCCGGAACGTCCGGGTCTCCGAGGCCCCCAGCTACGGGCAGTCGGTGATGACCTACGATCCCGGTTCGCGCGGGGCCACGAGCTACTTCGAGGCCGCCCAGGAGATCGCCGAGCGAGGCGTCAAGGAGCCGGTGAGCCGGAATGCGTAGTGCGAAGAAGTCGCTGGGAGGCGTCGCATGAAGAACCGTCCTCGCGGCGGTCTGGGCCGAGGGCTGGGCGCCCTCATCCCCACCGGGCCGGTGCCGGGCAGCAGCCCGACGGTCGCCGAGCCCGAAAGTACGACGGCTGCGCCGGTACCGCCCCCCGCCGTGGCGGGCGCCGCCGCTGCCGTCCTCGGGGCGGCAGCGGTTGAGGAGCCCGAGCCGCAGCTGAGCCCGGTGCCGGGAGCCCGCTTCGCCGAGATCCCGGTCGACGCCATCGTGCCGAACCCCAAGCAGCCCCGGCAGGTCTTCGACGAGGACGCCCTGGAGGAGCTGAAGACCTCGATCCAGGAGGTGGGGTTCCTCCAGCCGATCGTCGTACGGCAGCTCGACGGCGAGAAGTACGAACTCGTCATGGGCGAGCGGCGCTGGCGGGCGGCCCAGGCGGTGGGCCGGGAGAGCATCCCCGCCATCGTCCGGGACACCAAGGACGATGCGATGCTCAGGGACGCGCTGCTGGAGAACATCCACCGGGCCAACCTGAACCCGCTGGAGGAGGCGGCCGCATACCAGCAGCTCCTTGAGGAGTTCGGAGCCACCCACGAGGAGCTGGCCCGTCGGATCGGCCGGAGTCGGCCGCAGATCTCGAACACGATCCGGCTGATGAACCTGCCCGCTCAGGTGCAGCGCCGGGTTGCCGCCGGGGTGCTCTCGGCCGGCCACGCCCGGGCGCTCCTCAGCCTGGACGACGCCGAGGCCCAGGAGCAGCTCGCCAAGCGGATCGTTGCCGAGGGCATCTCCGTACGCGCCACCGAGGAGATGGTGGCCCTCGCGCTCGCCGACGGACCGGCGAAGACGTCGACCGCGAAGCGCCGGCCGAAGCCGCACGCGCCGGCGCT
This sequence comes from Micromonospora sp. NPDC007230, assembly GCF_042869115.1. Classification (NCBI taxonomy): domain Bacteria; kingdom Bacillati; phylum Actinomycetota; class Actinomycetes; order Micromonosporales; family Micromonosporaceae; genus Micromonospora; species Micromonospora sp. NPDC007230. The sequence continues at coordinate 158,861 of NZ_JBIAFE010000011.1, read as the reverse complement.
GACGGACCTCGCGGACCGGCTCTCCGACCGGTTCGACACCCGGGTGAAGGTCGACATCGGCCGTAACAAGGGCAAGATCACCATCGAGTTCGCCACGGTCGACGACCTGGAGCGGATCGTCGGGATCATCGGGGTGGGCCAGGAGGAACAGCCAGGCGACTGAGCACCGCTCGTCGGTTTTCGGCCGCGTCGTCCCTGTGACGGCGCGGCCGACTTGTCTGTGGTCCGCGACTGCTCGTCGCGGTCGCCGGAGAATGGTCCGTCGACGCCTGTCGCCCCGACGGCCTGACGCGAAGCTCGGACCGGCGGCCCGGCCCCCGTGTGGGGCTGCTCCTGTGCCGGCTGTTGCTCGGCCGCCCGCTGCCGCCGCTCGGTTGGCTGCTCCGGAACGTGGACGACCCCGCTCTGCGGCCCGCCTGCCGCCGATTCCGGCGTGGAGGCGTCCTCTACTGCCCGCTGCCCTGCCGTCGTGCTCACGGGCCTCTGGGAGGCTCGGACGGTGAGGGTAGCGGGAGGCTCGGACGGTGAGGGTAGCGGGTCGTCTGCGGTCCGCGTGATACGGACTCAAGCCGGGTGATCCCCGCGAGTCGCTCGCCGCGATCCCGACCGTGGCCGACGGTGGGGCGCACACCTCCGGGTCGGTGGATCCACGGGCGTCCTCGTTGAGGAGCCCCGTCGCTCTGGCGCTTCTAGTCCGTCGTGGGGACCGCTGATGCTTGCGGCCGACGCTTCACGTGGAGCGGTGGCGAGGGGAGGCTGCTGGGGGTGACCGGGGCTGGCGGCGGTTTGGGCAGGCCGGCTGCTCAGCGAGCACCCTGGCATCATCGGCCGGAGCATCGCCGGGTTTCACGTGAAACGACCTCGGCGGAGCGGATTGGCGCAGGCCGGTAGCGCGGTGCGCGGCGACGTGCCCGTCGGGACACCGGGGTGGGCGGTCCGACGCGGGTGGTGGTTGCGGGGTTGGCCGTTGGGGTTGCGCCGGGGCGCGCCTTGGCTCCGGAGCCGGCCGTCTGTCAGGGGTGGCTGCGCCGGTAGGACGTAGGGCGCTTCGGGTCCATCTCCGCACTCGCTGGTTTCACGTGAAACGAGGCCGCTCGTCCGGGTGATAGCAGAACCTGGTCCTTGGCGCTCGCCGGCATGTGAGCGATTGCAGGTCGCTCGCTGGCCGGACTCCGGTCGTCGCCAGCACAGCACGAGGGCCTGCCGTCTTCCTGCCTCGCGTGACGTGACGCGACGCCGGCGCTCTGATGTGGCTCTGGGGCCGACTCGCCGTCAATGCCCGCCTCGCTCCTTCGGTGGCCCGATCCCCGCCTTGCCGTCCCTGCCCCAAAGGGGAACGGTCGGAGCGAGGAACGGAGCCACGCCGGCAGGCCGGCCGTTTCACGTGAAACAGGCGAGCAGGCGGGAGGAGTAACCGGCGCGTTCGGAGCAACGAGCAGCGGTCGCCGTCATGCACGGGCGGAGCCCACCCCGGGGTCGACTCAGGCCGGACTGTGGCGGCGATGCCAAGGACTGCCGTCAACGGCTGCTGCGCGCGTCGCCGCCGACGGCTGCTGCGCGCGTCGCCGCCGACGGCCGGCGGTCAGCAGTCGGCTGGCTTCCTCGGCCGCCTCGACAGTTGCACCACTGATCCGGACCCGACGTTGCGCGAACCGCCGACCGGGCCGCAGTGCCAACAGAGCCGCGTCGCGCCCTCGCGAGCGCAACCGGCACTGTGTCCCTGTGCCGGAGGGGGGCGACCTGGTTCCGCTCGCCGGGAGAAGTCCCGCCCTCGCGGGCGGCAACACCATGCCCGCCCGGCGGCCGTCCGGGGCGCCGGACCTGGCCCCGGCGACCCCGGCTCGGGCTGGGTGGGAGTGCAGCCGAATCGTCTGTCGGCGGCATCGTTGGTCTTCCTGCGGCCGTCCGCACCGTTGGTCGTCCTGCAGCCGTCCGCATCGTTGGTCGTCCTGCGGTCGTCCACACCGTTGGTCGTCCTCCGGCCGACCGCGCCCGGGGTCCCCACCGCCGAGGCGTGCCGTCACCGGCGCGCCCCGACGGGCGGGACCGGCCGTGACCGTGGCGGTCGTGGCAGCACCATCACTTCGCACTGCGGCTCAGGAGTGCGGTGGTCCCCGGCGAGTCGGGAGGTGGCTGATGTCCCGATCGGGGGTGTGGGCCGGCCGACGGGCGGTGTCGGACGACGAAGGGCCGCTGGTGCACCCCGCTGAGGGCCTCCACGGCGACGCCCGGTGGCCCCCCTCACCGTCGCCAGCCGGCCCGGCGGGACGGTACGCGGGCGCCCTTCGCGATCCGGCCGGATTGGCCGAGGCTGAGCCAACGCCCGCTGCCGAAGCCGACCGCGCTCCACCGGCGTCTGGAGCTAGGGCACGAGGTGACGCCGCCCGGCGAACCGGTGCCGCCTCAGCCAACGCGACGAGGACGACGCCGGCCGCGCCAGGACCCGCCCCCGCCCCTGGGGGCAGATGCAACGCAATCCAACGCCCAGGGGCATCCGGGGCGGAGCTCCGCCGGCCGGCTTCGCGACTGGGCAGACCCGCCTCCGGAGGCGAGACGCGGCAGGGCGGGATTGGAGGCAGCCTCGGGAAGGCAAGCCGAGCATCTGGTCAGCGCCGAACCAGCGCGGTCCGGCCCTGGAACCAAACGAGCGAGGCCGATGCCCATTGACCCGTCGCTCGTTAGGTAGGAAGGCCCGGCCGTGGGGTGAACATCCGGTGGACAACCAGCCGCGATCCCCGGTGGGTTATCCACAGTCGTTGTCCACAGGGTGCCCTCGTTTCACGTGAAACAGCGCTGCGAAAGCCGTGTTGAGCTGTGGATGACGCGGTGTGGTGGTGAGCTCAGCGGCCTGTGGACAACGCGGTGGACAACATCGCGGCGACCGACAACGGACGCTCGTCAACCGACGAAACGGGTAGGGACAGGCGTCGCCGACTCGGTTAGGGTCAGCCTCGTGCAGGACACCCCTCCCTCAGTGCCGGACTTCACCCAGTGGCCCTCCTTCCCCTTCGAGGGCGACCTCCGCGTCAAGCAGCTCGACGATCCGGTGCCGGTCGAACCGCCCCGCCGGGGCGAGGGAAACCGGGAATGCACCGCCTGCAACGCCCCCGACGAGGCGTACATCTGGGTCGGCGAGCGGTGGCGGGTACGCGCGATGGACCGACCCACCGGCCTCCCGATGGTGCTGATCCTGGAGTCCCGCTCCCATCTCGACCTCGGCGACCTGCCGAACCTGCTCGCCGCCGAGCTGGGCGTGATGACCGTCCGCCTGGAGCGGGCCATCCGCTCGCTGGACGGCGTCGCCCGGGTGCACGTCAACCGCTGGGGCGACGGGTCGGCGCACCTGCACATGTGGTTCCTGGCGCGGCCGTACGGGCGGCTGCAACTGCGCGGCACGTTCCTCTCCCTGTGGGACTCGATCCTGCCCCCGATCGCCGAGTCGCAGTGGCGGGAAAATCTGGCCCTGGTCGCCGCGTGGCTGGCCGAGTTCGGCGGCCGCCCGCTCGCCGAGCCGCCCCGCATCCAGTGGCAGGCCCCGTCGAGCCTCTCCTCGCCGTCGCCGGAGCGGGTGACGGCCGAGGAGGAGGAGAGCGTGTCGGTGATCGAGGCGGCGGAGGAGATCCCGGAGCCGGAGAACGACGCGGCGGCGAGCAGCGAGCCTGAGCGCGAGCCAGCGGCAGCGGGCAAGGAGCCGGCGGGCAAGGGGCCGGGGGGCAAGGAGCCCGCCGGCTGAGCCGACCGAGCAGGCGATCTTACGGGCGACGTGCGGCGGCCCGGGTGACCAGTGCGCCGAGCACCCGCCCGAAATCCAGCCCGGCGGCCTGGATGGCCAGCGGCAGCAGCGAGGTCTCGGTCATCCCTGGGGAGACGTTGACCTCCAGCACGTGCGGCTGGCCGTCCGCGTCGACGATCAGATCGACCCGGGAGAGGTCGCGCAGGCCGAGTGCTGCGTGGGCGGCGAGCGCCACCTCGGCCACCCGCTCGGTCGTCTCCCGATCCAACCGGGCGGGCGCGTGCCAGGTGGTCCGGCCGGCGGTGTAGCGGGCGGCGTAGTCGTACACGCCGTTGCGCGGCACGATCTCGACCGGAGGTAGCGCCTGCGGTCCCTCGCCCAGGTCCACCACCGAGACCGCCACGTCCATCCCGGGCACGTAGTGTTCCACCAGCGCGGTCTGGTCGTACGCGAAGCAACCGACCATGGCGGCCGGCAGCGACGCGGCGTCCCGGACCACCGCGGCGCCCAGTCCGGAGCCACCCTGCGCCGGCTTGATCATCAGCGGCAGGCCGAGCCGGTCGGCGATCCGGTCCAGCACGGCCACCGCGCCCAGCTCGGAGAAGCGGTCGTGCGGCAGGGCCACCCAGTCGGGGGTGGGGATGCCGGCCTCGCGCAGCACGGCCTTGGCCGACGGCTTGTCCCAGGCAAGCCGGGAGGCCCGGGCGTCGCAGCCGACGTAGGGCACGCCGCACAGGTCGAGCACCCCGCGCAGCGAACCGTCCTCGCCGGTGGCACCGTGCAGGGCGATCACCACGGCATCCGGTGGGTCGGCGGCCAGGGCGGGCAACAGGGCCACGTCCGCGTCCCGCAGTTCGGCCTCCACCCCGACGGCCCGCAGCGCGTCGAGCACGCGCCGGCCGGATCGCAGGGAGACGTCCCGCTCGTACGAGAGTCCACCGGCGAGCACCAGCACGTGCAGCTCGTCGGTGACGGCGGATTCGGTCACGGAAGTGTGCTCGGCAGGGCTGACGGCCATGCGGGCATCATGCCAAGTCGGGACCGGGCGCGTCCGAGCCGCCCTGCCGGCGCCGCGGCCCCGAGCCGCCGACCGCGCCGAAGACCCGGCGCATCGCGATCTCCTGCTCCATCACGCCGGCCAGCCGGCGGACGCCCTCCCGGATCCGCTCCGGCGACGGGAAGGAGAAGTTGAGCCGCATGTTGCCGCTGCCGGCACCGTCGGCGTAGAAGCCGGTGCCCGGCACGTACGCGACCCGGGCCGAGATCGCCCGCGGCATCATCGCCTTCGAGTCGAGCCCCTCGGGCAGGGTCGCCCACACGAACAGGCCGCCGCCCGGGTTGGTCCAGCTGGTGCCGGCCGGCATCAGGTCCTCCAGCGCGGCGAGCATGGCGTCCCGGCGCTCCCGGTAGACCTCCCGGTAGACCTTGAGCTGTTCCCGCCAGGGCATGGTGCCGAGGTACGTCGAAACGGCGGCCTGCGCGTAACCGCTGGGGCAGAGGATCTGCGCCTCGCTGGCGATGACCAGTTTGTCGCGGACGGCGTGCGGCGCGAGGATCCAACCCACCCGCAGGCCGGGGGCGAAGGTCTTGGAGAAGGTGCTCAGGTAGAAGACCCCGTCCCGCCGGCGGGCCCGCAGCGGCGCGGGCGCGTCCCCCTCGAAACCGAGTTGGCCGTACGGGTCGTCCTCGACCACCAGCAGGCCGGCCCGCTCGCAGATGTCGAGCACCCGCTCGCGCCGCTCCTCGCTCAGCGTCACGCCGGTCGGGTTCTGGTAGGTCGGGATGGTGTAGAGGAACTTCACCCGCCGGCCGGCGCGGGCCAGGTCGGCGATGGCGCTCTCCAGCGCCTCCGGGATCAGCCCCTGCTCGTCCATCGGCACGTGGGCGACCTGGGCCTGGGCAGCCTGGAACACCCCGAGCGCGCCGACGTACGTCGGGCCCTCGGCGAGCACCACGTCGCCCGGGTCCAGGAAGAGCCGGGCCACCAGGTCGAGCGCCTGCTGGCCGCCGACGGTGACCACCACGTCCTCGGGCGAGGCACCGCACGAGGCGTCGATCCCGGAGAGGGACATCACCTCGCAGATGCGCTCGCGCAGCTCCAGGGTGCCCTGACCGATGCCGTACTGCAGGGTGGTGACGCCGTGCTCGGAGCCGAGCCGGCCGAGCATCTCGCCGACCGCGTCCAGCGGCAGCGCCGCGATGTACGGGGCCCCACCGGCGAGTGAGACCACCTCCGGCCGGCTGGCCACCGCGAAGAGTGCCCGGATCTCGGAGGCCGTCATCCCCCGGACCCGACGGGCGTACCGGTCGGTGTAGTCGTCGAGCGTCGTGCCGGTCATGACATCACCTCGATCGGGTGTCGGCGGGGCTGCCGCCCGGATGTGGTACCCGCGATACCGGCAACCATGGCGGCCCGGGACACCGGTTGGTCGATCGTAGTCCGTGACCCCCACCACCTGCGCCGCCATGTGAAGAAAGTCCACATCCCGGACCGGCCCTCCCCGCCCCGGGTGGGCCTACGCGCGTCCTCTCCCGTACCGTCGGACAACGGCGTACGATCGCTCGTCGGGGGCAGGGACGCGGCGGAGTGGTCAGCTCCGGCAACTCCAGCTCGGCTGGTGGCCATAGTTCGGCCTCCGCGCCGCTGGGCGGCGGTCCGGACCGAATGACGGCCGGTCTGACGCCGCGCCGCGACCTGGAGCCGTCGCTGGTTCCCGCTCCGAGCCTACTGGTGGGGATGGCGCTCATGTCGCGACGTCTGGTCAGTCTGACCCTCGACACCCTCGAGGATCTGCCCCGCCCGTGCCGGCAGTGCGTCTACTGGGAGCTGGACCCCGTCTCCGCCGACCGGGCGTGCGCCGCCGGCGACCCCGGGCTGGAGAAGGAGGCCTGGATCTCCCAGACGCTGCTGGAGTGGGGCTCCTGCGGCAAACTCGCGTACGTCGACGGCATGCCGGCCGGTTTCGTCATGTACGCCCCGCCGGCCTATGTTCCACGCTCGATGGCCTTCCCCACCTCGCCGGTCTCGGCGGACGCCGCGCTGCTGATGACCGCCAACGTGGTGCCCGCCTTCGCCGGCGGCGGCCTGGGCCGGATGCTGGTCCAGGGCGTGGCCCGGGACCTCACCAAGCGCGGCATCAAGGCGATCGAGGCGTTCGGCGACGCGAAGTTCGGGGACGACGGGGACGACCCCACCCGGGCCTGCCTCGCGCCGGCCGACTTCTTCCTCTCGGTGGGGTTCAAGACGGTCCGCCCGCACCCCCGTTACCCCCGCCTGCGGCTGGAGTTGCGCACCGCGCTCAGCTGGAAGTCCGACGTCGAGTACGCGCTGGAGAAGCTGCTCGGCTCGATGAGCCCGGAGACGTTGCTCCGGCCGGTGCGTCCCGCCCCGGCCACCCGGTCGATGCGCTGACCCGGCCCGGCCCGCACTGTGGCGGCTCGGCGCCGTCAGTCCACCACCGTGCCGGCGGCGACGATCGCCCGCAGCTCACTCACGTCGATGGAGCCGGTGGGCACGTCCCGCTCGATCGGGAAGTACATCCGCTGTACGGCGGCGACGATGGCCTCGACGACCTTGTCCCGGAACCGCGGGTCGACCAGCCGGCCCCGATCCTCCGGTGAGGTCAGGTAGCCCACCTCGACCCGGACCGCCGGCATCCGCGTCAGCCGCAGCAGGTCCCACGCCTTTGCGTGGGTACGGCAGTTCTGCAGCCCGGTCCGGGCCACGATCTCCCGCTGCACCAGCCCGGCCAGCCGCTCCCCGGTCGCCGAGGTGACGCCGTTGTCGGTGCCGTAGTGGTAGGTGGCCACTCCGTTGGCCGCCGGGTTGGCGTGCCCGTCAGTGTGCAGCGAGATGAAGACGTCCGCGCCGAGCGAGTTGGCGAGCTGGGCACGATCGGCGTCCGGCAGGCAGGTCTCCGGCGACGGGCCGCGGGTCAGCTGCACCCGTACGCCGGCTGCGGCGAGCCGCCCCTCCAGCCGGCTGGCCAGGTCGTGCACGATGTCCGCCTCGGTCCAGCGGAGCGGGCCGTCCGGCACCACCACCCCCGGGTCGGTGCCGCCGTGTCCCGGGTCGATCACCACCGTCCGCCCGACCAGCGTCGGCCCGGCCTGCCGGATGGCGTCGGACTCGCGCAGCCACTGCGGCCGCCCGCCCACCACCTTCCGGCCGAGGCGGCGCAGCGCGTTCATGGTGTGCGGGCCACAGGCGCCGTCCGGCTTCAGCCCCATCTCCCGCTGGAACTGGGCGACCGCCCGGGAGGTGCGGATGCCGTAGATGGCGTCGGCCCGGCCCACGTCGTACCCCATCTCCAGGAGGCGTTCCTGGAGCGACCGGACGTCCTCGCCGATCAGCGGCTCGGGCACCGCGTGGTACAGGGCCCGGGCGCCGAACCGCCAGCGGGCCGCGTCCAGCGCCCGCCAGGTCTCCGCCCCGACCCGGCCGTCCACGCTCAGCCCGCGGGACTGCTGGAACGCCCGGACGGCGCGCTCGGTCTCGGCGTCGAAGTCGTCGCCCTTCCCATCGGCCGGAAGCAGGTCGAGGCCGGTGAGGACGGTACGGATCTCGGTCACGGCGGGTCCCCGGTCACCGGGTCGGATGGGACGCACGACGACCCCCTCTGCACGGACACTGGCTGGCCGGAGACTCCGACGGAGGTGGCCCCCATGGCTGGGGACGCTTACGGAGCGTACCGTGGCCGGTCACTATCGGCTTCCCGTTCGGGCAGGTCGGGACTACCCGTCCGGGGAAGCGGGAACCCCCGCCGCCGGGTGGCGACGGGGGTTCCCGTGGTCGTCGATCGGCTCAGAGCGCCGACTCGATGAGCTTGACCAGCTCGCCCTTGGGCTTGGCGCCGGCGATGGACTGCACCGGCTCGCCGTTTTTGAAGATGGTGAGGGTCGGCACGGACATCACCCGGTAGGTCCGCGCGGTCTCGGGGTTCTCGTCGATGTTGAGCTTGACGATGGTGACCTGGTCACCCATCTCGCCCGCGATCTCCTCGAGCAGCGGCGAGACCTTGCGGCACGGCCCGCACCACTCCGCCCAGAAGTCGACCAGGACCGGCTTGTCGGACTTCAGCACATCGCTCGCGAAGCTCGCGTCGGTGACCGCCTTGGTTGCTCCCACTATGAACCCCTCCTCCGGGACTTTTCTGAAGATGTTTCTCAGCCTTGCAGGGTGGCGATGAAGCGCTCGGCGTCCAGGGCGGCGGCGCAACCCGTACCGGCCGCCGTGATCGCCTGCCGGTAGGTGTGGTCGACCACGTCACCGGCGGCGAAGACACCCGGCACGTTCGTCCGCGTGCTGGGCGCCTGCACCTTCACGTACCCCTCGTCGTCGAGTTCGATCTGCCCGCGGAAGAGCTCACTGCGCGGGTCGTGGCCGATCGCCACGAAGACCCCGGTGACGTCGAGCACCTTGGCTTCGCCGGTGTGCACGTTCCGCACCCGGACGCCGCTGACCTTGCCGTCGTCGCCGAGGATCTCCTCGACCACGGTGTTCCACTCGACCTTGATCTTGTCGTTGGCGAGCGCGCGGTCGGCCATGATCTTGCTGGCCCGGAACGAGTCCCGGCGGTGGATGATCGTCACCGACTCGGCGAACCGGGTGAGGAAGCTGGCCTCCTCCATCGCCGAGTCGCCGCCGCCGACCACCACGATGTGCTGGTTGCGGAAGAAGAAGCCATCGCAGGTGGCGCAGGACGACACGCCGTGGCCGAGGTATTCCTGCTCACCCGGCACGCCCAGGGGGCGCCAGGCGGAGCCGGTGGAGAGGATGACGGCCTTCGCCCGGTAGGCCGTCTCGCCCACCCAGACGGTGCTCACCGCGTCCGAGCCGGTCTCGCCGGTGTCCTTGAGCTCGACCCGGGTCACGTCGTCGGTCAGGAACTCGGCACCGAACCGCTCGGCCTGCTTGCGCATGTTGTCCATCAGCTCGGGGCCGAGGATGCCGTCCGCGAAACCGGGGAAGTTCTCCACCTCGGTGGTCGTCATCAGGGCGCCACCGGACTGCACGCCCTCGATGACGAGCGGCTTGAGGTTGGCGCGCGCGGCATAGACCGCCGCCGTGTAACCGGCCGGCCCGGAGCCGATGATGATCAGGTTGCGGACCTCGTCCACTGCCGTCTCCCGATGTGTGTGTTCGTCACCGGCGCGCACCGATGTCGATCCCGAGTGCCGACGGCTCAGCGGCGTCGGCGCCTGACTTGCAGAACGTCATCGTACGAAGTGGGGATTCCCGAGCCGGTCATCCGGTGGGTCACGTCACGTGGCGGGACACGCCCGGGTGACCGTGGCCTCACCCTACCCGGGTGCGGAAGCGGGTGTCCGCGCCGGACCCGGGCACCCCGCACTCGGCTCCGCTCACCCACGCCCAGCGCTCGCCACTCCCGTCGACGAAGGTGACGACGAGTGCCGGCCGGCCCTGGAACGACGCGTAGTCGACCAGATCGAGGGTGATCAACCCGGCTCGGTGCTCGGCGCTGATCGCCCCGAGGCAGGACTCCAGCGCCTCCGGGCGGGTGAGCCGCTCCAGCCCGGCCGCGTCCGACTTGTGCCGGTCATCGGGCGCCAACCCCGGCCTGTGAACCGCCGAGGGCGAGGCGAGCGTCATGATGCTGCCGGGCAACTGGTCCGGGCTGTAGTCGGTGCCGCTGTGCTGGGGCGGTGCGGCGGTCCGGAAGGGCGCGCTGGCCGCCGTGGCCAGCTCCGGCTGCGCCCGGCCAGCGGCCGGCCCGGCGTTGTCCGCCATCGACGTCACGCCGCGGTTGGCGCCGACCAGGTGGCTGATCCCGAACCCGACCGCGGTGACCGAAGCGGCCGCCAGGGCGACCGGCCCGGCGATCCGGGCCCAGCGCCGGGAGCGCCGGCCCGGTCCCGTGTTGCGGGCCGGGCGTTCGGCCGGCCGCGTCGCCCCGTCCGCCCGCCGGGGCTGGGTCGGCACGACGGCCGGCGGCGACGTCCGAGCGGCGCGGACCTCGGCCGGACGGGCGGAGTCCGGATCCGAACCGACGATCTCGTGGCCGTCCGGCGCGGGCACGCCGGCCGGTTCCTCGGCGTCGGACCCGGCGGCGTCGGTCGGGGCCGGCCCGGCGCCGGCGAGCGCCGCCGTGATCCGCTCCGTCACGGCCAGCGGCAGCTCCGGCGCGGGGGCGGCGGCCCAGTCGGCCAGGTCGGCGTGGACCAGGTCGACCGCCCGCGCCAGCGCGGCGTACGCGTCGCCCCAGGCCGGGTCCGACTCGATCAGCCGGGCCACCGTGGCCTGCTCCGGGGTGCCGTCCAGCGCGCCGCCGACGTAGTCGGCGAGCAGGTCGGGGTCGACCCCGCTGAACTCCCGGGAAGTCACGTCTCCTCCTGGCTGGCGTCCCGCCGGGACCACCCCGACGTCGATCCGACGCCCTCGGGCGGTCGAGGGTTCCCCCCGGTGACGCGCGGCACGTCCCTCTTCTCGTCGGAACCGGTACGCAGGTGCCCGAGGAGCACGGCCAGCCGGGCCCGCCCGCGGGCGCAGCGGCTCTTCACCGTCCCCTCGGCGACACCGAGGATCCGCGCCACCTCGGCCACCGGATAGCCCTGCACGTCCACCAGGACCAGCGCGGCCCGCTGCTCGACCGGCAGTTCGGCCAGGGCCTGGCGAACCACCAGGGCGGTGTCGTGGTCGTGGGCCGGGGCGGCCGGCTCCACCCCGCCGGTGTGCCGGCCGGGCTCCCCGTCGGTGTGCACGCCGTCGGGCAGCGGGACGGTGGCGTGCGTCTGGCGTCGCCGCATCCGGTCCAGGCAGGCGTTCACCACGATCCGGTGCAGCCAGGTGGTCACCGCCGAGTCGCCACGGAACCGGGCCGCCGCGCGGTGCGCCGACAGCAGGGCGTCCTGGAGCGCGTCGGCGGCCTCCTCGCGGTCGCCGAGGGTACGCAGGGCCACCGCCCAGAGCCGGTCCCGGTGCCGGTGGAAGAGCTCGGTGAAGGCGTCCCGGTCGCCGGCGACGTGCGCGCGCAGCAGGTCGAGGTCGGACGCCCCGGCCAGCGGTCCGTCCCCGGTCGACGGCTCGGGCGTCCGCCCCCCGCGACCCGCCATCACCACGTCCACGTGAGGCGGCGCGGAAGCCGCGGCCGACGGTTCACGACCCCTGGACCGTGATCTCCTGGACCTCCAGCTTCCAGCCGTCCCCGCTGTCCTTCTTCGGCAGCTCGGTGATCCAGAAGAGCAGGTAGCGGTACTTCTGCTCCGGGTCGAATCCGGTGAACGTCATCCTGTTGCCGTCGGCCTTTTCGAACGGCTGGCCGATCTGGGTCTTGTAGCTGGCGACGAGATCCTTGTCGCCGGACGAGCTGGACGGGAAGTCTTCGGTCCCCGCGAGCAGTTGGGCCGAGGCGCCGGGGGACAGCACGGCCTGCAGCGACTTGACCGTGTGCGGGGCGCCCAGGTCGATCCAGATCCCCATGCCCTTCTTCAGCCCGCCGAACTTGCCGTGGTTCCGGTAGGTGGCGGTCGCCCAGCCCTCATTCTCGTCGCCGTCGATCACCTTTTCGGCGTCGCGCACCTCGCGGCGGTCGCCCACCGGGTCGATGATCCGGACGTCCTGGATGGTGAGCTTGCGGACCTGGGCGGCCGGCGTGCTCCCGGCTCCGGCGGGCGCGCTGCTGGACGGACGGGCCACCGGCTCCTTCGGCTGCTTCTTGTCGTCGCCGCCGAGCATGCTGATCCCGATGAGGAGCCCGACCAGGGCCACCGCCAGCAGCCCGGCGACACCCACGGCCACCTTCCGGCCACCGGCGACGGCCAGCGGCGACGGCTCCTCGCCCGGTTCGGCGGTGAAGCGCAGCGGGCCGGTCGGCTCCAGGAAGTGGTCGTCGGCGGGGACGTCCAGCCGGCTCAGCTCGGCGGCCAGCACGTCCGACGACGGTGGGGCGATCTCCGGGTCGAGCAGGTCCATGGTGAGGTCGTCGAGGTACGCCGGCACGCCGGCGCGTACCTGCCGGGGTGCGGCGATGGCGCCGCTGGCGTCGCGGACCGCGTCCGGGAGCGCGGCGCGGCCGTGCCCGGCGGTGGCGCCGTGCAGCGGGGCCTCGCCGTGCGGCCAGTGCCCGGTCAGGGCGAAGTAGAGCACCCCGCCGACCGCCCGGAGGTCGTTCTCCTGGCTGTCCGCGCCGTCGGTACGCGCGTCCGCCAGCACCACCCGGCCGTCGTCGCTGATCATGACTGTGCCGGGATGCAGGTTGCCGTGCACCATGCCGGTGGCGTGCACCGCGGCGAGGGCGCTGGCCACGGCGTTGCCGATGGCGGTCGCCCGGGCCGGGTCCAGCGGACCGTCGGCGGCGACCATCTCACGCAGGGACTGGCCGTCCACCCACTCGCGTACGACGTACGCCCGGTCGGCCTCGTCGATGGCGTCGTAGACGCCGACCAGATTGGGGTGGATCACCCGGCTGGCCGCGACGGCGGCCTGGAGCATCTCGGTGGCGGAGTCGCCACCCGGGTAGCGGAGGACCACCGCGACGGGACGGCGCAGCACGACGTCGACTCCGCGCCACACCAGCCGGCCCGCACTGTCGTTGTTGATGTGCTCGACCAGCTCATACCGCTCGGCAAGCAGCTCACCGACCGTGGGAGCACCGAAGGTCATGACCGGAGGGGCAGTCTCCTCCGCCTCCTGACCCTCGCCGACCTGGGTCACCCGTCCTCCCTCGGTGATCGTGTCGATCGATGGACCCGTGCTGCTGGGCATGTGGCTTCCTGCTCTGCCATCGAAGGAACCGGCACACCGGCGTCGACGTCCCCGTCGGCACCTGCCGTACCCGTCGAGACCGACCTTACCCGGGATGCCCGGTTCCTCGACATGTCATCTTCCCGCCGTAGCCGGTGGGACGCCAGTGACCGGGGCGGTCGACCGGGTCACGGTCGCGTCCCATTTCGGCCTTGGCACACGCACCAGCCAATCTAGAGGTTGGCAACAACTGGTCGGCGCAGGGGCTTCGACGACTCCGGCTCGGCTGGCGGCCACAACTCGGCCGCCGCGGTGCTCCGGACCGAATGAAGGCCGGTCTGGCGTCGCGCCGCGCCCTGGCGCCGTCGCCCGGTGGGGCGGACCCGCGACGCCTCGACGGATTCCCCCGGTCGGCAGGGTCACCCTCATCCTTACGGTTGGTTGTCCACAGGCCGAGTGGCCCACTGGGCCGGGAAAATTCGAGTTATCCACAGCCGTATCCCCAGGCTGGTGATCCTCGTTCACTGTCCGTCGCCGAGGTTGGTCGGTCAGCGGCCGAGGCGGCGACGAACCATCCCGACCACCTCGGTGATCTCACCGATCCGCAGCGCCATGGCCAGACCGAGGTACGTCCCGCCGATCACCACGCCGCCGATCACCAACTGGACCGCGGCGGCGAGCCAGCTCAGGTTCGCCGGGTCGCCGGGGAGCAGCCGGACCACGAGCAGCCCTACCAGGGCCGCGCCCAGCGCGGCGACGACTACCCGGCCCAGCGTCCGCATGATCGCCCCCAGTCCGATCCGGCCCACCCGGGGGCGCAGCAGCATCGCCGAGACCACCGCCGCCGCCAGGTAGGAGATGGCGTTGCCGAGCATCATGCCGGCGGCCGCGAAGGTGGCCGAGAAGGCGAGGAAGAGGCCGATCTGGAGGAGCACCCGCAGCGCCACCACCGGAATGTTGATCATGGCGGGGGTCTTGGTGTCCGGCAGCGCGTAGAAGGCGAAGGTGAAGAGCTGGCTGATCGCGAACGGCACCAGGCCGGCCGCCGCCACCAGCAGCACGGTCGAGGTGGCCACCGCGTTCTCGCCGGTGAAGGCGCCATACCGGAAGATCACGACCGAGATGGGGCCGGCCAGCACCGCATAGCAGACCGCGACCGGGGCGAGGACGGCGCTGACCATCCGGGTGCCCCGGGACAGGTCGGCGGTGACGTCGCGGAACCGGCCCTCGGCGGCGGCGGCGCTCATCCGGGGCATCAGCGCGGTGATGATCGAGACGGCGATGATGCCGTGCGCCATCATCAGCAGCAGGAAGACGTTGTTGTAGATCAGCAGGCCGGCCTTGGTCTCGCCCTTGTTGCCCTCACCGGCGGCCCGGGTGAGCAGGTTGACCACCACGAAGAGGCCGAGCTGGTTGACCGCGACGTAGCAGAACATCCACGCCCCGAGCCGGCCCAGCTCGCGCAGGCCGAGCTCGCGGAAGTCGAACCGCCACTTCCACCGGAAGCCGACCCGGCGCAGCGCGGGCAGCAGGCCGGCGGCCTGCACCGCCACGCCGAGCAGGGTGCCGCCGCCGACCAGCAGGATCCGGCCGGGGGTCATCTGCCCCGGCAGCAGAGGCTTGGCGCCGTAGACGCCGATGTACAGGCCGAAGACGCCGATCACCACGAGGTTGTTCAGGATCGGCGCCCACATGGGTGCGGCGAAGTGCCCCCGGGTGTTCAGCACCGCGGCGATCAGCGCGCTCACCCCGGTGAAGAAGAGCATCGGCAGCATCAGGTAGGACAGGCGGTTGACCAGGCCGGTGTAGTCACCGCCCTTGCCACTGGCGTAGATCGCGGTGATCACCGGAGCGAGGGCCACCGCGATTAGCGCGGCAGCGGCCAGCGTGAGCACCGCCAGGGTCAGCAGCCGCTGCGCGTACGCCTCGCCCCGGTCCGGATCGATCTTGCGACGCCGGACCAGCACCGGGATCAGCACGCTGGTGAGCACGCCGCCGAGCAGGAACTCGTACACCTGGTTCGGCAGGAACTGGGCGGTGGTGTAGACGTTGCCGACCGCGTTGCCGAGGGCGGCGCCGATCATCAGGTTGCGGACGAAGCCCGTACCCCGGCTGACCAGGCTGCCGATCGCCATCACCGCGCTGTTCGCCGCGGCGCTGGTCTCCGCGACCACCTCCTGCGGGGGCGCGGTGGCCGCCACGCCCGGCTGGTTCAGCGGCTCCGCGGAGATGAAGGTGGCCCCGTCGTCCGGCGGCTGGCCGCCACCGTGCGCGTTCGCGCTGCGGTACAGCCCGCCGCTCATCTCCAGCCTCCAAGGGGTACTACGTCGGAGCCGGACCACCGGGCCCGCACGCCCATGACCTTAGTCAACCTCGACCGCTTACCCACGCCCGGCGCAGTACCCTCCGGTCCGGACCGATAGGCTGGCGATCCCATGTCCGAAGCCTCCGCCTCCCACGCCGCCGACCGCCGCGAGCTGACCGCCGCGCAGCGTAACGCCGTCGCCGAACTGCTCCGCGTCTCGCCGGTCGCCGACGAACTCGGCCGGCGGTTCGCCAGGGCCGGTCACGAACTGCACCTGGTGGGCGGATCGGTCCGGGACGCGCTGCTCGGTCGCCTCGGCGAGGATCTCGACTTCTGCACCGACGCCCACCCGGACCAGACGCTCGACATCGTCCGGGGCTGGGCGGAGTCGATCTGGGAGACCGGGCGGGAGTTCGGCACCATCGGCTGCCAGCGCGCCGGGCTCCGTCTGGAGATCACCACCTTCCGGGCGGAGGCGTACGACCAGGTCAGCCGCAACCCGATCGTCGAGTACGGCACCAGCCTGGTCGACGACCTCAAGCGCCGGGACTTCACCATCAACGCGATGGCGGTCAGCGTCCCCGACCACCGGTTCACCGACCCGTACGGCGGGCTGGCCGACCTGGCCGCCAAGATCATCCGTACCCCGGGCACGCCCCGGGAGTCGTTCGGCGACGACCCGCTGCGGATGCTGCGCGCGGCCCGGTTCGCCGCCCAGCTCCGCTTCGCGGTCCACCCGGACGTCCGCGAGGCGATGACCCGGATGGCCGCCGACCTGGACCGGATCACCGCCGAGCGGATTCGGGACGAGTTCACCAAGCTGCTCTGCGGCGCGGACCCGATCACCGGGCTGCGGCTGCTGGTCGACACCGGGCTGGCCGACCGGTTCATCCCCGAACTCTCCAGCCTGAAGCTGGAGATCGACGAGCACGCCCAGCACAAGGACGTCTACGAGCACACCCTCACCGTGGTCAGCAACGCGATAGGGCTGGAGTCGGACGGCTGCGATTTCGTGCTCCGGATGGCCGCGCTAATGCACGACGCCGGCAAACCGGCCACCAAGGCGGTCGGCCCGGACGGCCGGGTCAGCTTCCACCACCACGAGGTGGTCGGCGCCCGGCTGACCAAGGCCCGGATGAAGGCCCTGCGCTACCCCAAGGACGTCACCGCCCTGGTGGTCAAGCTGGTCGCGCTGCACCTGCGCTTCTACGGGTACGGCCGGGGCGAGTGGACCGACTCCGCGGTGCGCCGGTACGTCACCGACGCCGGCGACCTGCTGCCCCGGCTGCACAGGCTGACCCGATCGGACGTCACCACCCGCAACCGGCGCAAGGCGGCCCAGCTCGCGGCCGACTACGACGCGCTGGAGGAGCGGATCGCCCGGATCGCCGCCGAGGAGGACCTGGCCCGGGTCCGGCCCGACCTGGACGGCAACGCGATCATGGAACTGCTCGGCGTGCCGCCGGGACCGCTGGTCGGCAAGGCGTGGCAGCACCTCAAGGAGCTGCGCCTGGAGCACGGCCCGCTGGACCGCGAGGAGGCCGAGGCGGAGCTGCTGCGGTGGGCCCGGGAGCAGGGCGTCCTCGACTGACGATCACGACGGCGCCCGCCGGAGTCCCCTGAGCAGGGGTGGTTCCGGCGGGCGCCGTCGTTGCTCCGGTGCGACGGACGGGCCCGCCGCGGGCCCGGCCGCCACCGGTCAGTGCTCGACCGCGCTGCTGTCCACGGCGGTCCGGCCGTTGGCCTGCGTACCGCCCAGCTTGGCGAGCAGCCCGGCGAGGTCGATGCCGGTGAGGTCGCTGCCGAGTTGGAGGCCCTGGGCCACGTTGCCGGCCACCGACTTGGTCAGCGAGGAGGCGCCGTCGGTGGAGATCACCGTCATCTTGTCGATCGCGCCGATCGGCGCGCTGGCCGCCTCGACCACCTGCGGCAGCACCTTGACCAGCAGGTCGAGCACGGCGGCCTCGCCGTACGCGGCGAACGCCTCGGCCTTGCGACCCATCGCCTCCGCCTCCGCCTGCCCCTTCGCCAGGATGGCCGCGGCCTCGGCCTGGCCCTCGCGCTCGATCGCCTCGGCGATCGCGGTACGCCGCCGCTGCTCGGCCTCACCCTCCTTGGCGCCCTCGATCGCGTTCGCCTCGGCCAGCGCGGCCCGGCGGGCCCGCTCGCCCTCACCGGTGAGCCGGGCCTGCTCGGCGGCGGCCTGTGCGGCCGCGATGGTGGCCTGCCGTTCGGCGTCCGCCCGCAGCACCGCCGCGTTGCGGGCCGCCTCGGCCTCCTGCTCGACCTTGTAACGGGCCGCGTCGGCCGGCTTGCGCACCTCGGTGTCGAGCTGGCGCTGCTTCAGCTCGGCGTTCCGCTCGGCGACCTTCTGCTGCTCGGAGAGGATCGCCTGGTCCCGCTCGGCCTGGGCGAGCGGCCCGGCCGCCGCCGACTTCGCCTTGGCAGCATCGATCTCGGCCTGGATGGCGGCCTGCTTGAGCGACAGGTTCCGGTTCGCCTCGGCGATCGCCTCCTCGGCGAGCAGCCGCTCCTGCTCGGCCTGCTGCCGGGCCCGGGCCTCGGCGATGGCGGCGTCCTTGAGCACCCGGGCCGCCTCCGGCCGACCCAGGTCCTGCAGGTACGACCCCTCGGCCAGGATGTCCTGGAGCTGGAAGGTGTCCAGCACCAGGCCCTGGTTGGTCATCGAGTGCTCCGCCTCCTCGGCCACCGCGCTGGCGAACGCCGCCCGGTCCCGGATGACCTCCTCGACGGTGAGCCGGCCGACGATCGAGCGCAGCGCACCGGCCAGCACCTCGCGGGTGAAGTTGTCGATCTCGTCCTGCTGGTGCAGGAACCGCTGGGCGGCGGCCCGGATCGCGTCCTCGGTGCCGCCGACCTTGACGATGGCGACGCCGTGCAGGTCGGCCCGGATGCCCTGCTTGCTCACCGCGCCCCGGATGCCGACGTCGATCCGGCGGCTGGACAGATCGAGGGACTGGAGCTTCTGCACCACGGGCAGGACGAAGACCGACGCGCCGAGCACGACCTTCTGCCCGGACATGTCGGTGGAGCGTCCGCCGTCGGCGGTCTGGGTGGTCCGGCCCTTGCGGCCGGTGACGATGAACGCCTCGTTCGGTCCGGCCACTTTGATCCGGGAGAGCACGAAGAGGATGAGGATGACGGCGAGGAGGACCGCGCCGCCGATGGCGACGAGCAGGAGCATGGGACTTCCCGTCTCTGCGATGGGGGGATCAGTAGGTCTCGACGTGCACGCTGGTCTCGCTCAGCGCCTCGACCACGAAGATCCGGGCGCCGACCGGGATCGGCTGGTCGGCGCGGGCGTTGAGCTTGACCGGTTGGCCGGCGAGGCGTACCCGGACCTCGCCGTAGCCGCCGGCGGGGACCGGGGTCACCACCAGGCCGATCGCGCCGACCAGGTGGTCCCGGGTTGGCGTGGGATCCGTGCGCATGTTGCGGGCCGCTCGGCTGAGCCGGGCCGCCAGCCACCCGGTGGGCACCGCGGCGAACACGCCGCCGGCCACCGCCGCCGCGATCATCCCGGGGGTACGCCCGCCGAGCAGTTCGTTGACGATGGCGGCGCCGAAGCCGAACGCGCCGGTGAACCCGGCGACCGCCTCCAGCGAAACCGGACCGTCGACGTCCGGATGGCCGAAGGTGAACAGCTCGGTACCGAGCAGGGCGAGCGCCAGCACGCCGACCCCGACCCCACCGATGATCAGGAAGATGAGCGTCCCCGTGGCCACGACCTGCACGGTATCGATGTCGCGCAAGGTCGACGGCTGTCCGAACGCTCAGCGCGGCGCGACCGTCAGCTCTTTGAGAACCAGATCCTTCGGCAGCGGCTGGCGGACCAGTTCCCGCCCGGTCGGGTCGGCGAGCACGAAGTCCCGCGACCCGTTCGGCCGCCGGTAGAGCAGCCGGTCGGCGGCGACCCAGACGACCTCGGCGATCGGCAGCGGGTTCACCACCCGTCCGGTGGCCGTCTCGACCAGCAGCGGCTCCTGCTGCCCCTGCACCACGACGAACCTCCCGTCCGGCGACCAGGCCCACGGGCCGGCAGGGTCCCCAGGCATCGGCTCGAACCGGGTCGGCCGGCCGTCGTCGGCGGAGAAGAGCTGCACGCCCCGGCGGGGGTGGCGGCCCGCTTCGGACCGGGACTTGTTCGGGTCGGTCTGTTGCAGCGCCACCTCCCGGCCGTCGCGCGTCCAGATGAAGAAGCAGTAGTCGGTGCAGAGGAAGCGCAACTCACTCTTGTTCACCGGGTATGTGTGCCTGGTGCCGTCCGTGCCGAGCACGATGAAGCCGAAGCGGTCGACCTGCTGGGTGGTAAAGAGCAGCCGACGGCCGTCTGGCGACCACTGCGGGTTGGAGAGCGCCCGGCCCACCTCGTACCAGCGGGTGTTTCCGTTGGTGAGGTCGATCAGGCCGACGTCGCGGGGGCGGGTTTCGTCGGTGACCGCGACGAGCGAGCCGGTGGGCGCCGGGAAGATGCCGTCGTAGCGGTCGGTCGGGTAGTAGCGGCCCCGCCCCCGGTCCAGCAGGAAGCCCGTGCCGGAACCGCCCCTGGCCTGCGCCCTGGTCACCACCCAGTCGCCGGGCAGCAGCAACGGCTTCTTCGTCCAGTCCGGCCCTGACATTGGCAGCATGGTCGGTGAGGGGGTGGCGGTGGCCGTCACGGGCGGCGTGGCAGGGTGCGCGGCCGGCCTCGGCCGGAGCAGCACGAACGGCAGTGTCACGGCGACGACCGCCAGCAGGGCGGCACCGGCTGCGGTGACCCGCCGGCGGCGACGCAGCCGGCGACCCCGGCCGAGCGCGCCGGCGGCCAGGTCGGGCGCTGGCCGGACCCCGTCGGCGAGGTCGTGCACGGCCGCCCGCAGGGTCGCGTCGAGGGCCCGGCTCATCGCGTCACCTCCGCGCGGCTCGTCAGCTCGTCCAGCCCCGGCACCAACTTGCGCAGCCGGGCCAGCGCCTTGGCGGACTGGCTGGCCACCGTGCCGGCCCGGCAGCCGAGGAGCGCCGCGGTCTGCTCGACGCTGAGGTCCTCCAGATAGCGCAGGGTCAGCACGGCCCGCTGCCGGGGCGGCAGCGACCGAAGCGCCGCCCGTAGCAGCAGCCGCAGGTCGCTGTCGTCGCCGCTGTCCCCCACCGTGGCCCGCTCCGGCAGCTCCGCGACCGGGACCTCCAGGCGCCGCGAGCGGCGCCGCCAGCCGGAGATCTGGTCGTGGTAGAGGATCCGTTTCACGTACGGCTCGGCGTCACCCCGGATCCGCGGCCAGCGTGCGTACGCCTTGGCCAGCGCGTTCTGCAGCAGGTCCTCCGCCGCGTGCTGGTTCCCGGCGAGTGCGTACGCGACGCGCAGCAGGGCGGGCCCCCGTTCGTTGACGAACGCGGTGAACTCCCCGTCGG
This sequence comes from Micromonospora sp. NPDC007230, assembly GCF_042869115.1. NCBI lineage: Bacteria > Bacillati > Actinomycetota > Actinomycetes > Micromonosporales > Micromonosporaceae > Micromonospora > Micromonospora sp. NPDC007230. The sequence goes on along the minus strand of NZ_JBIAFE010000011.1, from coordinate 137,711 downwards.
TCACCTCTGCCACCGCCCACCTCCGTATGGAAGACGCGCGTCGCCCGCGGAATTTTGCCCCATCGATCGGAGAAGTGCTGAACCTCAGCGTCGGACCGGCGCTGCTCGCCTGTCGCGCTGCTCGGACAGTGAGCCTGGTGGTGGCGGCCGGGCTCCGGGCGGGACAATCGGGTCATGCAGTGGACCGTGCTCGACTCGCCGATCGGGGAGTTCTCCGTCGCCACCGACGGCGAAGCTGTCCGCGGGGCGCACTTCGGCCGGGTGGAGTCGGCGACCGACCGGCCCGGCGACGAGGTGGCCGCCCGCGCGCTGGCCGAGCTGCGCGCGTACTTCGCCGGTGAGCTGACCGAGTTCACCGTGCCGGTGGTGGCGCCCCGGGGGTCGGAGTTCGAGCGCGCGGTGTGGCGGGAGATGACCCTCATCCCCTACGGGGAGACGCGGACCTACGGCGAGGTGGCGAAGGCGGTCGGGGACCCGGGCGGGGCCCGGGCGGTCGGGGTGGCCTGCAACCGGAACCCGGTGCCGGTGATCGTGCCCTGCCACCGGATCGTCGGTGCCGGCGGCAAGCTGGTCGGCTTCGGCGGCGGCCTGCCGCGCAAGGTGACGCTGCTGGAGTTGGAAGCGGGCGTGGCCCTGCAACGCGCCTGGTCCTGACGTACCCGGGCAGACCGGCCGGGACACGCGAAGGGCCGGGTCCGTGCGGACCCGGCCCTTCGACGGTGCGACGGTCAGCGCGTCAGCGCTCGACCTCGCCCTTGATGAACGCCTCGACGGCGGCGTGCGCGTCGTGGTCGGCGTACTGCTTCGGCGGGGACTTCATGAAGTACGAGGAGGCGGAGAGGATCGGGCCACCGATCTTCCGGTCCAGCGCGATCTTCGCGGCCCGGACGGCGTCGATGATGACGCCGGCCGAGTTCGGCGAGTCCCACACCTCGAGCTTGAGCTCCGCGTTGAGCGGGGTGTCGCCGAAGGAGCGGCCCTCCAGGCGGATGTACGCCCACTTGCGGTCGTCGAGCCACGGCACGTGGTCCGACGGGCCGATGTGCACGTCGCTCTTGGCCATCTCGTGCGGGATCTGGGAGGTCACCGACTGGGTCTTCGAGATCTTCTTCGAGACCAGGCGGTTGCGCTCCAGCATGTTCATGAAGTCCATGTTGCCGCCGAAGTTGAGCTGGTACGTGCGCAGCAGCTCGACCCCGCGGTCCTCGAAGAGCTTGGCCAGGGCGCGGTGCACGATGGTGGCGCCCACCTGGCTCTTGATGTCGTCACCGACGATCGGCAGACCGGCGTCGGAGAACTTCTTCGCCCACTCCGGGTCGGAGGCGATGAAGACCGGCAGGGCGTTCACGAACGCGCAGCCCGCGTCGATCGCCGCCTGGGCGTAGAACTTGTCGGCCTGCTCGGAGCCCACCGGCAGGTAGGAGACGACCACGTCGACCTGCGCGTCGCGCAGCGCCTGGGCCACGTCGACCGGCTCGGCGTCCGACTCCTCGATGATCTCCCGGTAGTACTGGCCGAGACCGTCGAAGGTCGGGCCGCGCTGCACGGTCACACCGGTCGGCGGCACGTCGCACAGCTTGATGGTGTTGTTCTCGCTGGCGACGATCGCCTCGGCGAGGTCCATGCCCACCTTCTTGGCGTCCACGTCGAACGCCGCGACGAACTTCACGTCGGAGACGTGGTAGTCGCCGAAGGTGACGTGCATGAGACCCGGGACGCGGTCGGTCGGGTCGGCGTTGCGGTAGTACTCCACGCCCTGCACGAGGGACGAGGCGCAGTTACCTACGCCGACGATGGCGACGCGGACGGAGCCCATAGCGTCTGCCTCCTTCTTCTTTCATCACGGCCGCTCTTTCCTGGACTCGCCAGGCGGGGGCGGGCTGTCGTTTTCTCGTCGGCCGCCGGCCGTCCCGGCTTCCGGGACCGTCGGGGCTCGGCCGGAGCGCTCGTTGGCGATGAGCTCCTCCAGCCAGCGGACCTCGCGCTCACAGGCCTCCAGGCCGTGACGCTGCAGCTCCAGGGTGTACGCGTCGAGCCGCTCGGCTGCCCGGCCGAGCACGTCACGAAGGCCTTCGCGACGCTCCTCGATCTTGCGACGACGACCTTCCAGGATCCGGAGCCGGGTGGCCTGGTCGGTCCGGGCGAAGAACGCGAAGTGCACGCCGAAGCCCGTGTCGTCGTACGTCTCGGGTCCAGCCTGCGCTATGAGCTGGGCGAACCGTTCCTTGCCCTCCGCGGTAATGGTGTAGACCACCCGACCACGTCGGCTGGTCAGCGCGGGAACCTCCTCGGCGGTCGCGGGTGTCTCGGCGGCCTCGGTGATCCAGCCCGCCGCCTGCAACCGGCGCAGGGTCGGGTAGAGCGAGCCGTAGCTGATCGCCGCCCGGATGGCGCCGAGCTTGGCGGCCAACTCCTTGCGCAGCTCATAGCCGTGCATCGGAGCCTCCTGCAGGAGGCCGAGGATGGCGAGCTCGAGCATGGGCCACCCCTTCTTACCCCCGGCGCGGAGTCGTAACCGCCGCGATGTATCGGACCGATACATCGCACGTTAGCGGAGACGAATGATCAGGGCAAACCTTCGTTTACGCGGTCCTGTTGTCACGGATCGTGACGGCGGTCGCCTCGCCCGGCGGGGTCGCGTACCCTTTGCCGCATGCGTACGCAGCGCCAGGTCGTCGACTACTCGCTCCGGAAGCGAGCGGTGCTGCGTGACCTCCTCGCCAACCGGATCGGCACGTACGACGTCTGCGACGCCTCGCCGTACCTGAAAAACGCTGCCCGGTTCCACGGCGAGCCCACCGAGGAGCGCTGCCCGATCTGTCGCAGCGAGAACCTCATCCACGTCCACTACATTTACGGCGACGAACTCAAGCAGTCCGCCGGCCAGGCACGCAGCCGGGCCGAGTTGTCGATGCTGGCGATGACGCTGCGTGAGTTCCAGGTTTTCGTGGTGGAGGTGTGCCCCGGCTGCGACTGGAACCATCTCGTCGAGCAGTTCCTGCTCGGCCGGGACGGGCTGGCCGGCGGTACGGAGGACGGGTCGGAGCAGGGAGCGGTGAGCGGCTCGGCCGCGCAGACCGGCTCCACCCCTCGTCGAAGGCGAGAGGCGCAACGGTGAACTTGGCTGGTCCGGTCGCACCCGGCCCGATCCCCGGGCGGGACGACCGACAGCTTTTAGGTCTGATTGGTCCGATTAGGTCGGATTTGACGGCTGCGCCCCGGCAAGCCCGGGGTGTAGCGTCTCGTGTTCCAGCTCACGGCAACCGGGTGGCGGCGCCTTCGCGCCCCACCGCGAGCGGCAGGGTGTGAGGAATGAACTACGGCGATTCCAGTTCTTCGCGTGGGCGGGCCCAGATCCCGGGCCCGGGCGGTGACCCCGACTACGGCGGTGGCCCACACGGGAACGGCTGGTCATCCGGGCCCGAAGGCGGTGCCTCGGCCCGTGCCTCGGTGACGCCCCGGGGCTCTGCGTCCGGCGGGCGCGCCTCCGTCGGCGGTGTCGCCCCGGCGCCGCGCGGCGCCTCGGCCTCGGCCTCGGTGGGCCAGGCCGGTGCGGGACGCGCCTCGGTGCCCGTCTCGCCGGCTGCCGGCGGCGCCTCCGGGCGGGCCGGCTCCGGCCGCGCCTCGGTGCCGGTGTCCCCCGCCGGTCCGGCGGGGCGCGCCTCGGTCGGTGCGGCCAGCGTGGGTACGGCCGGCCGGGCGAGCGTCGGCTCGGCATCGGTCGGTGGCCGGGCCACCGTGGCCCGGGCCGGTGTGCCCGGCATGGCGGGCGGCGGTCCGGGTGGGCCGGGCGGCCCGACCGGCCCCGGCCGGGGCGGTCGCGGGGGTCGCGGTGACGACCCGGGCGCGCGGGCCCGGGCGAAGAAGCGCCGGCGGATCAACCTGCTGATCGCCAGCTTCGCCGTCTTCATCATGCTCGCCGGTATCGGCGTCGTCGGCTTCACCTACTACTCGCAGAACGTGATCCTGCCCCAGGACACGCCCCCGCCGTTGGCCACCACGATCCTTTACAGCAACGGTTCGCAGATGGCCCGAGTGGGGGCGGAGAACCGGACCTTCGTCAACATCAAGGACGTCCCGGAATACGTGCAGAACGCGGTGGCCGCGGCGGAGGATCGGAACTTCTACCGGCACTCCGGGGTGGACTACAAGGGCATCGCCCGGGCCGCCTGGAACAACCTCACCGGCGGTGACAAGCAGGGTGCCTCGACCATCACCCAGCAGTACGCCCGCAACGCGTTCGACAACCTCAACCAGGACACGTACGCGCGCAAGGTGAAGGAGGCGATCCTCGCCTCGAAGCTGAATGACCAGTACTCCAAGCCGGAGATCATGCAGCACTACCTGAACGTGATCTACTTCGGCCGGGGCGCGTACGGCATCCAGGCGGCGGCGCAGACGTACTTCGGCAAGGACGTGTCAAAGCTGAGCGTGGCGGAGGCGGCGGTGCTCGCCGCGCTGATCAAGCAGCCCGAGCCGAGCGCCACCCACAAGGGCTACGACCCGGCGATCAACCCGCAGGCCGCGCTGGAGCGGTGGAACTACGTCGTCCAGGGGATGATCACCGAGAAGTGGCTCGACGCGCCGGGCAAGAAGCCGCACCCCACCGAGTACCCGACCAAGACGTTGCAGCCCATGCCGAAGAACACCAGCGGGCTGACCAACGTGGGCAAGACCCCGAACGGCAACATCGTCAACTACGTCAAGAGCGAGCTGCGGGACCTCAAGCTCTGCACCGACGACGAGGCCGTCGCCACTCCGGGCAAGCCGCTCTGCAGCCAGGCGTTGCAGAAGGGCGGCTACCGGATCACGACGACCATCGACCCGAAGATGCAGGCGGCCGCGCTCGAGGCGGCCCAGCGCAAGTCCAAGGGGTCGGCGCTCGACGGCCAGCCCAGTAACCTCATGGCCGCCGTGGTGGCCATTGACCCGACGACTGGCGAGGTGCGCGCCTACTACGGCGGTGACGACGGTACCGGCACCGACTACGCCGGCAAGAACATCGACAACGGTGTGATCAGCGGCGGCCACTCCCCGGGGTCGAGCTTCAAGATCTACACTCTCGCGGCGGCCCTCAAGGAGGGCATCTCCATCAAGTCGCGGTGGAAGGGCTCGGCGTTCACCCCGGAAGGGGTGAAGTTCAAGGTCAGCAACGCCGGCGCCGACAAGGTCAAGTGCGGCGACTCCTGCACCCTTGAGGAATCGACGCTGAAGTCGCTGAACGTACCGTTCTACTACATTACCGAGCAGATCGGTCCGGACAAGGTCCTCGACATGGCCAAGCAGGCCGGCGTCACGACGATGTGGCAGACCGACACCAACCCGGCAACCCCGCACGACCTGACCAAGAAGGATCCGAAGGACCTAGCCCCGTCCCCCTTCTTCCACGTCATCGGCTATGGCCAGTACCCGATCACAGTGCTGGACCATGCCAACGGCGTCGCCACCTTCGCCAACCAGGGCGTCTATCACAAGGCGCACTTCATCAAGAAGGTGGAGAAGCAGGACCAGACCGGCAAGTGGCGCCCCCAGACGGGCCCGAGCAAGAAGGGCCAGCAGCGGATCCCCAAGGACATCGTCGCCGACGTGACCTCGGTGCTGGAGCAGTACCCCGGCAAGGTGAACCGCCGGCTCGCCGACGGCCGCAAGGCTGCAGAGAAGACCGGCACCTGGGAACTCGGCGACGGCAGCACGAAGAACGGCGACGCCTGGATGATCGGGTACACGCCCCAGCTCGCCACCGCCGTCTGGGTAGGCAACGTCAAGGACCGGAAGGCGATCAAGACCAAGGGCGGGGCCAACATCAGCGGTGCCGGCATGCCAGGTGCCATCTTCCAGCGGTTCATGAACGACGCGCTCAAGGGCAAACCGAAGGAAGACTTCCCACCCGCCGCGCACGTCGGCAAGGACGACACCGGCAACGGCGAGGCACCGCCCCCGCCCCCGCCCCCGGCGGGCTGCGACAACCCGCTCGGCCTGTTCTGCCCGGACACCGGTGGCAACAACGGCGGCGGCAACAACGGCGGAGGCAACAACGGCGGCGGCAACAACGGCGGTGGCTTCCCGAGCTTCCCGCCCGGACCCGGCAACGGCGGTGGTGGTGGTGGGGGAGGCGGCGGCATCCTGCCGAGCACACCTCCACGGCAGACCTACTGACCGCAGCACCCACGGCGGCGGCCGGACCACTGGTCCGGCCGCCGCCGGCGTATCCGGGCACCGGAAATCTGTGGTCGCGGCGGGACGCGAGGGCCTGACGTACGGCAGGATGCCTCTCCATGAGCACCCAGTCGACGGCAGGCATCGACGACACCGGGACTGTCGACCACCCGTCCCGCTCGGATGGTTTCGTGCGGGGCACCTCGGAGCTGATCGGCGGCCCGCTGGGCGACCATGCCGTCGCCCTGGACCGGCCGGCGGGCGGCGAGCGACGGTTCTGGACCGCCGCCCGGATCGTGCTGGCCCTGGTCTGCCTGACGCTGGCGCTGCACTGGGTGCAGAAGTCGCCCTGCCAGGACGGCGCCTGGCAGAACAACACGCAGTACACCCGGATGTGCTACACGGATGTGCTCGCCCTGTACTACGCCGAAGGGCTCAACGAGGGCAAGGTGCCCTACGCCGACCACCCGGTGGAGTACCCGGTGCTGACCGGCTACTTCATGGGCGCGCTCGGGCTGCCGGTGCACGCCCTCGGCGTGGACAACCCGAGCATCAACCAGGGGCGGTGGTTCTACAACCTCAACGCGCTGGTGCTCAGCGTCCTCGCGGTCGCCACCGTGGCGGTCATCCTCCGGCTGCGCCGACGACGACCGTGGGACGCGGCGATGTTCGCGCTCGCCCCCGCGCTGCTGCTCACCGCCACGGTCAACTGGGACCTGCTGGCCGTCGGGCTGGCCGCGTTCGGGCTGCTGGCCTGGGCGCGTACCGGACCCGGCCGGATCGGTGCCGTGCTGGCCGCCCTGGCCGGGGTGCTGCTCGGGCTCGGCGGCGCGGCGAAGCTGTGGCCGCTGTTCATCCTCGGGCCGATCCTGGTGCTCGCGGTCCGCGCCGGCCGGGCCCGAGCCGCCCTCCTGTCCGTCATCACCGCTGCGGTGACGGTCGTGGTGGTGAACCTGCCGGTGGCGATTCCCTACCGGGAGAACTGGGGGCGGTTCTTCGAGCTGAACACCACCCGGCCGATCGACTGGGGCACCCTCTGGTACATCGGCCGGTACCTGGACGGCAAGGTGAGCCCGGCAGCGCCCGGTGACCTCGGACCCTTCGAGTGGCTGAACGCCCACATCGCCACCCTCAACTGGGTGTCGTACCTGCTGTTCGGCCTGGCGTGCCTCGGCGTGGCCGCGCTGGCCTGGTTCGCCCCGCGCCGGCCCCGGCTCGCCCAGCTCGCCTTCCTGGTGGTCGCCGCTTTCCTGATCTTCAGCAAGGTTTGGTCGCAGCAGTTCGTGCTCTGGTTGCTCCCGCTCGCGGTGCTCGCCCGGCCGCGCTGGGGCGCGTTCCTGGCCTGGCAGATCGCCGAGGTCTGCTACTTCGCCGCCTTCTACGGCGAGCTGCTCGGAGCGGCGACCAGCCGGCCGGTCTTCCCCGAAGGGGTCTTCGTGCTGGCCGCCAGCCTGCGCCTGATCACCGTCGCGGTGCTCTGCGGCCTGGTGATCCGCGACATCCTGCGCCCAGAGCGGGACGCGGTCCGGGCCACCTACGCCGACGACCCGGACGGCGGCGTCCTCAACGGTGCCGAAGACGCCCCCTGGTTCGTCCGGTGGCGCCATCGCCCCGCGGCCACAGACCGTCCCGCCGAGCCCGTCACCGCCTGACCGCCGGGAGCCGGCTGGGCTCCCGGCAACCCCGCCCCAACAGATCTACTCAAGACGGAAGACGACGGCGTCACCGACCTCCGTGCGAGTCACCCCCAGCCCGTCGGAAGGTCGGTCGAGAAGCCCCTCCCACGGCGTGCCGGCGAGCCTCCCGGGCAACACGACCACGTTCTTCACCCCGAGCTCGCGCAGGTAGGCGATGCTGGGCTGGTCGGGGAAGCTGACGACGGCGTCGCGGACCCGGGCCTGGCTGTCCGGGGTGAAGCCGCTGCCCCCGTTGACCATCTCCTGGAACCGGCTGGTCGACCAGAGCATCACCGGCTGGTCCAGGTTCTGGCTGCTGGGCAGGACCAGCAGCGGGCCGTCGACCGTACGCATCGCCGCCGGCTGCGCCGGCACGACCGGGTGCGGGGTGACGTTCAGCCCTTCCACGATCACCAGCAGCAGGGGCAGCAGGGTGGCCAGGCGCAGCCACGGGCCGGGCCACGGCGGGACCCGCTCGGCGGCCACCTCGCGTACCCGGGCGCAGAACGCGGTGACCGCACCCGCCGCGAGCAGGCCGAGCAGGAGGGTGGTCCAGAGCATCATCCGGCCCGGGGTCCGCAGCCCGTTCCAGCCGGGCAGGTAGTCGAACAGCGGCACGTAGCTGAACCGGCCGCCGAAGAACCGCGTGCCCATGGCCAGGACCATCGTCACCAGCACCCCGGCGAGCAGGAAGAGCCGGTGCCGGACCCGCCAGACGGAGAAGAAGAGTCCGCCGGCAGCCAGGGCGTACAGCGCGAAGCCGGGCAGCAGCGTCATCTCGGGGTGCCAGGGCAGCACCGCCCGCGCCCCCTCGTGCAGCGGACCCCAGATCCGTGACTCGGCCGGGGCGGTGAAGAAGCCGCTCACCGGCGGCGAGTAGATCTCGATGTCGGCGAGGGTCCGCGCCGCGTTCGGGTGTTGCTGCGCAACCGTGAAGTACGGCAGCGCCAACAGCGCGCCCACCGCGGCGAAGAGCAGCCCGCCGAGCGTGTCGGCGAGGAGCAGCCGCCAACCGAACGGGCGCTTCACCCGCCGGACCAGCCAGCGCCGGGCGAACCAGATCACGGCCGAGACCAGCACGACGCCGGCCAGCAGGTAGGCGAACGGCAGCCCGATGCCGAAGCCCAGGCTGAGCTGCCACGCCGCCACCAGCCAGCCGGTGAACGCCCAACCGGCGTGGCGGCGGTGCGGACGGTAGCCGTAGCGCAGGGACCAGCCGTGGCCCCGGGCGAGCATCGCCAGCGCCAGCGGGATGCCGCCGTTCGAGAGGATGTGCAGGTGCCCGGCCTGGGCGAGCAGCCACGGGGCGTACGCGTAGCCGACACCGGCCACCGCGGCCCCGATCCGGCCCGCGCCCAGCTGCCGGGCCAGTGCGTACGCCCCGAGCGTGGCGAGCGCGTGCGCCAGCACGAACATGATGTTGTAGCGCAGCACGGCGGCCTCGGGACCGTGACCGAGCATGCCGGCCGGGGCGTACCCGAGCAGGGTGTCCGAGAAGGCGAAGCTCCAGGTCTCGGGGAAGAAGCTGTTCGAGTGCCAGAGCTGGGCCGGGTTGGTCAGCAGGATGTGCCCGGACCAGGCCATCTGCCAGGCCTGGAGGCTCGGGTCCCAGTAGTCCTGCGGCAGCGTGTAGTTCGGGTAGCGCAGCGTGGGCCAGGTCATCAGGACGGCCAGCGCCAGCGAGGCGACGGTGGCCAGGGTCCACTCGTGGATCAGGAAGCGGCCCACCGCGCGGCCCGCCCGGCGGGGCCGGGTGAGCACCGGGTCCGGAGCGGGGCCGAAGGCGGACCACGGATCGGCCGCCGTATCCGACTTGCCGTCGGCCTTCTTTCCGGACACGTCGGCCTTTCCGGACGTGTCCGCCTTTCCGGACGCATCGGCCTTTCCGGACGCATCGGCCTTTCCGGACGCGTCGGCGGCGGTGTCGTCGCGGCCAGTCTTTCCGGCCGGCTCCGCGGCGGACTTTCCGGTGCCGTTCCCGTCGGTCGGCTGAGCCGTCCCGTTCGCCTTTCCGCCGGCGGATTTCGAGGTGGCGGGCTCGGTGGTCAACTCCTTGGTCGACGTGGCGGCTTGACCCGTGGCCGGCTCTTTCGCCGGCGTGGCGGTGCCCGCACCCGGCTGCCGGATGGCCGGCTCGGGCGTCGCCGCGGCGGGGCCGTCCCGGTCGCTGCCGCCGGCGGTCGGCTGGGAGTCGCTCCCGGCCGGGCGGCCGCCGTCGGTGGTGTCGGATTGCTCGGTGGTCATGCCGCCTTGCCCAACTGCTCCCGCAGGAAGGCGATGTCCGCCGCCTGGCCCGCGGCGCCGCCCGGGGTCTCCACGATGACCGGCGCGCCGGCCGCCCGGATCACCGCCACCACCAGCTCGGGGTCGATGGTCCCGCCGGTCAGGTTGTCGTGCCGGTCCTGCCCGGAGTTGAAGGCGCCCTTGGAGTTGTTCGCGTGGATCAGGTCGATCCGGCCGGTGATCGCCTTCACCCGGTCCACCAGCCCGAGCAGTTCCTCGCCCCCGGCGTACGCGTGGCAGGTGTCGAGGCAGAAGCCCACCTCGTAGTCGGCGAGGGCGTCCCAGAGCCGGGCCAGGGAGTCGAGGTGACGGGCGCAGGCGTTGTCACCGCCGGCGGTGTTCTCGATCAGGACCGGGAGCGGGAAGCCGCCCGAGTCCGCGGCGTACGCGAAGGTCTTGCGCCAGTTGTCGAAGCCGGCGGCGAGGTCGTCGCCGGCGTTGACGTGGCCGCCGTGCACGATCAGGCCCTTGGCGCCGACGGCCGCCGCGGCGGTGGCGTGGCCGAGGAGCAGCTTGCGGCTGGGGATGCGGATCCGGTTGTTCAGGGTGGCCACGTTGACGACGTACGGCGCGTGGACGTAGAGGTCGACGCCCGCGTCACGCAGCCGGTCGGCGTCCTCCCGGGGCTTCGGGGCCTTCCAACCCTGTGGATCGGCGAGGAAGAACTGCACGGCCTCGGCGTCCCGGGCGGCGGCCTCGGCCAACGGGTCGGACGGATCGACGTGGGCTCCGATTCGCATGCAGGGCAGCCTACGTCGCGCCCCTGACGAGCGGGGTGACCGCAGCCGGCCGGCGTACCGGCGGCGGCGCGTGGGGGCGCGTCCCGCCGGGCGTCACCCGCCGGCCGGGCGCTCGTTTTCCAGGTGGGATCGACGGTCAACCCTGCACCCGGGCCCGGGTCCACAGCGGGTACTGGTGCAGGGGAGACCCCCGGAAACGGGACGCCCCGCCGTGCGGCCCGGCACGACGGGGCGGGATCCTCCGACTCGTCAGGCCCGACGGCCAAGCATCCGGTCGGTGGGGCAAATTCCTCCATTTCCCCCAAGAGGTGACGAGAGCCGTTGTATGGTCAGACCAGATGACAACACGATAAAGCTCCGCGGGGCGTCCTCGATCCAACCTCATCGGTGTGGTCGTTCCTCCCCAGGTCCCACCCAAGGAATGCGGACGGGACGCCCCGCGGCCCTGTGGACAGGGGCCCACCACCGGCACGCGACGCCGGCGGTGGGCCCCTGTCGCCGCGCCCGGGCGCCGCGCACGACCGGCCCGGGCATGATCGTCCGGACCGGGTATCCTGGTCCGGTTGTCCGCGCCCGGCCGGGTCCCCCCGCTGCCGGTCACGGGCCACGACGCACGACCTCCTGCCACGGAAGGACCGTGGCCGCTTAGCCCACAGGAGGTGAGCACGTCTTGCGTCATTACGAGATCATGGTGATCCTCGACCCCAGCCTCGAGGAGCGCACCGTCGCCCCGTCGCTCGACACGTACCTGAACGTGATTCGGACCGCGGGTGGCTCGGTGGAGAAGACCGACGTGTGGGGCCGCCGGCGCCTCGCGTACGAGATCAGCAAGAAGGCCGAGGGCATCTACGCCGTCATCGACCTCCAGGCGACGCCTGAGGCGGTGGCCGAGCTGGACCGTCAGCTGCGGCTCAACGAGTCCGTGCTGCGCACCAAGGTCATCCGGCCGGAGATGCGCTGACATTCGACCCGGCACGTCCGGATCAAGCCTCATCGATGGTGTCGGAGGGCTCTGAGAGCCTGTAGGGCAACACGATGAGTGCGCGAGGAGATGGTCATGGCAGGAGACACCACCATCACGGTCATCGGCAACCTGACCGATGACCCCGAGTTGCGGTTCACCCCGTCCGGGGCGGCCGTCGCCAAGTTCCGGGTCGCCTCGACGCCCCGCTTCATGGACAAGGCGTCCGGCGAGTGGAAGGACGGCGAGCCGCTGTTCCTCTCGTGCACGGTCTGGCGGCAGGCCGCCGAGAACGTCGCCGAGTCGCTGCAGCGCGGCGCCCGGGTGATCGTGTCCGGCCGGCTGCGCCAGCGGTCGTACGAGACCCGCGAGGGTGAGAAGCGCACCGTCATCGAGCTGGAGGTCGACGAGATCGGCCCGTCGCTGCGCTACGCCACGGCGAAGGTGCAGAAGATGTCCCGCTCGGGCGGCGGTGGCGGCTTCGGTGGTGGTGGCGGCCAGGGCGGCGGCGGAGGCAACTTCGACGACCCCTGGGCCTCGGCTGCTCCGGCTCCCTCGCGCGGTGGTTCGGGCGGCGGAAACTTCGACGAGGAGCCCCCGTTCTAATGGCGCCGAGCGCCCGCGATCGCAAACCAGGAGCAAGAGCAATGGCCAAGGCTGCGGCACTGCGCAAGCCGAAGAAGAAGGTGAACCCGCTCGACAAGGACGGGATCACCTACATCGATTACAAGGACACCGCGCTGCTGCGCAAGTTCATCTCCGACCGCGGCAAGATCCGCGCTCGGCGGGTGACCGGCGTTACCTCGCAGCAGCAGCGGCAGATCGCCCGTGCGGTCAAGAACGCCCGCGAGATGGCGCTCCTGCCGTACACGGCCACGACCCGCTGAGAGGAGGCACGGACATGAAGATCATCCTGACTCAGGAGGTGTCCGGCCTCGGCACTCCGGGCGACATCGTCGAGGTGAAGAACGGCTACGGCCGTAACTACCTGCTGCCGCAGGGCTTCGCGATCGCCTGGACCAAGGGCGCGGAGAAGCAGGTCACGGTCATCAAGCGGGCCCGCGCGGCCCGGGAGATCCGCGACCTCGGCCACGCCAACGAGGTCAAGGCCCAGATCGAGGGCCTGAAGGTCAACCTGAAGGCCCGTGCCGGCGACGGCGGCCGGCTCTTCGGCTCGGTCACCCCGGCCGAGGTCGTCGAGGCCGTCAAGGCCGCCGGTGGTCCGAGCCTGGACCGCCGCCGGCTGGAGCTGCCCGGTCACATCAAGTCGACCGGCTCCTACCCGGTGAGCATCAAGCTGCACCCCGAGGTGACCGCCAAGTTCAACCTGAACGTCACCCCGAGCTGACAGCGGACAGCACGACGGAAGGGCCCGCACCGGGAGACCGGTGCGGGCCCTTCCGCATGCTCCCTGCGGCAACTCCAGCTCGGCGCGTCTTACGCCGCGCCGCGACCTGGAGCCGTCGTCCGGCGACTTCGCCGTTGCCGATCAGCCGATCGGCTGGCCGGTCACCACGCTGATCATCACCGTCGACAGGCCGCCACCGATCACCGCCGCCGCCAGCGCCACCGTCCCCGACCGCCACGTCGTCCCGAACCCGCGCAGCACCACCGCGACGACCAGGCTGCTCAGCAGCGCCAGCCCGAACCGCGGCGCACCCGCGACCAGCGAGGCGAACGCGTGCGCCCGCGGCGAATCACAACCCCCGCCGGTGATGTCCGTGACGCACCCCGCCGGGGCCTGCCCGTCGAGGAACAGCAGCCCCACGAAGACCAGCAGCGCGGGCACCAGATAACAGGCGGCGGTGTAGACCAGCGACCGGACCGGACCGCCCGGATCCGGATCCAGCAGGTCACCGGCCAGCCGGGTCCCCGACCAGAATCCCTCCGCCTGCTCCGGCGACGCCCAGCCCTCCCGGACCGGCTTCGGCGGCATCGTCCGGTGGTCGACCTCGGCGTACCGGCCCCACTCGCCGGTGTCGGTGAGCCGGTCCCGCTCGCCGGTGTGCTCCGTCCGGTCCCAGCGGCCGGCGCCCTCCGCCTGGTCCCACCGGCCCGTGGCCGAACGGCCCCAGGCGAGCACACCCGAGGCGTCCCACGGGTCGACCGCCGGCGGCGCCACCGGATCAGGCTCGGCCGACCGGCCCCGCTCCCACGGGTCCACCGCCGGCCGGGACCAGGACTCCGAGGCCGCCCGCCGGCTCCGCCCGGCATCCGACCGGTCCTCATCCCCGCCCGAGGCGGTGCTGTCCTCCAGGCCCGACCAGGTCACCTGCGGCCGGCGCGACTGCGCGCGGCGCGGCCGGCTCCCCGTGGCGGGCCCGGCCGGCTCGTCCTCGGTGGACTCGGCCCGTCGGCTCCCGACGTACCCCTGCTCCTGCGGGGTGTCCAGGGTCCACTCGGCGGTGTGCTCGCCGGCCGGGCCGGCGTCGACGGCCGGCAGCCCGCGCCGGCCAGCCTCCGGGCGCTGTCCGACGTCCGCCCGCCAGCCACCATCCGGGTACGGCGGCTCGACGTCGTCATCGTCGGGCGCGGCGTGCCGGCCCCTGCCGTCCACCCGGCGGACGCCCGACTCCACCGCCCATTGCGGAAGGTACGTGTCCACCGGCTCCTGCTGGCCGCGCTCGACGGCTCGGCGGCGGCTCGGGGTGCGGTAGTGCTCGGGCGCGTACGACGCTGAGCTGGAGGCGGCCGGGAACGACTCGGCGGGCTCGTCCCACGGGGAGATCGGCTGGCGGTCGCGCGCGCTGCCCTCCCCGCCTCCCCAGTCCCGGTGTCTCACGGCCGGAGCGTGACCCTTCTCAACCGAAAGTGCAATCCATTGTCCAGGTGTAGCCGTTCGCGGTGATGGTACGGGACGAACGGTGCCCAGGCCCGACCGGAAATCTGTCGTCCACAGGCTGTGGATTGCAGAACCGCAGGTCAGAGGCGGTCGAGCCAGGATTCTCCATCACTTGTCCACACCCTGTGCACACGCTGCGCACATGTCCGTCCCCGGGCGTCCACAGGTTGTCCCGAGGCTCGTCCACCGGCATTGTTGAGGGTCTGACCTCGGGTTCCGTATCGTGGTCCCCCGACCGTCCGGGCGGTGGCCCCCGATCGACCGGAGGGTCGTCGGAGATGTCATACCCCGGCGGTAGAGCTGGACTCGATCCGACGCAGCGAGGGGGGACCCGTGTCGGTCACCGACGACGCGCGGACGGAGCGGACCGGGGGGCCGCCGCCCGCGCAGGCACAACGGGACGCGCAGTTCGAGAAGACCCCGCCCCAGGACGTGGCCGCTGAGCAGTGCGTCCTCGGCGGCATGCTGCTCTCCAAGGACGCCATCGCCGACGTCGTGGAGATCCTGAAGTCCAACGACTTCTACCGCCCCGTGCACGCCACCATCTTCGACGCGATCCTCGACATCTACGGCCGGGGCGAGCCGGCCGACCCGATCACCGTCGCCGCCGCCCTGGCCGACTCCGGCGACCTGGCCCGGATCGGTGGCGCGCCCTACCTGCACACGCTGATCGCGAGCGTGCCCACCGCCGCCAACGCCGCCTACTACGCGCGCATCGTCGGCGAGCGCGCGGTGCTGCGCCGGCTGGTCGAGGCCGGCACCAAGATCGTCCAGCTGGGGTACGGCACCGGCCAGGGCGGCAGCCGGGACGTCGACGACATCGTCGACCTCGCCCAGCAGGCCGTCTACGAGGTGACCGAGAAGCGGGTCAGCGAGGATTTCGCCGTCCTGGCCGACATGCTCCAGCCGACGCTGGACGAGATCGAGGCCGTGGGTGCCCAGGGCGGCGTGATGACCGGGGTGCCGACCGGCTTCAGCGACCTCGACCGGCTGTTGAACGGCCTGCACCCGGGCCAGCTCATCATCGTGGCCGGCAGGCCTGGTTTGGGCAAGTCAACGGCAAGTATGGACTTTGCCCGTAATGCCTCCATTCGCTCCAACCACGCGTCGGCGATCTTCTCGCTGGAAATGAGCAAGGTCGAGATCGTCATGCGACTCCTCTCGGCCGAGGCGCGCGTACCGCTGCACGTGCTGCGCAGCGGCCAGCTCTCCGACGACGACTGGACCAAGCTGGCCCGCTGCATGGGCGAGATCAGTGAGGCGCCGCTCTTCGTGGACGACACGCCGAGCATGAACCTGATGGAGATCCGGGCCAAGGCGCGCCGGCTCAAGCAGAAGCACGATCTCAAACTGATCGTGGTCGACTACCTCCAGCTGATGACCTCGCCCAAGCGCACCGAGAGCCGGCAGCAGGAGGTGGCCGACCTCTCCCGTGGCCTCAAGCTGCTGGCCAAGGAGGTCGAGTGCCCGGTGATCGCGGTGAGCCAGCTGAACCGTGGCCCCGAGCAGCGCACCGACAAGCGGCCCCAGCTGTCCGATCTGCGTGAAAGTGGCTCGATTGAGCAGGATGCGGACGTTGTCATCCTGCTGCATCGCGACGACTACTACGACAAGGAGTCGCCGCGGGCCGGGGAAGCCGACTTCATCGTTGCCAAACACAGGAATGGCCCCACCGACACCGTGACGGTCGCGGCCCAGCTGCACCTGTCCCGCTTCGTCGACATGGCCATCGTCTGACCCGTCCCGCCGCGATGACTTTCCGGCCCGGACGCCGTCACAGCGAGCCGACAGGGCCTGCGGTGCAGGACTGACGGTGAGGCTCAGCCGAGCAGCGGAAACCAGCCGGCGGACTCGCCCAGGTCCCGCCGGTCGCGGTCGGTGAGCGGGATCCGGCCGGTGGCCTTGAGCAGGTACTCCCGGTCGTCCCAGCCGGTCGGCCGGACCGCGTCGTCGCTGAGCAGGCCGTCGACGGTGGTCACCGCGACGCCGACGGCGGCGGCGCCGGGTGGGGGTGCGTCCGGCAGATCGACCACCAGGTCGAGGTGGTGGACGACGGCCTCCGTGGTGAGGGTGGCCAGCAGATCGGGTACGGCGATCACCTGGCCCTGGGTGGTGACGCAGGCGTGCGGATCAGCGCCGTGCACGGCCGCGCCGGCCGCGCGGACGGCGGCGGGGGCGGTGTCGCACCAGAGCCGCACCACACCGCTGGGCCGGTCGAAGGCGGCGGCCGAGCGGCGGACCCACCAGGCGTGCCGCACGCTGGCCTCGTCGCCGCCTCCCGGGGTGAACGCGCGCCAGTAGCTGACGTCGTCCACGTCGGCCGGGCCGTCGGCGGGGCTGGCAAGCGCGACCAGGGCCCGCTGGGCGTCGCAGAGGATGTGGAAGAGCAGGTCGGCGACGAGCCATCCCCGGCAGCGGGTCGGTCGTTGCAGGTCGGCGTCATCGAGATCGGCGACCACGCGGGTGATGCCGTCGTAGGCCTGCGCCAGGGCGATGTGCTGCCCGGTGGGCTTCATGGGGGTGAGCGTCGCACACGGAACGCCGCGCGGCACCTCGACGGAGGTGCCGCGCGGGCGGGCCGGGGTGTGCCCCGGCCCGGCCGGGTACCGGTCAGTCGAAGAGCTCGCCGAGGAAGCCGTGGCGCTTCTTGCGGCGGTAGTGGCCGTGGTAGCCGTGGTGCTGGCCGTGGCCGTACGCGGGCTGCGCGTAGCCGTGGCCGGGCGGCGGCGGAGGGGGCGGGACGGCGCCGTAGCCGGGCTGGTGCGGGGCGGCGGCGGGTGGCGGTGGCGGCGGCGGGGCGTAGCCGCCGGCGGCCGGGGCGGCCGGCTGGGGGCTGTGCTGCTGGTTCCAGTTCGCCTCGGCCTCGAACAGCTTCTCGAGCTCGCCGCGGTCGAGGAAGATGCCCCGGCACTCGCCGCACTGGTCGATGATCACTCCGCTGCGCTCGTACTGGCGCATTTCGCCATGACATTTGGGACAGGTGAGCTGCATGGCACCGACGGTACCCGGTGACCTCACGCGGTGGCCTTAAGCGTTTCCGTCACCTCGTTGTCGGAGACCTCGTGGAAGTCCTCGTAGTACGCGCCGACCGCCATGAAGTCGGTCGGCGTCTCCAGAATGACCACCTGGTCGGCCTCGCCGGCCAGCATCTCGTACGCCTCCCGGGAGCCCACCGGCACGGCCACCACGACCCGGGCCGCACCCAGGTGGCGGGCGACCTGCACGGCGGCGCGGGCGGTGGCGCCGGTGGCCAGCCCGTCGTCGGCGATGACCGCCGTTCGCCCGGTGAGGTCGAGCGGCGGCCGGCCGGCCCGGTACAGGCCCTCGCGGCGCTCCAGTTCGGCCTGTTCCCGCTGCCGGACCTCGGCTTTGTCGACCTCGCTGAGCCGGTTCGCGACCATCTCGTTGAGGACCTGCACGCCACCGGGGCCGAGCGCACCGTATGCCACCTCGGGTGCGAACGGCACGCCGAGCTTGCGGACCACCAGCACGTCGAGGGGCACGCCGAGCCGTTCGGCGATCACCCGGGCGACCTCCACGCCGCCGCGTACCAGCCCGAGCACGATGACCCCCGGCCGCCCGGCGAGGTCGGTGAGCTTGTCGGCGAGCATGCGGCCCGCCTCGGCCCGATCGCGATAGGTGGTCATGTCCTCAGGTTTACGCCCTGCCGACCGGCCGCGTCCGGGAGTTGGCGGAAGCGGCCCGGGCGGGCGCCTCAGGGCGCACCGCGGCTTCCGGGAGTGCCAGCGCGGGGGCCCAGACCAGCAGGGCGACCGGGTAGAGCAGGTAGCCGAAACGGGTCGAGGGCATCAGCAGGATCGCCGCGAGCAGCCCGTACCCGCAGATCAGCGCGGTGGTGGCGGCGGTGCGCGGCGGACGGCGGAGGAGCCGGACGGCGATCGCCGCCCCGGCCGCGACCAGCAGCGCGGCGGCGACGATCCGGCCGGCGGGCAGCGCGGTGGCGATCAGGTGGCCGGGGAACGGGGACTGCGCGGGACTGGTCACCAGCCCGTGCCCGAGCGGGAAGCGCAGCACGTTCTCCACCAGCGCGTCACGGTCGACCAGCAGGGCGGGGACCAGCACGAGCGCCGGCAGCCCGAGGGCACCGAGGGCGGTGCGGAGGCCGGCCCGGCGGGTGGCGGCCCAGCAGATCAGCACGAGCGCGACCGGCCAGGCGAAGAGTTTCAGGGCGCCCGCCGCGCCGACCGCCAGGCCGGCCCGACCGGGCCGCTCGGCGGCGGCGAAGGCCAGCCCGAGCAGGCAGAGCGCGAGTACGGGCAGGTCGTCGCCGCCGGTCGCCAGGGTGAGCGCGCAGACCGGCAGCACCGTGGCCGCCTGGACGGCCCGGAGCAGCGCGGCGTGGCGGCGGGGCGTGGCCGGGGCGGGTCGGCTGCGCAGCGTGGCCACCGCGAGGGCCAGCACACCGGCGGTGACCAGGGCGAACCAGACCCGCGCGTCGGTCCACCAGGCGTCGACGGCGGCCCGGGGCAGCCCGAACAGCGCCATGCCCGGCTGGTACGGGGTGTAGCCGAGCAGTTGCTCCGCCGGAGGTAGCGCGGCGATGGCGTCGTGCCCCAGGTAGGGGGTGCCGTGCTCGGCCAGCCGGGCGCCGGCGTGCTCGACCACGACCACCTCCTCCTGCGCCCGGTCGGTACGCCCCGCCGCCCGCTGGATGCTCTGCGCCACGACCGGCAGCAGCGCGGTGGTGACCCAGGCAAACCCGGTGACCGCCCAGCGGGCGCCGAGTCCGGTGAGCGGTGCGTCGCAGCGGTGCCGCCGGGCGAGGAGTTGACCGGCGACGGCGAGCGCGGCCACCAGGTAGCCGACGGCGCCGACCGTGCCCCAGGCCCGGTGCGGGAGCAGGGTGGAGGTGGCGGCGGTGACCCCGGCGAAGACCGCCGAGACGGCGTAAAGGCCCAGGTCGAGGGCGAGCCCGCCGGCGGCGGAGTCCACGGCCCGCCAGCGACGGAAGCTTCGATCGGGGGCGACGATCACGCGGCCCAGTCTGGCAGACGGCGCGCCCCGGCACCCGGGTCGTGCTCCTCGTCGCAGGGCCGGCCGGCGGCGGTGGGTTCCGCGTATCCGCCAAGAGCTGGCGGATTACCCCGAGGGATCAGTGGTGGCTGGACTCGTCGGCGGTCTGGCCGGCGGCGGACGCCGAGGTGGCGGCGCGCCCCCGGCCGCCGGTGCGGCGACCCGGCAGGCGGATCACCGCACCCGCGTCGTGCAGCGGCGCCACGAGGCTGCCCGGCCGGCCGCCCGCCCCCCGCTGGAGGGCGGCGAGCAGCGCGCCGGCCGGCAGCGGCCGGGCGAAAAGATGGCCCTGGCCGGCGGCGCACCCCAGCTCCCAGAGCGCCCGCCGCTGCGGTTCGCTCTCCACGCCCTCGGCCACCACGGTCAGGTCGAGGCTGCGGCCCAGGTCGAGGGTGGAGCGGATCACGGCCGCGGCCTCGGCCGAACTCTCCATGGCGGTGACGAAGCTGCGGTCGATCTTCAACTCGTGCACCGGGATGCGGGACAGCAGCGACAGCGAGGAGTAGCCGGTGCCGAAGTCGTCGAGGGCCAGCCGTACGCCGGAGTCGCGCAGCCGGCTGAGCACCCGGTCCACCACGTCGAGCTGGCTGAGCGTCAGGGTCTCGGTCAGCTCCAGCACCAGCCGGTCCGGGGGCAGGTCGTGCGCCCGCAGCCGGGCCAGCACCGCCCCGGGGAAGCGGGCGTCGAGGAGGCTGCGGGGCGACACGTTCACCGAGACGGGCAGGTCGAAGCCGGCGGCCCGCCAGCTGCCGGCCGCGATCAGCGCCTGGTCGAGGATCGCCTCGGCGAACGCGGGCAGCAGCCCGGAGCGTTCCACCGCCTCGATGAAGCGCAGCGGGTCGATCATGCCGTGCGTCGGGTGGTGCCAGCGGGCCAGCGCCTCCGCACCGATCACCTCGCCGCTGCCCAGGTCGACGATCGGCTGGAAGTTGACGGTGAACTCGTGATCGGCCACCGCGCGGGAGAGTTCGCCGCCGAGGGTGAGCCGGCCGAGGTCCGCGGTGTCCCGGGTCGGGGCGTACGTGGAGATCCGCTGGCCGGCCCGCTTCGCCTGGTACATCGCCACGTCGGCGCGACGCAGCAGCTCGGGCATCCCGCCATTGGCCGGGGCGACCGCGATGCCGCCGCTGGCTTCCACGCTGATCCGCATGCCGTCCAGGTCGAGCGGCTCGTGCAGGGCGGCCAGCAGTGCCTCGGCCCGGTGCGCGGCCACCGCCGGGGCGGGCAGCCCGCGCAGCAGCACGGCGAACTCGTCGCCGCCGAGCCGGGCCACCAGGTCGCCCAGGCGGGCCGCGCCGCGCAGCCGGTCGGCGACCTGCATCAGCACCCGGTCACCGGCGCCGTGCCCGAGGGTGTCGTTGACCTCCTTGAAGTGGTTGAGGTCGATCAGCACCAGCGCGGTGACGCCCTCCGCGTGCCGGGTGGTGAGCTGCTCGGTGCCCTCATCGAGCAGGTGACGCCGGTTGGAGAGCCCGGTCAGGGCGTCGTGGGTGGCGGCGTACGCGTGCTCCTCGGCGATCCGGGCCAACTCGGCGTACGCCTGAGCGTTGCGGACCGCGGTGCAGAGCGCGGAGGCGAAGGTACGCAGGGTGTACTGCTCCCGCTCGGAGAGCTCGACGGGCCCGGCGAACCGGAGTCGCAGCACACCGACGTCGGCGTTCTGGTCATGGCCTTCGAGGCGGGTCGCGAGCACCGAGCCCTTGATCACGCTGGGGTTACCGGCCGGCCCGCGGTAGGTGATGGCACCTCCGGCACCTCGGACGAGTCGCGACTCCTCGCGAAGCTCGATGTCGACCTCGTCGGCCGAGAAGAGTTCGGTGGCCTGGGTGACCGCAGTGGTGAGCACCTCGTCCAGGTCGACCACATTGAGGGCGTCCGTGGTGCGGGCGAGACGTTGCCAGGCGTCCCGTTCCGCCCGGCTGCGTAGCCGGCTTGAGTAAGCGAGGTGCAGGCTCAGGACGAGTGGTGGGACGACCACCAGGAACGTCGGGTTGATCCGGAGGATCAGCAGGGTCGACAGGATCACCGAGAAGCGAGCGACGACGCTCGCCAACCGGAGGTCGAGCTGCTGGCGGAAGCGATTGAGGATCGGGGTCCGCGTCGCGAAGGCGAGGACCGGGAACATGAGCAGCTCATCCAGCACGACGACCGTCAGATAAGCCAGCACCAGGGCGGGGAGCGAGTGGGGAACCGGCCCCGACCAGGGCCATGTCCATCCGGACGCCGCCAGCACCATCCCGCCAACCGCCGCCAGCGTCATTTCCTTGGCGACGCCGAAGGCCAGCTTGATGGGAGGGAGGCGACCGATCATTCGGGTGATCGCGACACCCAGCCCGGTGGCGACGATCACCCATGGGACCGGGGCGACGGCCAGGCCGATCACCGAGGCCGCATCTGTCCAGGAGACGCCGTGGGTAGTGGCCCGGATACGGATCCGGACATTGACGGTGGCGGCAACCGCGACGAGGAATGTCAGAGTGGCGGCCCGCGTGAGATCGGTCGAGGTCGTCAGGCCCTGAACCTGGATGAGCCGGAGACTTGCCAGCAACGTGATCGCGGCGGCAAACACGACGAGACCGACAAGCAGCAGCAGCCGCCGATCGGTCCCATTGTCGCGTGCGTTGGCGCGAGTCACGTTTCCTGCCTCCACCGCGCTCAAGCGTTGCGGTGCGTGTACCCGTACTGTACGGCCCGCTCAGGCGCCCGGGAAGGTTGATCACAGCCAGTCGTTGCCGCGCATCTGCTTCGCCCTTCGCTCGATCCTGCGGAGCCGTTCGGTTGCGACCCCCATCGACGCGGGCTATCTTATGGCGTTTCGGCAGGCTTGGTGACATTAGATGTCCATATGCGCATAATGCGCTAATGCTGTCTTCTCTTGTCACTCGCTGTCTTTGTCTGGAGACTGACCGCATATTCCGGGTGACCTGCCAATGCTGATTATCGAGGCGGCATCGACGGGATGTCTCTAGCAGTTTGGTTCCAGAGCCGGGCCGCGCGGTTGTCCCGGCAGTCGTCCAACCTGCCGTTCCACGCACCGAAAAAATGTCGTCGCTCTCTGATATCTTCTGAAAGTCGGGGGCCGGATCGTGCGCTATCCGGCTTTAGGGCGGCTTACGCATATTCTGACCTGAAATGCAGTGGTTATTTGAATTTCGTTTACCACGCTGCGGAGGAAGGATTGACGGAGGTCCGTCTCCTAGGGGCGCCGGAGGTGTGGCGGGGGTCGACCCGGCTTCCCCTAGGTACGCCGAAGCAGCAACTCGTGCTGGCGATGCTCGCCGTGCACGGCGGGCGAGTCGTCACGATCGAGTCGCTCGTCGACGAGTTGTGGCCGGATGAGCCGCCCCGCTCAGCCGTAGCGAACGTGCGGACGTACGCCGGCAATCTGCGGCGAACCTTCGAGAAGCACCAGGATCCTGTCCTCTCCCGGTCGCCGGGCGGCTACCGGCTTGAGCTGACCGACGAGTCGGTGGACGTACCCAGATTCGAGTACCTCGTCGATGCGGCCGAAAGCGCGTGGGCACGCGGCGAGGTCGGCGGTGCCAGCACGCTGCTGGCGCGTAGTGACGAGCTCTGGCGCGGCCCCCTGTTGGCCGGTCTGTCGTTGGGGCCGGTCCTCTCCGCCCGTCGGGCAGCCCTGGACGGGCAGCGCCTGTCCGCGATCGAACTCCGGGCGTGGCTGGATCTCCGGCTCGGTCGTAGCAGGCCCGCCATCGCCTTCCTCACCGATCACGTAGTCGCGCATCCCTACCGGGAACAGGCTCATGCGTTGCTCGTTCGCGCGCTCTACCTGGACGGCGATCCGGCCGGTGCCCTGGCCGCGATCCGTCACGCGGAGTCCGTACTCAGGGAGCAGCTCGGCATCAAGCCCGGCGCGGAGTTGCAGGCGCTGCGCGAGCGGATCGTCAATCGGGAACCCCTTTTCGACTTCTCCGAGTCGCCTGCGCCGGATGGCCGCCCTCATGGTCGGGTCGTGCCGCGCAGGCCCTCGGCAAAGGCCGCGCTCGGGAGTGAGGGCCGGCTGGCCGTCAACCATCTTCCGCGCGTGGTAGCCGACTTCGTCGGGCGGCGGGAGCTGACGGAGCGCCTCTTGACCGAGATCGCAGTGGCGGGCCAACGCACGTCACCTGTCCGTGTCATCCACGGCATGGCGGGAGGCGGCAAGACAGCCTTCGCCGTACATCTGGCGTACCAACTTGCCGACAGCCACCCCGATGCACAGCTCTTCATCGACCTACGGGGACATGCCGACGGCTTGCCCGTCGACCCGGCGGAGGCGCAGACCGCGCTGCTCCGGCAACTGGCGGTTCCCGCCGGCCGGATACCAACCGACCATGTCCTGAGGGGCGAGTTGTGGCAGCGCGAGCTGCGAGGGCGCCGAGCGGTCATCGTGCTGGACAACGCGGCCGGCAGTGATCAGGTCATACCCCTCCTGCCTGCTGCCCCTGGCTCGGTCGTGCTCGTGACGAGCCGCCGTCGACTGCTGGGCGGGGACACCGGCCCGCCCGTACCGCTCCCGGCGCTGGCCCCGGACGAGGCGCTGCAACTGCTCGCCCGCACCGCCGGTGCGGATCGAATTGAGCGTGAGCGGGAGGCGGCCATGGCGGTGGCGCGCCATTGCGGTCATCTGCCACTCGCCATCCGGCTTGCGGGGGGCCATCTCGCCCATCGACCCTCCTGGCGGGTTGCCGACCTGGCCCATCGCCTGAGCGTCGGTGGGATACTGCGCCAGCTCGCCGTCGAGCAGCAGACGGTGGCGGGTGCCTTCAGCGCCTCCTATGAACCACTGGCCGAACCGGTCAAGCGGTTGTTCCGACTCGTCAGCGTGCATCCTGGTGCCCATTTCGATGTGGCGATGGCGGCGGCGCTGGCGGACCTGCCGTTCGATCGTGTGGAGGCGATGCTCGACGACCTCCTCGACCAGCACCTGATCGAGGAGATCGAGCCGGGCCGCTACCGTCTCCACGATCTGATGCGGCAGTACTCGGCCGAGCTGTCCCAGGCTCCGGACGAGGCGCGGGACCGGGAGGAGGCCGCCCACCGGCTTCTCGATCACGTGCTCCACGAATCGGTCGGTCGAGCGCAGCTTCTTGAGCCCTCGGCACTGCGCGCCCACGTCCGTCTGGCACCGCCGCGACGACCCGACCTACTCGGCCGTTCCGACCCGCCCGACGTCGAGTGGCTGGAGCGGGAGCGTTCGAACCTCGTCGCTCTGATCGAGTTCGCGGAGCGGGAGGCTCTTGACCCGTGGGCCTGGCGGCTCGCCCGCGCCATGTGGCGGTTCTGCTACATCCGCGGCTACTTCGAAGACATCCTCGTCACCCACCGTCGGGGCCTGGCTGCGGCGGAGAAGTGCGGCGACCGGGCGGCACAGGCGGTCATGAACAACTACCTGGCCTCCGCGTACACCCGTACCGGTAGCTACCTGGACTCGCTGCGGCACCTCGAAACGGCGGTGTCCATCTCCAGGGAGCTCGGCGACCACGCCAATGAACACCGGTACCGGGCGAATCTCGTCGTCGTCCACTGGCTGACCGGCAGTCCGTCGCGGTCGGTCAAGCTCGGGCGGCAACTTCTGCGAGAGCGCCTGGGGGGCGAGGCGGTCGATCCGATCCTGTCCCTGCCGAACCTCGGGTTCGCCCTTACCACGCTGGGTCGTTACGCAGAGGCGATTCAGGCGCACCGGCAGCACCTGTTCCTCGGGCGGTGCCGGGGGAACCAGTACGACATTTCAAACGCTCTCGGTCATATCGCGTCCGTCGAGAACCGGCTAGGTCACTTCACCAAGGCGGTCCGGCTCATCACCGCGTCGCTTCGGCTGCGGGACCGGACCGGGCACCGGTTCGGGGAGGCGGAGGCCCGCAACGACCTGGGGATCGCGTATCGCCACCTGGGCCGGCTCGATGCGGCGCGAGAGCAGCACGAGCTGGCCCTGCAGATCGCGGGCGACTCTGGGGAACGGCATGTGCAGGCAGCCGTGCTGAACGACCTCGGTACGACGCTGGCGGTCATCGGGAGCACCGACGGGGCGACGGCCGCCCATCGCCGTGCCCTCGAACTCGCGACCCGTATCGCGCATCCGTACGAGCAGGGGCGTGCCCTTGTCGCGCTGGCTGACCATCTCGACGACGACGAGCCGGACGAGGCCTTTCGGTACCGCCGGCGTGCCTTGGCGATCTTCGGGCGTATCGGTGCGCCCGAGCGGTGGGACCTGGCCCGGCGCCTCGCCGGGGACGACACCGCCGACCGGGCCGGAGGGCGTTCGTCGGGGACCGGTTGACGACTTATCGATTTCTTATCGCGGCGCCCGCTACCGTCCTCCGCGTGTCGACCGAACGGGGGTGGTCCAGCCAGCGGCGGACCCGGTCGACGGGACGCCCGCCGTCAGGTTCCCCCCAGCGACTGGACGGTGGGTGGCTGAGGGAGGAGCGCGGTGCGGCGCGATCGGCACGCTCGGCACGGCGCTCCTCCCCACCGACGGTTCCGCCGGCTGGTCGTACCCGGGGGATAGGCTCGCGGCCGTGACCGATCCCGCGCAGCTCACCCACGTCGATCCGGCCGGCGCGGCCCGGATGGTCGACGTCTCCGCCAAGCCGGTCTCCGGCCGGCTCGCGGTCGCCGCCGGCCGGCTCCGCACCACGTCCGAGGTGGTGGAGCTGCTGCGACGGGACGGCCTGCCCAAGGGCGACGCGCTGGCGGTGGGCCGGCTGGCCGGGATCATGGGGGCGAAGCGGACCCCCGACCTGATCCCGCTCTGTCATCCGATCGCCCTGCACGGCGTCACCGTCGACCTGCGGCTCACCGCCGACACCGTCGAGATCACCGCGACCGCGAAGACCGCCGATCGGACGGGCGTGGAGATGGAGGCGCTCACCGCGGTGGCGGTCGCCGGGCTCGCCCTGGTCGACATGGTCAAGGCCGTCGACCCGGCGGCCTCCGTGGACGCGGTACGCGTCCTGCGCAAGGAGGGCGGCAAGACCGGCGAGTGGGTCCGACCGGAGGACCGGCCGTGATCCGGGCCCGGGTGATCGTCGCCTCCAACCGGGCCGCCGCCGGGGTATATGCGGATACCAGCGGCCCGCTGCTCGTTGCCGGCCTGCGCGAGCTGGGCTGCGAAGTCGACGAGCCGGTGGTGGTGCCGGACGGCGAGCCGGTGGGGGCCGCGCTGCGGGCCGCCCGCGACGAGGGCATCGACGTGGTGTTGACCAGCGGCGGCACCGGCATCACCTCGACCGACCGGACTCCCGAGGTGACCCGGGCCCTGCTCGACTACGAGGTTCCCGGGATCGCCGAGGCCATCCGGGCCTACAGCCGCGACACCGTGCCCACCGCGGCCCTCTCCCGGGGGCTGGCCGGCGTGGCGGGCCGGATGCTGGTGGTGAACCTGCCCGGCTCCCGGGGTGGGGCGAAGGACGGGCTGGCCGTGCTCGGCCCGATTCTCCGGCATGCCGTCGACCAACTGAGCAACGGCGACCACTGACGAGGCACCCGGCCGGCGATAGGCTCGCCGAATGAGCACGGAAACCGCAGCTACGGCGGCCCAGGTCGCTGCGCCGCCGCCAGCCGGGTGGGAGGAGGCGCGCTCCCGGGTGTACGAGGTGGGCCTCGCCGCCGCGCTCCCCGCGGTCGACCGGCCACTCGCCGACGCCGACGGGCACACCCTCGCCGAGCCGCTGACCACCCGTACCGACCTGCCGGCGTTCCCCACCTCCAGCGTGGATGGCTGGGCGGTGCGGGGGGACGGGCCGTGGCAGGTGGTCGGCCGCGTGCTCGCCGGGCACACCCCGCCCACGCTGGCCACCGACGGCACCACCGTCGAGATCGCCACCGGCGCGATGGTCCCGGCGGGGGCCGCCGCGATCCTGCGGATCGAGGAGTCGACCCGGACCGCGGATGGCCGGGTGGCCGGCACGCCGCGTCCGGCACCCGAGTGGCGGGAGCCGGGCGAGGAGGCGTACGCCGGGGAGGAACTGCTGCCCGCCGGTACCCCGGTCGACCCGGCGCTGATCGGGCTGGCCGCCTCCTGCGGTCACGACACGCTGCGGCTACGCCGCCCGCCGCGGGCGGCGCTGCTGGTGTTCGGCGACGAACTGCTGACCACCGGCCCGCCGGGCGCCGGCCGGGTCCGCGACGCCCTCGGCCCGGCGGTGCCCGCCTGGCTGCGCCGGTACGGCTGCGAGGTGCGGGCGGCCGACGTGGTCGGCCCGGTGGCTGACACCCTCCCCGCCCACGTGGCGGCGCTGCGCGGCGCGCTCGCCGACGCCGACCTGGTCTGCACCACCGGCGGGACCATGCACGGTCCGGTCGACCACCTGCACCCGGCGCTGGCGGAGCTCGGCGCGGACTACGTGGTCAACACGGTGGCGGTGCGTCCAGGGTTCCCGATGCTGCTGGCCCGGCTGATGGGCGACGACGGGCGGGTTCGGTTCGTGGCGGGCTTGCCGGGCAACCCGCAGTCGGCCGTGGTCGCGCTGGTCTCGCTGGTCGCACCGCTGCTCGCCGGCCTGCAGGGTCGGCCGATGCCGGTGCTGCCGCAGGTCACCCTCGCCGAGCCGGTCCACGGCCGCGGCGACTACACCCACCTGGCCCTGGTCCGCTGGGACCGGGCGGCCGGCACCGCCCGCCCGCTGCGCCACGTCGGCTCGGCGATGCTGCGCGGGCTGGCCGGAGCGGACGGCTTCGCGGTGATCCGCCCGGGCACCAGCGGCGAGGCCGGCGACCGGGTGCCGCTCGTACCGCTGCCGTTGACCCCCGGGGAGCGGTCATGGTGAGACCGGTCGTGGGACTCACCACCGGCGTGGTGACCGACCAGCCGCTCGACCTGGCCGCGCACGAGGCGGCGGTGGCCGACCGGCGGGCCGGCGCGGTGGTGTCGTTCCAGGGCGTGGTCCGCGACCACGACCACGGCCGGTCGGTCACCCTGCTCGAGTACGAGGGACACCCCACCGCCGAGGCGGTGCTGCGCGAGGTGGCCGCCGAGATCGCCGCCGATCCGGACGTGTACGCGGTGGCCGTGTCGCACCGGATCGGCCGGCTGGAGATCGGCGACGCGGCCCTGGTCGCGGCGGTCAGCACCGCTCACCGGGCGGCGGCGTTCGCGGCCTGCGCCCGGCTGGTGGACGAGGTGAAGGCGCGGCTGCCGATCTGGAAGCGGCAGGTGTTCGCCGACGGCACCGAGGAGTGGGTGAACTGCCCCTGACCTGCGCATGAGGGCCGGGAACGCGGCCGGGTGGGACGGTCAGCGCCGGCCGGCGAGCTGGGCGGCGCGGACCAGCCGGTCGTGGTAGAACGCGGGCTCCGCGCCGGGCCGCCAGGGCAGGGCCGCGACGAGCACGATCAGGGCGATCGCCAGCGAGTTCTCCATCAGCGCGCCGAACAGGCCGTCCTGGTAATGGGACACCTCGGGGAGTTGGTGCTCGTACGGCCAGATGGGCGAGATCAGGAAGAGCAGGTAGAGGGCGAGCGCGCCGAGCCCGTGCCGCAGCCCGGTGAGCGCCGGATACCAGATCGGTGGGCGTAGCGCGGGCACCCCGCCGGTGGGTGGCATCCCGCTGATCCGTACCGACAGACCGCGGCTCGCCTCGTGGCGGCGTACCGCGGCGTCGGCCAGCACGATGATCGCCGGGATCACCCAGACCAGATGGTGCGACCAGGAGATCGGGCTGATGACGTTGGCGGTCAGCCCGACCAGGGTGAACGCGGTCAACTCGTCGCCGTCGGCGCGGGCACTGGCCGCCCGGGACAGCCCCAGCGCCAGCATCAGCACCGAGAACGCCAGCCAGAGCAGTCCGGGTGTCTCGATCGAGTCGTAGAGCCGGGCCAGCAGCCCGGCCAGCGACTGGTTGGCGGTCATGTCCGCCGCGCCGACCCGCTCGGTCTGCCAGAGCACGGTGCCGAAGTAGGTCCGCGACTCCGGCCCGACCACGGCGAACGTCGCGAGGGTCACGCCGATGGCGGTGCCGATCGCGGTCGTCGCCGCGCGCCACTGCCGGGTGATCATCAGGTACCCGATGAACAGCGCCGGGGTGAGCTTGACCGCGGTGGCCAGTCCGATGCCGACGCCGGCCCAGGCCCCGCTGTAGACGTACCGGGCCAGCGCCGAGTCGGCGGTGTCGTGGTGGGTGCCCCGCTTCGCCCGCCAGCGCAGGCCGACCAGGTCCGCCATGACCAGCGCGAACAGCAGCAGGTTGACCTGGCCGTATCCGAGGGTCTCCCGGGACGGCTCGATGGCGACGGCCAGCGGCGTGGCGATGCCGACGGTGAACCAGAGCGACCAGCCCAGCCGGTCGACGATCGGGCGCAGCAGCGCGGCCAGTACGACGGCGAGCGCGGCGATGCTGGCCAGGGCGTTGAGCGAGCCGGCCGCCGCGACCGGCAGCCAGGACATCGGCAGCATGACCAGGCCGGCGAAGGGCGGGTAGGTGAAGCCGAGGGTCGTCGAGGGGGCGATGAAGTCGTAGAGCTCATTGCCGCTGGCCCACCACACCACGGCACCGTGGTAGATCCGCATGTCGAAGAAGTTGTACGGCCGCCCGAACGCGCCGATGGCGAGCCACGCCGCGTAGGCGACGGCGGCCACGACGCCGCTGCGTACGACTGTCCTGCGATCGATCCGACGGGTGCCGCGCTGGATTGGAGCGAGGCGGTCCATCCGTCTACCGACGGTCGTCGGCATGGCGGTGCCACCCCCGTACCAAGATCCTACTTCCCGTCCAGGTCCCGCACGGAGCCTAGAACGGCGCCTCACGTTGCTGCCTCCCGCGTTATGCGACCGTGTCCGATCCCACACGTGTTTTTGACATTTCCATCGCGTTAACGGGTCTCGGACGGTTCAGGTGATTAGTGGGCCTTGCGGGGGGTGGAGGCCGTATTGATGCAGGTCAACCCGGTATTCGGCGGGCGGAGGCTGCCGAGCGTACGGCGATCTTCGCCTCTCGGCGGGCGGTCCGGACCGCGCGCTGCACCGAGCGGCGCGAGTGGTCGATCCGGTGACCGGCCCGCCAGCGCAGTCCGGGCTTGCCCCCGGTGTCCGCGGCGGCGAGGAGCAGGCCGCCGAAGAGGCCGAGGTTCTTCAGGAAGTGGACCTGGTTGTTGTTCCGCGCCATCGGGTCGTCGTTACTCCAGAAGGGATGGCCGGCGAAGGTGGTCGGCACCAGGGTCCCGGCGAGGACGAGCGCGGCCGGCCGGGTGAACTTGCCGGTCGCCAGCATCAGCCCGCCGACGAGCTGAGTGGCCGCGTTCGCGCGGACCAGTGCCTCGGTGTCGGTCGGGATCCGTGGGTGCAGGTTCTGGATCAGCGGGGCGACCCGGTCGGTGACCGGCTTGGCGGCCGTGACCAGCCGTCCCGGGTTCTGCAGGTTACGGGCGCCGCTGACCACGAAGATGCCGCTCAACATGACTCGGGCGAGGGAGCGCACGGGCTTCATAAACCAGTCATACCCCGTCGGGCCGGTCACCACCCCGGCAACACTCGAACGAGATCGGCCGACATGGACGTCCGGCCAGCCCGGTCGCCGGGCTGATTTCAGCGACCGTCGCTGATGGACGGGGTTCGGACGGTAAGGTCGCGCGGGTGACGACCCTGCGACTCCGACCCGAGGATCCGGCGGACGAGGCACCGGTCGCCCGGGTGCTGGCGACCGCCTTCGCCCGCCCCGACGTGGCCACCCCGCCCGAGGTGGGGCTGGTCGACGACCTCCGGCACAGCGACGCCTGGATCCCGGAGCTGGCCATGGTCGCCGAGTACGGCGGTGAGGTCGTCGGTTACGCGCTGCTGACCCGGGTGCGGGTGTGCAGCGACGATGCGGCGTACCCGGCCCTGGCGCTCGGGCCGGTGGCGGTCGCGCCGTACCGGCAGCGGATCGGGCACGGCACGGCGGTGGTGCAGGCGGCCCTGGACGCCGCGACCGAGCTGGGTGAGCGGCTGGTGGTGGTGCTCGGCGACCCGGCGTTCTACCGCCGCTTCGGGTTCAGCCGGGCGGACCGGCAGGGACTGACCAGCCCCTGGTCGGGGCTCGGGGAGCCGTGGCAGGCGTTGGTGCTGCCCCCGTCCACCACGGACGAGGCCCCGCCGCCGGGGGGTGAGGTGCTCTTCCCACCGCCCTGGGCGAAGGTGTGAGCCGGGTGGTCAGGCCGGCTGGGTGCGCAGGTAGCGGCCGAAGTGCGGGACGGTGAAGGCGACCGTGCCGCGCTCGCCGGAGTAGATCAGCCCCTTCTTGATCAGGGCGTCCCGGGCGGGTGAGAGGCTGGCCGGCTTGCGGCCCAGCGCCCGGGCGATCTCCGCGGTGGGTACCGCCGCGTCCATGTCGTCCCGGCCGTTCTCCTCCCCTTCCACCAGGGAGAGCGTCGCCATCGCCCGCATGTACTCGCGTTCGGCCGGGGTGGCCCGCTCGAACCGGGATCCGAAGAAGCCGACGGCCAGCTCGGCCTCCGCCTCGGGTGCGGCGACCCGGACGTCGGCGGCGGCGATCGGCGAGCGGGGCGCGTGGTCCCAGGTGGCCTTCCCGTACGCCTGGACGAAGTAGGGGTATCCGCCGGACTTCTCGTAGAGCAGGTCGAGGGCCTTCGGCTCGTACTCGACCTCCTCCCGCTCGGCCGGCGCGCAGAGCGCCTGATCGGCGGCGATCCGGTCCAGCCGGTCGATCCGCTGGTAGCGGAAGAGCCGCTCCGAGTACGACTTAGCGGCGCTGAGCACGGCCGGCAGGTGCGGCAGCCCGGCGCCGACGACGATCAGCGGCGCGCCGAGCTGGGACAGCTCGTGGCAGGCGGCGCAGAGCGCGGAGACGTCCTCCGCGCCGAGGTCCTGCATCTCGTCGATGAAGATCGCGACGCCGGTGCCCACGTCGGTGGCGACCGCTGCGGCGTCGGTGAGCAGCTCGACCAGGTCGATCTCGATGTCCCCGGAGTCGGCCCGGCCGCTGCTGGCCGGCACGTCGATGCCCGGCTGCCAGCGGTCGCGCAGCTTCGGCGCGGCCCCGCCGCGTCCGGTGGGCGCGGTGCGCTGGGCGAACGCCTTGAGCACGCCGAGGAAGGCGTCGATCCGCTCCGGGGCGCGGTGCCGGGGCGCCAGCTCGCGGACCGCCATGTGCAGTGCGGCGGCGATCGGCCGGCGCAGCGACTGGTCGGGCCGGGCTTCGATCTTGCCGGTGCCCCAGAGGTGGTTGATCGCCTGCGAGCGGAGGGTGTTCAGCAGGACCGTCTTGCCCACCCCGCGCAGTCCGGTGAGCATCAGGCTGCGTTCCGGGCGGCCCCGGGCGATCCGTTCCAGCACCACGTCGAAGACGTCCAGCTCGCGTCCCCGGCCGGCGAGTTCGGGCGGGCGCTGGCCGGCACCGGGGGCGTACGGGTTGCGGACCGGATCCACGAATCGCAGAGTATCGGGCCGTCTAGCTGGGAGGCTAGACATCCGTAGATGGGGCTACCGGCGTGTCGGGCTCCTCGACAGAAAACTAGGGCTGTCTAGCATCCACGCTAGACAGCCCTAGTTTTGGTTACCGTCGGCCGTGCCGCCGCGGCGCAGGTCAGCAGCGCAGGTCAGCAGCGCAGGTCAGCGGCGCTTGAGGCAGAGCACGAAGTCGAGGGTGTCCAACTCGCTGTCGAAGAAGTACCAGTCGGTGTAGCCCTCGACCTTGGCGCACTTCGCCTCGGCGTCCTGCTGGCCGCTGGTCGGACCGTCGAAGCGGCGCAACACCTGGTAGCTCTTCGGGCCGCACTCGCTGATCGCCAGCTTCGGCTGCTGCCCGTCCGCGCCCTCGTTGCGGACGCACTGGCCCGCCTTGACGAAGCGCGAGTCGGTCGAGGTCGCCGGAGCCGGGGTGGTGGTCGCCGGATCGGGGGGCGTGCTCGCCCCCGCGGTCGGGTCGGCCGGCGCGGAGGCCGGCGCGCCGGAGCCGCTCACCCGGGCCGGCTCGTCCCGGCCGAGGACCCAGTACGCCCCGGCCCCGCCGAGCACCAGCACCGCCAGCCCGGCCAGCACCGCGACCAGCCGGCCCCGGCCGCGCTTCGGCGGCGTCGGCTCGGCGTACGGCGTCGGCTCGGCGTGGGGCGGCTGGCCGGGGTAGGGCGGCTGGCCGGCGTACGGCGCAGGCTCGGCGTGGGGCGGATGACCGGCGTAGCCGGGCATGGTCGGCGGGTATCCCTGCTGGGCCGGCTGCCCGGTGTCCCAGCCGACGGTCGGCTCGTGCCGCTGGGCGGGCGGCTCGCCCCACCCGCCCGGCTGCCGGGCGTACCCCGGGTCGTAGCGAGGGTCGGCCGGCGGGGCGTACTCGTCCTCGGGTCGCCGTCCGTCCCACGGGCCAGGGGAGCCGCCACCCGGTGGTCCGAAGTTCGACATGGAGGACCTCCTGGGTACGCCAGTGGGTGAGAGGCCGGCCACCAACCGGGGACACCGTGCCCTGGTCACCGTAGCCTGGTCCACCGATGAGCTCACGCCCCACAGCTGCGACGTCGACCGTCGACCACGCCCCCACCGCCGCCCGTCCCGCGTTCGTCTGGACCGCGCTGGTCCTCGTCTACGTGCTCTGGGGCTCGACCTACCTGGGCATCCGGGTCGCGGTCGAGTCGCTGCCGCCGCTCGCCTCCGCGGCGATGCGGTTCGCCGCCGCCGCCGGCGTGCTCGCCCTGGTGCTCCGGCTCCGCCGCGGGCGGGGGGCGCTCCGCGTCGATCGTCGGCAGCTCGGGTCCGCCGCCCTGGTCGGCGTGCTCCTGCTCGCCGGCGGCAACGGGCTCGTGGTCCTCGCCGAGTCCGGCCCGGCCGGCGTGGCGCTGCCCTCCGGCATCGCCGCGCTGCTGGTGGCCACCGTCCCGCTGCTGGTCGTGCTGCTGCGTACGCTCGGCGGCGACCGGCCCCGGCTGTGGACCTTCGCTGGGGTGGCCCTCGGCTTCGTCGGGCTCGTCCTGCTCGTGCTTCCCACCGGTGGGCCGGGCAACGTACCCGTGGTCGGCGCGCTCACCGTGGTCGTCGGGGCCACCTGCTGGTCCGTCGGCTCCTATCTCTCCGGACGTATCCGGATGCCGGCCGACCCGTTCGTGGCCACCGTCTACGAGATGGTCGCCGGCGCGGCGGCGCTCACCGTGCTCGCCACCGTCCGGGGCGAGCTGCGCGATTTCTCCCCGGCTCAGGTGACCGGCCGCTCCTGGGCGGCGCTGTTGTACCTGATGGTGGCCGGCTCGTTGGTCGCCTTCACCGCGTACGTCTGGCTGCTGCACCACGCCCCGATCTCCCTCGTCGCCACCTACGCGTACGTGAACCCGGTGGTCGCGGTGGCGCTCGGCGCGCTGTTCGCCGCCGAACCGGTCACCACCCAGGTGCTGCTCGGCGGGGCGGTGATCGTCGCCGGGGTGGCCGTGGTGGTGAGCACCGAGCGTCCCCGCCGGTCGGTCGACCGGGCAGCCCGGGAGGCCGTCCGCCGTTGAGCAGGGCCCCTCTCCCCTCAGATCAGGCGGAGCTGGCGGTCCTTGGGGCGGCGGGGCTCGGCCTCGCCGAACCGTTCGAAGAGCCCCGGGTCGATCACGTCGAGGAACGGTGACGGGCGGCACTCGCGCTCCGACCCGTGCCGGATCCGCCGGGCGGCGTGACTCACGTAAAGCCGGTCCTGCGCCCTGGTGAGCCCGACGAAGAAGAGCCGGCGCTCCTCGGCGATCGCGTCGTCGCCCGGCTCCGACCCCGGCCAGCGCAGCGGCAGCAGCCCGTCCTCCGCGCCGACCAGGAAGACCACCGGAAACTCCAGGCCCTTGGCCGCGTGCAGGGTGAGCAGGGTGACCGCCTCGGCGCGCGGGTCCAGGGCGTCCACCTCCGCCCCGGTGGCGAGCTGGGAGAGGAAGACCCCGAGGTCGTCGCCGCAGCGCCGGGCCAGCGGGGTGAGCAGGTCCACCGCGGTGCGGACGTCCTCGGGGCGTACCGAGCCGGCGCCGTCGAGCGTCGGCACGGCGAAGCGTTCCGCCAGGATCTGCCCGGCCAGCCGGACGCGGGCGGCCAACGAGCCGTCCAGCCCGGCGTGCCGCAGCTCGCGGGCGATCGCCGTCACCCCGGGCCGGTCGCGGAGCCGGTCGTGTGAGCGCTTCTGCACCGGGATGTTGGCCCGGGCCAGGGCGTCCACGATCGGTGCGGCCTGCGAGTCGGTGCGGTAGAGCACGGCGATGTCGGAGAACGACAGCGAGGTGGACCGGCCGTCGATCCGGCCCGAGTCGAGCGAGCGGTGGGACAGGCCGCCGACCAGCTCGTCGACGGTGCGTACCACGAAATCGGCCTCGTCCGCGACGGAGGCCGCGGCGTAGCGACCGACCAGCGGGGCCTCCGGGTCGAGCCGGGCCGGGTCGAGCCGGCGGCCACGGACCAGCGACGACGGCGCGATGGCCTGCACCGCGGCGGCCAGGATCGGTGCCGAGGAGCGGTAGTTGCGGTTCAGCCGGACCAGCCGGGCGTCGGTGAAGTCCTGGGAGAAGCGCAGGAAGTAGCCGACGTCCGCCCCCCGGAACGAGTAGATCGCCTGGTCGGGGTCGCCGATCGCGCAGAGGTTGCCGTCGGCGGGGCTGAGCAGCCGCAGCAGCTCGTACTGGACGGCGTCGACGTCCTGGTACTCGTCGACGAAGATCCACTTCCAGCGCTCGCGGTACTCGCGGACCAGCTTCCGGTCCGCCGTCAGCAGCGCCACCGGCAGGGTGAGCAGCTCGTCCAGGTCGACCAGGTCCCGCTTGCGCAGCAGCGAGGTGTACCGGTCGTCGTCGTCACCGACCTCGGTCCGGGCCGCCGCGCGGTCCGCGTCGTCGGCGATGCGGAAATCCGCCGGCAGCCCGGCGGCTGCGGCGTTCTCCCGCAGGATGGTCAGCCCCAGCGAGTGGAAGGTGCCGACCGTGATGTCCTCGG
This sequence comes from Micromonospora sp. NPDC007230, assembly GCF_042869115.1. Taxonomy (NCBI): domain Bacteria; kingdom Bacillati; phylum Actinomycetota; class Actinomycetes; order Micromonosporales; family Micromonosporaceae; genus Micromonospora; species Micromonospora sp. NPDC007230. Next base: position 101,155 of record NZ_JBIAFE010000011.1, on the reverse strand, counting down.
CGACCGGGCCGAGCAGCCCGTCCAGGCGGTGCCGCAGCTCCTCGGCCGCCCGGCGGGTGAAGGTGATCGCCAGGCACTGCTCCGGGAAGACGTTCAGCTCCGCGCAGAGGTACGCGATCCGGTGGGTCAGCGTCCGGGTCTTGCCGGTGCCCGGGCCGGCCACGATGAGCAGCGGGCCACCCGGTGCGGAGGCCGCCACCCGCTGCATCGCGTCGAGCCGGTCCAGCAGGCCGGTGCCGACCTCCTCCATCCCGGCGAGCATCGGCTCGAAGGGCTCGTGCGGAGAGGGCACCGGCGCGATCGGTGGCGGCGGTGGCGGGACGGGCTTCCGCTTCGGCTCCGGCTTGGCCGTCGCCGGGCGCTTCGCCTTCGGCTTCGGCGCCGGCTCCGCGGGCTTCCGCTGCGCGGGTACGGGTACGTCGAAGAGGGTGTCCTGCGCGTTCGGCGCGGCACTGCCACCCAGCTCGGCGGGGTCGAACAGGGTGATCACGCCGTACTCGCCGTCGTAGCCCGGGACCCGGCGCACCTCGCCGCGGCGGAGCCGGCCGATGCCCTCGGCGAGCAGTTCGCCGCCGACCCGGCCGATCTCGTCCAGCGGGGCGCCGGTCAGGATCTCCAGCTCCGGGCCGAGCGCGGCGATCAGCTCGTTGAGCTTCCCCTCGACCTTCTTCGACCGGGCACCGACCTTGTTGATCTCGCCGAGGATCTCGGCCAGCGGCACCAGGTGGGTCACCTCGCGGGCGTGTGCCGGCCGGTGCCCCTCGGGCCGGTCGGCCAGCTCCTCGACCCGGCTGAGTACGCCCACCGTCAGCGGCTTGCCGCACTCCGGGCACCGGCCGCCGGCCTCCCGGGTCCGCTCGGGCGCCCAGTTCACCCCGCAGAGCCGGTGCCCGTCGGCGTGGTACTTGCCCTCCTCCGGGAAGAACTCGATGGTGCCGGCGAGCCCGTCCCCGGTGCGCAACGCCTCCCGGATCGCGAAGTAGTCGCGGGTCGAGCTGAAGACGGTGGCCTCGCGGGCCAGCGCGGGCGGCGAGTGCGCGTCCGAGTTGGACACGAGCTGGTAGCGGTCCAGGCTGCCGACCCGCCAGTTCATCTCCGGGTCGGAGGAGAGGCCGGTCTCCACGGCGAAGACGTGCTCGGCCAGGTCGGCGTAGCAGTCGGCGATCGCGTCGAAGCCGGACTTCGAGCCGAGCGCGGAGAACCACGGCGTCCAGATGTGCGCGGGCACCAGGTAGCCGTCCGGGCTGGCCTCCAGCGTGATCTCCAGCAGGTCCCGGGAGTCCAGGCCGAGGATCGGCCGGCCGTCCGACCCCAGGTTGCCGATCCGCCCCAGCGCGGCGTTGAACCGGGCCACCGCGTCCAGGTCCGGCAGGTAGATGAGGTGGTGCACCTTCCGGGTCCGGTCGTCCCGCTTGTAGATCGTGGAGATCTCCACACTGAGCAGGAACCGGACCGGGTCCGCCTCCGCCGTGCTGGCCAGCCGGGGTGGCAGCCGCCGGGCGATGTCCCGCTCCGCATCCGGGCTGAGCCGGAACAGGCCGGGCTCGGCCGGGTGCAGGGTCTCGCGGAGGTGGTCGTACCAGGCGGGATGGGTGAAGTCACCGGTGCCGAGGACGCCGATGCCCTTGCGCCGGGCCCACCATCCGAGGTTTGGCAGGGTCAGGTCCCGGCTGCACGCGCGCGAGTACTTCGAGTGGATGTGTAGATCCGCGACGAACGGCGGGAGGCCACCGGGGGGTACGGCGCTGAACGGAGGCACGCCGCATCCTGCCACGAGCCGTCCCCGGCCCGCCCGCCGCCACGCGTACGCGTGACCTGAGCAATCCGGTGCTGGACCCGGCAGCCGGTTCGCGCTATTGGGCGCGGAGTTCGACGAGGGTCACCTGTGGCGGCGCACCGACCCGCACCGGCGGGCCCCAGAAACCGGCGCCGTTGGTCACATAGACCTTGGTCCCGTCCACCTCGCCGAGGCCGGAGACCACCGGCTGCTGAAGCCCCACCAGCAGGTTGAACGGCACCATCTGCCCGCCATGGGTGTGCCCGGAGAGTTGGAGGTCCACGCCGTACTTCGCCGCCTCGTACGCGGCCACCGGCTGGTGGGCCAGCAGCACCACCGGTCGGCTCGGGTCCCGGTCGCCGAGGGCGGCGGCGTAGTCGGCGGGGGCGGCCAGCCCGGTGCCGGCTGCGGTGACGTCGTTCACCCCGGCCAGGTCGAGTACGCCACCCCGGGCCCGGATCTCCTGGCGCGCGTTCTGGAGGACCCGCAGGCCGAGCCGGTCCACCTCCTGGACCCATTCCTCGACACCGGAGTAGTACTCGTGGTTGCCGGTGACGAAGAAACTGCCGGATCGGGACCGCAGGTCGCGCAACGGTTCCGCCGCCGCGCCCAGCTCGGCGACCGAGCCGTCGACCAGGTCACCGACCACCGCCACCAGATCGGCGTCGAGCCGGTTGATCATCGCGACGATCCGCTCGGTGTGCGACCGTCCGCGCAGCGGCCCCAGGTGGATGTCGGAGACCGTGGCGATCCGCAGCCCGTCCATGCTGCGGGGGAGCTTGGCCAGCGGGATCTGCACCCGGTCCAGCCGCGGCGGTCCCATCGCCGTGCGGACGCCGTACCCGGTGAGACCGGCGGCGGTGAGCCCGGCGAAGATCGCGGCGCCCCGGGTGAGCAGCAACCTGCGCGACGGGTCATGGTCGGGGGCCGGCGCCGCGGTGGTGCCGGCCGGGGGCGGATTCGCGGGACCGGTCGCCGACTCGGCGGGTTGGTCGGCCGGCGGCTGGACGGTTGGCGGCTCGGCGAGGCCGACGGACGAGGCCCGGGCGAGGCCGGCCGAGGGCATTTCCGCCTGGGCGGCCGCGATGTCGAGCGGTCCGGCGGCCGGTCCACCGGCCCCGACCAGCGCGGGCTCGGACGCGGGCAGGCCGACCCGCGCCCGGCGCCGCAGCGCCAGCTTCGCCACCGCCAGCGGCACTTCCAGCACCAGCAGCAGGACCAGCAGGTAGAACATCAGGGCCAGCCAGAGGTAGCCCGGCCAGGCCAGCCAGTGCACCCCGCCGCGGGTCGCGATCATGGTGGCCGGCACCAGTAGCGCCAGCAGCAGCAGCGCTATTCCGCCGATGCGCCGCGAGCGCCCGGGCCGAGTGGTGTCGCGGATCAGCCGCTTCCACAGGTAGAGGTGGATCAGGGCGGTGACGAGCACGGCGAAGCCCAGGAATGTTGCCATCGCCAACACGCGAGCCTCCTCAGCCGCCCGCGAACGGGGGCAGTACGTCGACCGTCGCCCCGGCCGGCAGCGGTGCCCGACGATCATGGCAGGCCAGGCCGTCGACCAGGAAGCTGGCCGCCTTCAGCACGGTGCTCAGCCCTTCGCCGTGCCGCTCGGCCAGCTCGTCCACGAGCTCGTCGAGGGACCGGCCGGCGGAGACGGTCTCCTCGGCGCGGCCGGCGGCGGCACGTGCGCCGGCGAAGTAGCGGACGGTCAGCTCCACCGGTCAGCCTCCGATCGCCGACATGGGACGGGCGGGTTGCAGGAAGGCCGGATCGTCGATGCCGTGCCCGGCCCGCTTGCCCCACATCGCGGTCCGCCAGCGGCGGGCCAGCTCGGCGTCGTCCACCCCGGCGCGCAGCGCGCCGCGCAGGTCGGACTCCTCGGTGGCGAAGAGGCAGGCGCGGACCTGGCCGTCGGCGGTGAGCCGGGTCCGGTCACAGTCGCCGCAGAAGGGTCGGGTCACACTGGCGATCACCCCGACCCGGGCCGGTCCGCCGTCCACCAGCCAGGTCTCGGCCGGGGATGCGCCCCGCTCGGCCGGATCGGTGCTCAGGTCGAACTCGGCGCGCAGATTGGCCAGGATCTGGTCGGCGGTGACCATCCGGCTGCGGTCCCAGCCGTGCTGCGCGTCCAGCGGCATCTGCTCGATGAACCGCAGCTCGTAGCCGTGCGCCAGGGCGAACCGGAGCAGCGTGGGAGCCTCGTCGTCGTTGACCCCGCGCATCAGCACCGCGTTGACCTTCACCGGGGTCAGCCCGGCGGCCGCCGCGCCGGCCAGCCCGGCCAGCACGTCATCGAGCCGGTCCCGCCGGGTCAGCTCGGCGAACCGGGTCCGGTCCACCGTGTCGAGCGAGACATTCACCCGGTCGAGACCGGCGGCGCGCAGGGCGGGCGCGAGGCGGGCCAGGCCGATGCCGTTGGTGGTCAGGGAGATCCGGGGCCGGGGTCGCAGCGCGGCCACCGCCGACACGATGCCGACCAGGCCGGGCCGGATCAGCGGCTCGCCGCCGGTGAAACGCACCTCGGTGACCCCGAGCCGGTGCACCGCGACGCGGATCAGCCGGATGATCTCGTCGTCGGTGAGCAGCTGCGGCCCGGAGAGCCAGGGCAGGCCCTCGGCCGGCATGCAGTAGGTGCAGCGCAGGTTGCACTTGTCGGTCAGCGAGACCCGCAGGTCCCGGGCGACCCGACCGTACCGGTCGACGAGGACTCCGTCGGTCGTCGGGGCGGCGGTCACCTGTCGACCGTAGCGCGTCCGGCGCCCCCCAGCGCACTGTGGGCGGCGGAGACCACCGCATCCCGGTATGCCGCGCCGAACAGGGCGGTGTGCACGAGCAGCAGGTGGAGCTGGTGCAACGGCACCCGCTCCCGCCAGCCGTCGGCCAGCGGCCATGCCTCCCGGTAGGCCGCCATCATCCGGTCGAGGTGCGACGGGCCGCCGAAGAGCGCCAGCTGCGCCAGATCGGTCTCCCGGTGGCCGCCGTGCGCCGCCGGGTCGACCAGCCAGACCCGGTCGTCCGCCCCCCAGAGCAGGTTGCCCGGCCAGAGGTCGCCGTGGATCCGGGCCGGCGGCTCGTCCCCGCCGAACTCGCCGATCCGGCCGATCAGCTCCTCGACCAGGCTGGCGTCCGCGCCGCTGAGCGCGCCGTCGTCGACCGACATCTTCAGGTACGGCATCAACCGGCGGCGGGCGAACCACGCCGACCAGGGGCCGGGGTCGGGGGTGTTGTCCTGCGGCAGCGCGCCGATGAACCCGGGCCGCTCGGCGCCGAAGGTGGGCGCTCCGGCCCGGTGCAGCCCGGCCAGCTCGCGGCCGAACCGTTCGGCCGCCTCCGGCGTCGGCTCGCCGGGCTCGACCCAGTCGAGCGCCAGCAGCTCCGGCAGCGCCACCACCACCTCGGGTACGGCCACCGTGCCCGGCTCGCGCAGCCAGCGGAGGCCGGCCGCCTCGGTGGCGAAGAAGCCCTCCGGCACCGGGCGGGCCGCCTTCTCCGGCCAGGTCTTGGCGAAGATCGAGTGCCCGTCGTCGAGGGTGAGCCGGGACGCGGCGCAGATGTCCCCGCCGGAGACCGGCGTCTCCCGGATCCGCTGGTGGGTCAGGAAGGTCGGCAGGTGCTCCGGGTGTGCCCGCAGGTACGCCAGGTCCATGAGCGCAAGGTAGCCGGTCCGGACGGTCCTCGTGGGGCGGTAGCGGTTCGGACGCCTGCCGTTCGGCGCTCACCTGCATCGATACTCTCCGTATCTGTGGATAACCCGCGTGTCGTCCACAGGGCCTGTCGCGCCGGCACCCACCCGCCGCACGCTCCCGGCATGACTCCCACCCCGCGCCCCCGGCTCGCCGTCCGCTCGCCCGCCGACCTGATCGCCGCCGTGCCGTACCTGCTCGGCTTCCACCCGGCCGACAGCCTGGTGGTGGTGGCGCTACGCGGCCGGCGGGTGGTCTTCGCCGCCCGGGGCGACCTGCCCGAACCGGGATCCGACCCGGGTCCGGCCGCCCGCCATCTCGCGCAGGTCATCGCCCGGCAGGGCAGCGAGGCCGCCACCGTGATCGGATACGGCCCGGCCACGCGGGTGACCGGTGCGGTCGACGCCGTGGGCGAGGCGCTGGACGACGCCGGGCTGCTCGTCCTCGACGCCCTGCGGGTGACCGACGGGCGCTGGTGGTCTTACCTCTGCACCGAGCCCGCGTGCTGCCCGCCCGACGGCACCCCGTACGACCCGGGGACCAGCGAGGTCAGCGCGGCGGCCGTCTTCGCCGGTCAGGTGGCTCTGCCCGACCGGGCCGCGCTGGCCGCACAGGTGGCCGCGCTCGACGGGCCGGTCCGGGTGGCCATGCGCCGGGCCACCGTCCGGGCGCGCCGACGCCTGGCTGAGCTGACCGAGGAGGCGGCCGAGACCGCGCTGGCCGGTGGCCGCTCCGTACGCTCCGCGGGCGTCGCGGCGGTGCGCGAGGCATTCCGCCGGCACCGGCGCGGCGAGCGGCTGGGCGACGACCAGGTGGCCTGGCTGACCGTGCTCCTCACCCAACTCCCGGTACGCGACCACGCCTGGGAACGGACCGACGGCCGGGACGCCGACATCAGCCTCTGGACCGACGTGCTGCGCCGGGCCGAGCCGGAGCTGATCGCCGCCCCCGGCAGCCTGCTCGCCTTCGCGGCCTGGCGGGCGGGGCACGGTGCCCTGGCGGCGGTGGCCCTGGAACGCGTGCTCGCCACCCGCCCCGACTACTCCCTCGCCCTGCTCCTGGACGACATGCTCCGCCGCGGGATGCCGCCGTCGGAGTTGGACGGCTGGCCGGCGGTCGGTTTCCCGGGGGTGGTGCGCCGCCGGCCCCGCCGCCGCATTCCCCGCCGGCGCATCTGACGTCGGCGCTCAGGGAGGTCGCGTCAATTCACGCAGGCTCCCCTGGCGTTCCCACTATTCGCTGATCCGTGCTGCGCCCGCGTAGACGTTCATCGTCCGGCCGCGTAGGAAGCCGACCACTGTCATGCCGGCCTCCTCGGCCAACTCGACGGCGAGGGTGCTGGGCGCGGAGACCGCCGCCAGCAGGGGCACTCCGGCCATCCACGCCTTCTGGGTCAGCTCGAAGCTGGCCCGGCCGGAGACCAGCAGCACGTGCCCGGCCAGCGGCAGCCGGCGTTCCCGGACCGCCCAGCCGACCACCTTGTCCACCGCGTTGTGCCGGCCGACGTCCTCGCGCAGCACCACCAGCTCGCCGGCGGCGGTGAAGAGCCCGGCCGCGTGCAGCCCACCGGTCCGGTCGAAGGCGCGCTGTGCCGCGCGGAGCCGGTCCGGCAGGGCGGCCAGCAGCTCGGCGGGCACGCGGAGCGGGTCGTCCCGCACCGCGAACAGCGACCGGGTGCGGACGGCGTCGATGCTCGCCTTGCCGCACACCCCGCACGAGCTGGTCGTGTAGAAGTTGCGGGCCGGGTCGGTGGTGGGCTCGGGCACGCCGGGCGACAGCACCACGTCGACCACGTTGTAGGTGTTCGGCGTCTCCGCCCCGGCGCAGAGCTGGGCGGTGTACACGTCGTCGGCGGACCGGATCAGGCCCTCGGTGAGCAGAAAGCCGACCGCCAGGTCCAGGTCGTCGCCGGGGGTACGCATGGTCACCGCGAGCGGCTTCCGCCGGCCGGGGCCCGCCGGGCCGACCCGGATCTCCAGCGGCTCCTCCACCGCCAGGGTGTCCGGTCGCCGTACCCGGGCGCGCCCGTCGGCCGCCGCGTCGAGATCGATCCGGAGCACGCCGCGCCGCTCAGTCGCCCGTCCCATCCCGCCATCCTGCCGCGCGCGGTCCGCCACCCGCACGGCGATGCCGCTCCCGCGCACCAGGGTCAGCCGGGGCCGACCAGCCAGACGTCCTTGGCCAGGCCGATCCCCGCTGCGTGGGGTCCTGCTGGAGGGCGGACGGAGCGCGCTGCGGTTTACCGTGGGCGGGTGACGGCGTACGCGGCGGTGGTGCTGTCGGGCGGCGCGGCCCGCCGGATGGGCGGGGTGGACAAGCCGGCGCGTCCGGTCGGCGGCCGGCCCATGCTGCACCGGGTGCTGGCCGCGGTCGTCGACGCCGCGCCGCGGATCGTGGTCGGTCCGGCCGGTCCACTCCCCGACGACGTACGGCTGACCCGCGAGCGGCCGCCCGGCGGTGGCCCGGTGGCCGCCACGGCTGCCGGGCTGGCCCTGCTCGCCCCCGGTACGACCACGGTCGCCCTGCTCGCCGCCGACCTTCCCCTGCTCACCCCCGAGGCGGTGGCGGACCTGCGGCGCGCGCTCGACGGGTCGACCGCCGACGGGGCCTGCTACGTGGACAGCGACGGCCGCCGGCAGCAGCTCTGCGGGGTGTGGCGGGTCGCCGCGCTGCGGGCGGCGGTGGACCGTCTCGCCGCCGAGCGGGGCGGCACGGTCGACGGGGCTCCGGTACGCGGGCTGCTGGCCGGCATGACGGTCCGGGAGGTGGCCTGGTCCGGCTCCGGGCCGCCGCCCTGGTTCGACTGCGACACTGACGAGGACGTACGCCGGGCCGAGGAGTGGACGAGATGACGGTGATGGACGACTGGGTCACGGCAGCCTGCGCCGAGTTGGGGCTCGACCCGGGCGACGTGTCGGTGCCGGTCGTGCTGGACCTGGCCAAGGACGTGGCCCACCAGGTGCTGCGCCCGGGCGCGCCGGTCACCGCGTACCTGCTGGGGGTGGCCGTGGGGCGCGGCGGCGACCTGGCCGCGACGGCTGCGCGGCTCAGTGAGCTGGCCAACTCCTGGCCGCTCGACCTGGACGGCACCACGCCGGCCGAGTAGCCCCCGGCCGTGCCGACCCACGTCCGGGTCCCCGGAGAGACGGGCCCGCGGCGGGGCGTTTTGGGGTGGCTGTCCGATCCTGGTCCGCCGTGATTCGCCCCCCACCGTCCGTGGGTAGGGTGGCCGTGACGGACGGAGGCGATCATGACGGCTGACCACCCCTCGGTGCCGACCGGTGAGCCCGCCGGCGGTGTGCCGGAGCAGTACGAGTCGATCCTGCTGGACGAGCCGACCACGGCGGACCTCCGGGCCAAGGTGACCGAGGCCTGGCGGGAGTTCGCCCGCGCGCTGGCCGACCGGCTGCGCGACCTGCCGGCCGGTACGCATCTGGAGCTGACCCTCGACCCCACCGCCTCCGGGACCGGGGACGCCGTCTACTCGATCAGCGTGGACGTCGGCGAGGAGGGCCGGCTGTCGGCGCGGGCCGTGGGCAACGCCACCCTGCCGCAGGGATACCGCCTGGACCGGGCCGCCGTGGCCGACATGATCGCGCTCGGCTGGTCCCCGCCGGGGGTGATGGCGGGCTCCGGCGAGCAGTTCGGGCTGGACTGCGCGGTCGACGAGGCCGCTCGGCTGGCGGCCGTGCTGTCCCGCACCCTCCGTGACGTCTACGGGGCGCCGCACCCCGCCTTCCTGGTCTATCTGGTGCATGACGCCGAGGGCGAGCCGCTGCCGGTGGAGCCGCTGGGCACCGCGCGGAGCGAGTTCGGCCCGGGCCGGGACGTGGAGGCGGACCTCGACGAGGCGCTGGCCGCGGCGGCGACCGCGCAGGCCGGCGGGAACGACGTGCTCGCGCTGGAGGAGCGGGTCCGGACGGTCGTCTCCACGATGCTCAAGTCGAATGCCGACCAGTTGCAGATCGACTCGGACGGCGACATCAACATCCGTGCCGGCTCGGCCATGGTCTTCGTCCGGGTACGCGACAACCCGCCCCTGGTCGACGTCTTCTCCCCGGTGCTCACCGAGGTCGAGCCGACCGAGCGCCTCTATGTGAAGCTCTCCGAGCTGACCAACCGGATGCCGATCGGCCGCCTCTACTGCGCCGACGACACGGTGTGGGCCTCGATCCCGGTCTTCGGCCGCAACTTCCAGCCCACCCACCTGATGCTCGCCGTCCAGGTGATGACCGGCCTGGCCGACGAGCTGGACGACCGGCTGCACGGCGAGTTCGGCGGCCGGCGCTTCTTCGGCGAGGCCGACAAGCCCTCCCGCGCCCAGCCCGAGCACCGCACCGGCATGTACCTCTGACATTCGGGCGCCCGCGCGGAGAGCGCGGGAAGGCGTCAGAGGTCGAGGAGGGTTTTGCCGACGGTGGCGCGGGACTCGATGGCGGCGTGCGCGTCGGCGGCCCGGTCCAGCGGGAAGCGCTGCCCGATCAGCGGGCGCAGTCGCCCGGCCGCCGCCTCGGCGAGCACCTGCTTGGTGAACGCGCGCAGCTCGTCCGGCGCGGCGGACGGCCGGAGCAGGGTCACTCCGCGGGCGGCCGCGAGGTCGGCGGGCAGGTCCGCCCAGGCGCCGCTGGCCAGCCCGAAACTGAGCATCCGCCCGCCCGGGCCGAGCAGGTCGAACGCCTCGCGGGCGAGCCGGCCGCCCACCCCGTCGAAGACCACGTCGATCCCGGCGGTGGCGGCGCGTACCCGGGCGGTCCAGTCCGGCTGCCGGTAGTCCACCACCGCGTCGAGGCCGCGTTCGCGGAGCAGGGCCACCTTCCGGGCACCCCCGGCGGCGGCCACGACCCGGGCTCCGGCGGCCGTGGCGAGTTGCGTCAGCAGGTTGCCCACCCCGCCCGCCGCCGCCTCGACCAGCACCCGCTCGCCGCCGCGCAGCCCGGCCGCGTGCACCAGCATGCCGGCCGTACGACCGTCGGCGAGCAGCGCCACCGCCTGGTCCAGCGGCAGCCCGTCCGGCACCGCGAACGGCGCGTCCCGGTCGACCACCACGCGCTCGGCGTACCCGCCGGAGCCGCCGGTGCTGCTCACCACCCGCCGCCCCACCAGCGCCGGGTCCACGCCGGGGCCCACCTGGGTGATCACTCCGCCCACCCCGTTGCCGGGGATCAGCGGCAGCGACCCGGTGAACGGTCCGAACCCGGTCGATCGGAACATGGTCTCCACGAAGGTGAGGTTGGCGTGGGCGACCTCGATCAGCACCTGATCCGGTCCGGGTGCCGGGTCCGGTGCCGCCCCCGGCACCAGCGCCTCCGGGCCGCCGAACTCCCGTAGCCACACCGCCCGCACGCCGCCTCCTCCCGGCCGGGGACGGGTGCCCCGGCGTTCCACCGGCGTCCAGTGGACAACCTCAAGCGGGGATGAGGTCAAGGTCTCAGCCCGTGGACGGGCCGACCCCGGGTGACTCGACCAGCCGGGAGAGCACGATGGTGCTGCGCGACGAGGTGACGAAGGACTCGGCCCGCAGCCGTTCCAGCGCCTCCTCGAGGTGGGCGATGTCGGCGGCCCGCAGGTGCACCAGGGCGTCCGCCTCCCCGGAGACGGTGTAGGCCCCGACCACCTCGGGATGCCGCCGTGCCGCGGCACCGATCTGCGCCGGGGTGGTCCGGCCGGCGCAGAAGAGTTCCACGAACGCCTCGGTGGTCCAGCCGACGGCGGCGGGGTCGACGACGGCCGTGAAGCCGCGGATGACGCCCGCGGATCGGAGCCGGTCAACCCGACGCTTGACCGCGGGGGCGGAGAGTGACACCCGCGCGCCGATGTCCGCGTACGAGGCGCGGGCATCGGCCACGAGCAACGCAATGATTCGCTGGTCAACCGCGTCTATCTGCAACGTTCCGCCTCTGGGAAGCAATGGTTGTGGCTGTTACCAAAGTTGTACCGTACCTACTCTTGGTGACCGTGAACCAGCAGCGAGTCCCGCGAAAGCGGACATACCTCATGTGCTCGCCCGAGCACTTCGCGGTCGAGTACGCGATCAACCCGTGGATGGACGTGACCGCGCCGGTCGACGCGGAGCTGGCGGTCAAGCAGTGGGACCGCCTGCGGGAGACGCTCGTCGGCCTCGGCCACGAGGTGCACCAGCTCAGCCCCGAGCGCGGGCTGCCGGACATGGTCTTCGCGGCCAACGGGGCCTTCGTGGTGGACGGGACGGTCTACGGCGCCCAGTTCAAGCACGAGCAGCGGGCCGCCGAGGCCGCCGCGCACCGGGCGTTCTACGAGGCGAACGGCTGGCGGTTCATCGCGCCGAGCGAGACCAACGAGGGCGAGGGCGACTTCGCGTACCTGCCGGACGCGCACGGCGGGCTGATCCTCGCCGGCCACGGCTTCCGCACCGAGCTGGCGGCGCACGCCGAGGCGCAGGAGGCGCTCGGCCGACCGGTGGTCTCGCTGCGCCTGGTCGACCCGCGCTTCTACCACCTGGACGTGGCGCTCGCCTCGATCGACGACGAGAACATCGTCTACTACCCGGGCGCCTTCTCCGCGGCCAGCCAGAAGGTGCTCGCCCAGCTCTTCCCGGACGCGGTGCTCGCCGACGACTCCGACGCCCTGGCCTTCGGCCTCAACCTGGTCAGCGACGGGCTGAACGTCGTGCTGAACAGCGAGGCGACCCGGCTGGCCGGCAAGCTCAAGGCGGCCGGCTACCACCCGGTGCCGGTCGAGCTGGCCGAGCTGAAGAAGGGCGGCGGCAGCGTGAAGTGCTGCATCGCCGAGCTGCGCCACTGACGCGCACCGGACACCGAGCACGGAAACGGGCGGCCTCCCCGCGGGGAGACCGCCCGTTCGGCGTACGAGGGGTCAGCCGAGTGTGGCCAGCTCGGTGATCACGACGTTCGACAGCATCCGGCCGTCGAGCTGGACCTTCCGCAGGTACCACTTCTGCTGCGGGGTACGCGGCTGGTTGAACTGCCAGGGCCCGCGCGGGCTGTCGATCTGGCCGATCTTGCCGAGCGCCAGGTTGACCTGCTGCGGAGTCAGGTCCCCGCCGGCCAGCCGGATCGCCTTGTCCAGCACCTGCGCGGCGTCGTACGAGGCCATCGCGTAGGTGGTCGGCGAGGTGTTGTTCGCCTTCCGGTAGGCCGAGGCGAACACCCGGTTGGCGGTGTTGTTCAGATCGGCCGAGTAGTTGAGCACGGTCTCGATGCCGTGCTTCACGATCAGCGCCCGCTGCTCGCCGAGTTCCCCGTCGTCCAACTGGCTGAGCACGGCGCCCTCGGTGAGGAAGCCGGGGGCGTAGATCCGGCCCCGGTAGCCCTCGGCGTAGAGCTGCTTGATGAACTGCACCGCCTGGTTACCCGCGTAGTGGCAGAGGACCGCGTCGGGCCACTTGTTGTTCTTCAGCGCCTTGTGGATCGCACCGGAGAAGACCGTCTTGCCCAGCTCGGCCTTGTCCGGGGTGAGAATTTCGCCGTCGATCGGCCGGCGGCCCTCTTCGTAGTAGCCGCGCCGGAAGCCGTCGATGACGTCCTTGCTGCTCGAGTTCGACGGGGCGAAGACCGCGATCCGGCTGGACTTGTCCAGCGACTCCCGCAGGTACCGGCCGAGCGCCTCGCCCGGCTCGTCGAGCACGTACGACGTACGCCAGATGTAGACGACGCTCTGCAGGCTGGCCGGGGACGCGTTGGAGCCGACGAGGGGGACCCGGGCCTGCTCGACGGCGTCCCGGATGCCGGACATGACGGCGGAGCTGACCACGCCGGTGAGCGCGATCACCCCCTCCTTGAGCAGCCGGTCGACGGCGGCCTGGCCGCTCTTGGGGTTCTCGCCCTCCTCGGCCTGCACCACCGTGACCGGGTGCCCGCCGAGCTCCTGGTCGTTGAGACTCAGGAAGAGCTGGAAACCGTTGACGATCTCGTCACCGATGGCCTTGTTCGGGCCGCTTCCCGGCACGATGAGCCCGATCTTGATCGGGCTGCCCGGAGTGCTCGTACCTTCGGTGTCGGAGCCGCAGCCCGCCGCCAGCCCGGTGGTACCCAGCGCGGCCAGCAGTTGAAGGGCCCGCCTGCGGTTCATCTACGACACCGATTCCTTCCCGAAAGGGCTGCCAGGACGCACGCCCCCTCGGGCGTTCTACCTGCTCGGCGACGCTGCGTCAATGGCAGGAAGATCACCGTGTAACGACCGCAACCTGTCGACTACCTGCGGCCATGCCGCCGACTCCGGGTCGATGAGCCCGAAGTGTTCGCATTCCGCCAGCTCAACCAGGGTGGCGGGGGTGTTGGCGGCTCGGGCCGCAGCAACCCAGGCGCGGCTGATCCCGACCGGGACCTGGCGGTCCAGCGTGCCGTGCATCACCACGGTCCGTGCTCGGATCGGCACCAATGCCGATGGATCCGCTGCCGCATACCGGTCGGGCACGTCGGCCGGGCCGCCGCCGAGCAGCGCGGCCACCGCACCACCGTCCAGGTCCAGCCGGTACGCCTCGGCGAGGTCGGCCACCGGGGCCAGCGCGAGCACGCCGCCGACCGTGCCCGGGGCGTGCGCGGCCACGTACAGCGCCAGGTGCCCGCCCGCCGAGTGGCCGACCAGGATCGGTGGGACGGGCGCCACCAGGCCGGGCAGCGCGGCGGCGGCCAGCCTGGGCAGCGCGGCCACCCCGGACAGCACATCGGTGAGGGTGTGCGGCCAGCCTCCGTCCGGCTGACCGGTGCGCCGGTACTCGAGCTGGGCGACCGGGTGGCCGAGCGCCGCCAGCGCGGCGGCCATCGGGCCGGTGTGGGTGCGGTCGTACTCGGCCCGCCAGAAGCCGCCGTGCACCACCACGACCAGCCGCCGGGCCGGGCCGTCGCCGGCCGGCCGACGCAGGTCGGCGAGCTGGTCCGGGTGGTCGCCGTAGGCGACCGTGACGTCCGGCGGCGGGGCCGGCCGGGTCAGCACGGCGCGCGGGTCTGCGGGCATGACGGCGACCGTAGCGCGCCCCGGTCGGGTGGCTCCGGTCCGGTAGCCGATCCCGGCGCGCGCCGACGACCGCGGCTGGGTAAAGATGGGTCCCATGACCGAAGCGCGTTCCGCCGGACAGTACGACGAACAGGACAACGACGGCATCCCCGGCACCGTGGTGGTGGTCGGGCCGGACGGCCGACCGGTCGGCACGGTGCAGACCGACGAGGGGCAGGGCGAGGACCCGACCCGCCTGGTCGAGCAGCCGGCCAAGGTGATGCGGATCGGCAGCATGATCAAGCAGCTGCTGGAGGAGGTCAAGGCGGCCCCCCTCGACGACGCCAGCCGGCACCGGATGCGCGAGATCCACGAGCGGTCGATCGTCGAGCTGAAGGAGGGCCTCGCCCCCGAGCTGCGCGAGGAACTCGAGCGGATCTCGCTGCCCTTCACCGAGGACAAGGCACCCAGCGAGAGTGAGCTGCGGATCGCCCACGCCCAGCTGGTCGGCTGGCTGGAGGGGCTGTTCCACGGCATCCAGGCCGCCCTGGTCGCCCAGCAGATGGCCGCCCGGGTGCAGCTGGAGCAGATGCGCTCCGGGCGGGCCGCGCTGCCCAGCGGCTCCGGCGGGGTGGCCCCGGGGATGCCGGGCATGCCGCCGACCAACGAGGGGCATGCCCCCGGCCAGTACCTCTGACCGGCCGGGGCGCGTCCGCGCCCCGGCGCGCTCAGCCCACCCCGAAGACCTGCTCCAGGTACGCAGCCACGCCGTCGGCCGAGTTCGGGCCGGTCACCTCGTCGGCGATCTCCAGCACGGCGGGGTGCGCGTTGGCGACCGCCACCGCCCGGCCGGCCCAGGTCAGCATCGGTACGTCGTTCGGCATGTCCCCGAAGGCGAGCACGTCCCGCTCGTCGACGCCCAGCCGGGCGGCGTACCAGGCCAGGCCTGCCGCCTTGGTCACCCCGGCGGCGGAGATCTCCACCAAGCCGCTGTACGAGGAGTGGGTCGCCTCGGCCAGCCCCGCCAGGGCCGCGGCCACCACCCGTACGAAGACGTCCGGGTCCTGCTCGCCGGCCCGGGCGAGCAGCTTCACCGCGGGAGCCGCCAGCAGTTCCTCCGGCGACTCCACCGCCCGGATCGCCTCGACGTCGGCGTCCCAGCGCAGCGGATAGTGCACCTCGTGCCGCATCTGCCGGCTGTTCACGATCTCCACCGCGAGGCTCACCTCGGGCACCGCGGCGCGCAGCCGGCGGGCCACCTCGGCGAGCAGTTCGGGCGCGAGCGGGTCGGCCCGGAGCACCTCGTCGGTGGCCGGGTCGTAGACCACCGCGCCGTTCGCGCAGATTGCCGGCAGTGGCTCGGCGAGCTGGTCGTACACGAGTTGGAGCCAGCGGATCGGGCGGCCGGTGACCAGCACGACCGGCGTGCCCGTCGCGGCGATCCGGGCCAGCACGTCGGCGGTGCGTGGGCTGAGCGTCCGGTCGTCGCGCAGCAGCGTGCCGTCGATGTCGGTGGCGATCAGCCGAGGTACCTCTCCCATCACCGGGAGAGTAGCCGGTCCAGGTAGACCGCGACGCCGTCGTCGTCGTTGCGCAGGGTGATCTCGTCGGCCGCCGCGCGGACCTCCGGGTGGGCGTTGGCGACCGCCACCCGCCCCCAGCCGGCCCACGCGAACATCGGCAGGTCGTTCGGCTGGTCCCCGAAGACCAGCACCTCGGCCGGGTCGACGCCGAGCCGCTCGGCGATCACGCTCAGCCCGGTCGACTTGTCCACCCCGGGCGGGCAGATCTCGATGAAGCCGAGGCCGGCCTGGGTGAGCGTGGCCAGCCCCGGCGGGACGATCCGGCGGGCCATCGCCAGCAACTCGTCAACGTGGTGGTCGGCGGTCCGGGCGAACGCCTTGATCACGTCGCAGGAGAGGCACTCCGCGCGGCTGCGCGCCTCGAACCGGTCCTGGTACGGCCAGCTTGCGTGGTAGTCGCCCCAGAGCGGCGCATCGTGCTCGTCGGAGGCCTCCACCATGACGGTCAGCGGCCCGACCGCGGCCTCCAGGTCGGCGAGGATCCGGGCGAGCACGGCACCGGAGAGCCGCTCGTCCCGCAGCACCAGCGGGCCCGCCGGGTCGCTCTGGTCGACCACGCGGCCGCCGCCGGCCATCACCAGGAAGTCGGCGGCGCGGATGTCGTTGCGGGTCAGTTCGGTCAGCCGCGGTCCGCGGCCGGTCGCGCCGACCACCGGGATCCCCGCGGCCCGCACCCGGTCGAGCACCCCGTGGGTGTACGCCGAGACGGTGTCGTCGCTCCGGACGAGCGTGCCGTCGAGGTCGGTGGCGATCAGCTTGGGCAGTCCCGGGCGGGTCATCGTTCCTCCTTCGCCCGCCGCCGTCACGCCGGCCGTCCTGGTCCTCGATGCCGCGGCCGCTGGACGGCGGGCAGCAACCGTATCTCGCGGAACGGGGCCCAACCATGGCTTTTCGGCGAATCGGGCACCAACCCACGGCGGACGTCAGGTGTCCGGCCTCCGGGCACGCCCGGCGTGCCGATCCCGCCGACCCGGCCCGGCGGTTCGGGACGACCGCACCGGTTCCGGACGGTTCAGTGCGGCAGTTCGGGGCGGGCGAACGGGCTGGTGGGCTGGACCGTCAGGTCGGCCGGCGCGGGCAGTTCATCGTCGGCCGACCGGCGCCGGCCCCGGCGGTCGCGATCCGCCGGCGGTGACCCGGCACCGGGCACGTCCTCCCGCTCCGGCGTCGCGGCCACGGCCCGGCCGGACAGGTGCAGCGCGGCGGCGAACAGCACGGTGGCCACGAAGGCGGTGACCAGGCCGCGCCCGTAGTCGACCCGGAACCCGTCCTCCGGCAAGTAGAAGAGGGTGCGCTGACCCGAGTCGTCCAGGGTGACGGCGGCGACGGTCAACAGGGCGAACACGGCCGCCGCGAGGCCGAGGCCGGCCACCCGGGCGTTCTGCCGCGTCGCACCGGTGCCGCCCAGCGCGAGCGCCACCGCGCCGGCCAGACCGAGCAGCCCCACCAGGTAGCCCACCCCAAAGCCGCCCACGTCCCCCACCCCGCCCGGCACCCGGATCATGGTGTTCCCCTCCGGGCCGCCGTTCGGGATGGTCATCACCAACCACTCACCGATCAGCGAGGCGACCGCGGCCACCGCGCCGAGCCCGGCGAGCACCGGCGGCAGGCGGTGGTCGCGAGCCAGTCCGGCCAGGGACCAGCCGACCCGGCCGCTGGGCGACACACTCTCGTCGGCACCCCACTCCACGATGGTCGTGCCGTCGGACCGGTGGTCCTGCCTGGGGATGGGGAGATCCTGGGACATGGGCACCCTTCCGCGTGCGCGGGCCTGCGTCGAATCATGACACAGCCGACGCGCGGCGACGGGGACCGCGAGTCGGCGTCCGGCTCGTCACTGGCCGGTGCGGCGCCGTCCGGTTTCGGTTAGCGTCGGTGGCATGCCTATCCGTACCGCTTCCGCACGCTGGCAGGGCAACCTCACCGAAGGGGCCGGCACGGTCCGCACCGGCAAGGGTGGCCTGACCGGCAACTACTCCTTCAAGTCGCGTTTCGAGGAGGGCGAGGGGACCAACCCCGAGGAGCTGATCGGCGCAGCGCACGCCGGCTGCTTCTCGATGGCCCTCTCCAAGCAGCTCGCCGACGCGGGCGCGACCGACACCTCGGTGGAGACCACCGCCAAGGTGCACTTCGACAAGACCGATGCGGGGATGACCGTCACCCGGATCGACCTGGAGACCGTCGGCCAGGTCCCGGGCATGGACGAGGCCCAGTTCGGCAAGCTGGCCGAGGCGGCCAAGGAGAACTGCCCGATCTCCCGGCTGCTCTCCCCGGGTGCGCAGATCACCCTCAACGCCCGCCTGGCCTCCTGACCCACCGTCGCGCCGCCCGGAGCCGGGGCCAGACCGCGGATCTTGGGGCGTGGGTCCGGGCGGCGCGGTGGGGAAGAATGGGCGGGTGGCCGTGGAGATGAGCCGTGAGCGGTTCGAGGAGCTGGTCGGCGAAGCCCTCGACGAGGTGCCCGAGGAACTGCTCGGGCTGATGAGCAACGTGGTCATCCTGGTCGAGGACAACCCACCACCCGGCGAGGACCTGCTCGGTCTCTACGAGGGGCACGCGCTGACCGAACGGGGCTGGGACTACTCCGGCGTCCTGCCGGACCGCATCCTCATCTACCGGAACCCGATCCTGGGCATCTGTGACACCGAGGAGGACGTGGTGGACGAGGTCGCGGTGACCGTGGTGCACGAGATCGCCCACCATTTCGGCATCGACGACGAGCGGCTGCACGCCCTCGGCTGGGCCTGACCGGACGCGCCGCCCGCTCCGCTCGGCCGATCCCCGGTGTTGCGCGGTTCCCCTAATCTGCGGGCAGGCACATCCCGATGCAGGAGGAAACCCATGCGCAGCGCGCTGTTCTCCGCGGAGAACCTTGAGAAGGAGTCCCAGCAGCCGGGCATGCGGCTGCAGAACTCCAAGATGCTGAAGATCGAGCTGAACGGCGAGGCGATGGCCCGGGTCGGGTCCATGGTCGCCTACCAGGGGCAGGTGCAGTTCCAGGCGCTCGGCTCCGGCGGCATCGGCAAGTTCATCAAGCAGCGACTCACCGGTGAGGGCGTCCCGCTGATGAAGCTCACCGGCCGGGGCGACGTCTTCCTCGCCGACCTCGCCAAGGACGTACACATCATCGACCTGGAGCCCGGCGACGCCCTGTCGATCAACGGCTCCAGCGTGCTCGCCTTCGACTCCACGCTGAGCTACGACATCAAGATGGTCAGCGGCATGGGCTTCGCCGCCTCCGGCCTGTTCAACTGCGTCTTCACCGGCCACGGCCGGATCGCCGTCACCACCGAGGGCACCCCCGTGGTGCTCAACGTGGACGCCCCGACCTACGTCGACCCGCAGGCCGCGGTCTGCTGGTCGGCCAACCTGCAGACCGGCTACCACCGGGCCGAGCAGCTCGGCCTCGGCACGCTGATCGGCCGCCGCACCGGTGAGGCGTTCACGATGAGCTTCGCCGGTCAGGGCTTCGTCGTGGTCCAGCCGTCAGAGGAGCGGCCGGTGCCGGGCAGCGGTGCCCAGCAGGAGCAGGGCGGCCTGCTCGGCGGGCTGCTGCAGTGACCGTCGGGTGCGCGGGACGCCGGTCCTGGTGTCCCGCGCACCGTCAGCTCAGCTCCCCCGCGCGCAGGCGGGACAGCCAGGCCGCCGCGTCGGCGTAGTCAGCGTCGGAGAGGCCGGCCGGGGCGGGGACCGGGCGGTCGCTCACCGCCGCGGTCCAGCGGTGCCGGGGGTACGACCCGAGGAAGCGCACGCCGGCACAGACGCGGTGCAGCCCCTGCAACGCCTCGCCGAGGCGCACGTCGGCGACATGCCCCGTGCAGTCGAGGAAGAAGACGTACCGGCCGAGCGCCTCGCCGGTCGGGCGCGACTCGATCCGGGTCATGTTCACCCCGCGTACGGCCAGCTCCATGAGCACCGAGAGCAGCGCGCCGACCCGGTCATGGGCGATGTAGATCGCCAGCGACGTGACGTCGTCGCCGGTGGGCGGCGGGGGTGGGCCCGGGCGGGACACCAGCGCGAATCGGGTCACCGCGTCCGGGTGGTCGGCGATCTTGTCGGCGAGCACGGCCAGCCGGTGCCGGGTCGCGCCGATCGGGGCACTGATGGCCGCGTCGTACTCGCCGGCGGCCGCGCCCGCCGCGGCGGCACCGTTGGAGAGCACGTCGATCACGGTCGCGTCGGGCAGGTGGTCGCGCAGCCAGCCCCGGCACTGGGTGGACGCCTGCGGGTGTGCCGCCACGCTGCGCACCTCGGCCAGCGAGGCCCCGGGCCGGGCCGCGAGCACGAACTCCACCGGCAGGATCACCTCGCGGGTGATCACCAGCGGCTCGCCCTCGGCCAGCTCGTCAAGGGTCACCCCGACCGCGCCGCCGATCGAGTTCTCCAGCGGCACCAGTGCCGCGTCCGCCTCCCCGGCCCGTACGGCGTCCAGCGCCTCGCCGACGCTGCGGGCCGGCGTACGGCTGCCGCGCTCGGCGGCGGGCACGGTACGCAGCGCCTGCTCGGCGAAGGTGCCCTCGGGACCCAGGTAGACGAAGCGGGTCGGCGGTGTTCCCGGCATGGCGACCAGCCTACGCACCAGGGGTGCCGTCGCAGGCCAGGGTGCGGATACCTGATGGGGCGATCGTGCGCACCTCGACGCCGCAGACGTCCGTCCCCGCGGTCACCAGCTCCAGGTCGGTGGGTTTGCCCCGGGTCACCACCTGGAGTTCCTCGTGCCCGGTCACCTGCAGCACCGTGTACTGCCATTCCTCGGCGCAGAGCGGCCCGGTCCGGACCGTGACCCGGACGCCGCGGGACAGCACCCGGGCCGGCCCGCGCAGCAGCGACACCACCCGGTCGCCGGAGGGGCCGTCGCGGCAGGGCGTCGCGGCCTGGCCGGTGGGGGTGGGGGCGAGGGTGGCCGGAGCGCTCGGCGTCCCGGTCGGCGGGGTCGGGGTGGGTACGCCGGTGGCGGTCGGGACGGGGGCGGTGGGGGTGGTCGACTGCCGCAGCTCCGGCGGGGTGCCGCAGGCGCCGAGCAGCAACGCGACCAGGACGGCCGGGATCGCCGGCAGGGTGAGCCGCGCCGCCGGGGCGGTCAGTGGGCGGCGGGTGGAGGGGCTGGGTGAGGTGGGGGGCACGGTCCGATCCTCGGCACGACGGACGTCATTGCGGCCGGCTGGCCGAGCCCATCGTAGGAGGATCTTCCGACCGGGTGAAGGTCACGCGTGGAACCGGTGCCCGGCCCGCTCCAGCGCGCTCGTGGCCTCGGCCAGCCGCACCGCGGGCACCAGCACGTGGTCGGTGTCGTACGTGGAGAAGGCCACCACGTTGACCCGGGCCCGGGCGAGCGGGTCGACCAGCGCGGCGAGGGTGCCGGTGACCGGCGCGTCCTGCGGGCCGACCAGGCGCAGGCAGCGCCAGTCGGTCTCGACGTCCGCGTGATCGGGCACCCGGCCGGTCGGGCAGATCAGCGAGATCCCGTCGGCGGTCCAGCTCACCGTCACCACGTCGGCGGCACCCAGGTCGCTCCAGACCTGTGGCGGCAGCGTGGTGCCGGCCGGCAGGCGGCACACGGCGTACTCGCCGGGCAACAGAGCGACATCGAGCATGATGGCACCTTACGGCCTCGGTGGGGGCCGGCCCCAGCATCGCCCAGTGCGGCGAAGGCCACATCGCCGCAGGTCAGACCGCCGAAAAGAAGGTCAACGAGCCGGCCACCTCGCCCTCGGCGAGCACTGGCGTGGAGATGGCGTCCACCGTGGTGCCGGCGTCGGCTCCGGGGCCCTGGACCCGGAGCAGGCCCCGGGCCAGCCGGCCGGAGTGTAGGGCGAGCAGCGGCGGGATCTTGTCGGTCTCCTGCTCGGTCAGCTCGCTCGGCTGGGCGCTGAAGTCGACCAGGCGCAGCCCGCCCTCCAGCAGCGGCCGTCCGATCACGTCCTCGGGCGCACCGAGACAGAGCAGGTCGCAGCCCGCCAAGGAGATCGCCACCACGGTGGTGTCGGCGTCGATCAACAGGCACGGCTCGGCGGCCCGGGAGACCGTGCCGGACCACTGGCCGAAGTTGTCGAACTCCTGCTCGGTCGGTGTCCCCGCCGCGGGCACGAGCACTTCCGAGAGCGAGAGTTCGACGTGGGCCACCGCGCCTCCTATGTACACCGACGGTCTGTCCACGCTAGCCGGTCGTCACGACGACCGCCCGACCGCGCTGGATCCTCCGGCCGCCGGTGCCGCTCGGCTGCGGCGGAGCCGTGGAACAGGTGTCGGTGCGAAGAGTGCCCGGTGTCGGGCGGCCGGCGACGGCGCGGGCCGACGGAACCACCGGGGCGGGTCCGTGGGCCGCGTGGCGTCGCCGGAGACGTTACCGGCGGGCGGCCCGCTTGTCAGCGGCCGTTCGGCCCTCGTCGTACCACCGGTAGTCGGCTGCTGGACGGTACGTGCCGTTGAGCCACGTCGACGGGTGCTGGGCGACCCGGGAGAGCTTCTCGGCGGTGGCCGGGCTGATCCGGTTGCCGGCCGCCACGAGCAGCCGGTCCAGCTCCCGGTGGGTGGCCATGAGGCAGTCCTTCGGCAGGCCGTAGACGCTGATCACCCCGGAGCCGACGAAGGTCAGCACCGGGGTGACCGGGATGGGCAGGCCGACCGCCTCGGAGAGCGCCTTGCTGGCCCGCTTGGCGTCCCGCCGGGCCTCGGCCACATAGGGCGGACGCTTGCCGTTGATCTGCACCACGTCGCCGGCGACGAGCACGCGGGCCCGGCCGTGGTCGGCGATGGTGACCGCGAAGAGACCGCTCGGCCCGATGGCGAGGAACCCGGCCCGCTCGTCCTGACCGCGATCGAGGAGCACGTCCGCGACGTCCGTCCGGGGCCACTCGATGACGTGCCAGGCCGGACCGAGGTGGTTGAGCTGGCCGAGCGCGCGGGCGCCGGCCGCCTCCAGCCGGCGGGCGCCCCGCTCGGCCCGGCGGCGACGGGCCCACTCGAGTGGTGTCGGTCGGGCCGGCTCGAGCACCGGGGTGGCCTCGACCCGGGGCGGTGGCACCGCCACGGGTGGCAGGGCTCGGGTGGGTACGGCTTGACGAGCGGGAAAGACAGTCATCGCGACCTCCGGCAAAAGGTCCCTCGAAGTTACGTCTTCACTACCCTACGTTGCGGACCCCGGTGGTCGGCAAGTTGGAGCACCGGAATGAGTGCGGATGAATGCCATATTCATTCACACTTCTTTTCCGGATGGTGCGGAAGCCCTGCCCTACGCTGCGAAGGTGACCCACTACGTGGACAGCGAGGTCGCCCGGCTCGGCACCGTGCTGCTGCACCGCCCCGGGCCGGAACTCGCCCGGCTCACGCCACGCAACAACGACTCGTTGCTGTTCGACGCTATCCCATGGGTGGGGCGGGCGCAGGAGGAGCATGACGCGTTCGCGGCCGCGCTGCGCACCCGGGGCGTGGAGGTGCTCTACCTGTCGACGCTGCTGGCCGAGACGCTCGCCCTGCCGGACGCCCGGGCGGAACTCACCGAACTGGTGCTGCGCTCGCCCCGGCTGGGCGACACGCTGCGCCGGCGGGTCGCCGACCATCTCGGATACCTCGACCCGGCCGCCCTGGCCGACGTGTTCATCGCCGGGCTCGCCCACGAGGAGCTGCGGATCGGCCGGGACCGGCCGGGCGGTCTGGTCTGGACACTGATGGACCGGCACGACTTCGTCATCGACCCGTTGCCCAACCTGCTCTTCACCCGGGACTCCTCGGTCTGGATCGGGGACCGGGTCGGGGTGACCAGTCTGGCCATGCCCGCGCGGCGGCGGGAGAGTGGGCTGACCGACGCCATCTACCGGCACCATCCGCGCTTCGCCGGAACGCAGTTCGTCTACCACGCCGAGCTGGAGCACCTGGAGGGTGGCGACGTGCTGCTGCTCGCGCCCGGCGTGCTCGCCGTGGGAGTGGGCGAGCGGACCACCCCGGCCGGGGCGGAACGCCTGGCCCGGCAGGTCTTCGCCGCCGGCCTGGCCCACACCATCCTGGTCGTCCCGATCGCCCAGGAGCGGGCGACCATGCACCTGGACACCGTCTGCACGATGGTCGACGTGGACGCCGTGTTGATGTACCCGAACATCGCCAGCTCGCTGTCGGCGTACACGATCATCGCCGGGGTGGACGGCGACGAGCCGCGGGTCGACGGCCCGGCGCCGTTCCTGCGCGCCGCCGCCGACGCGATGGACCTCGACCAGCTCCGGGTGATCGACACCGGCCTCGACCCGGTCACCGCCGAGCGGGAACAGTGGGACGACGGCAACAACACCCTCGCCCTCGCGCCCCGGCTCTGCGTGGGCTACGAGCGGAACGTGGAGACCAACGCCCAACTGGAACGGGCCGGCATCGAGGTGATCGCCATCGGCGGCTCCGAGCTGGGCTCCGGCCGGGGCGGGCCGCGCTGCATGTCCTGCCCGCTGGTCCGCGAGCCGCTGCGCCGCTGACGACGACGGGCCCCGGTCGACACCGGGGCCCGTCGAGCGAAGGATCGGGTCAGCGCAGGGTGAGTTGGCGGCCGAGGAGGCCCTGGCGGGCCCGGCGCCCGGCGGCGTCCAGCGGCGCCTGCTCCTCCAGCGCCTCGGCGTACCGCTTGGCGAACTCGGTCACCGGCTCCTCCCACTCGGCGGCCGGGACCTCCTCGGGCAGGTCCCAGACCGGCACCAGGCGGCCGTGCGCCCGGAACATGCCGGCGAACCGGGTGCGTTCGCCGAGGGTCAGCGTGCCGGCCACGCTCAGCCGGGACAGCGCGTCCAACGCCGTGTCCTCGTCGTCCGGCAGGACCCAGCGCACGTGCGCCTTCTCCGGCACCTGGCACCAGTACGCGGCCCGCGCCGCCGCCAGCTTCACCGTCGGGTAGACCGCCGCGTTGGCCCGCTCCAGGGACGCCTGCACGGTCGGGTCGTCGGCCGCCCCCGGGTCGAGCCAGAACTCGAACCCGTCGTGCATGGTGATCTCCAGCGGGCCGTCGACCAGGATGTCCTGGAGGCGGGGGCCCGGACCGGGCAGCGGCGGCACCGCCACCTGGCCGCCCGGTTCGGTACGCAGCGCGCAGAGCAGCGCGTCGGCCAGGTCCCGGGAGACGTCGCCGGACTGCTGGTGCCGCTGGAGCCCGATGAAGACCCGCCCGTCCGGCTTGGTCATCGCCGGGGCGGCCATCGGCAGCACGGTGGCCAGGGTGACCGGTCGGTCGCCGTACTCCTCGACCAGCTCGGGGGTCAGCCGCAGCGGCGCGGAGGCGGCCGGGACCAGCTCACGCAGGGCGATCCACTCCGGCTCGTCGGCCAGCCCCTCGAACGGTCGGGGCACGAAGACGTCGCGCACCTTCTCCCGCCTCGGGGTGGCTTCGGCGGCCCGCTGGCTCTTTCGACGCTTGCTCACGCGCCCGCCTCGCTTCGCTCCGCGGCCGCATGAGCCGCTATGGCACTGCGCCTG
Source organism: Micromonospora sp. NPDC007230 (assembly GCF_042869115.1). Lineage (NCBI taxonomy): Bacteria > Bacillati > Actinomycetota > Actinomycetes > Micromonosporales > Micromonosporaceae > Micromonospora > Micromonospora sp. NPDC007230. The sequence goes on along the minus strand of NZ_JBIAFE010000011.1, from coordinate 75,740 downwards.
ATGATTCGCTCGCTGCGCCCGCTCATGCAGCCGCCTCGCTTCGCTCCGCGGCCGCATGAGCCGCCACGGCACTGCGCCTGATGATTCGCTCGCTGCGCTCGCTCATGGCGACACAGCCTAGATGCCGGAGAAGACCGGTGGGCGCAGGACCCACCCCTCCCGGGGGCTCCGCTCAGCCGGCGATGGCCAGGCCCGGCTGGGCAGCGACGGCCGGGTCGAACTCGGCCCAGACGCTCTGCCCGAGGCCGTCCCGCTCGACGCCCCAGCGACTGGACAGGCCGGCGACGATGTGCAGGCCGCGCCCGTCGATCGCGTCCGGGGTGGCCGCCCGGAGCAGCGGGCCCGAGGCGGAGCCGCCGTCGGTGACCCGGAGCTGTACGCAACGGCCGTTGGCCGTCGGCCGCAGCCGCCAGGCCACCCGGACCACGCCGCCGGGCAGCGGGTCGGCGTGCCGGACGGCGTTGCCCACCAGCTCGGCGAGGACCGCGACCAGGTCGGCCAGCAGGACCGGGGGGACGACGTCGGCCAACTCGCTGGCGAGCCGATGCCGGGCCAGGCGTGCACCGGTGGCGTGATGGGGCACCACCACGCACCACGACCGTTCGGCCGAACCCGTCGACACCGTGTTCCTTCCACCCCCCGCTGCGCCCGGGTCACCCCCGGGGCAGCCGCACCTCTGCGACCGTACCCCCACCGGCCCTCGGTCGGAGGGATACCCATCCATTCTGTTGTTCAACGATCTGGCGGACGAGATACAGCCCCAGTCCGGCCCCCGGATAGCGCCGGCGGTCACCGGACTCCCCCTGCCAGAACCGGTCGAACGCCCGCTCCACGTGTTCCGGCCGGATGCCGATGCCCCGGTCGGCGACCCGGAAGGCGACCATCCGGCCGCTCGCCTCGGCGGACACCTCGATCGGGGTGTCCGGCAGCGAGTACTTCCCGGCGTTGGTGCTCAGCTCGGTGAGCACGGTGGCCAGGCTGTGCCGGTCACCGAGCGCCTTGGGCAGGTCGACCGGCAGGGCGAGGACGATCCGGTGCCGGACGTCCGCCGGCAGGTCCGACACCGCGGCCCGCAGCGCGTCGGCGAGGTCGAACGGCGCGGCCGGCTCCCCGCCGGGCCGGCTCTCGGTGGCGGCGGTGAGCAACCGGTCGACCAGCCGGGCCAGCTCGTTGGCCCGTTGCCCGATGATCCGGGCGGCGTGCCGCCGGTCGTCGTCGCTGAGCGACTCCCAGTGGTCGGTGAGGGTGTCCGCGTACCCCTTGATCACGGTGACCGGGGTACGCAGCTCGTGGCTGGTCACCGCGACGAAGAGGTCCCGGTCGTGGTCGCGGCGTTGCTGGTCGGTGATGTCGCGGAAGGTGACCACCCGCAGCGTGCCCGGGCCGGGCAGCTCCCCGGAGGTGATCCGCAGCCAGCGGCCGTCCGGCATCCGGTGGTCGAGCACCTGCCCGGGCGGGGGCAGCGGGAACGGGAGCGGACGGTTCAGCGCGTCGGCGGGCGGGTGGCCCGTCACCTGAGCGGCCGCCGGGTTCCAGAGCCGTACGTGGTGTTCCCGGTCCACCACGGCCAGGCCGTCGGCGAGCGCCGCCACCACCGGGCCGTCGCCGTGCACCGGCAGGCCGGTCTGGTCGCCGTACATGTGGGCGATGCAGGCGGCGATGTAGCCGAGGACGGCGTGGTGGGAGTCGTCGAGCGCGGCGCCGGCCGGGTAGAGGGCGTGCAGGCTGCCCACGGTGTGGCCGCCGACCTCGGCCCGCGCCGCGATCATCCGGCGCAGGCCCCGCCCGGCCACCTCGTCGGCGAGCGCGCTCGGGATGCGGTCGACGCGGACCTCGCGTACCGGTGGGCCGGTGAGGAGGCAGACGGTGGCCGGGTCGGTGGCCGGCAGCGGGCGGCCGATGAGCGACTCGGCGGTGCCGGTCGCCGCGATCACCCGGCCGCCGGCGGGGGCGAACTCCACGAAGGCCAGGCTGGCCGCGCCGACGGCGGGCTGGACCACCCCGAGCAGCCGGGTGAGCACCGGCAGGCCGGACTGACCCGAGTTGATCATCTTGAGCACGCTGTCGTGGCCGGCGATGAGGGCGGCGTAGTCGGTTCGCTCCGGCATGTCCCGAGTGTGCCGCGCCGACCGGTCCGGGAACACCCCTCGCCCGCGCGGGCGGGATCGGCGGTGGGCCGGTGCGACCCGGCTCAACGGCCCAGCCGGGCCAGCGCCCGGGCGGGCCGGTCGGTGATCACGCCGTCCACCCCGGCGGACAGCACCAGTTCGAGGTCCGTCGGCTCGTTCACCGTCCAGACGTAGACCTGGTTGCCGGCGGCGCGCAGCGCGGGGACGAGCTGCGGCCGGGCCCGGACCAGGCCGATCCCCGGGCCGGCGATCCGGGTGCCGAACGGCAGCCGACCCAGCCGCAGCCAGCGCGGGAGCACCTCCAGCAGCAGCACCGTGGGCAGGCCGGGCGCGAGGTCGCGGATCCGGCGCACGGCGAGCGCCGAGAAGGACATCACGGTGACCCGGACCGGATCGTCCGGTCCCGGGTCGGCCAGGCCGTACCGGCGCAGCAGGCCGACCAGCCGGCGTTCCACGTCCCCGCCGTACCGGGAGGGGTGCTTGGTCTCGATCAGCAGCCGGACCGGCCGGCCGGCGGCCAGCACGGCGTCGAGCAGCCGTTCCAGGGTGAGCAGCCGGGTGTGCGACTCGTCGAGCGGTTCGTCCCCTTCAGCCGCCATTCCGCCCGGATGCCAGGAACCGAAGTCGAGCAGCTCCAGCTCGGCGAGCGTGCGCGCGCTGACCAGCCCGTGACCGTTGCTGGTCCGGTCCAGCCGGCGATCGTGCACGCAGACCAGATGGCCGTCCCGGGTCAGCCGGACGTCGCACTCCAGCCCGTCGGCCCCCTCGTCGAGCGCGCGCAGGTATGCGGCGAGGGTGTGCTCGGGCAGGTCGTACGAGGACCCGCGGTGCGCGAACACCAGGGGCGTGGTCATGCCGCCGGGCTCCTCAGGCGACCCGGCCCGGCTGCCCGTCGTCGGTGACCACCGGGCGGCCCGCGGCGGCCCAGTCGCCCATCCCGCCCTCGACGTTGCGCACCCGGTCCCAGCCGTTGCGCAGGAGGTACGCGACGACCTGCGCGGATCGCCCGCCGGAGCGGCAGATCACCGCCACCTCGCGGTCGTCCGGCACCTCGGCCAGCCGGCCGGGCAGCTCGGTCATCGGCAGGTGGTGGGCGGCCGGCGCGTGGCCGGCGGCCCACTCGTCGTCCTCCCGGACGTCGAGCAGGTAGGTGTCGTCGGGCACGGCCGACGCGGGCACGCTGGGAACCTGAGGTCCGAACACGGCTACCTAGCCTAGACCTCAGGTTCGGTCAGAGCCGGTTGACCCAACGGGGATTCGCCCCGGCCCATTCCGGCATCCGGGTGTCCCGTACCGCGTCGAAGAGGCCGTTGCCGCCGTTGTCCAGCACCACGTAGGAGACCTCGCCGATGTTCTGCGGATACGAGGGCACCTGCACGCCGTGCAGCGCGTCCGGGGGCAGCGACCGGAGCGCGAAGAGCAGGTCCTCCAGCGGTACGCCGTTCGTGTCCACGGTCAGCGCGCCGCCGACCGCCCGGATCACCCGGTCCAGCTGTACCGGGTCGTTGCGCAGGTGTGTCTCGCCGGCCTTGTCGAGCACCGCGCGGAGCATCTGCTGCTGGTGCCGCTGCCGGTCGTAGTCGCCGCCGGGCAGGTCGTAGCGCTGGCGGACGTAGTCCAGGGTCCGGGTGCCGTCCATCTGCTGGCAGCCGGGGGTGAACAGGGTCTTGGTGTGGATCGAGCGCACCTCGGTGTCGACGCACATCCGGATCCCGCCGAGCAGGTCGATGACCTGCTTGAAACCGGAGAAGTCGACCAGCGCGGCGCCGTCGAAGCGCAGGCCGGTGAGCTGGCCCAGGGTGGCGGAGAGCAGCCGGGCGCCGGCCTCACCGCCGCCGCCGTGCTCGTACGCCGCGTTGACCTTGTCCTGGCCGCCGCCGTAGCCGGACGCCGCCGGGATGGCGACCAGCAGGTCACGCGGGATGGAGATCAGGTACGCCTGCCGCATCCCGGCCGGGACGTGCACGATGAGGATGCTGTCCGAGCGCTGGTCCTCGGGATTGGCACCGGGCCGGTGGTCGGAGCCGATCAGCAGGTAGTTGAGCCCGCGGGACAGGTCGGTACGCGGCTGCCGGGCCGCCGGGGCGAGCAGTTGCTGCTTTCCCACCGCGTGGTCGTACCGGTTGGTGAGCCAGTGCAGCCCCGCCACGCCGAGCGTGGCGAGCAGCACCAGGGCGAGGCCGGCGCCGAGGAGGAACCGGGGCCAGCGGACGGGTCGACCCCGCCCGCGCCTGGTCCGTCCTGGCCTGAACGTGACAGCCCTCCCCCACAGCCCTGACGTGAGACCCGCTCACCTCAGGCTACGGGGCCGGAGCCCCGGCGGTGGCCGCTTTCGCCGCAGCCACCGCGGGTCAGGCTCACTTCCGGGTGGAGAGGACCTCCGGGTTCGCGGCGACGAAGTCGGCGAGCTTGTCCTCCTTGACCGCCTTGAACATCTGCCTGCTCAGGTCGTTGAGGGACTCCCGGCCGTTGCTGTTGGTGGCGTACGTGCCGCCGTTGGTACGCAGCGTGACCAGGTCGTTGCCGCTGAGGCCCTTGAGGGTGAAGACGAAGTCTTCGACCTTCACGCCCCCGGTGTCCAGCATGAGCGACTCGCCGGCCGCCTTGATGATCTGGTTCAGCTTGATCGGGTTGGTCAGCATGCCGCTGTCGCTGGCCTTCTTCGCCATCGCCTTGATCAGTTGCTGCTGGTTCTGCTGGCGGCCGTAGTCGCCGCCCTCCACGCCGTAGCGCTGGCGGGCGAAGTCGAGGGCCTCCCAGCCCTGCATCTCCTTGCAGCCCTTCTTGTGCACCACCGGCGTCATCGGCTTGCCCAGCTTCTCGGCGTCCGAGTTCCACTTCGGCTTGCCGTCGACGTACGACATGTGCTTCGACTTGACCTCCTGGCTGACGCAGATCCGGACGGTGCCGAGGGAGTCGATGACCTTCTTGAAGCCGCCGAAGTTGATGATCGCCGCGCCGTCGAAGCTGATCCCGGTCATCTGCTTGATGGTCTTGGCCATCAACTGCGCGCCGCCCTCCCAGCCGCCACCGTTCCGCGCGCCGAATTGGAAGGCTGCGTTGATCTTCTCGGTGCCGTGCCCCGGGATCTCCGCCTCGGTGTCCCGGGGGATGGAGATCAGATACGCCTGGTCATGGCTGGCCGGGATGTGCAGGATGATGATGCTGTCCGACCGCACGTCGTCGGCGGCCCAGCTCGCCCGGGCGTCGACGCCGAGCAGCAGCATGTCGATCGGGCCGTCCAGGTTCTTGCCGCCCTCGGCCTCGCTCTTGCCCGCGTCGCCGAGCAGGCTGCCCTGCTTGATGTTGCTGGTGGCCTGGCCGATCACCGCCTTGCTGCCGACGATCGCGACGCCGCTGGTCATCATCAGCACCGCGCCGAAGATCAGCGTGAGCCGGGCCCAGAGCGGGTCCTTGCGCTTGGCGCGCCGCTTCGTCTTGATGGGACCGCGACCGCCCGGTCCGGGCTGGGTGGGGATGATCGGCGGCACCCGCCCGGGTGCGCCGGGATCCAGTGACGGAGGGCGACGGCTGGTCTGGACCGGCATGCGTGCTCCAGCTCGATGATCGGGGGCGGGACCACTGTACGTATCCGTACCCGTTCCCGCGACCTCGTGCGCGGGCTATCCCCACACGTCCCGGCACTCGACCAGGCAGATTGCCCGAACGGACAATTGAGATCAGCCGATCGGCGGTTGGCTCACGGTGGTGAGCCTCGGCCGCCGAGCGGCGCGGTGCGCCCGAGCGGGATCAGTTGCCGGTGGTGTCGCCCGGCTGGTTGGCCTTCACCCACTCGGTCATCGTGTCCGACGCGATGGCCTGGTACATGGCCAGCGCCTTCTCCCGGTCGGAGACCACCACCGACTGGCCGTCGATGGTCTGGCCGCCGAGGTTCGGGCTGGTGACGAAGGTCAGGTTCTCGCCTCGCAGGTTCCGGAACTCCAACGCCATGTCGGTCAACGAGAAACCCTGGTCGACGGTGACTGCGGCGGTCACCGCCTTGAGGAAGTCGTTCAGCTTCTTCGGGTTGGTCAGGGTGCCGGTGCTGGCCGCCTTGTCCATCAGCGCCTTGAGGAACTCCTGCTGGTGACGCATCCGAGCGAAGTCACCCTCGGGGAACTGCTTGCGCTGCCGCACCCAGTCGAGGGCCTCGGCGCCGTTCATGTGGTTCATGCCCTTGGTGAACTTCCGGTACGGCTTGTGGATCGAGGTGATCGTCCGTTCCACCTTCAGGTCGACCCCGCCGAGGGCGTCGGTGACCTCCTTGAACCCGGCGAAGTCGATCGCCATGACGTGGTCGATCCGCACGTCGGTGAAGCACTCCACGGTCTTCACCGCGAGTGGCAGGCCGCCGAACGCGAACGCCGCGTTCACCTTGTTGCGCTGACCGGAGTCGCAGGACGCGCCCGCGTTCTGCGGGATCGGGACGTACAGGTCGCGGGGGATGGAGACCAGGTAGGCCGTCTTGTGGTCGGCCGGGATGTGCATGAGGATCATGGTGTCCGCGCGCCACTCGCCGGCCTTGTCCATCGGCGCGTCCGGGTCCCGGGAGTCGGTGCCGGCCATCAGGATGTTGAGCGCCCCGTCGACCTTCTTGGCCGGCCGTCCGCCGGTGATCGCCGAGAAGGGGTCGGTCCGGGCCAGATCGTTGTCCAGGTTGCGCGCGTAGAGCCAGGCACCCGCGCCGCCGAGCAGCGCCAGCACCAGCACCGCGACGCCCGCCACCAGGCCGATGCGGCCCCAGCGCGGGCGCGGGCCGGGCCGGCGCGGAGCGCCGGGACCGCCCGGGCCGCCCGGCCCGGCGGGTCCACCGGGGCTGCCGGGTCCACCGGGGCGAGGCTGCTCCTCGTCGTACGACGGGTACCGGCTGGCGTCGGTCGGGCGGGCGCGCCCGGTGGTGCTCCGACCGGGGCCGGGCACCTGGGCGCGCCCCGCGCTCCGACTGACGTACGGGAAGGGATCGTCGGCAGACGTGGTCGCTGACATGTACCGAGGGTAGGTCGGTGGCGCCAGTGCCGCGGTCAAGGGCAACCGGGGTGTCAGCGTCCTTCCAGCCGGGGTCAGTACCCTAGCCGGCCGCGAAAGTAGTCGATGGTGCGCCGGAGGCCGTCTTCGGGCGCCACGGTCGGTTCGTATCCCAACAGCTCACGCGCGAGGGTGAGATCCGGGCGGCGCATCTCCGGGTCGTCCGCAGCGCGAGTGATGTAGCTCACTTCGGAGCTGCTTCCGGTCAGCGACACGATCGTCTCCGCCAGCTGCCGCATCGACATCTCGTGTTCCGTGCCGCAGTTGATCGGGCCGGTCTCGGTCGAATCGAGCAGCAGCAGGATGCCCCGCACCAGATCGTCCACGTAGCAGATCGACCGGGTCTGGTTGCCGGTGCCGTGGACGGTGATCGGCTCGCCGCGCAGCGCCTGGGAGATGAAGGTCGGGATGGCCCGGCCGTCGTCCGGCCGCATCCGCGGGCCGTACGTGTTGAAGATCCGGACGATGGCGGTGTCGGTGCCCCGGCTGCGGTGGTAGGCCATGGTGGCCGCCTCCGAGAAGCGCTTCGCCTCGTCGTAGACGCTCCGGATGCCGATCGGGTTGACGTTGCCCCAGTAGGTCTCGCGCTGCGGGTGCTCCTTCGGGTCCCCGTACGCCTCGGACGTGGAGGCCATCAGGAACCGGGCGCCGTCGGCGGTGGCCCGCTCCAGCAGCGCCAGGGTGGCGACCGAGCCGACCCGCAGGATCTCCACCGGCAGCTTCTCGAAGTCGGTGGGGCTGGCCGGGGAGGCCATGTGCAGGATCGCGTCGAACCGCTCGGCCATGGCCGGGTGGTGGGTCGGCAGCCCTTCGGAGACGTCCGCCTCGATCAGTGTGAAGGTCGGCTTCTCCAGCAGGTGGGAGATGTTGTCCTTGGAGCCGGTGACGAAGTTGTCCAGCACCACGACCGTGCACCCGCGCTCGATGAGCCGATCGACCAGGTGCGACGGCACGAAGCCGGCGCCGCCGGTGACGAGGATGCGGTGTCCGGGGCCGAAACGGGGAGCAACCTTCATGCCGGCCAGCCTACTCAAGCGAATGGGCCGGAGCCGACGGCGGCTCCGGCCCACCCGCGGTTGGTCGTCAGTGCGCGCCCGCTCCGGTGAGGGAACGAACCTCCAGTTCCGCGTACTTCTCCTCGTCGTGCTCCTTCGACAGCAGGGTGCCGATCCAGCCGCAGAGGAACCCGAACGGGATCGAGATGATGCCCGGGTTGGACAGCGGGAACCAGTGCCAGTCGTGGTCCGGGAACATGGCCGTCGGCGCCCCGGAGACCACCGGGGAGAAGAAGACCAGTACCACGGCGGCGAGCAGGCCGCCGTAGATCGCCCAGACCGCGCCGGAGGTGTTGAACCGCTTCCAGAACAGGCTGTAGAGGATCGCCGGCAGGTTGCCCGAGGCGGCCACCGCGAAGGCCAGCGCCACCAGGAAGGCCACGTTCAGGCTCTGCGCGAAGATCGACAGGACGATCGAGATCGCGCCGATCACGAGGGCGGAGATCCGGGCGACGTTCACCTCCTGCCGCTCGGACGCCTGGCCGTCCTTGACCACGTTGGCGTAGAAGTCGTGCGCCAGGCTGGACGACGAGGCCAGGGTGAGCCCGGCGACCACGGCCAGGATGGTGGCGAACGCGACCGCCGCGATGATCGCCAGCAGGGTCGCGCCGCCCAGGTCGCCGCCGAGGAACTTGATGCCCAGCGCCTCGGCGAGCTGTGGTGCCGCGGTGTTGCCGGCCTTGTCCTGCGCGGTGATCGCCTGGCCGCCCACCATCGCCGCCGCGCCGAAGCCCAGGGCCAGGGTGAGCAGGTAGAAGGTGCCGATGATGCCGATCGCCCAGAGCACGCTCTTGCGGGCCGTCTTCGCCGTCGGCACCGTGTAGAAGCGGATCAGGATGTGCGGCAGGCCGGCCGTGCCGAGCACCAGCGCGATGCCGAGCGACAGCAGGTCCATCTTGTTGTAGAAGGTCTGGGTCGCGTCGCCGGCCTTCTCGACGCCGTACCGCAGGCCTGGTTCGAGGAAGGCGTCACCCTTGCCGGAGGCGGCGGCGGCGTCGCCCAGCAGCGACGACAGGTTGAACTTGTAGTGCGCCAGCACCAGCAGGGTCATCACGATGGCGCCGCTCATGAGCAGGAACGCCTTGACGATCTGCACGTACGTGGTGCCCTTCATGCCGCCCACGGTGACGTAGATGATCATCAGGGCGCCGACCAGGATGATGGTGGCGACCTTCGCGGTGTCGGCGTCCATGCCGAGGAAGGTGGTGCCCGGCCTGATGCCGAGCAGCAGCGCGACCAGCGCTCCCGCGCCGACCATCTGGGCCAGCAGGTAGAAGATCGAGACGGTGATCGTGGAGACCGCCGCCGCCGTCCGCACCGGGCGCTGGCGCATCCGGAACGCCAACACGTCGGCCATGGTGTAGCGGCCGGAGTTGCGCAGCAGTTCGGCGACGAGCAGCAGCGCCACCAGCCAGGCGACCAGGAAGCCGATCGAGTAGAGGAAGCCGTCGTAGCCGTACAGGGCGATGATGCCGGCGATGCCGAGGAACGACGCCGCCGACATGTAGTCGCCGCCGATCGCCATGCCGTTCTGGAAACCGGAGAAGGACCGGCCGCCGGCGTAGAAGTCGGTGGCGGTCTTCGTCTGCCGGCTGGCCCAGACGGTGATCGCCAGCGTGATCGCCACGAAGACCAGGAAGAGGGTGATGGTGAGGTTGCGGGCGGTGGTGCTGCCCGCCTCAGCCGCGAGGAGTGTCGTCATGGGTCACCTCCCCGATCTCGGCGCGGATCCGGTCGGCGACCGGGTCGATCCGCCGGTCGGCGAACCGGGCGTAGAGCCACGCGATGACGAACGTCGAGACGAACTGGAGCAGGCCGAAGACCAGGGCGACGTTGACGTTCCCGAAGAGCTTCGTGCCCATGAAGCCCCGCGCGTACGCGGAGAGGATGACGTAGAGCGCGTACCACAGGAAGAACGCGACGGTCATCGGGAAGACGAAGCCGCGCAGCGCGCGCCGCAACCCGGCGAACTCGTCCGACCGCTGTACGGCGAGATACCGCTCCGCCGGGGACTCGGCCGGTGCGGACGCGGGTGTGTCCGTGGACATCTGTGGATCACCACCTTCGCAGGCGTGGGGGAGTTTCGCGCACGGTAGAGAGCACGCTCCCAACCGGGGAAGGCGCAGACCGACCCCGGTCACCCGCTGCGCCGAACGGTCGCCCCCCTGCGCCGAGTGACTCAGGTCACTCCGGTCACCGGCTGCCCAGTTCGTGATACCGGCCGCGGTAGTGGAGGAGAGGGGTGATCTCCTCGGCCAGCTCGACCGTCTCGATGGTGGCCTCGACCAGCAGCCCCCAGCCGTACTCCCGGGCGCTGTCGAGCTGGCAGCCGGCCCACGCGCCCGCGTCGGCCGGGACCGGCCCGTACGGGGTGTCGATCCAGGAGCCGATGGCGAAGAGGCCGCCAGGGGACGGGAAGAGGCCGGCGAAGCGGTCGGCGAGCTGCCGGTGCGGCGGACCCAGCGGCGCGACCGCGAACCGCCCCGCCGCCTCCGCGGCCGCCCACAGGTCGGACTCCGGGTCGATCAGCCCGAGCAGCCGGTCCGGCTCCCCCTCGGCGACCAGGGTGGACGAGACTGTCAGGCCCGCCGGCCCGGGTGCCGTCCAGAGCGTGACCGGGGCGGCGAGCCGACCCCGCAACCGGCGGGCCGGGGAACGCTGCCCGGCCGGCACGGCGAACGGGTCGGTGTGGTGGATCTCGGCACCCGGCTCAGGATTCACGTGAAACATTGTGCCGCCCCGGGCCCGCGCCCAACCGAGGAAGCGCTCGTGCAGGTCGCCGGGGTGGTCGTGACCGTTCAGCCGGGCGAGCTGCTCGCCGGCCTCGGCCATCAGCCCACCCAGATACACCAGCAACGCCGTCCGGTCGTGTCGGTACTCGACCAGCAGGGCGAGCCGGGCCGGTTGGCACGGCCAGTGGGCGCCGCACGCCCGACACCGCCACAGCGGCCGCATCGGCAGATGCCTCGGCCTCACCGCCACGCACCTTCCCGGCGGCGGTCCTCGCGCGGTCCACCCCCGGGGTGCCTGAAGATCTTGGACGAAACCGGCCCCGCCAGGGGCCATTTCCGACCAAGACCTGCTTGGTGGTCACCAGCGGCCGCCGTTCGCCCGCCAGCTCTGCGCCGGGGTGAGCCAGCCGGCTCGGCCCGGTCGCGGGAAGGCCACCGTCGGCTGGGACGCCCAGGCCGGCGCGGCGTTCGGCCGGGCCGAGGCCGCCGCCGGGGGCGGCGAGACCGCCGGGTACGGCCGGGTGGCGGCCGGGGGTGGCGGCAGGACTTTCCGGTACGCGTGCGCGGCGGCGTTCCGGCAGCGGCGGAACAGGGCGAACATCGGGTGCCTCCTCTGGTCGGACGAGGTCGCCCCGGCCGGGGGAATGGCCGGGGCGACCGGCGCAGGACCGGCCGCCGGGTCGTCGCCTCCACCAGCCGGGCCGCGTGTCTCCACCCTGGACTCGGCGGCGTCGGCAGGGGAGGATGCCAGGGCTTACTACACAGCGCGGTCACGTACTTACCGGAGAGGTAAGGATGAACATCGAGATGTGGATCCGGGCGCTCAAGGCCGCCCGGGCCGGCGCGGACGTCTCCCAGGAAGGGTTGGCAGCCCTGATCAAGTGGAGTCCGTCCACGGTCGCCGCGATCGAGACCGGCCGTCGACGGCCGACCATGGAGTTCGCTGTCGCCGCCGACCAGGCCCTCGGCACCGGCGGCCTCCTCGCCGAACTGCTCAAAGCCGCCGACCAGGAGCGTGGGCCGTCGTGGTTCGTGCCCTGGCGGGGTTACGAGCAGCAGGCGACGCGGTTGCGGGCCTTCGAGGCGTGCTTGGTGCCCGGTCTGCTCCAGACCGAGGATTACGCGAGGGCTGTCATCTCCACCGGTGGCCTCCATCCACCGGCCATGGTGGACGAACTGGTGGCTGTCCGGATGGAGCGTCAACAGTTGCTGCACCGTGACCAGCCGCCGCATTTCGTCTTCCTGCTGGACGAGACCGCCGTGCGGCGGCCGGTCGGCGGGCCGCCGGTGCTCGACGCTCAACTGGGGCGGCTACTGGAGGTGGCCGAGCTTCCGTCTGTGCGCCTGCACGTCATTCCGTTGGCCGTAGGCGAGCACGCGGGGCTCGGTGGCGGCTTCGTGCTGGCCGAGTTGCCGGACGCTGACCAGGTGCTCTACCTGGAGAATGCTGCCCGGGGCCACGTCGTCGACGACCCCGCGACGATCGGCTTGATCGAGCGGAAGTGGGATAGCCTCCTCGGCGAAGCGCTGTCCACGGGAGCCTCGCTGGATCTGATCCGGAAGTTGAAGGTGACGCCATGACCATCGCCGAGCCCTGCTGGCGCAAGTCGTCCCGTTCGACCGACTCCGGCGGCAACTGTGTCGAGGTGGCGGACAATCTGCCCGGGGTGGTGCTGGTCCGGGACAGCAAGGACTCGTCCGGCCCGACGCTCTCCTTCACCCCCGACGCCTGGCGCTCCTTCCTGGCGCTGACCCAGGCCGGCCAACGGGGTTGACACCCCGTCAACATCGGGACCGGAGGCAGACGGGCGGGCCGCCCCATCCGGGACGGCCCGCCGTGTCAACGCCTGGTCAGGAGAAGTCGACCAGGAAGTAGTAGCTCGTCGTGTCGGTCCATGCGCCGTCGGCCGTACGTCCGCGCACCTTCATGGTGTGCGAACTCACCGCGGTCGGCGTGTAGGTTGCGGTGGCCACCCCAGCGGCGTTCGCCGCCACCATCACCGGCTGGCCGTCGTTGACCGTGTACTCGAACTCCACCACTCCCGGGCTGCCCTGGATGAAGGTGAACTCGCCCGGCACGCCCACGCCGCCGGCCCACTGGCTGTTCGGGTAGGTATTCGATGACACCAGCGGCGCCGTGCCGACCAGGAAGGGATAGTCCGTCTGTGGCGTGTACTCGCCCGCCGCAGTTCGGCCCCGTACGGAGAAGATGTTCTCGCCGTTGCGATCCATGGTCACCGAGATGTCGGTCACCAGCGCGTCGGGAGTCTTTGGCACGCTCTGCCAGGCGCCTCCGTTGAGCTGGTACTCGAAGGTGGTCACCTCGCTGATCTCGGTGTAGACCCCGAACCTGCCGATCGCGCCGATCCCGCCACGAGGGGTGTACTCGTCGTAGGCGCTGCTCACGTTCACCCGCGGGTCGCGTACTCGGAAGTAGTAACGCCGCTCTGGGCTGACCGTGCCATCGGCGGTCCGGCTGGTGACCGTCAACAGGGTGTATCCCGGATGCGTCGGCGTGATCTCGATCGTTGCCTTACCGTCCGGTCCGGCGGCCACGACCTGTTCTTCGCCGCTGTACTCCAGCACGTAGCGGTACTCCACCACATCGGGGCGGCCCGGGTTGAAGGTGAACCGACCGGGCTGGCCGGGCTGGCCGGCTTCACCGTTCTCGGGGTAGTCGCTGGACGTCACCACCGGTGCGTCGCTGACATCGAACGTGTAGGTCCGCGACGGCGAGAAGGACCCGTCCAGGAAACGCGTGCGGACCGTCAGCGTATTGCTGCCGGAGCGCTCCGGCACCAGCGTCACCCGAGCCCAGCTGTACTCCGGGTCGGCGATCTGCTCGGGCCCCTCGTTGAGCCGGTAGAGGTAGACATCCACGTCCGGCATCGCGGTGTCGAAGTGGAACTCGCCGGGGATGCCGACCCCGCCCCACGCGCCGTACTCGTAGTAGGTGCTGGAGTAGACGGTCGGCTTGGTGTCGATGACGTTGAACTGGTACTGCTCGGTGTCGGAGACGGTGCCGTCGGCGCTGATGCTGCGCACGTTCAGCATGTACCAGTTCGGCTCCGTCGGCGTCCAGCGCAGCACCGCGGTACCGTCTGCTCCCGCCTCGACGCGCTGCAGGTTCTCGTAGTTGAAGGCGTACTCGTACGCCACCACGCCTGGGCGGCCGGGCCGGAAGGTGAAGCTGCCCGGTCGATCCACCACGCCGTCGTGGTCCGGGAACGCGAAGTCGGTCGACTCCACGAACGGGGTGTCGCGGACGGACACGTCCTGCGTGTGCGCGCCGACTAGCTCAGTCCCCACGTAGCTGCGCACCTGGAGTTTGACGGATCCGGCCTGCGGGAACACCACCGGGACGTCCGTGGTGCCATCGGCGTTGGCCGGGACCCTAACCTCGTCGCCGTCAGCGATCTGGTAGCCGTACTCGGTGACCCCCTCGACGTTGGTGGAGATTGCCAGCTGGCTCGGCATGCCGACACCTCCCACCGTCACCCGCACCTGCGGCGCGGTGGATCGGACGTAGAACCGGTACTCAGTCACCGGGGAGGAGTTCGAGGCGCTGTCCACAGTGCGCACGCTGAGGAACTCGACGAACGAGGTGGGCGTGTATTCCAGCGTGACGTCCGCGCCCGGTTCGGGTGCCGCGATGTAGTTGTATGTCTGGCCGAAGCGCCCCCAGTAGTAGCCAACCACGTCCGGCGATCCGTTCGCCGTGAACGTGAACGTGCCCGGAACTCCCTCACCGCCGTGCGCCTGGCCGTCATTCGGGTACTTTGCCGAGGTGACCACTGGTGCGGCCGGCGGCTGCCCGTCCACCTTCACGTAGCACGGCTCGGCCCACTTCGAATAGTCGTGGCCGTCGTAGGCACGTGCGGTCCAGGTCACCACGGTGCCGTCCGGGTACTGAGACATGTCCCAGGCGACCTTGGAGAGAGTGCGCCCGTAACTCGATCCGAACCGCTCGGACCGCTGGTCCTCATGGCCGACCGGCCACGCCGCAAACTGCCCGTTGAAACTCGAATCGTTGCTGTCCGAATCCGCACCCTGGATCATCAGGCTGTAGTTACGCGCCCCTACGGGCTGCGGGTTTTCCTTGGAACCGCAGGCCCACGAGGGGAACTCTAGCCCGATCTTGGTCACCGTCGGTGCGCGGTTTGCCACACTCTGGATCACTGGGAACGGGCGAAGCTTACGGCCGTGGGACACTTTTCCTTCGTAGCCGTGCGGCACGCGGATCTCGACGGTGAGGATCTGCTCGTCCTGGTTCGCCAGCTTCTGCAACGCGGGCATGATGTCCCACACCAGATAGCCGGGGCAGGTGGCCGTGCGGCCGGCCTGGACGGTGCCGAGAAGCTCACGTCGGCGCGGAGTGGACTCCCAGCTCGTGGTCGCCTTGATCGGATCGGTGCGCCAGAGTTCGACCGGCTGGGCCGACGCGCAGTCAGCCGCCGAACGCTCGGCGATGACCAGATCGGCCTTGTGGACGACGGCGCCACGGAAGCGCGAGATGTCGAAGGTGAAGTAGGACCGGGACTTGTGCTTGTTGCCGCTGGCATCTGTCCAGGCACCGATCGGCGCGTCTCCGGCCGGGTTGACGAACGACGTGTCCGGCAGTTGAGAGTCCGTGTAAGCCCAACCGGACCTGCCAACGTCCCGCCACTCGTAAGCCTGTGCCGGCACGGGTGTGACGCTGACCAGACCCGCGCCAAGCACTATCCCGAGTGACGCGGCCAGCAATCTTCGTGTGCGCACTTCCAAGGCACCTCCCCCGTAAAGCGATGGCCTGCTTCGGCCATCGAGGTGCCCGAGCATATCGAGACACGACGACGTATCGCGTACCTGATTTTGGGTGCCGCTGGCGGTCGACCAACCCGCGACCGTCAGCGGCGGGGCGTGACCGCCGCCAGCAGTTCCGGCTGGCGGCGGTCCAGCACGTCCCCGGCCAGGTAGGAGCCGAGCAGCGCGGCCCCCAACCCGTACGCCAGGCCGATCGGCAGGGCCAGCCAGAGCCAGAGGTCACCGAGCAGTGCCGCCGCCACCACCATCGGCACCGCCGCGGCGGTCGAGGCGATCATGGACAGCAGGGCGAGGAAGCTCTTCGCCACCCCGGCACCGGTGTTCATGGCGAACGGGTTGCTCGTCTCCGGCAGCGCGTACGCGCCGAGCACCGAGACGAACGCGTTGATCGCGAGCCCGCTGCCGTACGCGGCGAACAGCGCGCCGGCCATCACGCCCAGCCAACCCGGGTGTCGCAGCAGCGCGGCGAGGATGACCGCGACCGCCACGAGCAGCGGCACCACGTAGATCGCGAACGCGGTCATCCGGGCGCGCAGTTCCAGCCGCCCCGGCACGCCGGCCACCACGTTGGCCGCGTACGCGCTGCCGTCGAAGCCGAACTGGTTGGCCACGGTGAGCGACGCGACAACCCCGACGAAGACCAGCGAGAGGCTGACCAGCACCGGCGACGAGTCCGCGGTCAACTCGCCGAACGCCTGCCCGCCCTCCACGGCCAACCGGGCGCCGCCCACGTTGACCATCACCGGCACGAAGATGCCGACCACCGCGATGGTGATCAGGTTGGCCCGCCGCCGGGCGTCCCGCCACCAGTACCGGGCCTCCCGGGCGACCAGCGCGCCGAACCGGTCCCGCCGGGCCCAGCCGGCCGCCCGCGGGAAGAGTTGGGCGACGGCCCCGCCGACCGGGCCGCGCCGGTCCCGGGACGGCCCGGCGCTCACCGCGCCGACCATCGCCGACTCCAGCGAGCGCGACCACCAGAGCAGCAGCGCGCCGATGGCCACCACGGTGATCAGCAGCTTCAGCACCGCAGTCCAGGCCCGCCCCTCGGCCACGTCGATCCCGGCCGTCCACGGCGCCCCGAACGGGGTCCAGCCGACGATCCCGGCCGTGCCGTTCAGCTGGTCCCAGTCGGCCCGGCGGACGGCCGCGATCACCGCGATCTGCAACGGCCCGAGCAGGGCGGCCAGCACCGCGAGCAGGACGGCGGCCAGGTCGCGTACCCGGCGGGAGCGCAGCATGGTGGCGAAAGCGCTGGTCACCGCGCGGGCGGCGGCCACACAGAGCAGCAGGCCGACGATCACCCCGACCAGTTCCACCAGGGCGGCCGACCAGCCGCCCAGCGCGCCGGCGGTGATCACCAGCCCGGTGACCGCGATCAGCGTCGCCAGCACCGGGACGCTGACCAGGGCGGCCGCGAACAGGCCGGTGACCAGGGCGCGGCGGGGCAGCGGGAGCAGCGCGAACCGGGCCGGGTCCAGGGTCTCGTCCACGCCGAAGAAGGCCAGCGGCAGCAGCAGCCAGCCGAGCACCAGCAGCCCGCCGCCGAAGGCCGCGATCATGAGCGCGTACCGGGACTCGCCGGCCAGACCGGGCGCGGCCAGCAGGAAGAAGCCGCCGGCGGCGAACCAGAGCCCGATCACGACGCCCACCACGAAGAGCGCGATCCGCCAGCCCTGGCCGCGGAAGTTGTTGGCCAGCACGCGCAGCTTGAGCCGGACGAAGTGCCGGGCGGAGACCTGCCGGACCGGCTCGGCGGGCGCGGTCACCGGGACAGCCACGACAGCTCCTCGCCGGTCGCGGTCCGCCCGCCGACCACCTCCACGAAGACCTCCTCCAAGGACCGCTCGCCGCGCACCTGGTCGAGCGTGCCGACCCGCTTGATCCGCCCCTCGGCGAGGATCGCCACGTGCGAGCAGAGCCGCTCGACGACCTCCATGACGTGGCTGGAGAAGACCACCGTGCCGCCGCCGGTCACGTACCGGTGCAGGATGTCCCGGATCAGCGCCGCGGAGACCGGGTCGACCGCCTCGAACGGCTCGTCCAGCACCAGCAGCCGGGGGCCGTGCAGCAGCGCGCAGGCCAGGCCGATCTTCTTCTTCATGCCCGCCGAGTAGTCGACCACCAGGGTGCGGCCGGCGTCGCCCAGCGCCAGCACGTCCAGCAGCTCCGCCGCCCGCTGGTCGACCACCGCGGAGTCCATGCCGCGCAGCAGACCGTGGTACGCCAGCAGCTCGGCGCCGCTGAGCCGGTCGAAGAGACGTACCCCGTCGGGCATCACGCCGAGCAGGCCCTTGGCGCGGACCGGGTCCGACCACACGTCGTACCCGAGCACCCGGGCCTGGCCGGTGTCGGGCCGCAGCAGGCCGACGGCCATGGACAGGGTGGTCGTCTTGCCGGCCCCGTTCGGGCCGAGCAGCCCGTAGAACGAGCCGGCCAGCACGTCCAGGTCGACCCCGGCCACCGCGACCTTGGTGTCGAACCGCTTGGCCAGGCCACGAAGGGACAACGCGGGGTGCTGATCGCTCATGAACCAGACCGTATCCGGCCCGGACCAGGCGCCGCTCCGGCCGGAGGATGATCCCGCGTCATCCCCCAGCCGTACCTGGCGCCCTCAGGTCGCCGTCCGGACCGGGCACGGGCCGGTGCCGGCCGCGGTGCGGCAGGTGATCGGCGCCGACACGCTCGACCAGCAGAGGTGCTCCCCGTCGATCTTGTTCATCGGCTGGAAGTAGGCGCTGTACTCGGTGACCTGGTGGTTAATGGGCGACAGCCGGGCCACGCCGCCGCGCCGGGTCACGCTCGCCCGGCCGTCGGCGTCGGTGGTGGCGTAGAACATTGCCTCGCTGTGTGCGTTGTTCGGGCCCACCACCATCACCGCCAGATTCACGGTGACCCCGGCGACCGGTCTGCCGTCCCGGGTCAGCCGGGCGCTCACCGTGAGCGGGGCGGACAGGTCGTCGACCTCGACCGGCGACACCTGGAGTTGGGTGTCGGCGCAGCCTTCAAAACAGCCACTGAGCGGACCGACGAGGCCGCCGGCGAGCACCAGGGCCAGCAGCCCGGTGACTCGCCGACGGCTCGCGGTCGGCATGCCGGTCAGCACGCCCCGCCGTCGCCGGTGTTCTCCTGCTTGGCCGCGTGCTCGCCGTCGAACGGCCAGGCGGCGTACGCGAGCAGGTCGAAGATGTAGTCGTCCACGTCGTCTCCCGGGTCGAGCATGGTCACCACGCTCGGCCGACCGCCGGGCACAGTCACCCCGTTACGGGACTTTTCCGCCAGGCCGGGCCAGATCGCCAGGACGATCTCGGCGAGCGGGATGCCCCAGGTGCTGACCTCGACCGTTACCTTGCTGGGCTGGTGCAGATCGTAGCGATGGTAGTCGACGCTGTCGTACAACCCGACCAGCTTGAGGTCCTGCTTGAAGAAGTCCGGCCCGATGATCTTGTCGATACGGAGCAGCAGGTCGATGTCCATATCCAGGTGGACGCCGTCCATCGTCATGGTCGCCTGACCGAACGCTCCGTCGAAGGCCAGGAACAGGTAGCCCAACGCCTTTGGCAGCCCGAACGGTAGGTCGGTGCGGACGTTGCCCGGCCGCAGCGTCGCCGCCTGGATGTCGGTGAGGGTGAAGGTGATGTCGCTGATCCAGCTCTCCCCCACCTCGGCGTGTCCGGTGAACAACCCGCGGACCAGGCCGAAGCAGTTGAAGAACTCCAGGTCCATCTCCTTCCTCGGCACCGAGAGGTGCAGATTGCCGACCATCTGCAGTTCGTCGGTCTTCGGTACGGAGGTGATGGTGACGACCTGGGTGTCCGGCGCGAGTGCCACTGTGGTCCGGTGGCCGAGGTTGGTGATGTGCAGTTCGAGATCGTCGGGCCCGGCCTCGAAGTCGTCGGTCTTCTTCACCAGATTCGCCTCGACCTCGACGTCGATGTCGAGGCTGTCCCGCCCGTCGTTCGCCGTGTAGTCCACCGTGGGCAGGTTGTCTCCCTCGGCGTTGCCGAACCCGCGGGCGCTGAATGTCATGTCGGTGGGCACGTCGCGGAGCTGCACCCGGCCGGTGGCCGGGTCATTGCGGAAGGTGCCCGTGGCCTTGATCGACAGGTTGTCGATGACGGTCGAGTTCTTGACCCGCACCGAGGTGGGCGAGCCGACCTTGCCGCTCACCTCCAGGCCACCGGGGATCGGGTCCAGGTGGGCCAGCGCCCGGGTCGAGTCGAACTTCGGCACCTGGTCGGCCTGGGCGTGCACGTCCAGGATGCCGGCCGAGGCGACGTCCGAGTCGTACTTGATGCTGAGCGTGTCGGTGAGGGCGATCGGGCCGAGGGTGAAGTTGATCCCGGACGGCAGGTCGGTCAGGGTCGCCTCGGCCCTGATCCGGTCCGGCGGCGACGGTACGAAGACCGAGTCGTCGACGTACAGGGTCAACTTGTTCGACCGGGGCTGGTAGCCGGCGAACGAGTAGCTCCGGGTGGTCGGGTCGACGGTCACCCGGCTGGGCAGCCCCGAGACGTTGATGATCCCGGTCAACCCGAAGCACTTCCCGTCCACGCAGAACGGGCCCTGGTTGGCGCAGCCCGGCCCGACGGTGCAGCCCCGGTCAACCACCGAGGCGCCGTTGGCGTAGCGCGGCGCCCCGAGACCGTCCAGCGCGGCCACCTTGCCCAGCCAGAACTGCGTCTCCACGTCCAGCGTCGCGTCGGCGGCGTAG
Source organism: Micromonospora sp. NPDC007230 (assembly GCF_042869115.1). Taxonomy (NCBI): domain Bacteria; kingdom Bacillati; phylum Actinomycetota; class Actinomycetes; order Micromonosporales; family Micromonosporaceae; genus Micromonospora; species Micromonospora sp. NPDC007230. The sequence goes on along the minus strand of NZ_JBIAFE010000011.1, from coordinate 55,285 downwards.
TTGATCACACCGCCGTTCGAGCTGAAGGTGATGGTACCCGGAATCGGCCCGAGCCGGCCCAGTGCCCCCAGCCGGACGTCCTGCGCACCGCCCGCGGCCAGCCGTACGTCGCCGTCGAGCGCGATCGTCTGGCGTTGTGCGTGGTAGCTGGCCGTGACCGACGAACCGGAATGACCGAACTCGGCGTCCTGCAGTCCGGTGATCGACGCGCTGCCGTCGATGTTGCCGTTGGCCTCGTCGTAGTGGGTGGCCAGGTGCGACCCGGCCGGTGCCAGGGCGGCCGCGTGGTTGGTCACCGCGAACGCCGCGCTGCCCAGCGAGCTGCCCTCGGCGGCCCGGAACGCGTACGCGCCGTTGCCCCAGTCCGCGTCGAACCGGGCCGGCACGCCGCGGACGTCCGCGAACGCCGACCAGGTCCGGCCCCCGTACGGCACGTGGGCCAGGAACGAGATCGCCGAGATCGGCGCCGACATGGTGGTCTCGGCGTGCCGGGCCGGCAGGTCGACCAGCGCGTCCACGGTGGCCGGCACGCCGGTCACCGACGCGGTCAGGTAACCCGTGCTGGCGTTGGTCACGGTGAGCCCGACCGAGTCCACCGCGGCCGAGTTGCGGACCGCCACCGTGGTCCGGTCGCCGATCGTGCCGTTGACGTGCATCGTGGCCGGCAGCCGGCCGATCGTGGCCCGGCCGCGTACCACCGGGAAGGTCTGGTCGGTGGTGGTCACGTCGGCGTCGAAGCGCAGGCTGCCCAGCGGTGCCGAAGCCGTGTACCGGAAGTCGATCGAGCCGCCGGCGACCTCGACCGGGCCGACCGTCATGTCCAGCTCGGCCGGCAACCCGGAGAGGCTGGCCAGGGCCCGCACGTCCGGCAGGCTGTCGACGAGCCCGGCCAGGCGCAGGTACGCCTGCAACGGCGCGGCCGGCGGCCGGTAGCCGGTGAACACCACCGTCCGCGCCCGGGTGTCCACGGCCAGGTTGCTCGGCAGTCCGGGCAGCCGGACCGTGCCGACCAGCCCGAGGCAGCGGGCGAACACCGTGCAGAAGACGCTCTCGTCCTTGGCGCAGCCGTTGCCGGTGTCGCAGCCGTTGCCGACCAGGGCCACCCCGTTGGCGAACAGCGGTGCGCCCAGCCCCGCCAGCGCACCCACCTTGCCCACCCGGACGCCGATGGTCAGCCCGAGGTGGCCGGTCGCGGTGTAGCTGAGCCGGCCGTCGGCGAAGGTGGACCGGATGGTGTTCGGCAGGCCGTCCACCCGGGCTACCGCCGAGAGTTGGGTGTCGTCCACGCCGTTCGCGGCGAGCAGCACGTCCGCGTCCACGAACACCGGGTCGCCGCCGGTGTCGGTGTCCAGCCGGAAGGTCTGCCCGCCGCCGTCGCGCGCGTACTCCACCCAGGACAGGTTGCGCACCGACACGCTGCCGTCCAGGTCGCCGGTGACCTGCCGGTAGTGCACGCCCAGGTGCAGCCCGGTCGGGGCGACCTGGCCGGCGTGGTTGGTGACCGCGAGCCGGGCCCCGCCGAGCGGCCCGGACAGGCCCCGGAACCGGTAGGTGCCCTCGGCGAAGTCGGCGTCGAACCGGGCCGGCACGCCGGTCAGGTCGGCCATCGCGGTCCAGTCCCGGCCACCGGACGGCAACCGGACCACCGCAGCCAGGCTGGTCAGCGGATCGGACTGGGTGCCGTCGAGGTGCCGGGCCGGCAGATCCAGCAGGAAGTCCATGGTGGTGGCCAGCCCGGCGGCGGCCGCCGACAGGTAGTGGTCCTGCTGCGGGCGCAACGTCTCCACGTGCGCCGGGCTGGCGAACACCTCCACCTTCTGCACCCGGCTGGTCGCCTCGTACCGCAGCCGAGGCCGGTCACCCAGGTCGTAGGAGAGGTTGATCCGCTCGGGCAGCTCGGTGACGGTGGCGAACAGGGTCGGCCCGGCGGCCGTGTTGGTGTACGCGGCGAACACCCGGTGGATCACCGAGCTGGTCTGGTACGCGACCGTGCGCGCCGCCGTGTCCACGTCCAGCGACGCGGTGGCCGGCAGGTTGGAGAGCTCCAGCCGGGCCTTGTGCAGCCCGTCCAGGTCACCGGCGGCGACGAAGGGTTGGCCGCCCGGATCGAACGTGGTGGTCAGCCGGGGATGCCCGTCGTAGTAGGCGTCGACCTGCCGCATTCCGGTGACCCGGGCGGAGACGCCCAGCGCGGTGCCGGCGGTGACCAGCGTCGCGTGGTCGCTGTCGTACGGCGCGAACGCGCCGAGGTTGCGCGAGATGGCCACGGTGCCGGAGCCGAGCGGCTGGGCGCCGTTGAACGTCACGTGGCTGGCGCCCGTGTCGGCGGTGAGGGTCACCTCGGTGGGCAGCTTGCGCAGCGAGCCCCGGCCGACCAGGCCGCCGGCCTTGTCGTACACGGCGACGTCCAGCGCGGCGAGCTGGCTGCTCGCGGTGTAGTCGAGATCGACCCCGGTGTCGGTGTTCGCCAACGCCGCGTCGAACGAGGTGGGAATCGCCTCGGCGCTGGCCTGGACCGCGTTGACCAGGCCCGCCGGCTGGTAGCCGAAGTCGGCGAAGAGCACCCGGTCGATGCCGGTGGACGCCCGATAGGCGAGGGTGGCCTTCCCGCCCGGTGGCCGGGTCAGCTCGACGGACACGCTGGTGGGCAGCTCGTCGACGACGAGCTGGGTGAACTCGTCGACGCCGTCCCGGTTGCTGAGCACCTGGACGTCCAGCTGGGTGGCCTTGTCGCTGGTCGAGTCCACCAGCACGTGCTGGTCGGTGGTGTCGCTGCCCGGATCGATCCGGGCCCGCGCCGAGAAGATCGACGGTACGGGGGAGAAGCGGGCACTCGCCACCGTCGGCTGGTACGGGTCACCCGCGCTGTCGTCGGTCACCGAGGCCAGCCCGGCGGTCACCGCGAGCGCGTCGCCGGCACCGCCCTGGAGCAGCCGGGCCTGGATGTCGTACACGCCCCGCAGCAGGGTCACCGGGTTGAAGGTGAACAGCCCCAGGGTGCCGGTCGGCAGGGTGGTGCCGCGCCGCAGCCCGTCGAAGCCGACCGAGATCCGCTGGTGGCCGGGGATGTCGTAGACGGCCCAGACGTGCGCCGGCAGCGGCTGGCCGGCCAGTTCACTGGTGGGCAGGCGGAGCGCCAGCAGGGCGACGCCGACGTTGATCAGGTCGAGCAGGGCCTCCAGCTTGTCCGCCAGTTGCGCCTGGAGATCCGCGATCAGGTCCTGCAATCGCAGCCGTTCGAGCAGCAGCTCGGGATGGAGGATGACCTGGAGCGGGTCCTTGAGCAGCTCCAGGACGACGGCGAGGCGATCCTGGGCCGCCTTGAGGGCGGACTGCACCTCGAGGAGCTGGCGCACCGCGGCGACCACGTCGCCGGGCAGCGCCACCGGCAGCAGGTCGGCCAGCACGTCCGGGGTGCCGTCGCCGGTCACGTCCACGATCGCGGGTACGGCCAGCGGCAGGGTGAGCGAGCAGGACACCGTCTTGGTGGCCGACTCCGAGCAGATCCGGTAGGTGATGCGCGGAATGCCGTCGGGCAACTGCTCGAGCAGCGCCAGCGGGTCGACCGGCAGGGGCGGCGGGATGTTTCCGCTGGCGAGGGCCGTGATCAGCGCTTCCAGCGTGACCGGCTGCGCCGGATCGACGAACTGGGCCGAGGAGACCTGGGGCTGGAGCTTGCGGGCGTCCAGGTCCGGGGTGCGGTCCGGGTGGAGCCGGCCGGCCCGGTCGAGCGTGGTGATGGCATCCGCGGCGGTGGCGTCGACCAGTTCCTGGCCCGGATGCAGCGGCAGGGTGAGCGGTGCGGGCCGGACCGGCGGGTCCGGCACGACCGGGGCCCGGTCGATGGCGACCGTCCCGGCGGCCGGATCGACCGCGGGTAGCGGGGCGATCGGCGTCAGCGCGGCGGAGGGCCCCCGGTCGACCCGCACCGAGCCGGGTGCCGGGTTGACGGGCGGCACCTGGTCGAGCTGCGGCATGATCGCGGTACGCGACGGCCCGTTCGTGTCCGAGGCCGTGCCGTCCGGCGTGGTCGGGTCGGGTTTCGCGGTTGCCGTGCTGGGCTTCGGTGCCTCCGGGCCGGGCTCCGCCCGGGCCGGATCTGGTACGGCGAGTTGGCCGGTCAACAGGGCGATAGTGGCGGCGGTGGTCAGGAACGTACGGCCGAACCTTGCGCGGCTGCGCATGAGGACGCCTCCCCCGGGTGGCGATAAATGCGACAAGCCTTTCTTGTGACATCGAAATATGTCCACTGATTAATCGGGTTTCGGACATCTCCGCCACTTGACGGCAGAAGCCCCCTGCTTCCGTGCCGTCCGCACAGCGCGTCGTCACGATGCTCCACCCGCTCAGGCCCTGGACGCGCTCAGAGCCGCAGCGCCTCCGGGGCGTGCAGGCGGAGCATGGTGGTGCCGACGTCGGGCGGGAGCCGCCGCCGGGTGGCGATCGAGACCGCCACCATCACCGTGAACGCCAGCGGCACGGTCCACGCGGCCGGCTGGGTGGTCAACGTGGCCGGCCAACCGGTCAGCGGCGGACCCAGCACGGTGAGCAGCACGGCGCCCATCGCGGCGCCGCCGCCGACCAGCACCCCGGCGGCGGCGCCCAGGTCGGTCAGCCCGCGCCACCAGATGCCCAGCACCAGCAGCGGGCAGAAGCTCGACGCGGCCACCGCGAAGGCCAGCCCGACCACCTGGGAGACGTCCAGCCCGGAGAGGTTGAGCGCGAGCACCGCCGGCACCCCGCCGGCGATCACCGTGGCCAGCCGGAAGCCGCGTACCGAGCCGCGGCCGAGGACGTCGGTGGAGATCACCCCGGCCACGCTGGTGAGCAGCCCGGACGAGGTGGAGAGGAACGCGGCGAACGCCCCGGCGGCGACCAGCGCGGCGAGCAGCCGGCCGACCTGCCCGTCGCCGAGCACCGCCCCGGGCAGCAGCACCACCACCGCGTCGGTCTGGCCGGTGACCAGCAGTTGCGGGGTGTAGATCCGGCCCAGCACGCCGTAGATGGTGGGCAGCAGGTAGAAGGCGCCGACCAGGGCGAGCACCACCAGGGTGGTCCGGCGGGCGGCTGCGCCGTCCGGGTTGGTGTAGAAGCGCACCAGCACGTGCGGCAGCCCCATGGTGCCGAGGAAGGTGGCCAGGATCAGCGAGTACGTCGCGAACAGCCCCCGGTCGTCGTCCCCGGCGGTGTCCGGCAGCAGCCAGTCCGCCGCGTCGGTGGCCGTACCGGAGACCTCCGGCACCGGGTCGCCGGCGGCGAAGTCGAGGCGGTCGCCGGTGCGTACCTCCCGGACGTCGCCGTCGGGGAAGGTGAGGGTCGCGCGGTGCTCGACCACGACGGTGGTCGCGGTCCGGAACGCCGGCCCGTCGGGCGGGGCCACCGCCGGGCGGGCGTCGGCCTGCCACTGCAACGCCAGGAAGATCGCGGGTACGGCCAGCGCGGTCAGCTTCAACCAGTACTGGAAGGCCTGGACGAAGGTGATCGCCCGCATCCCGCCCAGCGCCACGTTCGCGGTCACCACCACGGCGACCAGCAGCGCACCCACCGGGTACGGCGAGCCGGCGACCGTGGCCAGGGTCAGTCCGGCGCCCTGGAGCTGGGGCACCAGATAGAGCCAGCCGATGAAGATCACGAAGACGGTGGCCAGCTTGCGCAACCGCCGCGAGCCGAGCCGCACCTCGCAGAAGTCCGGCAGGGTGAACGCCCCCGAGCGGCGCAGCGGGGCGGCCACGAAGAGCAGCAGCGCCAAATAGCCGGCGGCGAAGCCGACCGGGTACCAGAGCACGTCCACGCCGTACTTGAGGATCAGGCCGGCCACGCCCAGGAAGCTCGCCGCCGACAGGTACTCGCCGCCGATCGCGGCGGCGTTCCAGGTCGGGCTGATCGCCCGGGAGGCGACCAGGAAGTCGGAGGTGGTCCGGGCCAGCCGCAGCCCGTAGAAGCCGATCCCGACCGTGACCAGGGTGACCGCCACGATGGCCGGGACGACGTACCCGTTGCCCATCTCAGCGCTCCGGCCGCTGGACCAGGTCGGTGAAGTCCTGCTCGTTCCGTTCCGCCAGTCGCACGTACGCCCAGCCGACCGCGATCAGGAACGGGAACGCGGCCACTCCGAGCAGCAGCCACGGCAGGTTGACCCCGAGCACGGTGACCCGACCGACCGAGGGTGCGATGGCAAACAGCCAGGGCAGGCCGCCCAGCCCGATCAGCACCAGCAGGCTGAGCCGCAGGGCCAGCGCGAGCTGGGCCCGGACCAGCCCCCGGACCAGCGCCTCGCCGACCCGGGTCTGCTGGGTCAACTCGGAGCGGGTGCGGTCCGCCCGGCTGCCCGAGCGGGACACCTCGGCCAGCACGATCCGCGTACGCCCGGGCGGCTCGGCCGCGCGCGGGGCCGGCACCGGAGCGGCAGCCGGCCGCCCCGGAACGCCTCGATCGTCCGCTCCGGTCATCTCCGGCAGTCTCGCCTGATCACCGCGAATGTCAAGGTTCCGCGACGGCGTCCGTCGCACCGGCCTGTGGACAACTTGTGGAGAACGCGTCACTCCTGTGGACAACCCGGTGGATGGCGGTGGGTTCGTTGTGGACGACGGGGCGGGATGTCAGGGTGGTCGGGTAGGGAGGAGGTGTGACAGTGACCAGCCCGGCTCGGCCCGGCCGAGGCGAGGCCTGGACGGTGGACGACCTCCAGGACCTCCCCGAGGACGGCCAGGACTACGAGATCTTCGACGGGAGCCTGCTCGTGTCCCCCCACGCGGACGTCTTCCACGGGGCGGTCGCCAACCGCCTCCGGCGGCTCCTCGACCGGCAGGCGCCGGCCGGCCTGCTCGTCGGGCAGGACATCGGAGTCAGCGCGAAACGCTCGTCGTACTTCGTGCCGGATCTATTCGTGGCTCGGGAGGACGCCCTCGACCGGGGCGGTGCCGCGCTCGACCCGGCTGATGTGCTTCTCGTGGTCGAGGTGATCTCGCCGAACAACGCCGGCCGGGACCTGGTGCTCAAGCGCCACGAGTACGCCGCGGCCGGCATCCCCCGCTACTGGCTGGTCGAGCCGCGGAAGCAGACCCTGACCGTGCTGGAGCACGTCGGCGGCGGCTACCGCGAGGCCGCCCAGGCCGGGGTGACCGACGTCTACCGGGCCGGGGAGCCCTTCCCGCTCGCGTTCGCGGTGGCGGACATCTTCTGAGCGCGTCCCGGAACCTTCTTCCCCGCCCGCGAGTGGGAGAGGTGGAGAGGGGAGGTGACGGTGTCCGACGGTGATTTGATCTCCGAGCTCTACGCTGGCTGCTTCCGCCGGCTGGTGGTCCAGATCTATGCGGTGACCGGGGATCTGAGCGAGGCACAGGAGGCGGTCCAGGAGGCGTTCACCCGAGCTCTGGCCGCGCCCGGACGGTTCGCCCGGCTCGACAACCCGGAGGCGTGGCTGCGGCGGGTTGCGGTGAACGTGGCCCGCAGCCGACACCGGCGGCGACGCGTGCTGGACCGGTTGCTGCTCCGGATCGGTCCGCCACCCGCCGTCGCCGATCGCTCGCCGGAGCACCTGGCCCTGCTGGCGGCGTTGCGGGACCTGCCCGAGGGGCAGCGACACGCGCTGGCCCTGCACTACCTCGTCGACCTGCCGGTCGACGAGGTCGCGGCGACCCTCGGCGTCTCCTCCGGCACGGTGAAGTCCCGCCTCTCCCGTGGGCGGCAGGCTCTGGCAGCGCTGCTCAGCGACTCCGACGTCACTGGCAGCACCAGCACCAGGAGGACCGATGTCCGATCGTGAGTTCTCCGGCTTCAACATCGACACCGTGGCAGACGCCGTTCGGCAGCCGCCACTCGACGAGTTGCGTGGGGTGGCCCGCTCCCGCTGGCACCGGTCGGTCGCGCTGGCGGCGACGGCCCTGGCCGCGCTGGCCGCGATGGCGGTCGCACCGCTGGTGTCCCCGCCAGAGCAGCATGAGCCGGCGGTGCCGGACAGGCCATCGCCCGGTCCCACCCTGTTTGGCAACCCCGGCGACTTCACGCTTACCGGTCCCGCCTCGGGGGTGGACGTGCGCATCGACGGCTGCGTACTCCGCTTCGCGCGCACCGACGACGGGGGCCGGACCTGGTCCGACTGGGACGCGGCCCGGTACCAGGCCACCAGATGCAAGCGCGGCTCCACCGAAACGGCGGAGAAACTGGAGTACTCCGTGCTCGGTGACCGGTCGTATCTGGTCGACGACGGTGGACTGCTCCGCCTCTCTACGGACTACGGCCGTACGTGGCATGACGCGGACCGGGCGATCGCGGGGGTGCGCGCGTTTCCGGCGGCAGCCCGGCCGGTCTTCTGCCAGTTCGGCTGCGGGGCGATGAATGAGCCGCTGGCGGTGGACCCGTCGACCGGCAAGGTTTACCGGCTCACAGGCGAGCCGCCGTCGCTGCTCCAGCTGTTCAGCCTCTACCCGGCTCCGGATGGCACCATCTGGGCGACGTACCGGGCAGGTGGTGCGGCGACCACCGGGGCCCGCAGCGCCGACCGGGGCGCGACCTGGAAGACCTGGCAGCCACCGGACAGTACGAGCCTCCTGGCGCTGGTGGGGGTCGACGACCGCGAGGGGTACCAGCTGATGTCGTCCCGGGCCGGCTCGACCACGCTGGCGCGGACCACGGACGGTGGGGCGAGCTGGACCGCCACGGGCGCCGACCTGCCGGAGCGACCGCACTGGGACCTGACGGTGGGGACGGACGGCTCCCTGCTGGCGATCACGCAGACCGGGCCGGAGGACAGCCGCTCGGCCGAAGTTTTGGTCAGCCGGGACGACGGACGGAGTTTCACGGTGGCGCGGGGGAAGGGCTGGCCCGTCGGTTCGGTCAGTGTCGCCCCCGGCTATGCCTGGCTCTTCGGCCGGTACGACGGGTCGAACGGCGAGCCGGACCATTTCGTCCTCACCCGCGACGGGCGTACCTGGACCCAGTTCGACCTCGCCCTCTGATTGGCGCGGCGGCGCGGCCGAACGGCCGGGCCGCCGCGGACTCACGCCAGGCCGACCGGACCGGGTGGGCAGTCGCGGAGCCGAGCCAGGTGTGCGGGTTGCCGTACCAGCACCAGCCGAGCTTCGGCGCGCCCTGGCTGATCCTGCCGAGAGAAATTTCGGCTAGCGGTTCCAGTCCTGTTTCGCCGCCCGGACCAGCTTGTCCTTCAGCTCGCGTGTGTGCCGGCGGCTGACCGGCAGCTCCGTCCCGTCGATCACCACCACGTAGCCCGAGTTGACCAGCCGCAGCTCCGCGATCAGCTTCAACTGCACCAGGTACGACCGGTGGATCCGCACGAAACCGGCGTCCGCCCAGCGCTCGGCGAGGGTGGCCAGCGAGACCCGGACCAGGTGCGAAGCGTCCGCGGTGTGCAGCCGGGCGTAGTCGCCCTGCGCCTCCACCCAGCGCACCGCCGAGCGGGGCAGCATCCGGGTCGTCCCGGCCAGCTCGATCGGGATGGTCGGGTCCTCCTCCGCCCGGGCCAGGGCCGCCGGGTGCGACGGCACCACCCGGGAGCCGATCACCCGGCGCAGCGACTCGGCCAGCCGCTCGGCGCGTACCGGCTTGCGCACGTAGTCGGTGGCGCCCAGGTCGAAGGCGTCGACCGCGCCGTCGTCGTACGCGGTGACGAAGACGATCGCCGGTGGCCGGGCGAACCGCCGCAGCACCCGGGCCAGCTCCATCCCGTCCAGCCCGGGCATCCGGATGTCCAGGAAGACGACGTCCACGTCGGCGTCGCGGAGCACCCGCAGCGCCTCGGTGGCGTCCCCGGCCGTGTGCAGCCGAGCCACCCGGGGATCGGCCCGCAGGTGGTACGCCAGCTCGTCCAGCGCCGGCGGCTCGTCGTCCACCGCCAGCACCCTGAGAAAACCGGATGCCGTCACTGTGCTGACCCCGTCGTTCCCTCGCTGCGCCCGCTCACGAACCCGCCCGTACCCCGGGATGGAACTTCGGCACCCGCATGCTCACCTTCGTACCCGAGCCCAGGCCGGTCTCGACGGTCAGGCCGAACCGGTCCCCGAAGACCGACCGCAGCCGCTCGTCGACGTTCGACAGGCCCACGTGCTGCCCCGCGTCGTCGGTCGGGTCGCCGCCCGCGGCGGCCAGCTCGGCAATGCCGGCGGTGAGCGTGGTCGGATCCATCCCCACTCCGTCGTCCTCCACCGTGATGTGGCACTCGGCGCCCGCGTCCCGGGCCTCGATGCTCACCATGCCGGTGCCCGGCTTGCGGGACAACCCGTGCCGGACCGCGTTCTCCACGAGCGGCTGGAGGCAGAGGAACGGCAGGGTCACCGGCAGCACCTCCGGGGCGATCTGCAGGCGCACCTGGAGCCGGTCGCCGAACCGGGCCCGCTCGATGGTCAGATACCGGTCGATCGAGCGCAGCTCCTCGGCGAGGGTGGTGAACTCGCCGTGCGCCCGGAACGAGTATCGGGTGAACTCGGCGAACTCGAGGATCAGCTCCCGGGCCCGCTCCGGGTCGGTTCGGACGAACGAGCCGATCGCGGTCAACGCGTTGTAGATGAAGTGCGGGCTGATCTGGGCGCGCAGGGCGCGTACCTCGGCCCGGGCCAGCCGCTCCCGGGACGAGTCCAGCTCGGCCAGGGCGAGCTGGTCGCCGGCCCAGTGCGCGGTCTCCAGGGTCGCCTGCACCAGCCCCGGGGCCGGCTGCTCGTCGGCGATCGCCACCAGCGCCCCGACCACCCGGCCGTCCGCGCTCAGCGGCGCCACCACCGCGCCCCGCACCGGGCAGTCCACCAGGTCGCAGCGCAGTTCCGACTCCCGCAGCACGGTCGACCGCCCGGCGGACGCCGCCCGCCGGGCCGCCGCGAGCAACTGGTCGCCGTGGTGCGCGCCGCGCCCGTCGAGGGCGAGCAGGGCCTCCCGGTCCGTCAGGGCCAGCCCGGCCGCGCCCACCAGCGCCCGCAGATGGCGTACGGCCTTCGCCGCGCCCGTGCTGCTCAACCCGGCTCGCAGCGGCTCGGCGGCGAGGCCGGCGGTATGCAGCACCTCGTAGGTGGCCCGCTGGGTGGCCGTGGCGATGCCCCGCCGGGCGCGCAGCCGCAGCACCGCCCAGAGTGCCGCGGCGAGCGCGGTGACCAGCGAGACGACGCCGAAGACGGCGGAGAGGTTGCCACCCACGGCCCAGATCCTCGCGGCTCGGGGGCCGCCCGCCAAGGGGTCAGTACGCGCCCTTGCGGGCCACCACCACCCCGATGGTCCGCCACAGGATGCTCAGGTCGTACGCCAGCGACCAGTTGTCGACGTAGTAGAGGTCGAGCCGGACCGCCTCGTCCCAGGAGAGGTCGGAGCGACCGGAGACCTGCCAGAGCCCGGTGATGCCCGGCCGGACCAGCAGCCGGCGGCGGACGTCGCCGAGGAAGTCACCGTCGTCGGCCGGCAGCGGACGCGGCCCGACCAGCGACATCTCGCCCCAGAGCACGTTGATCAGCTGGGGCAGCTCGTCCAGCGAGGAGGCGCGCAGGAAGCGGCCCACCGGGAACACCCGCGGATCCTGCTTGATCTTGAACAGCATGCCGTCGGTCTCGTTCTGGTCGACCAGGCTGGCCAGCCGCTCCTCGGCGTCGGTGTACATGGTCCGGAACTTCCAGACCCGGAAGGTCCGCCCCTCGTGCCCGACCCGGGGCTGCCGGAAGAAGACCGGCCCGGGGTCGGAGATCCGGATGGCGACCGCGATGGCGAGGAAGAGCGGGATCAGCAGCACCAGGCCCAGCCCGGCGGCCAGCCGGTCCATCAGGTTCTTGACCAGCAGCGCCGGGCCCGACAGGGTCGGCTCCTCGACGTGCAGCAGCGGCAGGCCCTCGATCGGGCGGATGTGCACCCGGGGGCCGGCGATGTCGGTGAGCTGGGGCGCGACCACCAGGTCGACGCCGGAGCCCTCGAGCTGCCAGGCCAGCCGGCGCAGCTCGCCCGGCTCGGCGCTGGCCGAGCCGCAGACCGCGATGGTGTCCCCGCCGACCTCCCGGACCAGGGCGAGCACGTCCCGGCCGGCGTAGACCGGCACCGGGGTCTCGATGCCGCGCGCGGCGGCATACCCGTCCGTCAGGTGGATGGCCACCGGCACCAGGCCGGCCCCGGGGCTGCGGGTGACCGTGGTGTAGACCTCCAGGCACTCCGGCAGGGTGCCGACCAGCACCATCCGGTGCCCGGCCTGACCCGCCCGGCGCCGGACGACGTGCAGCAGGAAACGGGCGACGAGGCGCTCCAGCAGGATCAGCACCAGCGCCCCGAGCAGGGCAGTGCCGACCGTCCACCGGGACAGCCCGGTCGTCTTCGTGGCGAAGGCGAGGAAGGAGACCGTCGCGGCGACCGCGACGCCGCCGCGGACCACCCGTTTGAACTCGTCCGGGCCGAGCCCCAGGTAGCGGCGGTCGTACGCCCGGTTCCCCCAGAGGATGACCAACCAACCGAGTGGCAGCAGCAGGAACGCGACAGTGTAGAACCAGGTGGGGTCCTCGTCGGCACCGTAGAAGCCGGAGGACGCCTGCTGGAAGCTCTGGATCGAGATGAAGCTCGCCAGCGCCGCCGCCGCGAAGTCGAGCAGGAGCAGGATCGCGGTGTAGGGGCGGTGCCAGCGGGACACCCGGCGACGGGCGCGGGCCCACGCCGACCGGGGTACGCCGTTGTGCGACGGCGGAGTCGGCGGCTGGATCTCGAAGCTGTCGACGTGCCGCACGCTCTTGCTCCGGCCTGTGTTGGTTACCGGGCGCTGGAGGCTTGTCGTCACCTCAACCCATGTCCTCCCGCATGACACGCGCCCTCACTCGCCGTGAGGACCCGGGTCGCCCACCGTCCCAGTCTCCCACGCGGGCCCGGTCGGGACGGCCCCCCGAAGGAGATGCCGTCCGTCGGTGCTCGTAGGGATCTGGCCGGCTCCGTATCGGTTGTGAAGCCGGGGACCGAGCCACTATACCGATGGATGGCGGCCCCGGTAGAGGCGCGAGTGGGACGTTCGGCGATCCGCAGCCGATTCCTCTCCGTAGTCATCCCGTGTGATTACTCACCGTACGAGGCGGGACAACCTTCGGTCAGCGAGCGGCTTGCCGCCGGTCTGGCAGGTCGGGCAGTACTGGAGGCTGGAGTCGGCGAACGAGACCTCGCGGACGGTGTCGCCACAGACCGGACAGGGCAGCCCGGTCCGGGCGTGCACCTTGAGGCCCGAGCGCTTCTCCCCCTTCAGCTCGGCGGCCCGCTGCCCCATCGAGCGCCGGACCGCGTCGCCGAGCACCGCGCGGGTCGCCGCGTGCAGCACGGCGAGCTGGTCGTCGGTGAGCCGGTCGGTGATCGCGAACGGGGACAGCTTCGCCGCGTGCAGGATCTCGTCCGAGTACGCGTTGCCGACCCCGGCCAGCACCGCCTGGTCGGTCAGCACCCCCTTGACCTGGCCCCGCCGGCTGCGTAGCCGCTCGGCGAAGGTGGCCAGGTCGGCGTCGAACGCGTCCGGGCCCAGCTTCGTCACCCCGGGCACCAGCGCCGGGTCGGTCACCAGGTACGCGGCCAGCTTCTTCTGGGTGCCGGCCTCGGTCAGGTCGAAGCCGGAGCCGTCGTCGAGGCGTACCCGCAGGGCGATCGGGCCCTTGCCGGGGCGCAGCGGGGCGGCCGACGGGAACGCCTCCCGGTAGTGCAGCCAGCCCGCGCGGGCCAGGTGGACCACCAGGTGCAGTCCGCCGTCGAACCGGACGTCCAGGAACTTCCCGTGCCGGCCCGCGCCGACCACCGCCTTGCCCGCCACCGCGCTCGGCGGCGGGTCGTACGTCTTCAGGGCACTGATCGCGGCGACCTCGATGCGCTCGACGCGCCGGCCCACCGCGCGCTCGCGCAGGTAGCCGGCGAGCGCTTCCACCTCCGGTAGTTCGGGCACCGTACAACGGTAGCCTTCTTTCCCGTGAGAATCGTGGTGGCGCACAACCGGTACCGGGAAGCCCAGCCCTCCGGCGAGAACACGATCGTCGACGCGGAGATCGCCCAGCTCACCGCGGCCGGGGTGGAGGTGCTGCCGTTCCTGCGCAGCTCCGACGAGATTCCCACCATGTCGAAGCCGGCCAAGGCGCTGCTGCCGATCTCGCCGATCTGGGCGCCGCAGGCCCAGCAGGACCTGGACCGGCTGCTCGCCGAGCACCGTCCGGACGTGCTGCACCTGCACAACCCGTACCCGTTGCTCTCGCCCTGGGTGGTGCGGACCGCGCACAAGCGCGGCGTGCCGGTGGTGCAGACGGTGCACAACTACCGGCAGGTGTGCTCCTCCGGGCTCTACTTCCGGGACGGGGTGATCTGCCAGGACTGCCGAGGGCGGGCGCTGGGCGTGCCGGCGATCGTGCACCGCTGCTACCGGGGCTCGCGGGCGCAGAGCGCCCTGATGGCCACCACCCTCGCCGTGCACCGCCCGACCTGGCGGTCGGTGGACCGGTTCATCGCGCTCACCACCGCGGTCGCCGACCACCTGCGGGACTACGGCATCCCGGACGAGCGGATCGTGGTCAAGCCCAACGCCGTCCCCGACCCGGGTACGCCGGCGCCGCTCGGCGACGGGTTCCTATTCATGGCCCGCCTCACCCCGGAGAAGGGGCTCGACCTGCTGCTGGAGGCGTGGCGGCGGCACCCGGTGGGGGCCCTGGGCACGCTGCGGATCGCCGGCGACGGCGAGCTGCGCCCGCTGGCCGAGGCGGCCGCCGCCGACCGCCCCGACGTGATCTACCTGGGCCAGCTCGACCGGGCCGGGGTGCGCGCCGCGATCGAGGCGAGCGCCGTGGTGCTGGCGACCTCCACCTGGCACGACGTGCTGCCGACCGTGATCATCGAGGCGCTGGCCAGCGGCCGTCCGGTGCTCGGCACCGCGCTCGGCGGGATCCCGTACCTGGTCGGCGCGGACACCCCACGGGAGCCCGCGGGCACCGGGCCGGCCGAGGTGGCCTCCGCCGTCGCCGGGGACTCCGCTGGCCCGGCCATCCCCGACGGCGTCCAGGTGGGCGAGGCCGGCTGGGTGGTGGCCCCGGACCCGGGCGCGCTGGCCGCCGCCCTACCGGTGGCGCGGGCCGGTGCGGCGCGGCTCGCCCCGGCGGCCCGGGCCCGCTACGAGCGCACCTTCCACCCCGACGTGGTCACCAAGCGCCTCATCGACATCTACGCCGATGTGGCGCGGAGCCGGACGGCGGCCGCCGGGGACCGCTGACCCCGCGGACCTCCGTGCGGTCATCACCGAGTGTGATTCCGCCTCGGCGGTCGCCCAGTTCTCACTCAACGTGGCCGGCGAAGGGCGCCCGCTCGGGGAGTGCTTCACCCGCCCCTGAGCATTTTCGGCGCTGAGCTGGGCCGATGCCGGATTCCCAGGGATTCCCGCCAGGCCCGCTTCGCCGCCTTTGCTATGCAGCCATCGACGCAACAGGCACTCTCAGCTACCGCTGCGTCCGTGGCTGCAGAGCAAAGCGAGTGGGGTGGCGGGCGCGACCGCGTGTGGAAGGTCACTCACCGTCGCCCGGGACCGCTGGGCGTGGCACCGGCCGGGGCGCGGCCGGTCTCAGCCGCGGCCGTCAGCGGAGGGAGGCGCGGGCGGAGAACGTGATGCTGGCGAGCAGGAAGCCGCCGTTGACGATCGTGAAGGCGACGACCAGCCAGATGGTCAGCGCCGGGGCGACGGTCAGCACCAGACCGGCCAGGAAGATCACTGCGCCGTAGTCCCGGACCAGCTTCACCAGGCGGACCGGGAACGAGGACGAGGTGACCATGCTGGCCGCGTTTGGGCCAGCCTGCATCACCGAGGTGACCAGGTTGACCATCCAGGTGCCGGCGAAGACGACCATCAGCCAGGTCGGCGTCGACGGGCGCTGCGCCACGGCGGTCGCCCCGAGGGCGGCGACCAGGGCGATCTGGACGGCCACGTCGCAGAGCACGTCGACCCGGGCACCCGCCGCGTTGCCCTGACCGGTGACCCGGGCGAGCTGCCCGTCCGCGCAGTCCAGCGCGTAGGCGAGCTGCCAGCCGACCAGGGCGACCAGCCCGACCGCCCAGGCCGGGACGTCGCCGGCGGCCACCGGGCCGGCCAGCGCGACCACGGTGACCGAGGCGGCCAGGCCGAGCACCAGGTTGGTGACGCTCAGCGCGGTGGGGCGCAGCCCGAGCCGCTGGGCGGCCAGCGCGAAGACCGCCCCGATCCACTGGCTGACCGACTCGCTGAACAGGCCGCCGCCCCGGTTGACCCGGTGGAAGTCGGCGACGGCGGGCCGGGACGGGTCAGCCAAGGTCATCGCGAAGTTCATCGGCGTAATCTCCCAGCCGCCGGCGGGTCTCGTCGGGCGACATCGCAAGGTGTTCGAGGATGGTGTAACGGCCCGGCCGGGTGGCCGGCGCATACTGCACCGCCTCGACGAACTGCTCGTCGGTCAGGCCCAGCTCGGCCGGCGTGGTCGCCAGGCCGTGCCGGTGCAGACAGCGGACGAGCTGCCGGAAGCGCTCGGTCTCCCCGCGCAGGAAGGTGCAGAACAGCGCGCCGAGGCCGACCTGCTCGCCGTGTGAGCCGGTGCCGGGGTAGAGCTTGTCGATGGCGTGCGAGATCTCGTGGTCGCCGCCGCTGGCCGGTCGGGTCGACCCGCACACCGAGCTCGCGATGCCGCCGAGGATGAGCGCCTCCGCGAGGGTGGTGAGGAAGCCGTCGTCAGTGATCTTGCCGGGGTGGTTGAGCAGCGCCTCGGCGCCCGTCCGGGCGAGGGTGAGGGCCAGGCCGTCGATCGGTTCGCCGCGTACCTCGTGCGCCAGCTCCCAGTCGGCGCAGGCGCTCAGGTTGCTCACCGCGTCGCCGATGCCCGCCTGGGTCTGCCGGTCCGGCCCGCTCTCCACGAAGTCCAGGTCCACGATCACCGCGATCGGGATGTGCACCCCGTAGGAGCCCTTGCCGCCCTCGTGATCGAGCGAGGCGGTGGGCGAGGCGATGCCGTCGTTCGCCAGGCTGGTCGCCACGGTCACCATCGGGATGCCGTAGCGGGTGGCGGCGTACTTGGCGGTGTCGATGGTCTTGCCGCCACCGATGCCCACCACCGCGTCGTACTGGCGGCGGCGCAGCCGGTCACCGAGCTGGTTGGCCGCGTCGATGGTGCCGCCGGTGACGGTGAACACGTCGGCCGCGCCGAGGGACGGCCGGCACAGCTCGACGATCTTCTCGCCCTGACCGGGGCCGACCACCACCGCCACGTCGCCCCCGGTGGAGATCCGCCGGTCGGCGAGGAGCGGACCGAGGTCGGCGACCGCACCGCGGCGGACCTCGATCGCCAGCGGGGTGTTGACGGTCCTGGCTAGTAGCGGCACGCGATCTCCCACGCCCGAGCCAGGTCGGCGTGGTTGTCGACCTCGACCCAGGAGACGTCACCGATCGGCGCCGCCCGCACCTCGCCACCCCGGTCGGCGAACTCCTGGTAGCCGTCCTCGTAGTAGAGGTTCGGGTCGCGCCGCCAGGTCGCCTCCAGGGCGTCGGCGAGCGCGTCGGCCACCTGCGGCTCGATCAGCGTCGCACCGATGTACTCCCCGTACGCCTCACCCGGGTCCATCAGCTTGGTGATCCGGGTGAGCTGGCCGGCCGCGTCGAAGGTGGTCTTCATCTCCTCCTCGGCCAGCGGCTTGAGCGTGTCGACGGCGAGCAGGATGGCCGGCCCGCGCTCGGCCAGCAGGGTCTTCTCCACGCTCACCGGGTGCACGGTGTCGCCGTTGACCAGCAGCACGCCCCGGGAGAAGTGCTCCCGGGCCAGCCAGAGCGAGTAGGCGTTGTTCCACTCCTCGGCCTTGTCGTTGAACACGAGGGTGATCTTGACGCCGTACTTCTCCTCCAGCGCCGCCTGCCGCTGCCGGACCGCGTCCGCCGCGTAGCCGACCACGATCACGATCTCGGTCAGGCCCACCTCGGCGAGGTTGCGCAGCGCGATGTCGAGGATGGTGATCTCCCCGTCCACCGGCACCAATGCCTTCGGCAGGGTGTCGGTGTACGGGCGCAGCCGACGCCCCGCACCGGCTGCCAGTACCATCCCGATCATGCCGACGCCTCCCCACGACTGACACATGGTCATCGTGGAGAATAGCGTCACCGCCCGGCAGTGCTCCGGCCAACCGGTGTTAGCCGGTCGTTCAGCCAGGAAGCACCCTGAATTCGGCTATAATGCGCGGCCGTTTCCGCAGCTCAACGGGCGTCGGTCACCGGCTGATCGAACGCCGGGCGGCGAAGGCGTCCTCGCGATCAGCCCGTCCTTGATGTCGCGGCACGCTCGTGGTGGTGACGGGCTTGTCCCGGTACGCATCGATGGCCCACCATGTCCGTACCGAGGCCACCGTCCCACAGGGGTGATGCGTGATGCAGGTTCGGGAAGCGATGTCCAGTGAGGTTCTCGTGGTCGGCCCGGAGCACACGCTCCGCGAGGCGGCCCAGATGATGTCGGCCCGCCGGGTCGGGTCGGCGGTCGTGCTCGACCCGGACTCCGAAGGGGTCGGGATCATGACCGAACGCGACGTACTCAAGGCGATCGGCGCCGGGCTCGACCCGGATGTCGAACGCACCGGAGCCCACCTGACCTGGGACGTCGTCTACGCCGGCCCGGACTGGACGGTGGAGGAGGCGGCGGTCGCCATGGCCCGCGGCGGCTTCCGGCACCTGGTCGTGCTCGACGGCCGGGAGGTGGCCGGCGTGATCTCGGTACGCGACCTGATGCGGGTCTGGGCGCGGGAGCACGCCGCCGCGAAGGTCTGAGCCGACGGCGGAAATGACGATGGCCCGGCCGAAACGGCCGGCCGGTCGTCGTACGGTTCTCAGGTGGTCGGACGGATCGACCGCCCGCATGTTGAACTTCGCGTGTATGCCGGTCGGAGCGGCCGGACCAGGCCCTAGGCTCGTGCGCATGACCGCCGAGCAGCTGATCTCTTTCGCCCGTGGCGCTCCCTCGCTGGACATCGTCGATGTCGAGGGGCTCAAGGCCGCCGCCGTCCGCGCGTTCGACGCCGATCCCGCCGGGATCACGGCGTACGGCACCTCCGTCGGTTACCCGCCCCTGCGAAAGTGGATCGCGGACAAGCACGGCGTCGAGGCCGATCAGGTGCTGATCACCAACGGCTCCCTCCAGGCCGACGCCTTCCTCTTCGACCACCTGGTCCGCCGCGGCGACGCGGTGGTGGTCGAGCGCCCCACGTACGACCGGACGCTGCTCAACCTCCAGCAGATGGGCGGCGAGATCCACGGCGTGTCGATCCAGCCCGACGGTCTGGACACCGCCGAGCTGCGCAAGCTGCTGGAGTCCGGGGTGCGCCCCCGGCTGGCCCACGTCATCCCGAACTACCAGAACCCGGCGGGCGTGACCCTGTCCCTGGAGAAGCGCCGCGAGCTGCTGGACCTGGCCGCCGAGTACGGCTTCACGATCTTCGAGGACGACCCGTACGCGGACATCCGGTTCCGCGGCGAGCCGCTGCCGTCGATGCTGTCGATGGACACCCGGGGCGTGGTGGTGCACGCCTCCAGCTTCACCAAGACGGTCTGCCCGGGGGTCCGGGTCGGCTACCTGGTCGGCCCGCCGGAGTTGATCGCCGGGATCGCGAAGCGGGCGACCAACCTCTACATCTCGCCCGGCATGGTCTCCGAGGCGATCGTGCACCAGTTCTGCGTCTCCGGTGACATCGAGCGGTCGATCCAGACCGTGCGGACCGCCCTCGGCGAGCGGGCCCAGGTGCTCGCGGAGTCGCTGCGCCGGCATCTGCCCGAGGCCCGGTTCGTCGAGCCGGACGGTGGCTACTTCCTCTGGGTGGAGCTGCCGGAGGACGTCGAGGTCGACCGGGTCGCCCCGGCCGCCGCCGAGCGCGGGGTGGCCGTGGTCAAGGGCAGCGACTTCATGATCGACGGCGGTCGACACGCGCTCCGGCTGGCGTTCTCCGCAGTGACCGCGGACCGGATCGACGAGGGTGTCCGGCGGCTGGCCGAGGCAGTGGCGGCGGTCCGGGGCTGAATTTCTGTCGGGTTTCTGACAAAAAGACGATGCCGGCCGGTTCAGCACTCCCGCTGGGCCGGCCGGCGGCTCACAATGCTGCGAGCGCCGTTCGCCTGTCGTTGACGGGTCCGTTGCCCGGGGAGCCGCACGCGGCCCTCGTCCGGACCGCCGGCGCGCGCAGCACAACTCCCGCCCCCAAGGGTGCCGGGTGGGCCGTGTCGCCCCTCACCCCCCTGACGCGGCCGGCCCGCCCGGCGCCACCTTCGCGGCGTGACGGCGGTCGCAGCGCGGCCGCCGCTGCCGGCCGCTCGGGCTGCGATTCGCCCCGATCGGCGTAACCTGCAAGCCGCAGCACCGTCGGAAGGGGGCGAGATGACGGACCGGGTGGCACGCGAGCGCACCGCCGGGCAGAACGGCGGGCGGATGATCAGACCACGGGCCTGGGCGGCACCGGTACGTGCCATGTCCCGCATCCTCAACGCCGACGGCTCCCCCCGCACGCCCGAGCCGGCCGACACCGGCCGCAGCGGGATCGTCGACTGCGGCCTCTACGTGGAGGGCAAGCGCCAGTCGGGCGAGTGGGGTTACGCCGACGCCCTGGCGGCGGCCCGCAAGGAGCGCAACGCCTTCGTCTGGCTCGGCCTGCACGAGCCGGAACTGGACGAGATGAGCGCGATCGCCGCCACCTACGGCCTGCACGAGCTCGCCGTGGAGGACGCGGTCAAGGCCGAGCAGCGGCCCAAGCTGGAGCGCTTCGGCGAGGTGACGTTCCTGGTGCTGCGCACCGCCCGCTACTGCGAGC
Organism: Micromonospora sp. NPDC007230; assembly: GCF_042869115.1. Lineage (NCBI taxonomy): Bacteria > Bacillati > Actinomycetota > Actinomycetes > Micromonosporales > Micromonosporaceae > Micromonospora > Micromonospora sp. NPDC007230. The sequence continues at coordinate 34,519 of NZ_JBIAFE010000011.1, read as the reverse complement.
ACGCGGAGCTGACGGAGAACTCCGAGGTGGTGGAGACCGGCCAGGTGATGCTCTTCATCGGGCCGAACTTCCTGATCAGTGTCCGGCACGGCGACGCCTGCCGGCTCGCGCCGGTCCGGGCCGACCTGGAGGAGAAGCGGGACCTGCTGCGGCACGGCCCGTGGGCGGTCGCGTACGCGGTCACCGACCGGGTGGTGGACCTCTATCTGGAGGTCGCCGACCGGCTGGAGGACGACCTCGACGTGTTGGAGGCGGACGTCTTCGACCGGCAGGGCAGCGGGCGGATCCAGCGGATCTACCAGATGAAGCGGGAGCTGGTGGAGTTCAAGCGGGCGGTGGCACCGTTGCAGCGTCCGCTGCTCACCCTCACCTCCCAGGTCAACCGGGAGGTGCCGGAGGAGATCCGGCGCTACTTCCGGGACGTGCAGGACCACCTCAGCCGCACCGTGGAGCAGGTCAGCTCGTACGACGACCTGCTGAACTCGATCCTCCAGGCCCGGCTGGCCCAGGTCACCGTCGACCAGAACAACGACATGCGCAAGATCGCCGCCTGGGCCGCCATCGCCGCGGTGTGGACCGCGATCGCTGGCATCTACGGCATGAACTTCGATGTCATGCCCGAGTTGAAGTGGACGTACGGCTACCCGGTCGTGCTGGCGGTCATGCTCACCATCTCGCTCGCCCTCTACCGCTGGTTCCGCCGCAACGGCTGGCTGTAGCCGGTCCCGGGCAACCGGAAGCGCCGGCCCGCGCGGCCGGCGCTTCCGTGGTCGACCGGGTCAGCGGCCACCGCTGGACTTGGCGGAGTTCTTCCCCGCGTTCACTGCCTTGCTGACGTCGGTGGCCGGCCGGCCGGAGGTGTCCCGGGCGCCCTCGGCGACCGAGGGGACCTTGTCGGTCGGCTGGATCACCGGCTGGCTGCTGGACTTGGCGGTGGCCGCGCTGCCGTTGCCGCCCATCGCCGAGCTGCCGGCGCCGGTCCGGCCGGCCTGGGTCACCTTCGCGGTCGGGTCGGGGGTCTCCACCACGATGGTGTCGACGTCCTCGCGCATCGGCTCCAGCGTGCCGGTCGGGTCGTACTCGGCCCACTCCTGCTGCTCGCGGCGGCGGCGCATGGCCATCGCGCCGGCCAGGCCGGCCACCGCGCCGGCGGCGAACAGGCCGGTCAGCATGCCCCGCGACCGCTTCCGCTTTCTGGCGGCCTTGAGGTTCTTCGCCTTGGCCTTCCGGGTCGCCGCGGCCTGCCGGGCGGCGGCCTTCCGGCCAACCACCGCCTTCTTGCCCGCGGCCTCGGCCTGCGCGTTGCGCACGGCCAGGACCAGCGGCGCGAGCGTGGCCGCCGTCGAAGCGAGCCCGTCCGACGCCCGGTCCCGGACCATGATCGCGGTGGGCGCGGCGGCAGCCCGGGCTGCCTGGACCCGCGGGCCGACACCCTTCGCGGCATGCGCCGCGGCCTGCCTCAGGTGACCGATGCCCTGGCTCAGCTCGGCCTTCGCGAGCTGCCCCTGGGTCTTACGCCGCCCGATTCCAAACACGGTCCCACCTCCTGGGAGTTGTTCCTCCGTCATCCTCCACCTTCGGATGCCTCCGCATGGCCAGATCGGGCACATGGGAGGATCCGCATGGAACTGACCAACGAGTGAGGAGTACCCGTGGCCGAGGCTGTCTACGCCACCTTGCACACCAACGCTGGCCCGATCCGGCTGGAGCTCTTCCCCAACCACGCGCCGAAGACCGTCCGCAACTTCGTCGAGCTGGCCGAGGGCACGAAGGAATACATCGACCCGCGGACCGGCCAGCCGGGCAGCGGGCCGTACTACGACGGCACCGTCTCGCACCGCGTGATCAGCGGGTTCATGGTCCAGATGGGCGACCCGACCGGCACCGGTCGCGGCGGCCCGGGCTACAAGTTCGCCGACGAGTTCCACCCGGAGCTGCGCTTCGACCGCCCCTACCTGCTGGCGATGGCGAACGCCGGGCCGGGCACCAACGGCTCGCAGTTCTTCATCACGGTCTCCCAGACGCCGCACCTGAACAACCGGCACACCATCTTCGGGCAGGTCGCCGACGAGCAGTCGGCGAAGGTCGTGGACTCGATCGCGAACACCCCGACCGGCCCGAGCGACCGGCCGCTGCAGGACGTGGTCATCGAGCGCGTCGAGATCGAGCGCAAGCCGTCCTGACCACGGCCCGGGTACCTTTGCTCGCATGACTGAGCGCTCCGGGCAGACAGGTGACGCCACCGGAGGACCGGTGCCGACCACTCCGGTCTGCTACCGGCACCCCGATCGGGAGACGTACGTCCGGTGCACCCGGTGTGACCGGCCGATCTGCCCGGAGTGCATGCGGGACGCCTCCGTCGGGCACCAGTGCCCCGAGTGCGTCAGCGAGGGACGCCGTAGCGTGCGGCCGGCGCGTACCGCCTTCGGTGGCGGTGCCGCCGGCCGCCAGGGCTACGTCACGAAGATCCTGATCGCGCTGAACGTGCTGGTCATGATCCTGTCCATCGCTTCGGCCGGCAGTGCCGGCCTCGGCAGCCTGCTCAGCGGCTCCACGCCGCTGACCAACTGGGGGTCCGTGCTCGGCCTGGCCTTCCTCCCCGACCACACGCTCGGCGGGGTCGCCGATGGGCAGTGGTACCGCCTGGTCACCGCGATGTTCCTGCACTACGGCCTGCCGCACCTGCTGCTCAACATGTGGGGGCTCTGGGTGCTCGGCCGGACCCTCGAAGCGGTACTCGGCCCGCTGCGCTTCCTGGCGCTCTATCTGATCGCCGGGCTCGGCGGCAACGTCGCGGTCTACCTGTTCACCGCGCCGAACCGACCCTCGGCCGGGGCGTCGACGGCCATCTTCGGCCTCTTCGCCGCGATCTTCGTGATCATGCGCCGGCTGGGTCGGGACACCTCGGCCATTGTGCCGATCCTGGTGATCAACCTGATCTTCACCTTCACCGTGCCGAACATCTCCATCGCCGGTCACCTGGGCGGCCTGGTCACCGGCGCGGTGATGGCGCTGGTCCTGGCGTACGCGCCGCGGATGCGGCGGACCGGGTTCCAGGCGGCGGGCGGGGCGATCGTGCTGGTCGCGCTCCTCGGGTTGGTCCTCGTCCGCACCTCGATGCTCACCGGCTGAACGGGCGTCCCGGCCGGCCCTGCCGCCGGCCGGGTCAGCCGGTCCCGTCGGCGCGGGCGGCGCGCAGCACCTCGGCCACCTCTTCCGGCGGCGCGTCCAGGTCGTACCGGCCGAACAGGTGCAACGACTCGCCCGCGTCGATCTCCAGCGTCTCGGCGGTCAGCCCCCGCCGGGTACGCCGTTCCACCCGGATCGCCTCCACGGCCGGCCAGGGCAGCCGCCGGCGGCCGGCGAAGCCCTGGATCACCGTGACGCCCTCCGCGTCCACGGCCAGCCGGACCGGCGCGACCAGGTCGCGTACCCCCCAACCGGCCAGCACGGCGGCGGCCAGCCCGGCGAGCACGAGCTGGACCCGGTCGCCGGCGGCGAAGAGCAGGCCGAGCGCGACCAGGACGAGCGCCGCGACCAGCTTGGCCACCGGCAGGACCGCCGGCACCCGCCACTGCCGGGCCGGAGTCGACTGGGGATGCACGGTCCCAGCATGCCAGCCGACCCGTCCCCGGCGCGACGGACGGGTAGCGGGGGGAGGACGCCCGGCCGGGTGAGGACGTAGGATCGGGTCAGCCCAAGTTACCGGGGAGTAAATATGAGTGACGCGGTCATCGTCGGTGCGGTACGGACCCCGGTCGGGCGGCGCAAGGGCAGCCTCGCCGGCGTGCACCCGGTCGACCTCTCGGCGCATGTGCTGCGCGCCCTCGCCGAGCGGACCGGCATCGACCCGGGCCAGGTCGACGACGTGGTCTGGGGCTGCGTGTCCCAGGTCGGCGAGCAGTCGTGGAACGTGGCGCGCAACGCCGTCCTCGCCGCCGGTTGGCCCGAGTCGGTGCCCGGCACCACTCTCGACCGGCAGTGCGGGTCGAGCCAGCAGGCGCTGCACTTCGCCGCCGCCACCGTCCTCTCCGGGCAGGCCGACCTGGTGGTCGCCGGTGGCGTCGAGTCGATGACCCGGGTGCCGATGGGCTCCAGCGTGGCCGGCGGGATGCCGTTCAGCGCGGCGATCCTGGAGCGCTACCGCGGCGTCGAGGGCGTCGCCGCGGACAGTCCGCTGCCGTTCAACCAGGGCGTCGGGGCCGAGCTGATGGCGGAGCGGTGGCGCTTCTCGCGCAGCCAGCTCGACGAGTTCGCGCTGGCCAGCCACGAGAAGGCGGCCGCCGCGCAGGACGCCGGGGCGTTCGACCCGGAGCTGGCCCCGGTGGCGCTCGCGGACGGCGGCAAGTTCACCGCCGACGAGGGCATCCGCCGGGACACCTCGCTGGCCAAGCTCGGCGAGCTGGCCACCCCGTTCAAGGCCGACGGCGTGGTCACCGCCGGCTCCGCGTCGCAGATCTCCGACGGGGCCGCGGCGCTCGCGGTCACCACCAGCGAGTGGGCCAGCCGGCACGGGCTGCGCCCGCTGGCCCGCGTACACACCGCCGTGGTCGCCGCCGACGATCCGGTCACCATGCTCACCGCCCCCATCCCGGCCACCGCCAAGGCGCTGCGCCGCGCGGGGCTGGGCATCGAGGAGATCGGCGTGTACGAGGTGAACGAGGCGTTCGCCCCGGTGCCGCTGGCCTGGCTCGCGGAGACCGAGGCGGACCCGGAGCGGCTCAACCCGCGTGGCGGGGCGATCGCCCTCGGCCACCCGCTCGGCGCGTCCGGTGCCCGGATCATGATCACCATGCTCCAGCACATGCGGGACAACGGGATCCGCTACGGCCTGCAGACCATGTGCGAGGGCGGCGGCATGGCCAACGCCACCATCGTCGAGCTGCTCTGATCGACTGAATCGCCTCCGTCGCCGGGCCGCCGGTCGCCGACCTGCGGTCGTCCGCCAGGATGACCTGAATCGGTCTGGCTCCGATCTGGACAAACGGCCGGGACGTGGCGAGAATCAGCAGGCCGGCGGAGAGCGAGTGACGCATATCGTCCGCCCGCCGGCCTTCCAACCACGGGGAAAGATCAGGTAGTCGTGAAACCCACCTTCTCGCGGCCTGTGCTGCGTGGCGCCGCCCGCCGGGCGCTGGCCGCCGTGGCCACCGCCACCCTCGGCGCCGGCCTGGGGCTGACGGTCACCAGTAGTCCGGCCCACGCGGCCATTTCACCTCAACCCGGCACCTACACGGGGCTCGGCTTCGACGCCTGCACCGCCCCGACCAGCGCCCAGATGCAGGCCTGGCGCCAGTCGTCGCCGTACCGGGCCGTCATCATCTACTTCGGCGGCATCAACCGCGGTTGCCGGCAGCCCGCTCTCACCGCCGACTGGGTGGCCGCCCAGACGGCCGCCGGCTGGCACCTTGTTCCGGTGTACGTCGGCCTCCAGGCTCCGTGCCTGGACAGCGCCGATCAGCGCATGGACCCGGACCAGGCGCAGGCGCAGGGCCGATCCCAGGCAGACGACGCCGTGCTGCAGGCGCGGAGCCTGGGCCTGCCCCGGGAGAGCGTGCTCATCTACGACATGGAGGACTACGACGGCGGCGACGCCGCCTGTACGACGGCGGTCAACACCTTCATCAGCGCCTGGACCGCCCGCCTGCATGATCACGGCTACTTCTCCGGTTTCTACAGCAGCCTGGCCCGCGGGGTCGCCGACCAGGTCGCCGCGTACGACGCCCCCCAGCATGTGCGTCCCGACTACCTGGACTTCGCCCGCTGGGACAACGTCGCCACGGTCTCCGACCCGCGCATCCCGGCGAGCTACTGGTCCCCGAAGCGTCGCATGAAGCAGCACGTCGGCCCGCACGACGAGACCTGGGGCGGGGTCACCATCAACATCGACGGCGACTACCTCGACGTGGCGCCGCTGCCTGCCACACCGGTCGGTGACTTCAACGGCAACGGGTGGTCCGACCTCATGTACCGGGACCGTCTGACCGGGGAGCTCTACCTGCAACCGGGTAACGGGACCACGCTCGCCCCCAGGATCTCGCTCGGTCGCGGTTGGTCGGGGCTGGACGAGATCGTCCGGGCCGGCAACTTCGACCGGGCTGGTGGCGAGGACGTCATCGCGCGTGACGCCGTAACCGGAGACCTCTGGCTCTACCCCGGCACGGGCACGGGCACCTTCTCGTCACGGGTCAGGGTCGGCACCGGCTGGGCCGACCTCCGGGAAATCACCCCCATCGGCGATTACAACCGTGACGGCTACCCGGACCTGGTCGCGGTGACCACCACCGGGGCGCTCTACCTCTATCCGGGCCGGGGTAACACCTTCGGTAGCCGGGTGCTTCTGGCCAGCAGCGGCTGGACCAGCCTGGACGAGCTGACCGGGGGCTCGGATCTGGACGGCGACGGGTACGTCGACCTGATCGCCCGGCAGAAGAAGACCGGCGACCTCTACCGTTACCCAGTGACGACCGCAGGGAAGCTCGGCGCGGCGACCAAGGTGGGTAGCGGCTGGGCCGGTCGGCGGGATCTCACCCAGGTTGGCGACTTCGACCGGGACGGCCGGGCGGACCTGGTGGCGATCGACTCGACCACCCACCTCCTCTACCGCTACCGCTGGCTCGGTTCCGGGTGGTCCGCCCCGATCATGCTCAGCAAGCCGGCTTCGCGCCTGCAGGACCCTCTGCTGTGACGTCGCGGTCGGGCCGGTCCGGCCGGCCCGACCGTCGGACACGCAGTGCGATTTGCATAGGTGGAAGTTCCAGAAATCGGGGGTGACCCATATCACCCCTGCTCACATGCTCGTTGCATCTTGCATGGACGTGTTCTCGCGAACGTTCCTTCCGGCCGCCGCCGAGACCGGCCTGGCGACCCAGACCGTCAGCCGGCACATGCCGGTGTTCCGCCGGTGCGTGGGCTCCGGCGACGCCACCATCCTGGTGACCCGATGCAGCCGCCCGGACCACCCGATCGGCGGCGAATACCTGATGCTCCTCACCCACCGCCGCCTGGTGGTGACCCAGCAGACCCGGGTGCTGCACCGGCTGCGCCTGCACCTCAACACCGAACTGCGCGAGCTGAGCAACGTGACCTGGAGCCCGGACCCCCGGTCGCACAGCGTCGAGCTGGCCGCCACCGCGATCGACGGGGTCCGCGAGCGGTTCCTCATCCGTACCCACCACCCGAAGCAGGTGTGGCAGGTCGACGCCCTGCTCAACCACGCCTTCCGGACCCGGCTCCGGACGTCGGCGGAGCGGCTGGTCGCCACCATCGGCGAGCCGCCGGTCGGCACCCGGCCGGCCGTGTTCCGCCCGGCGCCGGTGCGCTGACCGGCTCCTTACCGAACCCGAACAGTCCCTGACAGCCCGGTCGGGCGCCGGTCGGTAATCATTGGCCGGTGACCGCCGAAACCGCGCCGCGCGGGCTCGTCCTCGTGGTCGAGGACGAGCCGGCCATCGCCGATCTGGTCCGGCTCTACCTGGCCCGGGACGGGTTCGGCGTACACCTGGAACGGGACGGCACGGCCGGGCTGGCCGCCGCGCGGCGGTTGCGCCCGGTGGCCTGCGTGCTCGACATCGCGCTGCCCGGCCTGGCCGGCACCGAGATCTGCCGGCGGCTGCGCGAGGCCGGCGACTGGACGCCGGTCATCTTCCTCACCGCCCGGGACGACGAGGTCGACCGGATCGTCGGCCTGGAACTGGGCGCCGACGACTACGTGACCAAGCCGTTCAGCCCGCGCGAGCTGGTCGCCCGGGTGCGGGCGGTGCTGCGCCGGGCCGCCGGGGCGGCCGCCGGGGCCGAGCAGCCCCGGGTGGTCGGCGCGGTCACGCTGGACCCGGCCCGCCGGACGGTCACCGCGGCCGGCGCCCCGGTCCAGCTCACCTCCACCGAGTTCGACCTGCTCGCGCACCTGATGGCCCGGCCCGGCCGGGTCTTCACTCGGGAGGAACTGCTGGCCGGCGTCTGGGGGTACGCCGCGCACGCCGGCACCCGGACGGTGGACGTGCACGTCGCGCAGGTACGCGCCAAACTCGGCCCGGCCAGCGTGATCCGCACCCACCGCGGCGTCGGGTACGCGGCCGATGCCTGAGCACACCCACCAGCCCACCGTCGCGCTGCCGGTGCTCGGGCCCCGCCCGGCCCCGCCCCGGCGGCGCCTCGCGCACACCCTGACCGCCCGCGCGGTCCTGGTCACCTGCGCGGTGGCGCTGGTGTCGGTGCTGGTCACCGCGCTGGTCGCGGTCCCGCTGGCGGTACGCGGCGCCGAGCGGCGCGACCAGGAGGCGCTGGCCGCCCAGGCCCAGCTCGCGGCCGGTGTGCTCCGGGTCAGCGCGGCGCGGCAGCGGGACGCCGCCGGGGAGCGGCTGATCCGCCAACTCCGCCAGCAGGACATCGACGTGTACCTCATCCGGGCCGGCCAGGTGGATCGCCCCGGCCTGCCCCAGCAGGTGGTGAGCCGGGTGGCGTCCGGGCGGGACGTCTCCGGCCGGCGGCTGGTCAACGGCGAACGGGCGCTGGTCGAGGGGCGGGCGCTGGCCGGCGGCGACGGGCTGGTGCTGACCCGGGCCACCACCAGCGGACCCTGGCGGCAGGTGCTGCGCGGCCTCTGGCTGCCGCTGCTCGCCGGGCTCGCCGCCGGGGTGGTCGCCGGCCTGCTGCTCGCCCGCCGGCTGGCCCGGCCCATCCGGACCGCCGCCCGTGCCGCCGCCCGGCTGCGCGGCGGGGACCGGGCGGTCCGCGTACCGGTGGAGCCGCCGGACGAGGTGGCCGACCTGGCGTACGCGCTGAACGGGCTGGCCGCCGCGCTGGCCACCAGCGAGGGGCGGCAGCGGGAGTTCCTGCTCTCCGTCTCGCACGAACTGCGCACCCCGCTCACCGCGATCCGGGGCTATGCCGAGGCGCTGGCCGACGGGGTGATCGAGGCGGATGCGGTGCCGGCCACCGGGCGGACCATGCTCGCCGAGGCCGAACACCTGGACCGGCTGGTCGCCGACCTGCTGGCGCTGGCCCGGCTGGAGGCCGCCGACTTCCCGCTGGAACCGGGCCCGGTCGACCTGACCCGGCTGGCCGCCGACGCGGAACGGACCTGGTCCGACCGGTGCGCGGCGGTCGGGGTGCCGTTCCGGGTGGAGACGCCCAGTGGGCCGGTGCCCACGTACACCGATCCGGGGCGGATCCGGCAGGTCGTAGACGGTTTGCTGGAGAACGCGCTGCGGGTCGTACCGCCGGGGGCGCCGATCGTGCTCGCGGTCCGGCCGGCCGGCGCGGACCCGGCTGCGGGCGGCGTCGTCGAGGTCCGCGACGGCGGACCCGGCTTCACCGACGACGACCTGGCCGTGGCGTTCGAGCGCGGCGCGCTGCACCAGCGGTACCGGGGTGTGCGCAAGGTGGGCAGCGGCCTGGGCCTGGCGCTCGCCGCCGGGCTGGTCCGCCGCCTGGGCGGCGACATCACCGCCGGGCACGCCCCGGAGGGCGGCGCGGCCTTCGCCGTCCGGCTGCCCGGTGATCCTTACCTGACCCGAACATCGGCCTGACGATCCGCTCGTGCGCCCGGGCGACGATGACAGCACCACGGACCAGAGAGGACAACCGATGGCACGTCAGGGAATCGTCACCGGCGTCACCGCGCTGCTCGCGGCCGCCGCGCTCGGCCTCACCGGCTGCGGCCCGGCCCCGCTCGCCGCGGACCCCGCGAAGGAGACCGCGGTCGAGGTGGCCGCCGCCATGGGGGCGGACGGTCAGGCGCTCGCCGCGCTGGGCTTCGACGCCGCCGAGCTGGACGTCGACCCGGTCGCCGCCCCGGCCGGTGAGCAGGCCGGTCCGCAGGACAAGCGGGGTGAGCGGGCGGAGGAGTGGCGGAAGCGGCACCGGGCCCGGGTGCTGCTCCGGAAGAACACGCTGCACGGCGAGGTCGTGGTGCAGACCAAGGACGGCGGTACGAAGACGATCGCCGTCCAGCGCGGCCAGGTGACCGCCATCGACGAGCGGTCGATGACCGTGAAGTCCACCGACGGCTTCACGATGACCTGGACCTTCGGCGACAAGCTGCGGGTCGTCGAGCGGCGCACCACCGTGCGGTCCAGCGACATCAAGGTCGGCACCACCGTCGGGGTCGCGGGTGCCAAGGACGGAGACGGTGGCAGCGCCCGGCTGATCGTGGTGCCGGTCAGGCAGCGGTGAACGGAGGGGGCCCCGCTTGCCGCCCGGTGGTAGCGGGGCCCCGGTTGACCGCTCGGGTCAGTAGACGCGGGATCCGATGAAGTCGTCGTGGCCGTAGCCGACCGGGTTGGCGTACGACCGGGACTCGAAGGACCACTGCTGACGGGTGCTGGTGGAGCAGGCGGCCAGCCGTAGCCGCGGGGTCCCCAGCAGTGGGTTGTCGAAGCCGACGCAGAGGTTGCTCGCGCCCGCCGGCTTGAGCTGGTTGCCGGTGAAGACGAACTTCTGGTTGGGCCCGCCGTGGCAGTCGTAGCTGTTGACCGTGGTGCCGGCGGTCAGCGAGCCACCGGTCACGTCCAGGCAGCGGTCGTGGGAGAGCTCGGAGTGCAGCGACTGCCGCGCCGGGTCGTACCAGAACCCCTGGTTCCGCCCGCCGTGGCAGGCGTACGACTGCTGCACGGTGCCGTTGCGCGAGTCGTATCCCTTGCCGTCCACGCAGGTGCCGGTGGCGACGTTGCGCAACTGCCGGAACGCCAGCAGCCCGTTGACCAGCACGCCCTGCCCCGTGCTGGCCGGGTCGACGCAGGTGGCCTGCTGCTGGCCTGCGGTCCAGAACTGGGTGATGCACTGGGCGAACATGCCGTGGCCCCGGTAGTTGGGGTGGAACGACTGCCGGGCCGCGTTCTCGTCCCAGATCCCGACCTCGATGTAGAGCCCGCGGACCGAGGTGTTGTCGGTGCACACCTCGTGGCCGTGGAAGAGCCGGCTGGCGTCCAGGTAGCGGGTCCCGGTGTTCGCGGCGGCCGCGCGCAGCGCCGACTCGAACAGCGGCACCGCCTTGTTCCGGGCGAACGCCATGTCGGCCAGGTAGAGCAGGCAGCCGCCGGCGTACCAGCCGGGGAAGTTGGGGTTGTCCTCGACGTCCGGGCTGACCGGGCTCGGGTACGACATCAGCACCAGCTCGTAGTCGGAGCGTAGGTAGCCGGCGGAGGTCATGGTCTGCCGGATCGAGTTGATCGCGGCCTCGACCGCGACCCGACTGCCGTCGGTGCGGATCGTCCACTGGTCGGTGTACGTCGGCCAGCACGCCCCCTGGAAGAAGACCCGGCGGATCGCGCAGTCGGTGGCGACCGGCCCGAACTGGATGGTGCCTTCGCCGTTCGCGCCGACGACCACCCAGATCAGCTTGACGTGCGTGTTGCGCGCCTTGATCGCCAGGTAGTCGCCCTGGTTCAGCTCGTTGTGCTGGGTCGGGCCGCCGGCCATCAGGTGCCACGGGGTGGCGCCCGAGCAGGCCAGGTTGTAGCGCTCGTCGGCCGGGATGCCGGTACGGAAGACGGCCTGGTCGTACGAACGGTCGCACCAGTTGCCGGGCTGATGGGTGCCGGGGACGTAGTTGCCCACCCCCTCCCCGGAGATCTCGCTGTCGCCCATGGTGACCAGGGCGGTTCGCCGCTGCTCCAGCGGCCGGAGTTCGGCGGATCCGTAGAGGGCGGTGGCCTCGGCGGCCCGGACGGTCTCGAGGGCGGCGGGGAGCGGCTGGACGGCGGGCCGATCGGCGGCGGCCGCGGGGGCGGCCGGTCCGACCAGGAGCGGCAGGGCGAGAGCGGCGGCGGACACGACGGCCAGGGCCCGCCGTCGGGTCGTCCGCCCGCGCCTGGCGGGGGTACCAAGCATCGACGCACTCCTTTCGGGTCAATCGCTCGATGTCGATTGAGTTACCGGAAGGTAACCCGAATGGAGAAGGGGTGTGAACGCGTCTCGGAAACGTTGCGGGCGGGTGCGGAAGCGGACCCTTCCGACATATCGGGTCGGCCGTGCGGGCGGCAGCGGACCGGCCTGACGTTCAACCTCGTCGAATTCGCTGCCATGCTTTGGTGACCACGGGGACCAGCCAGGTTACGCTAGGCCCGATCTGCCGTCGCCACCGTGGAGAACCCGTGAAGCTGTCGATCCTCATGCCGGTCTACAACGAGGAAGAACGCATCGCGGATGCCCTCAAGCAAGCGCTTGCAGTGGACTATCCGTGCGAGATCGAACTCGTCGTCGTCGACGACGGCAGCCGTGACGGCACTGCCGAGGTGCTCGGCCGGGTGGACGACGCCCGGCTGCGGGTCATCACCCACCAGCGCAACGCCGGCAAGGGCGCGGCGATCAAGACCGCCGTCGACAACGCCGAGGGCGACTACCTGGTCATCCTCGACGCCGACCTCGAGTACGACCCGCAGGACATCCCGCGGCTGCTCGAGCCGGTGCTCGACGGCCGGGCGACGGTCGTCTACGGCAATCGGACCTTCGGCAGCCACAGCGCCTACAGCTTCTGGTACGTGATGGGCAACAAGGGCGTCACGATGGCGGCCAACGTGCTCTTCAACTCCTACATCGGCGACCTGGAGACCTGCTTCAAGCTGATGCCGCTGGAGCTCTACCGCTCGCTGCGGATCCGCTCCCGCGGCTTCGGCATGGAGGCCGAGGTCACCGGCAAGCTGCTCCGCCAGCGCATCCGCCCGTACGAGGTGCCGATCAGCTACCGTGCGCGGGGCCGCGAGGAGGGCAAGAAGATCACCTGGAAGGACGGCGTCGAGGCGATCTGGATCCTGGCCCGTGAGCGTGCCCGGCGCCGCCCGGTCGACTCCTGAACTCTCATCGCCAGGTCGCGGATCGGGCGGTGTCCCGGGCTGATTGATCCCGCGACACCGCGACCCCCGTTTCAGACGGCGAGGAACTCCTCGACCGACCGGCGTAGGCCGGCCGCGTCCAGGCCGTGCCAGCGGTCGTGATCCTCGGGCGTGCCGTAGCGGCGCAGCTCCGACCGGCCCACCCCGAGAGCGAGCAACCGGTGCGGCCGGTCGGCCAGCGCCGCGCCGACCACCCGGGCCGAGGTGCCCGCCAGGTACGGCTCGACCAGGATCACCTCGGTGCCGGCGAGGGCCCGCAGCCCCGCCGTGTCGAAGGGCCGCGGCCGATGGGTGTACGCCACGGTGACCGGCCGGTCGGCGACCGCCGCGAGGGCCTGGTCGAGCAGCGGCCCGACCGCCACCAGCAGCGGCGCGCCCGGCCCCGCGTCGCGGACCACCCGCAGGTCACCAGCCTCCGGGTACGCCCGCGCGTTGCTCTGGGTGGACAGCCGCACGTACGCCGAATCCGACCCGCACACCACGCCGCGCAGCAGCCCCGGCACCTCGTCCCGGTGGCCGGGCACGTGGACCGTCCAGTCGTGCAGGGTGTCGATCAGCGCGACATCCGCCGGACTCAGGTGGGTGCGGCCCGCCGCCGCCCGGTCGTACGACGCGCCGACGCTGACCAGCACCGCCCCGACCCCCTGGTGGTCGAGGTCCAGCTTGATCTGCTCGTACGCCCGCTCGACCAGGAACGGCGCGTAGCTGTGCACGATCGGGCGCTGACCGGTCAGCGCGAGGCCACCCGCCACGCCCACCATGAGCTGCTCCCGGATGCCGACGTTGATGACCCGGTTCGGGTGGCGTTCGGCGGCCGGGGCGAACGCCGCGGCGGAGATGTCGGCCAGCACGATGGTGGTCCGGGGGTCGTCCAGGAAGGCGGTGGCCGTGGCCACGAAGGTGTCGCGCATGATCACTCCCCGTCGGTGACGACCGCGACGACGACGTGCGGCCGGTGGTTGTCGTGCCCGGTGAGGGCGGTGTGCAGGGCCTCGTGGTCCCGGCCGGCCACCGTCGCGGCGCTCCACCCGTTGACGGTGAACCGGCTCGCCGCGCCGCCCGGCCAGCCGTGACTCGCCGACCGGTTGTCCAGCACGATCGCGGTCAGGTTGGCCAGCCCCGTCGCCCCGGCGTACGCGATCGCCTCGTGGTTGGCACCCTCGTCCAGTTCGGCGTCGCCGAGCAGCACGTACACCCGGGGGTCGAACCGGCCCTGGGCCCGCAGCCCGAGCGCGGTGCCCACACCCAGGCCGAGCCCGTGCCCGAGCGACCCGGACCCGATCTCCACGCCGGGCACCAGCAGCCGGTCCGGATGGTCGCCGAGGCGGCTGTCCGGCCCGCCCTGGTCGTCCAGCCACTCGATCGGGATGAAGCCCTTCGCGGCGAGCAGCGCGTAGTAGCCGGCGACGGCGTGCCCCTTGGACAGCAGGAAGCGGTCCCGGTCGGGGTCGTCGACGGTCTCCGGGGTGATCCGGAGCACCCGGTCGTAGAGCACCTGGAGCACGTCCAGCGTCGAGTACACGTTCGCGCCGAACTCGCGCCCGGCGCGGACCCGGTCGAGCAGCGCCCGCAGCACGGCGGGGTCGGTGGCGGTTGTCGTCGTCATGCCGCTAGCCTCGGAGTTGAAGCGCACTTCAACTCAAGGCCCTGTGATGCACGAAGCACTCACCATCGGACAGCTCGCCGCCCGCAGCGGGGTGGCCCCCTCCGCGCTGCGCTACTACGAGCGGCTCGGGCTGATCCGGTCCCAGCGCACCGGCGGCAACCAGCGCCGGTACGCCCGCACCGAGCTGCGCCGGGTGGCGTTCATCCGGATCTCGCAGCAGGTGGGTGTCTCGCTGGAAGAGATCCGGGAGGCGCTCGACTCCCTGCCGTCGTCGCGTACGCCCACCCCGGACGACTGGGCCGCCCTCTCCCGCAGCTGGCGGGACCGGCTGGACGAGAAGATCCGGCTGCTCGGCAAGCTCCGCGACGACCTGGACGGCTGCATCGGCTGTGGCTGCCTGTCGCTGCAGCGCTGCACCCTCTACAACCCGGCTGACTCGCTGGCCGCCGAGGGCCCGGGCGCGCGGCTCATGCTGCCCCGCCCCGACTCGGACCCGGCGCCGGCCTGACCGGTCACCGGACCAGCAGCACCTTGCCCAGGTGGTCGCTCGTCTCCAGCAGGCGGTGCGCGTCCGCGGCGTCGGCCAGCTTCGCCCGGGCGTGCACCACCGGCCGGACCGCCCCGGACTCGACCAGCGGCCACACCTGCTCGCGTACCCCCCGGACGATCCCCGCCTTCTCGTCCAGCGGGCGGGAACGCAGCGCCGTCGCGTGGACCGAACCGCGTTTCGCCAGCAGCATGCCCAGGTCCAGCTCGCCCTTGCGGCCGCCCTGCATGCCGATCACCACGAGCCGACCACCGGTGGCCAGCGCCGCCACGTTCCGCGGCAGGTACGCGGCACCCATGATGTCCAGGATCACGTCCGCGCCCCGCCCGTCGGTGACCCGGCGGACCTCCTCGACGAAGTCCTGCTCCCGGTAGTCGATCGCGTGCGCGGCGCCCAGCTCGCGCAGCCGGTCGTGCTTCCCCGACCGGGCGGTCACCACCACCGTGGCGCCGAGCGCCATGCCGAGCTGAATGGCGAAGGTGCCGATCCCGCTGCCCCCGCCGTGCACCAGGAGCGTCTCGCCCTCGGCCAGCCGGGCGAGCTGGACCACGTTCGACCAGACCGTGCAGGCCACCTCGGGCAGCGCGGCCGCGTCGACCAGATCGACGCCGCGCGGGACCGGCAGCAGCTGCCCGGCCGGCACGGCCACCCGTTCGGCGTACCCGCCGCCGGCCAGCAGCGCGCAGACCTCGTCGCCGACCGCCCAGCCGGTCACGCCCGGGCCGAGCGCGGCGACCATCCCGGAGCACTCCAACCCCGGGTACGCCGGCGCGCCCGGCGGCGGCGGGTACTGCCCCTGCCGTTGCAGCAGGTCGGCGCGGTTCACCGCGCTCGCCGACACCTCGACGACCACCTCGTCGGGGCCGGGCTCCGGGTCGGGCACCTCCGACCAGACGAGGGCCTCGGGTCCGCCGGGTTTCGGGATCGTGATCGCGTGCATGGCCCAGTCTTACCCGATCCGACCGTCCGTCCACGCCCGAGTCAGTGTCTCGTCCACCGTCTCCGCCGGGGTCTGCGTCGAGGTGTCCAGCCAGAGCCCGATCCGGGGCGTCTCGGCGCGGAACCCGGCGTCGAAGTCGGCGACCGGCCAGTCCCCGTACCCCTGCTTGGGCCGGTCCCGCTCGCGGATGGCGACCACCTCGGCCTGTGGCGCGAGCACCACCACCGCGAGCGGCCGGTGCCGGATCCGTTCGACCATGGCCGACAGTTCGGCGCCGATGATGATGTCCTGGAGCACGACGGTGAAGCCGTCGGCGGCGTACCGGTCCGCCGCCGTGGCGGCCAGGTCGTAGCGGAGCCGGAGCTGCCGCCACGCCTCGTCCGAGAGCTGCGCGGCCATCTCCGCGCGCCCGTTCACCACCATCCGCCGGAACACGTCACCGCGCAGGTGCACCGAGCGGGGCAGCCGCCGGGCCAGCAGTTCGGCCACAGTCGACTTGCCCGCCGCCATGATTCCGGTGATCAGCACCACCGCCGGGGTTTCCCACACGGGGCCATCCTGCCAGCGAGGGTGGGACGGCGGCTCGCCCGTGTTGCGGTCCGTGGCAGACTAGGCACGGTCGCGCGCCCCGTGGGGGACGTGTCCGGGAGGGTTCGCCTAGTGGCCGATGGCGCTGGTCTTGAAAACCGGTAAGGGCAGCGATGTCCTTCGTGGGTTCGAATCCCACACCCTCCGCAACCCGGGTCCCCCGTCGCGTCCTCGCGCACAGCGAGCGCTCGCGGGGTATGAAGGGGCGCAGGAACTCGCGCACCCGGAAGGATCCTCTCGATGACCCTGGAACGACCGATCGCCCCGGACCCGTACGAGCTGCTGCCGACGCTGCCGTCGTTCACGCTGACCAGTGACGACGTGCGTAACGGCGAGCCGATGGACGTGCGGTACGCGCACGGCAGCGTCGGCGGCGAGAACGTCTCCCCGCACCTGGCCTGGTCGGGCTTCCCGGACGAGACCAGGAGTTTCGTGGTGACCTGCTTCGACCCGGACGCCCCGACCGGCAGCGGCTTCTGGCACTGGGTGCTGGTGAACCTGCCCGCCTCGGTCACCGAGCTGCCCACCGGCGTCAAGGAGAGCGAACTCGGCGCCGCCTTCAGCGTCCGCAGCGACTACGGCGACACCGGCTACGGCGGCGCCGCCCCGCCGGCCGGCGACCGCCCGCATCGCTACGTCTTCGCCGTGCACGCGGTGGACGTGGATCAGCTCGACGTCGGCCCCACCGCCAGCCCGGCCTACGTCGGCTTCAACCTGGCGTTCCACACCTTGGCCCGGGCGGTCATCCGCCCGACGTACCAGATCGCGGAGTGACTGGTCACGAGCCGTGACGGAGCACGGGCCCCCGCCGACGCGGGGCCCGTGCTCCGTAGCAGCGTCAGCCCGGTACCCGGGCGACCGCGAAGACGGACTGGCCGAAGGGCGGGCGCAGCCGCTGCTCCGCCGCCTTGGTGGCGGGGAGGACCAGGCTGTCGTAGATCTTCACCATCGGGCCCTCCTTCGGCATCAGCCGGAAGACCTTGGTGGCCATGAAGTAGCCGATGAGGCCGAGCGCGTTGGCGTAGTGGATCTTCTCAACGGTGAGCCCGGCCTCGGTCATCGCCGCCGCGAGCGTCTGCTTCGTGTAGCGCCGGACGTGACCGGTGGCGATGTCCGCCGGGCTCATCGCGAACTGGAAGGCCGGCACGATGATGATCACCGCGCCGCCGGGCCGGACCAGGTCGCGCATGCTGCGCAGCGCGCCCACGTGGTCCTCGATGTGCTCCAGTACGTTGTACGACACGGCCGCGCTGTAGTCGCCCCGCTCGGAGTGCGGCAGCAGCATCTGTCGTACCTCGATGCTGGGGTGCTCGGCCAGCCGCTCCTTGAGCCGGACCAGCCGGTCCGGGTCGGCCTCGGTGGCGGTGAGTCGGGGCAGGTGCGCGGACCACTCCAGGGCGTAGTCGCCCAGCCCGCTGCCGATCTCGATGGGGTTGTCACCGAGGTGGGGCACCGCCAGCTCGACGAACCATCTCCGGTGGTTGACCGCGGTCGCCAGGCCTTCGAGCACCTCCGACTGAACGCGTTGATCCCCAGTGATATCTGCCATGCGTCGATTCCTCACGATATGACTGACCCGCGCCTGGACCGACAGAGTCAACCATCCCGATGGATGGTGCGGGAATCGGGGTACCGGGAGTGGCCGAATTGTGGTCGGGGGTGGGCACGTGATCGGCGGTCGGCGAACTCGGCACATAGTACGCCAGTACCCAGAAACATGCACGGCCACCGCGATTCCCTGACTACGCTCTGAATTGTCATGACTACTCCTGAATCGGACGCCGCCCCTGGTGGCGCTGGCGAGGGCGGGCCCGACGAGGGCGGACGGCCGGCGTGGGGCAAGTGGATCGACGCCGCCGCCGTGCTCAGTTTCGTGCTGCTCGCGTTCTGGGTGACCGCCCGGTTCTGGCTGAACCCGGCGCACGGGGTGCGGGACAACCGCACCGATCAGGCGCAGTTCGAGTGGATGATGGCGCACGGTGCCCGGGTGGTGACGGATTTTGCCTACCCGTTCACCTCGGGCCGGATGAATGTGCCGGACGGCGTCAATTTGATGGCAAATACGTCGGTATTATCGGTTTCATTGCCAATGACGCCGATCACCTTGCTGTTCGGGCCGCGTACGTCATTTCTGGTCTTTCTCACCGTCGGCCTGCTCGCCACCGGTGTGGCCTGGTATTTCGTCCTGTCCCGGGTGCTGATCGGGGCCCGGGGGCCGGCCTGGCTCGGGGCCGGCTTCTGCGCCTTCGCGCCGGCGATGGTCTCGCACGCCAACGCCCACCCCAACATCGTCAGCCAGTTCGTGGTGCCGCTGATCATCTGGCGGACACTGCGGCTGACCGACCCGGGCCGCTGGCTGCGCAACGGCGTGCTGCTGGGCCTGGTGATCGTCTGGCAGGCCTTCCTCAACCTGGAGATCCTGCTGATGACGGCGATCGGGCTCGGGGTGGTGGTGGTCGCGCTCGCCCTCGGCCGGCCACACCTGCGCCGGTCGGCCCGGACCTTCTGGGCCGGGCTCGGGGTGGCCGCCGCCGTCGCCGTGGTGCTGCTGGCGTACCCGCTGTACGTGCAGTTCTTCGGGCCCGGGGCCTACGAGGGGCTGTCCCGGCTGATCCGCGGCTACCGCACCGACCTCGCCTCGTTCGTCGCCTGGTCCCGGGAGTCGGTCGCCGGGGACGCCCGGACCAGCGCCCGGCTGGTGAAGAACGCCACCGAGGAGAACGCGTTCTTCGGCTGGCCGCTCGCCGTCCTGGTGGTCGCGCTGGTGTGGTGGCTGCGGCGCAACGTCGTGGTGCTCGGCCTGGCCGCCGTCGGAGTGATCTTCGCGGCCTTCTCTCTCGGCCGGGAGGTCCGGTTCGACGGGCGGGACACCGGCATCCCCGGGCCGTGGGCCGTGCTGGAGAAGCTGCCGGTGCTGCACTCGGTGGTGCCCACCCGCTGGTCGCTGGCGCTCACCCCGATCGTCGGGATCCTGCTCGCGCTCGGCGCGGACCACGTCCGGCGGGTGGCTCGGCGACACCCGGCGGCGCGCCCGCAGATTCGGTTCGCCACGGCCACCGTGCTGACCATGGCGCTGCTGCCGATCCTGCCCACCCCGCTCCCCTCGGTACGCCTCAACCCGACACCCGACTTCGTCAAAACCGGCGCCTGGCGGCCCTACGTGGCCGGCGGGCACAGCGTCGTCACGCTGCCGCTGCCCGACACCGACTACGCCGACCCGCTGCGCTGGTCCGCCGAGACCCGGCTGGGCATGCCGCTGGCCCGCGGATACTTCCTCTACCCGGACACCCGCCCCGACGGCCACCGGGTGGCCCTGTTCAGCGCTCCGCCCCGCCCCACCAGCAGCTTCTTCAGCACGATCCGGCGGACGGACGGAGTGCCGCCGATCAGCCCGGCGGACCGGATGGCCGCGCTGGAGGACCTGCGCTACTGGCGGGCGGGGGCGGTGATCCTCGACCCCCGGCTGCGGCAGGCCGGCGCGTTGCGCGAGGGGATGATCGCGCTGACCGGGATCCAGCCGGTGTCCACCGGCGGGGTGTGGCTCTGGGACGTCCGCCCGCTGGTCGACTGACACCGCCTCGGCGGCGGCCGGTGTGCGGGTTAGGAGGGGCGGACGCAGCAGCCCTGGCAGATCTTCGGCCGGGGCAGGGTGAAGGCCAGGCAGCAGGTACGCCGCTGCACGGTCGGCTGCCCGCCCGGGCCGGGCACCAGCTCGACCAGGTCGCCCAGGCCGAGCGCGTCCAGCAGCGTCCCGATGCTCTCGGTCGAGGAGCCGGGCAGCGCATCCGAGGCGCGCAGCACGCCGTGCGCGATGCCGGAGGCGACCGAGCCGAGCAGCGTACGGGTGCCGATCCGGACCTCGGTCTGGATGGCCGCGATAAGCGGGGCGAAATGGGCGTCGAGCAGCGAGGCGCGCAGCGCGTCGAGCAGCGCGGCCTCGTCGGCGACCACCCGTACGTGCGGGGCGCCGGCCAGCGCCAGCGGATCGCTCGGCAGCACGGCGATCGTGGTCGAGCTGCGCAGGCCCAGGGTGAGCAGCTGGTGGTGGTCCTCGAAGTGGATCAGCACGTCGGCCGGGTCCAGCAGCGGCACCCGCCGCGCCGAGGCCCAGCCGAGCACCACCGGCAGCGCGGTCCAGTAGGTGTACGACTTCCAGGCCACCGCGGCGCAGGCGTGCGGGGTGCCGCCCCAGCGCCGGGCCGCGGCGTGCAGGAATTCCGGCAGCAGGGTGCCGTCGACCAGCCGGCTGGCCGGGGCCCAGCGAGCCGCGTCGTCGGTGACCAGCAGGCCGGGCGCGAGCCCGGGCAGGTCGTCGGTGCCGAACATGGCGCGCAGGGCCGCGGTGACCGGGGCGAGCGGCGTGGCGGCGTCGCGCCCCGGCATCACCGCTGTCACCTGATCCGCCCCTGTCTGCTCGCGCACCGGCCGGCGCGTCTCGTCGGCCAGAACTAAGGCTAGCCTAACCACAGCTATCGGTCGGGGGAAAGTCGCGTCGAGGGGTGGCGGGAGAGGTCCTGGTCACTCCGCCGGCCTGCTCCGACCCCTCCGGCTCGTCGTGTCTGACGCCACGCCGGGGCCCGCGCAATCGTCGTGCCGCGTTGTACCCGCCAGGGTCGAGGGGAAACGCCACCGGGCCGGCCGGCGGACCGCGCAAGCATCGACGGGAGCCGCTGGATTGTCAAGGTGAGTGTCGAATACGAGGCAGTTTCCGTACACGTTTGGCCACCCAACGTGAAAATGGTCTTCCCGCGCCGAGGAAGCCGATGACGACCTCACCCATCGAGCGTGCCGCCGACTCGTTCGCGGCCGAGCTCGCCCGGCACCGCACCGGTCGAGGGCTGTCCAAGAAGCAGTTGGCCACCCTGATGGGCTTCGACCCGTCGTACGTCAGCCACGTCGAGGGACGCCGGCACCGGCCCACCGAGGACTTCGCCCGCCGGGCCGAGGCCGTCCTGGAGGCCAGCGGCGCGATCTGGCAGCGCTTCCGGGAGTACGACGAGCTGCGGCACGGCCGCTCCGGCGGGACGCACCGGGACCAGCCCGCCCCCGGCCAGTGGCTGCCGCCCGGCACGGGCCTGGTGGTCGAGCGGGAGTCCGCCACCCTCACCCACACCGGCGAGGGCTACCACTGCGCGATCCGGCGTGAGCTCTACAACGCGGGCACCGAGCCGGTCACCCGCTACCTGGTCCGGGTCGCCGTCGACCGCTACCCCAACGACCCGGGCCGATCCAACCGGCACCACCGGGAGCACCCGCTCACCTTCGCCGAGCTGCAGCTGCAGGCCTACCGGGACGACGGCGGCGCGCGGGAGCCGATGCACTGGCGGGCGAAGCACGACCGGGACGCGTTCAAGGAGATCTGGTTGCTCTTCGAGAACGACGAGGGCCGCTTCCCGCTCTACCCCGGCGACCGGGTCACCATCGAATACGCGTACCAGGTCGGCCGGGACAAGTGGGGCCCGTGGTTTCAACGTGCCGTCCGCCTGCCCACCCGGCACCTCGCCGTCCGGCTCGACCTCCCCGCCGGGCTCGACCCGAAGGTGTGGGGAATGGAGACCTCCCTCTCCGCCGAGGAGGGGCCCCTGCGTACCCCCATCCAGCGGCGTGACGACGGCGGCCGGGCCCGCTACGACTGGGCCACCGAAGACCCGCCGCTGAACGCCCGCTACCGAATGCAGTGGCGGTTCCGCAGCGAGCCCTCGGACACCGAGCCCGACGCTCCCCGCGGCCGGGTACGCGCCAGCGACCGGATGCGCGCCCTCGGCATCGTGCAGCGTGGCGAAGACCTGCTCCGGCAGCCCGTCCGCCAGTTCGACCTGCCCCGCGACGAACGTGCCGCCCGGGACGTCGTCGATCGGCTCTCCGCCGTCCTGGTCCGCCTCGACGAGCTGCACCCGTTCAGCAAGGGCGTCGGCATCGCCGCCCCGCAGCTCGGGCTCGGCTGGGCCGCCGCGCTGGTCCGCCCCGCCGACCGGGCGGCCGAGCCGGTCGTCCTGCTCAACCCGCGGGTGGTCGACACCGCGTCCGAGACCGACGAGCAGTACGAAGGCTGCCTCTCCTTCTTCGACCACCGGGGGCTGGTGCCGCGACCGCTGCGGATCGACGTGGAACACGCCCAGTGGGACGGCAGCCGGGTCATCACGTCCTTCGAGTACGCCATGGCGCGGCTGGTCGCCCACGAGATCGACCACCTGGAGGGGCGCCTCTACGTCGACCGGATGGCCCCCGGCGTGCCGCTGGTGCCGGTCGAGGAATACCGGGAGACCGGCAACCCCTGGCGCTACTGACGCCCCGAACGCCGTGAGATTCCGGTACGCGGGCCGGTTGCCGGCCCGGCCCGCGTACCGGTGATCGGGGACCGGGTCGCGTGCCCCAGGGGGCAGGGGCACGCGACCCGGTTCGGGGGGAGAAACGGCTACAGGTTGCCGAACGTGTCGTACCGGATGTGCTCCGGCGGAACGTCGTCCGCGGCGAGTGCGCGCAGGGTGGCCCGGACCATCGCCGCCGAGCCGGAGACGTAGCAGTCGTGGGTCGTCCACGGGCCGTACCGGGTGACCACCTCGGAGATGTCGCCCACTTCGCCGTCGAAGTCCGGATCCGCGCTGCACGCCGGGGTCACCGACAGCCACGGGTGCGCGGCCACCAGTTCCTCCAGGCCTGGCAGGCCGTACAGCTCCTCCGGCCGGCGCGTCCCGTAGAAGATGTGCACCCAGCGGGTCCGGTTGAACCCGGTCAGCTCCTCCACCAGCGCCTTGATCGGGGCCAGCCCCACCCCGCCGGCCACACAGAGGATGTCCCGGGTGGACGACCGGTCCAGGGTCATCGACCCCATCGGGGCGGCCACCCGCAGCAGGTCACCCGGCTTGGTCCGGCGCACCAACGCCCCCGACAACCACCCCGCCGCGCCGGCCGGCGTCCGCACGTGGAACTCGAGCACGTTGTCGTCGTTCGGGGCGTTCGCCACCGAGTACGTCCGCCACACCCGGGGGTGGTAGCGGGGTGCCTCGACGCTGACGTACTGGCCGGCCTGCCAGCGCAGCGGCTGCTGGAGAGCGCGGACGGTCAGCACCGCGGTGTCCGGGCCGTACCGCTCGTGGGTGAGCACCTCGGCGTGCCAGAACGGCGGGTTCTCGTCCGCCGCCGCCCCGGCCAGCATCTTCTCCGAGATGCTCGCGTACGCCTCCCGCCACGCCTGGTCGTACTCCAGGTTCCAGCCGTCCCCGGCGGTGCTGCGCAGCGCGTCCAGCAGGGCGACCCCCATGGTCTCGTAGTGCGCGGCCTCGACGTGGTACTTCCGGTGGTCCCGGCCCAGCGCCCGCAGGCATTCGTCGAAGCTCTCCGGGTCGCCCACCGTCTGGGTGGCGGTGACGATCGCCTCCAGGATCCGGTCGCCCTGCCCGTTCATCTGCACCGGGAAGAGCTTGCGCAGCTCCGGGTCGAGGAGGAACAGCCGGGCGTAGAAGTGACCGCTCAGCCGTTCCCGGTCCTCCTCGACCAGGGTCCAGCTCTCCTTCAGCAGCCGCGCGAAGTTCTCCACGGGGGGACGCTCCTTCTTCTGACGGCGGATCGGGCCCCCATAGAATCTCCACGCAGCGTGTACGGCGGTCGCACAGAATGTGCGACCGGCTCACCCGGGTCCCGCGAGGCCGCGTCATCCTCGTCATGCGCTGACAGGTGCCGGCCCGCCCGCGCGTGCGGCACAGTGGTCCGGTGACGGTTGACGAGCTGACCCGGCCGGTGTCCCGCCGGACCCTGGGCACCGAGACGCTGCTGGTGCTCGGCCTCTCCCTCGGGCAGTCGGCGGTGTACGCGCTGGTCTCGCTGATCGCCAAGCTGACCGCCACGGGCGGGCTCGCGAAGCAGACCGCCGCGCTGAACACCTCCGCGTCGGCCCGGCCGTACCTCGACCTGACGTACCAGCTCCTCGGCATCTTCTTCGCGCTGCTGCCGGTGCTGCTCGCCGTACACCTGCTGGCCCGCGACCCCGGCGACCCGGCCCGGGCGCTCGGGGTGGACCTGACCCGACCCGGCGCCGACCTGGCCCGGGGGGCGGCGCTGGCGGCGCTCATCGGCCTGCCCGGACTGGCGCTGGTCTGGGCGGCCGCGCAGCTCGGCATCAACGCCACCCTGGTCCCGGCCGCCCTGCCGCACCTCTGGTGGGCGGTGCCGGTGCTGATCCTCGCCGCCGTGCAGAACGCCGTGCTGGAAGAGGTGATCGTGGTCGGCTACCTGGTCACCCGGCTGCGGCAGCTCGGCTGGCGGCTCGGGGCGGTCATCGCGGCGAGCGCCCTGCTGCGCGGCTCCTACCACCTCTACCAGGGCTTCGGCGCGTTCCTCGGCAACGCCGTGATGGGCGTGGTGTTCAGCCTCTTCTTTCTGCGTACCCGGCGGGTGGCCCCGCTGATCGTCGCGCACACCCTGCTCGACGTGGTCGCCTTCGTCGGGTACGCGCTGCTGCCGAAGTCCTGGTTCGGCTGGCTCTGACCGCCCTGGCCCCGCCGCCATCCACTGGTTGCGGCATTTCGGGCTGTCCCCGCCTGCTGATCGCCCAACCTGCCGCACCTGGTGGGCATCCCGGCGAACCTGGCGTGCCCGGCGAGGGCGGCGCGGTCAGCGGCGGCGGATTGGTCGGTAGAGGCTGACGGCACGGGCGGCCAACCGCTCGGCGGCGGCCGAGTCGCCCGCCGCGGCGGCGAGCGGCGCCGCCCCCGGCAACAGCCGCGACGCCACCCGCAGTCCCAGCCACCCGCCCGCCTGCGCGGCCAACGGCGTGGCCAGCCGCCACGCCGCCTCGGCGGCCCGCGGCCACGGGCCGTCCGCCGGCGCGCCCGCCGACGTCACCGCAGCCAGCGCCGCGCGGGCGGTGCCGGCGTCCGGGTGCACCTGGGTCAGCACCAGCAGCTCGACCACCCGGTCCGGGTGCCCGGGGTCCCGGCCGTAGACCGCCGCCAGGTGCAGCACCAGGTTGGCCTGGGTCCACAGCACCGCCGCCAGCTCGGCCACCGGCGCGAGGAGCCCGGCGCCCGCCGCGAGCGCCCCACCCGTCCCGGCCAGCCGGACGAACCGCCGGGTCGCCAGCCGGGCCAGCCCGTCGGCGTCCGCATCCGGGTACCTGTCCCGGGTCCGCTCGACCCAGTCGCCGGCGCGGGGCCCGAGGGCCTCCACCGCGGCGCGGGCCAGCAGCTCCGGCGCGAAGCCGGGGTGGTCGAGCAGGCGCGCGCCCACCGCCCGCCAGCTCTCTCCAGGGGTACGCCCCGACTCCGGCTCGTCCCCAGCGAGCGGACCCGGTGTCGCCGCGGTGATCTTCGGCGTCTCCGGCGGCGGGGCAGCGGCGGGTGTCGGGTCTTCGCCGGCCGTCCTCCTCGCCGGCCCGGTCTTCTTCGCCGGGGCCGCCTTCTTGGCGGTCTTCGCGGCCCTCTTCTCCGGTCCGATCCGAGCCGGAGGTTGGTCTTCCGCCCGCGCGGTTACAGCCGGAGCCGTGCCCGCTGACCGCGCTGCTGCCGCCGGATCCGCTTCCGTCTCGGCGGCCCGCTTCCGGGCGGCCGGGGTGGCCTTCTTCGCCGTGGCCGCCTTCCTGGTCGCGGCGGCCTTCTTTGCTGGCGGGGTCGCTTTCCCGGTCGTGGTGGCCTTCTTTGCCGGCGGGGTTGCCTTCCTGACCGGGGTACGGCGGGTCGGCATGGGGGCCTCCTCGCCCGCCGGAGCGGCATCGGCCGGGTTTGTCACCCGGCCGTCGGCCGGTTCGGCCGACCCGCTGTCCGCCGGGTCCGTCCTTCCGCCGTCCGCCGGGTCTGGCGTCCCGCCGTCGGCCGGGGGCGTCCCACGCCCGGCCGTGCTGTCCTGCGTACTCGAGGTCGGGCCGTCTTCTGCGGACGGGCGGGGGCGGGGCGCGGCGGCCGATGCCTCCGGCCTGCCGTCGGGGCCGCCGGCGCGCGGCGCGGTGGCGGCCGCGTCGGGCGGCTGGAAGATCACGATGGGAGCGACCTTCGCCCGCCGTGCGCGAGGCGCTGCCCCGGCGGCGGCTCCGGCACCTTCCGTGGACGGTTCGGAGGCCGGGGGCGGGGTGAAGGTCGGTTTCGCGGTGCGGCTTCGCCGGGCGTCGGCGGCTGGCTCGCGACGGGGCGGATCGCTCGGCGGCTGCTCCTGCATATCGATGGAGCCTAGTCCGGAGCGTGACGTCGCACACGGGGGAAAGGCAGCGGACGGACCCTTCCCGGTAGTCGCTTTGCCCCGGGCGGGTGTGGGCCTGTATCCTCGGGCGCGGTGGTCTCCGGGCCACCGGGGAGACTTCGCCTAGTCTGGTCTATGGCGCCGCACTGCTAATGCGGTTGGGGTTTTAAAGCCCCTCCCGGGTTCGAATCCCGGAGTCTCCGCGCGAAAGCCGGGTGTGTAGACTGGCCGAGCAACAAGCGCCCGTAGCTCAACGGATAGAGCATCTGACTACGGATCAGAAGGTTAGGGGTTCGAGTCCCTTCGGGCGCGCCTTCTTGAACAGGGGAGATAGCCGAGTGGCTATCTCCCCTGAGCCTGTGTGAGTCACGTGTGAGTCACGCCTGTGACACACGGTCAGGGCTCCATGCGGCGTCGCTGAGCTGGTCGATGGTGCCAGCGCGCAGCGGATCAAGAGGGTGCGTGCGAAGGGCTTGAATCTCAAACTTCCTGGTCCGTAGTCCGATGCATATCTGTTAAGGATGAACTTTGCATCGTTGCTGCGGTACGGATGAGTTTTGGTTTTATGTCTGGTTCCAGGGTTGGGTGGAGAGTGACGCCCTCGGCGCCCGTCGTCGCCCGGACGGCCTGCTGAGCGGCCATGGCGACGCCTTCGGGCGGTGTCGTTGATGCGGGTGTTCGAGGGGCCGGGGCAGGTATACCGGCGGTGTGGCTGCCGCGACGAGGAGACGGGTAAGCAGTTCGGCGCCGGTTGCGTTCGGCTGGCGGACCTGAGCCATGGGCGCTGGTACTTCTCCTTGCAGGTCCCCACGCCTGACGGTGGTCGTGATCGGGTTCGCCGGGGCGGGTTCGCCACTCTGGCTGAGGCTGAGCGGGCCTGTTGGGAGTTGGCGCAGTTGCCGGGGCCGGAGGCGGTGGCGCGGACCTGGACGGTGCGACGGTGGCTGCGTTTCTGGTTGTCGGAGCTGGAGGGCCGGTTGAGGCCCACGACGGTGCTCAACTACCGCAGCATCGTGGAGAAGTACCTGATCCCGCACCTCGGCATGTATCGGTTGAGCAAGCTGCGTGTGAAGACGGTTCAGCGGGCCATGGACGTGATCTGCCGTCAGGTGGTGCGTGGCGGGCGGTTGATCTCGCCGGGCAGCGTGAGCCGGATCCGGGCGGTGCTGCGTAGCGCGTTGTCGGAGGCGAGACGGCAGGGCATCGTCGGCCACAACGCTGCCCGGAATCTGCGGCTGCCGAACGGGGCGCGCCCGCACGCTGTGGTCTGGGATGACGAGCACGAGGCGGTGTGGCGGGAGACCGGCGTGCGCCCACGGGTCGCGGTGTGGGATCTGGACAATCTTGCGCGGTTCCTTGAGGCGGTGCGCGACGATCCGCTGTTCGTGTTGTGGTGGCTGGTGGCGCTGCGCGGCCCGCGTCGGGGTGAGATGGCGGGCCTGCGGTGGGAGGACATCGACCTGGCCGCGGGAGAGTTGACGATCAGGGAGCAGGTCATCGTCATCGGTGGGCGGGAGCACCTTGGCCCGCCCAAGTCAGCGGCCGGGGTGCGGACACTGGCCCTCGACGAGGCCACGGTGAAGCTGTTGTGGGAGTTGTGGCATGAGCAGCGGCGCCGCCACGGCGGGGTTGACCCGATGGGACGGGTGTTCGTCCACGCGAACGGGCGTCCAGTGCGCCCGGACTGGTTGACCCGCCGGTTCGCGAAGCTGGTCAAGCAGTTGGGGTTGCCGCCGGTGCGGTTGCATGACCTGCGGCACGCGGCTGCGGGGCTGGCGTCGGCGGCCGGGGTGGACCTGAAGATGATCCAGCACGACATGGGCCACGCCAGCCCGGTCACCACCGCCGAGACCTACATCTACGTGTTCAAGAAGATGGCCAAGGAAGCGGTGCGTGCCAGCGCCGAGCTGCTGCTGTCGCACGCGAAGATCCGGATGTCACTGGAGGGCGCCTCCCAGGCCTGATCCTGCCGATCACTGTCACCGCACACCCTGGGTGGGCAGGTGCGGCTGCGGCGTCCGAAAGCCGGTCGGGCTGCTCGGGGAGGCAGGGACGTGCTCCTGTCTCCCCGGGCAGCCCGTGGCGAGATCGTTAACACCCGGGCGGCGCGCAACCGGGTCAGGGTGCGCTCCTTTCGCGTGTCCGCCGACTTTTGCCCTTCGGCGCGGCCTGGTCCTTCATCTTGGACCGCTTCTGGCTGCGCGGGTGTCGCTGGCTGGCTTCGTCTTCTCGGCGGGCGTTGGGCGTCGTGCTGCGCTGTCCCGGCGGCCGGCGGGCCGCCGCATTTCGGCGCCGGGTTTGCCGGCGTTGAGGATGAGGCGGGCGGTGGCTTCGGCGGCCTTGTGCTGGGTGGCGGGCAGGCTCGTGGTGTAGGTGTCGGCGGTGATGCGGATGGTGGCGTGGCCGAGCTGATGCTGGATGGTCTTGAGATCGGCGCCCGCAGCGTGGGCGAGGGTGGCGGCACCGTGACGAAGATCGTGCAGCCGGATCGGCGGTAGTCCGGCCCGGTCGACCAGGAGCCGCAGGCGCTGGGTGAGGTAGCCCGGATGGACCGGTAGCCCGTCGGGGCTGGTGAACACGTAGCCGCTGTCGAGGCAGACCTTCCCGGCGCCGATGCGTACGGCACGGTGTTGGCGTTGCCGGTCGGCGTGGCGGCGCAGGATTCGTACGGTGTGCCGGTCCAGGGCGATGGTGCGGCGGCTGGTCGCGGACTTGGGTGGGCCTTCGTGCACGTCGTAGCCGGCGGTGGTGCGCTGCCGCACGACCGCTAGTTGGCGGGCGTGTAGGTCGATCTCGGTCCAGCGCAGGCCGGCGGCTTCGCCGCGGCGCAGGCCGCGCAGGGCGATCAGCCACCACAGGGCGAACAGGCTGTCGTCGCGGACGTAGTCGAGGAACGCGGCGAGCTGGGCCGGAGTCCACACCGCGACAGACGGCCGCTGCCCGGTGGCTTCCCACTCGGCGATTCGCGCCTCGGTCCACAGCTGCGCCAGAGGACGTTCCTGGGCGGGCAGCTCGACCCGCCGAGCCGGGTTGTCCATGAGGAGCCCTTCGCGGACGGCGGCATTGAGCGCGGCCCGCAGCGTGGTGTGGACGTGCTGCAGCGTGCACGGCGTCTGGGGCTGGCCGGACCGGTTGCGGGTGGCGGCGATCTGCGTGAACGCCGCGTTGAGCTGCCGGGCGGTCAGGTCTCCCAGGACCAGGTGCCCGATGTGGGGGATGAGGAAGCGTTCGACGTCGCGGGTGTAGTGCATCGTCGTGGTGGGGCGGATTCGGGTCCTGGTCGACAGCCAGTACCGCAACCACCTGTCGACCGTCCACGACCGGCCGGCTTGCTGCTCGCGCGACAGGACCAGGAACTCGTCGCGGGCCCGCCGCGCGGCCGCCTCCGACGCGTACCCACCCCGACGTACGCGCTCCGCCTGACCGAGCAGATTCCGAGTGGAGCAGTGGAAATACCAACTCCCGTGGTCTTGCTCCCGCAACCTTGGGCAGCCATTGCCCAGCGCCCGCCTCGTGGCCGGGTTCAGGCAGCCGCACCGCTTCACGATCGCACCGTGGCTTTTCATCGCTCTTCTCCCTTTGTCGATGGTGGTCATACCCTGACCCAGGGACAGTGGGGTGAAAGGCGCATTCCGGGGTGGTTCACGATTCCGGCCGATTGTGAATGGTTCTGAGCGATACGAATCGGCGGTTCTGTTTGGGGGCAGGGGACCGGGCCGGGAAAGGGGTGTTGGAGCTCGCGGACAACGCAGGACGCCTGGTCTGAGCCTCGGCAGCACTGCCCGGCGCCACCCACGACCTGAGCGCCACCCACGGCCTGAGCGCTGCCCGCCTTCACGGCACGCTGGCCAGCGTTGATGTGATGACCTTCGCAGACAAGGGCTATCAGGGAGCCGGCGGCGGACAGTACAGCCCGTTCAAACGCCACCGCTACCGGCCGAAACTGTCCCGCCGCCGGCGGGCCCTGAACCGCAGCCATGCCCGTATTCGCGCCCGCTCAAGACCTGGAAGCTCCTGGCCAAACTGCGTTGCTGCCCCGCCGCACGTGCCGCTCTGGCGGGTTGGACCTGGAGGATGGTCCTTGGGCTGGCCCAGGCGCTAACGTACGGTATGCCAGTTATTGATCTGGATGCGCCGCCGCGCAGCTCGCCGCCTCTGCGACGCCCGCACCCTCGGTTTGTCATTGCCGCCGGCGTGATGCTGGGCCTTGGCTTTCTCACCGGCGAGCCGGTGGAACGACCCTTGCAGGTTGATACGTTCTCGGTTTGCGGGCCTCCTACGGTTCAAGCAGACAACACGGGGACTCCAACGACCTTGTGGCCGAGCGTTGAGCTCACCATCGATTCTGGCCGTATCGTTTCGGTGCGGTGCGGCACTCCTTAGCTCGCTCTGACACGGAGCCTCCTTGCGCACGGGGAAGCCTTGGAGGAGAAGACCGCGGTCGACGGACCGTGAAACGTGGCAGGGCCCGGACGACCCGGGCCCTGCCACGTTCCGCTCGTCAGACGGAGTTCAGTATCGAGCGATGTAGGTGATCGTTTCCCTGTCCGGGAGGTTCACGGTCGTGCGGGCAGGGTGCGTCCAGTCGAGACCGTTGTAGCGAAACGTGCCAGCCCTGTCGCCTGTGGCGTACTTGTACACGCTCGACCAGGTGCCGTACAGCTCACCAGTGCCAATGTAGCCGTTCGGGACGCTGTTCAGCATGCAGAGACTGTCCGTAGAGCATCCCGGGCCGAGGCGGGTGAGCGCGGACGGGGTGAACGTGCTCTCGGTGTCGATTGCGGCCAGGATCTTGCCGGCCTTGGGGTCAAGGAGCAACTGGACATCGTGTCCGGAATTCGCGATCCTGTCGATCTCCTCCTCGCTCTGCGACCCGACGAGGGACCACAGCATCTCCGTGTAGTCGGGCACGAGGGTCGACTTGTTGGACGGGGAAAGCCCGTCGTCGGCGCTCGCGCTGGTAGCGCCGAGCCCGAGGACGAGAGCGATCGCCGCCAGGGTTGTCATCAGCATTCGGCCGGGCGAGAGGAAGGTGCGCTTCAATGCCGCCTCCTGTTCGGGGGCAGACAGATCCTCGCTACACCCATGGCCCCCGTAGTCATGAGTTAGCGCCCCGAAGCACTTCCCAACGTCGGCCTCCCCTCCATGGCGTGTAGCGGACCGTCGCTGCGGCCTTGGCCATCCTTGCCCCGACGCTCGGTGACCGGGGCGCACAAAATGGCCCGCTGATCAGAAAAAGTTGGTCGAAGCCTGTAATGGCAGGCGGAGCTCGCGCCATTACGTCTTGAGCGAGCAGTGGTCAGAGAGGATCAGCGGTGTGGAGGACGAGGACGCATGGTTCACGTGCTTGTACACGGAGATGCATCCGCGAGTTCTGGCGTATGCCGTGCGGCGCATTGCAGCCGACCAAGCCGTCGAGGTCACGGATGAGACGTTCCTGATCGCATGGCGGCGACGCAAAGATCTACCCGAGCCTGCGTTGCCGTGGCTTCTGGTTACGGCCCGTAACCTGATCGGGGAACAGTTGCGCAAAGGGCAGCGCGAGGATGCCATCGCGGTGGAGTTGGCCCGTTGCGCCAAGAAGACGTCACCGTCAGGTGCTGACGCGGTCGTTGTCGAGCGCATGACCGTGCTTGCCGCGTTGGCGCAGCTCGCCGATCAGGACCGCGAAGCCCTGATCTTGACCGTATGGGACGGGTTAGGACATCGGCAGGCGGCGGCTGTCGCGGGTTGCTCGACGATGGCGTTCACCGTTCGGCTTCATCGCGCGCGACGGCGGTTCGCCGCTGCACTCGAGCAGATTGACGGCCGCCGGGACAGTGGCGGCGAGCGCCAGAGGCGAAGCGGCCATGGCCAGGCGACATTAACAGTCGGGTCGACAACGGTCGACGACGAGGAGATCAGGGGGTATCGATGAAAAGGCGGGTCCGGACCGCGCTGGAGCGAATGCAGGCGCAGAGATTCCCGGCCGACACGCTCAGCCGCGATCGGCCTTCGCCGGCGCCTTGGCTGGCGGGAGATTCCGCTGTTGCGACGTCGATCGGTGCTTCACCGGCCAGAGGGCGTGGAGCAGTCTCTCGTCGAACCGTGATCGTCGCTGGCCTAGCTGGGCTTGCTGCAGTCGCGTCTCTGTCAGTGCCATCGCTTCTTGGCGGCAGCACCGCGTATGCGGCGACGCCGGCAATGCTGACTTATACCCCTGTCGGCCAGTCACAGACAGTCCGCAGCATGCTGATGGACTTGGCGGCTCGGGCGCGGCAGCAGCCAGCACCTCCGGGAATCGGACCCTATCATTACATGCACCAACGAGGTTGGTACCTGGGCGTGGCCGCCAATACCGAGGGTCGGATCCTTCGCTCCGGTATCACAGAGATTGAGCGGGAACAGTGGATCGCTGCTGACGGGTCGGGGCGACTCAAGCGCGACGATGGCGTTTCTATAGCCTCGGACCAAGAGTTCGGTCCGGGAGGGCTTTATGCCGGTTTCGTTTCCAGCACCGCGACGCCTGAGTCTCTGCGCACAGCCCTCAATGCCAACACTTCCGCGGGCTTCCTCAGAGCAGTCGCTGATCTGTGGGGCAGGCAAGTCGTGCCACCGAACATGCAGGGCGACCTGCTGGAACTCCTCGCGAGCCAGCCAGGAGTGACCGCGATGGGACAGACGACCGACCGGGTCGGACGACCCGGCGTCGCCATCGGCGCCGACAAGACTGATGGAGTAGCCGAGAAGATTGTGCTGGTATTTTCTCCCGATACCGGCGCATTGCTCGATGCCGAGTCAATCGTTCTCGAAAAAAGCGATCTACCTGTCCAGGTTCCCGCAACCACAGCGTACACGGTCTGGCTGGACAGGGGGCAAACTGGCTCCACAGAGGTACGTCCATGACATCGGCGGTTGGGAGAGGGTGAGCACAGTGGGCGGCCCGCGGCCGTCGCGGCCCGCCCACTGGGTCTCGTGCCTGCGGACCTGACTTAAGCCCGCAGGTAGAAGATCATGTCAGCCATTCCATATCTGCACGCGGCCCACGTTATCGTTGTACGTCGACCCGACGTACGAGAGCGAGAGAGCAAACTCGCCCCACTTCTGCAAATCCCACGTATGCAGCCGTGCACGGGTGCACTTGCTGTTGTAGCCGCTCTCGATCGAACTGAGGTGGTCCCTCCACCACGTATCCGGATCCCAGCGGTAACCGTACTGGTCACACGCTGCACCACCGTAGTAGTCCCAGTACTGGCCCTTATAGTTCGCATCCTCCCATGCACGAATAAGATGA
Source organism: Micromonospora sp. NPDC007230 (assembly GCF_042869115.1). Classification (NCBI taxonomy): domain Bacteria; kingdom Bacillati; phylum Actinomycetota; class Actinomycetes; order Micromonosporales; family Micromonosporaceae; genus Micromonospora; species Micromonospora sp. NPDC007230. The sequence goes on along the minus strand of NZ_JBIAFE010000011.1, from coordinate 565 downwards.
ACCTGGGCTGCGGCGGTCAGGGTTTCCGGCGACGAATCCGTCGACACCGTGTCGGCGTTGCGGGCAAGGTACGCCTTCTGCGCCTGCCCGGAGCGCAGGTGAGCCTTGGTGTCGAACGGCGTCGCCGAGCAATGCCGGTACAGTTCGGGCGACACCTCGCCGGGGCTGGACGCCTTGCCGAGCACCACCACGCAGTACTGCCCCGACTGCGCCGCCTTGCCGGCACTGGTGTGCGCTTGAGCCGGTGCCGCCAGGGCACCCAGCGGCGCAAGCGCCGCGAGCGCCAAAGCAGCAAGTACTCTGGGCTTCGTCCTCATCGTGACCTCCTCTGGTCGATGGCCAGCGAAACAGGGCCGAGGACACGCGGCGGCTGCGGTGGTGACGCACCGCAGCCGCTTCTTAAAGGTCCCCGTTCCCAGACGCTGGTGTCTGCGCCCCGTTGCTCATTCGGCGAGGCCCGGCCAACATATCGGCTCATCGAAGTTAGGCGGGGTCGAGCTGCCCACGGTGGCGTCGGGTGGTGGCGGTGCGGGTGCGGAGGCGCTGGTTTTCGGGGTTGCGGAAG
>NZ_JBIAFE010000010.1:0-266826 GCF_042869115.1 Micromonospora sp. NPDC007230 | reverse complement strand
ACCACTGGGTAATCTGCACCTACGAAGTGCCTCTCACGCGGGGAACCTGCACGACTCGACACCGGGCAGTTTTCCTTACGTGGCAGGCACTTCGCTATATCTACCGACTCACCACCCATCGAAGATCACGATCGCCGTGAAAGGCCGAGGTTAGGCTTGAGGCGCTCCAACTCCTGGAACCACCCGTCACCATCCTCTTGGGATGCGGTCCCCGTTCGTATCAGCCGTACCAGGATGAGGCACCTCGCACGGAGTTCACTGTCTTCCACGGCTCAACTCCCTCGCTGACACTGCGACTCGTTCGGTGTGAAAGAACGATCAGGGCCGCTTGAGCTGGACGAGCATCTGTGCTGAGCTGCCGGAACAGTCCACCATCGTCCGTGGGCGTCCGGCGTCGGCCACCCCGGTCGTCACCCAGCTAGTCACCACGTACCCGGCACCCAATCCATCCCGACCTGGACCAGGCGGTCCAAGACGAGCGGAGGCTTAGACCCTGGGTACTGTGCCGGTATGGCTGAGCCACCGGAGTACGAGCGGTACCGGCGGGACGTTGACGTCCTGGGCAAGATCGGGGCTCACCTGGTTTCCGTGGTCCCGTACGTGGAGTGCACGATCCCCAAGAGCCTCGCCTCAGCTGCCGTCGCTGCCTGGGAGCGAGACGAGGAGGGACCGACGGCTGAGGAAACCTGCGAGCAGGTTCGTTCTCGGCTTCGCGCTGGTGATCTCGCCCTGCTTGGGCTTGAGGTCTCCAAGAGCGGACGATCATCGGGCGACGTCGTCATCGTGAGGCTTCCGGCCGCACAGTTCGCCGCAGCCGTCGACGCGTGGGCTGAGTCGCAGTAAAGCGGCCTCGCCCGACAGGCGCGAAACACCGCGAGAGCGTCGCCATCCCGCGCCGTCGACCCGCCCTTGCGGTAGCGGGCCACCGTCGGGACCCGCCACGTCAGGACGGCCTTGACGCACGTACGGGCGCTGTCGGGACAGACTGAGTCGGCTCTCGTGTCACGGACCGCGCCCCCGGCGGACACCGCCACAGTGGCGCAGTTGACCCAACCTCGCCCGGCACGGGCCCGGCTCCCGGGGTCGGAGCTGGCCACCGGCGGCCACCCCTCCCCCTCCCAGGTGAGCGGTTGACCTGACCCTGAGCGGCTGCGGAGCCGGCTCCTGGACGACCGGCATGCCCTCCGCGGCCACCGCCCCCATGCCTGGGGCTTGCCGCGCGGACCCGGCGCGCGCCCTCCCTGCGCCGCGCTGCTCAGGCGCGGCGCGGCCGGCTGCCGGCGACGAACCTCCACCCCTCTGCCCGCTATCCCGTCTGCGGCGGCCCCGGGCTCCCCGCCCTCCGCGCCAGCCGCCGGGCATCAGGCGTGACGGCCGCAGAGCGACAGCGGCAGCGGCCGACGCGCGCCCAGGCGGCGGCGCGTGCGGCCGTCAAGGGCCGCCTTGAAGACGTACAGAAAGTCTGAACCAACTTTGCCGGCAGCCGTGTGTCCGACTCCGGTTGATGGTTGACACGGTGGCTTCACTTGATGGGTGACACACCGCCGAGTGCTGGTGGAGTTGGCCGTGATCGAACCGCGGAGCGTTGGAGATCTCAGCTGCTGTTTGGGACTGAGGTCGGCGAACGGCGTGTCCGAGCTCTATCCTCCCCGCATGCCGATCATCGCCGTGCTGCGCCGACGGCGGGGCGTAGCCGTCGCGGCCTGTCTGCTCCTGCTGCCCGCCCTGTCGGGCTGCTTCGACCAAGAGCGAGATAGCACCGTGCCGGGCAAGTCCCCGGCAATGACCATGTCTCCGCCAGCGGCAGCGGGCACACTTGCCGGCACTCCTACGCCGACGCCGACCCGGGCGACCGTGGTGTCTCCTTCCGCCTCGGCAACCCCCATCGGGACGGCGGCACAACGGATGCCCGGGGTCCGGTCGGTAGTCGCGACCCCAAGCCGAGCGGATCCGCTCTCCTGTACACCGCCGGACCCGCCGGAGCGGCCCGAGGTGGTCGTCCGGCTGGACGAGACGGGCCCAGACATCGCCGCCATTGTGGTTACGCTCAGCTACGGGGTCTATGGAGCGGACTACCAGGGCGAGGCTCGGATGCGGTACGACCCGGGCCGGAAGGTGTTTACCCACCGGTTGCCGCCAGTGACCAGGACGGCGGTCGGCGAGAGAGCGGAAGGCATCTGGCTGTCGGCCCAGGCCGAGAACCCGTCGATCCGGCCGATTTGGGTACCGCCACCGACGAGCGGTTGGATCGCCTTCGCCAGCCGGTGCCTCGGCGACCTCCAGAATGGCCCGCTCCCGGAAACTCGGCCCGTAGCGGCCCAGTTTCCCTTCGCAGAGCCCGACATTTGCCGGCAGCCGTGTCCGGTCTCAGGACCTGTGTGCGAGAGCGGTATCAGGACCTGCGTGACATGGCCGGCAAGCATCAGCCCTCACGATCTCCTCCGGATCACGGTGCGCTACTGAGCCGGTAGCTGCTGTATCGTCCCGGTCCGACTGTTGATCGATAGGGAGCCGGGCATGGGAAGAGCCATCGCCGGGGAACACGCCTGGCGCGCCGCTCGGGGAGTGTTGACCGTGATGGTCGCGGGCGCTGTGCTTGGCTGCTCGCCTCAGTCCGGGCAACCCCCTACGGCACCCTCCGCCTCCGTGTCGGTTCAGCCCGCCCCTAGCCCGTCCACGATGCGAGCCCGACTAGAGCTACCGATGCAGCTCGACAATCGCTCTCAGTTGGATGACCGTCCGTTGTCCTTGGTCAACGTGTCCAATGCCAGGCAACTTGGTCGCTTGGTTGAAGACCTGCGGGACGTTGCGGCACGCGGATACAACGGCGAAACCGACGCCGACTATGCGGTGCTGGTCAACGCTGTGGCCGGCACCGTGCGGGACGAGGAAGCAACGCTGGACAAGGTTTTCAGGTTGTTTCCCCGGGTGCGTGAGATCCGAGCGGTGGACCCTGGCCCCTTGGGCGGTGTGGCTCGGTGCGGTAGGGGCCGCGACGACCAGTACTACGTCACGATGTGCGCCTGGGCCGATCAGATCAGCGTCGGCACGGTCACCTTCCTCAGCTTTAAGGAGCGCCTAGGCCCTCCTGGCAACGACTTCGTGGAGATCCGCAGCGAGTTGGAGTTCCCCATCCCGGGAGCTGACCCCCGGCCAGTGATAACCCGCTAGGTCGAGCGCCGCTAGCGCCGACGGGACGCAGGTTGACGACGGTCCGAAATCGGAGGCGGGAAAGCGGCCGATCAGTCTGCCGGCCGGGCTGCGGGCGGACGTGGAATCGCACCTGGCGCAGTTCGCCGAGGACGGCCCAAACGGGCGGCTGTTCCTCGGTGCGCAGGGTGGCATCCCGCGCCGCCGCAACTTCAACCGGATATGGCGGAAGGCGTTGGCCGCCGCCCGCATCCCGGACAGCCTCGGGCTGCACCTGCACGACCTACGCCACACCGGCAGCACGTGGTCGGCGCAGAGCGGCGCGACCCTCAAAGAGCTGATGGCGCGGATCGGGCATTCCAGCACGCGCGCCGCCATGATCTACCAACACGCCACCCGTGACCGCGATCACGCCATCGCCGCCGCCCTAGACGCGCTCATCGAGGAGGCAAGAGGCAAGATCAGCGCCTGATCTGGCACAGTTCTGGCACGCAGCGGCCCGAGAGCAGCAGAAACGAGAAAAGCCCTGGTGGGGGATTGTGTCCCCCACCAGGGCTTTTTGCTTGGGTGGAGCCGAGGGGACTCGAACCCCTGACCCCCACACTGCCAGTGTGGTGCGCTACCAGCTGCGCCACGGCCCCTTGCGGTCGTCCCCGGTCGCCCGGGCACGCAGAGAACTATACACACGCCGGCCGGCATGGTCATCTCGCGGGGTACCCTCCCGCCGCTCAGTTCAGCGCCACGTCCGGCGGGAAGTGGGCCACCGCCGCCATCATGCCGCCCTGCCGGCGCAGCACCATGGGCCAGAGGTCGTCGGGCCGGTCGACGAACGCATCCCCGGGCAGGGCGTCGAGGACGAACCAGGACCCCTCCTCGATCTCCCGCTCGAGCTGGCCGGCGCCCCAGCCCGCGTACCCGGCGAAGACCCGGATCCCGCCGATGGCCTCGCGCAGCCGCTCCGGGTCGACGGAGAGGTCGATGGTGCCCACCGCGCCGGACACCCGGTGGAAGCCCTTCACCGGCTTGACCGGGTGGCGCATCCGGGCCAGGCAGATGGCCGAGTCGGGCTGCACCGGGCCGCCCTCGAAGAGCACGGCCGGGTCCCGGGCCAGGTCGCTCCAGTCGCCGAGGACATCGGCGACCGGCACCTCGGTGGCCCGGTTCAGCACCACGCCGAGGGCGCCGCCGGCCTCGTGAGCGACCAGCAGCACCACGGTACGGTCGAAGTTCGGGTCCTTCAGCGCCGGAGTCGCGACCAGCAGCCGCCCGCTCATGGACTCCATGGCTCGGCCACCGATCGCCTGTCCCTCACCCTGCATGTCCGACACCCGTCAGCCGTACGCCCGTGCGGCGCATCCGACGTCGTCGACCATCCGCGCGGTCAACACCATGCCACGCACATTAGCCTGCGGCTCGCCCGCTGACTAAGGTCTGACGGGCGGGTGATCGCGACAGGATCGAGGGAGCACCGATGGGTCCAACGGCCGAGCTGGCGGTGATCGGTGGGTCGGGGCTCTACGCCCTGCTCGACGGCGCCACCGAACACGTCCTGCAGACGCCGTACGGAGCACCGTCAGACGCGGTCACCATCGCCGAGGTGGGCGGTCGCCGGGTGGCGTTCCTGCCCCGGCACGGACGCGACCACCGCTACCCGCCGCACCTGATCCCGTACCGGGCGAACCTCTGGGCGCTGCGCTCCCTCGGCGTACGCCAGGTCCTCGCCCCCTGCGCGGTCGGCGGGCTGCGCCCCGAGCTGGGCCCGGGCACCTTCGTGGTGCCGGACCAGCTCGTCGACCGCACCAGCGGGCGCTCCCAGACCTACTACGACCAGGGCGCCGTGCACGTCTCGTTCGCCGACCCCTACTGCCCGGTGGGCCGGCGGACGCTGCTCGACGCGGCGGCCGGGCGGGACGTGCCGGCGGTGGACGGCGGGACGGTGGTGGTGGTCGAGGGGCCGCGCTTCTCCACCCGGGCCGAGTCGCGCTGGTTCGCCTCGATCGGCGGCACGGTGGTCAACATGACCGGCCACCCGGAGGCCGTGCTCGCCCGCGAGCTGGCCCTCTGCTACACGTCGATCGCGCTGGTCACCGACCTGGACGCGGGCGTGACGGCCGGTGAGTCGGTCACCCAGGAGGAGGTGTTCCGGGTCTTCGCCGAGAACACCGACCGGCTGCGCGGAGTGCTGCTGGACGCGGTCGCCGCGCTGCCGTCCGAGCGGGACTGCCCGTGCGGGCACGCCCTCGACGGGATCAAACTGCCGTTCCCGCTGCCCTGACCGGTGGCCGGTCCGGCCACCGCCGCCACGAGACTCGGGAAGCGCCCGAAAAGCAGGCAACCGCCGGATAGATTCGGTTCGTCGGGGAACTGATCATCGGGCCGTCTCCCCGCACCGTTGGGGGACGGGGGGCAGTCGGCGATGGCAACGGTCCGCGACACCACGTACGACCTGCTGCGCGCCCTGGGGCTGACCACCGTCTTCGGCAACCCCGGCTCCACCGAGGAGCCCTTCCTCCGCGACTTCCCCGCCGACTTCCGCTATGTGCACGCGCTGCAGGAGGCGGCGGCGGTGGCCATGGCCGACGGGTACGCCCAGGCCACCGGCCGGCCCGCGCACGTCAACCTGCACACCGCCCCGGGCACCGGCAACGGGATGGGCAATCTGGTCACCGCCTGGCACAACAAGACCCCGTTGATCGTCAGCGCCGGCCAGCAGACCCGGGAGATGCTGCTGCTCGAACCCCGGCTGGCCAGCCGGCGGGCGGCGGAGCTGACCCAGCCGTACGTCAAGTGGGCCCACGAGCCGGCCCGCGCGCAGGACGTCCCGGCGGCCTTCATGCGCGCGTACGCCACGGCGGTGCAGCCCCCCACCGGGCCGGTGTTCCTCTCCGTGCCGATGGACGACTGGAACCAGCCCACCGATCCGCCCCCGCAGGTCCGGACGGTGGCCACCCGGACCGCCCCGGACCCGGACCGGCTGCGCGGCTTCGCCGCCACCCTCGCGGCCAGCCGCGCCCCGGTGCTCGTGCTCGGCGCGGCGGTGGACCGGGCCGACGCCTGGCCGGCGGCCGTGGCGCTCGCCGAACGGCTGGCCGCCCCGGTCTGGGCCGCCCCGGCGCCGGAGCGGGCCGTCTTCCCCGAGGACCACCCGCACTTCCGGGGAGTCCTGCCGTACGCGATAGGTCCGCTCGCCGAGGCGCTACGTGGGTACGACACGGTGCTGGTGGTCGGCGCCCCGGTGTTCCGCTACTACCCGCACGTGCCCGGCGACTACCTGCCCGACGACGCCCGCCTGCTGCACATCACCGACGACCCGGACGAGTCGGCCCGCGCCCCGGTCGGGGAGAGCCTGCTCGGCGACGCCGGGCTGGCCCTGGCGGGCCTGATGGAGTTGCTGCCGCCCACGGACCGGCCAGCACCACCCGACCGCGCGGAGCCGGCGACGCCCGAGGCCACCAGCCCGCCGAGCGCCGACGCGCTGTTCGCCGCACTGGCCCGGCACTGGCCGGCCGACGGGGTGCTGGTGCAGGAGTCACCGTCCAACCTGGCCGCGCTGCGCCGCCAGCTACGGATCAACCGGCCACGGTCGTACTTCACGATGGCCAGCGGCGGTCTCGGGTTCGGGCTGCCGGCAGCGGTCGGGATCGCGCTGGCCGAGCGGGACACCGGGCGCGGCCGACCGGTGGTGGCCGTGGTCGGCGACGGCTCCTTCCACTACTCGGTGCAGGCCCTGTGGACCGCCGCGCAGCTGCGCCTGCCGCTCGCCGTCGTGGTCCCGGTCAACCACCAGTACGCCATCCTCAAGGCGTTCGCCGAGCTGAAGCACACCCCAGGGGTGCCCGCGCTCGACCTGCCCGGGCTGGACGTCGCCGCGATCGCCCACGGTTACGGCTGCGCGTCCGCCGTGGTGGACCCGCTGGAGCAGCTCGGAGAGGCGCTCGAGGCGGCGCTGGCCGCCGACCGGCCGACGGTGCTGCCGGCGCCGATCAGCACCGAGCTGCCCCGGATCCTGTGAGGCTCACCGCCGGGAGACGATGAGCGGAGTGCCGCTGCCGACGTCGAGGACCACCCGGTCACCGAGCGGGGCCTTCAGGGTGACGCTCACCGGCTTCATCGCCAGCTGCGCCGTGCAGATTCCGGTGGACCGGACCACCCCGGCGCCGAGCACCACCACGTCGTCCCGCTCCAGCACCAGCGGGGTGAGGCCACCGTCGCACGCGCCCACCCCGACCCGGTAGTCCAGGCGGGCGCCGTCCACCGGGTCGAGGGACTGCACGGCCACCAGCCCGTCGGGGAGTGGCCGGGTGGGGGCCACGGCCTCCGGTCGGGTGCCGACCGCGCGCGGCGCGACCGCCAGCCGGGCCACCGGCACCCGCAGTTCCGCCACGGTGAACAGCCAGGCCGGCACCTCGGCGATGCCCCGGCTGGTCCGCACCGGCGCGCTGCCCAGCTTCACCCCGGTAACCGTCAGCGGTATACAGGGGGTGTCCACGTGGGTGGCGACCGGGCTGTCCGGCCCCGGGCGGGTGGGCAGCAGGCCGTCCGGCCCCGGCTCGACGGTCGGCCCGCCGTCCTTGAGCCGCCCCGGTCCGGTGGTGGGTGGTGCCATCGGCCGGCCGTCGCAGGTCGGCGGGTCGCCCTGGTGGAGCTGGGTGTACGCCTCAGCGGCGCTGACCAGCGGCACCCGCAGCGTGCCGTCCGGGAACCGGATGGTCCCGTCGGCCGGCGTGGCGGTCGGCAGGGCGATCTGGTCCCGGTACCAGCCGCGGAGGAACGCCTGCTTGGTGTCGCCGTTGAAGCCCGGCTCACCGGTCAGCACGGTGGCCTCCTCGATCGGCACGTAGCCGCTGCGCCACACCTCGCCCGGCCGCCAGGCGTCGGCCACCTCCCCGGCCCGCTGGTGGAACGCCTCCCAGCGGTGGTCGAGAGGATCGACCGACGGCCCGGCAGGAGCGGAGCCGGGCGCGGCGCAGCCGGCGAGGAGCAGCAGCGGCAACCCCAGCAGAGCGATCGTGCGATGCATGCCAGTTGGACGGCGCGCCCCTGCCCGCGGTTCCGCTGGTCAGGTCTCTCCGCCCAGGTCCGTCTGGTACGCCTCCCAGAGCAGGTCCGCGCCCCGCTGCCGGTGCCGGTCGAGGGCCCGCAGCAGGTGGCCGACCCGTTCCCGCAGCTCCTCGACGGGCACGCCAGGCAGCTCGACGGCCCGTTGGAGGGCGAGAAGCGCCGCGGCGATGGCGGCGTGCTCGTGAGTCAGCCGGCGTACCCCCCGGTCCAGCCGGGGCGCCTGGAGGAGCAGTTCGGCGTAGAGGCCGCTGGGGCCCTCGGTGAGCCGGACGTGCTCGGCGAAACCGCGCCGGACCGGGCCGAGCTGGACGACGAGGTGCTCCCGCCAGCGCGGCTTCTCGGCCGGCCCGGCGAGCACCCGGGCGAGGGCGTGCAGGTCGCCGGGGAGCGCGGGTCCCGGCTGGCGCGCGGCGGGCGGTCGGCCCGCCGCGGCGACGGTGGACGGCTGCTGGATCGGACCGGTGACCATGGGCACCTCCCGCTGCTGCGCTTCCGCGTACAGCGATGGTGGACCTGGTCGGGCGGGCTGTCCAGGGTCATCCGGTGCCTCATCTGTCCCGTTCGCCCCACCGGCCCCAGCTGTCCCAAAGGCCTCACCGGCCCAGCGGATTGCCCGCCATGCTGCGGAGCTGACCGGCCAGGACGTGCGCGTCGGCGTCCCGGCCCTGGTCGGGCCGGCCGGCGGTGATCGCGTCGGCGAGCGCCCGCAGCTCGTACGGCGGCAGGGTGGCCAGCCCCATGCCCTGCAACGGGATGGTGACCTGTCGGCCGGTCTCCCGGTCGCGGGCGACCACGGTCGGCACCCGCAGCACCGCGTCGTTGCCGCCCCGGTAGGCGACCGCCCCGCCCCGCACCTCGGCGGTGGCCAGGTCGACGGTGCGGGTGGCGAGCGCGCCGCGTACGGAGGCCCGGGTCCCCTCCAGCCACATGGCGGTACGCAGCACCCGCAGCAGCAGATAGAGGCCGAGCAGCACGATCGGCAGGCCGCAGAGCCCGACGAACCGGACAGGCCCTGCCGGAGCGCTGTCGTTCAACGCCGGTGGGAGCATGTCGGGCGGCAGGTCCCGCGCCTCGTCGTACGACGGGAACGGGTCGCCGACGCCGGTCAGCCGGCTCAGCAGGCGGTCGGCGAAGACCGGCAGCAGCACGAACACCGCCCCGAAGGCGGTGCACAGGACACCCACCACCGCCGCGAAGGCGCGCTGGCCGGACGCGGCGCCCACGGAGAGCCGGAGCTTCTCGTTCATCACACGGGGCAGCCTAGATGCCGGCGGCAACGGGGCCGGAGACGACTGTGCGCCCCGGTCCGGGTGGACCGGGGCGCACAGGTCAGGTGGTGGAGGTGCCGGGAATCGAACCCGGGTCCTTCGCCGCCTTGTCAGGGCTTCTCCGAGCGCAGCTCGCTGTGCCTCTACTCGGCCCCACCGATCACGCGAGCGAGTCGGTGTGACGGGCCCAGTCGCTGATTGATCTCGCCGCACGGACCCCGCGACCGGGTCCGATTGGCCAGCCTTCTAGCTGATGCCGGCTAACTGGGTCGAAGGCGCTCCCAGGCCGACAGACTTGCTACTCGCCTCAGGCGGCGAGAGCGAAGTCAGCGCGATTGTTCTTGGCGCTTATTGGTTTCCGACGACCGATTCACGAGACGACGTCGGCTTCCTCGGCTCGCTTCCCCTGCCGCAACGCACGAAGTCGAAACCAGTCACCCCCTCGAAGGGCTGCCCCTGTCGGCAGCACCACCAAGCCTAACGCCTGCCGCAACCGGATTCATCCCGAGGCCCGCCCGATCATGGATCGGGACATCGGGGGAGGAATCAGTCGTCCATGCCCTTGCCGCGCCGGCCGACCACCCGGGCGATTTCCCGGTCGGCGTCCCGCTTGGCAAGGTCCTGGCGCTTGTCGTACGACTTCTTACCCCGGGCCAGGCCGATCTCCACCTTCGCCCAGCCGTCGGAGAAGTAGACCTGCAACGGCACCATGGTGAGACCGCTCTCCCGGGTCTTGCCGATCAGCCGGTCGATCTCCAGCCGCTTGAGCAGCAGCTTCCGGGTACGCCGGGGCTCGTGGTTGGTCCAGGTGCCCTGGGTGTACTCCGGGATGTGCATGCCGTGCAGGTAGAGCTCGCCGTCACGCTCCTGGGCGAACGCGTCGACCAGCGACGCCCGGCCGGCCCGCAGCGACTTGACCTCGGTGCCGGTCAGCGCCATGCCCGCCTCGTAGGTGTCGAGGATGGCGTAGTCGTGGCGCGCCTTCTTGTTGGAGGCGACCACCTTGCGGCCCTTTTCCCGTGGCATCGGCGCCACCTCCCTTCCACTCGTCCGCGACCGCCGGCCGCGGAGCGGGATCATGCTACCCGAATGAGGCTTATTCAGGCTCTTGCCGCCGGGCACACCAGGCCGTGGTCAGCGCCGCCTGAACAAGCCTCATTGACAAGGACCCTCCCGCGCCGTTTATTCCGGCGCGGGAGGGCCCTCGGAGAGCCGTCGCGCTGACTAGACCCGCAGGTAGAAGCGGAGCGTGACCCAGGCGGTGACCGCGCTGACCAGGCCGCCGACGCCGGCCATCAGCGGGAACATCAGGAAGAGCTCGGACCAGGAGACCGGCGTGATCAGGCCCTCCACGGCCGCCATCGACCCGCCGGCGGCCACGACCTTCAGGCCGATCAGGGCCAGCAGGCCGAGGATCGAACCGATCAGGCCGGCGACGATGGCCTCCAGCACGAACGGGGCCTGGATGAACCAGTTGGAGGCACCGACCAGTTTCATGACCGCGACCTCGCGCCGCTTGCTGTACGCGGCGACCTGGATGGTGTTCGCGACCAGCAGCAACGCGGCGACCGCCATCACCACCGCGATGGCCAGGGCGAAGTTCTGGATGCCGGTGAGGACGTTGAAGACCTTGTCGAGGAGCTTGCTCTGGTCGACGATCGTGTCGATCCCCTCGGCGGTCTTGTACTCGTCGTAGATGCTCTTGTACTGCTCCGGGTTGTTCAGCTTGATCCGGAACGACGGCGGGAGGCTGTCCTCCTTGACCGCGCTGATCAGGTCGGGCGCGTCCTGGAACATCTCCTGGAAGCGCTTGTACGCCTCCGTCTTGTCGACGTAGGTGACCTCCTTGACCAGCGGGTCGGACTTCAACTTGGCCTCGAGGTCGCCTCGCTGCTGGTCGTTGACGTCGGTCTTCAGGAAGATCGAGACCTGGACGTTCTCGTAGTAGAGGTCCTTCATGTCGCCGACCTTCTGGTAGAGAAGGCCGCTACCGCCCAGCATGAACAGCGACACACCCATCGTGATGATCATCGCGATGGTCATGGTGACGTTGCGCCACAGTCCGACCAGTACCTCGGAAAGGACGTATTTCATCCGCATCGGGAAATTCCTCCGGCTCTCCGGCGTGAGGTGTTCGTCGTCAGGATCTACGGATCGTCAGCGGGGCGACGGCTCAGCCGTAGACGCCGCGAGCCTGGTCGCGCACGATGCGGCCGCTCTCGATCTCGATGACGCGACGGCGCATCTGGTTCACGATGTTGGAGTCGTGTGTGACCATCACGACGGTCGTGCCGGTGCGGTTGATCCGGTCCAGCAGGCGCATGATCTCGATCGACGTGTCCGGGTCCAGGTTTCCGGTGGGCTCGTCCGCCAGCAGGATCAGCGGCCGGTTCACGAACGCCCGGGCCACCGCGACCCGCTGCTGCTCACCACCGGAGAGCTCGTGGGGGTAGCGGTGCTCCTTCCCACCGAGGCCGACCAGCTCCAGCACCTCCGGAACGACCCGGCGGGCGACCGCCTTGGTCTTGCCGATCACCTCCAGCGCGAACGCCACGTTCTCGTAGGCGGTGCGGTTCGGCAGCAGGCGGAAGTCCTGGAAGACGCAGCCGATGGAGCGCCGGAAGTGGGGTCGCTTCCAGGAGCGCATCGACGTGACGTCCTTGCCGTTGACGACGACCCGCCCCTTGTTGGGGGTGACCTCGTGCAGCAGCATCTTGATGATCGTGGACTTGCCGGAGCCGGATGGACCGATGAAGAAGACGAACTCGCCCTTCTCGATCGAGACGGACACGTTGTCGAGCGAAGGCCGGGACGCCTTCGGGTACGTCTTCGTCACTTGCTCAAGCTGAATCACGGGTCGAGAGTCTACGCGGTGTAACCGGAGAGCCAAGCCCCACGCCCCGCCGAAGCGAGTCGCGTCATCGATTCAGCCGGTCACCCAGAGATCGACGACGCGTTCCGTCGGAGCGGGATCACGCACCGTCAGCGCTGAGCTGCTGCTGCTTACGCCACCGGATGCCGGCCTCGATGAAGCTGTCCAGCTCACCGTCGAACACCGAGGACGGATTGCCCGTCTCCTGCTCGGTACGCAGATCCTTCACCATCTGATACGGGTGCAGGACGTACGAGCGCATCTGGTCGCCCCACGAGCCGGCGGCGTCGGTCTTCAGGCCCTGGAGCTTGGCCTGCTCCTCCTGGCGCTTGCGCTCCAGCAGCCGGGCCTGGAGCACCCGCAGCGCGGAGGCCTTGTTCTGCAGCTGCGACTTCTCGTTCTGGCAGGTGACCACAATGCCGGTCGGGATGTGCGTGATCCGCACCGCCGAGTCGGTGGTGTTGACGCTCTGCCCGCCCGGGCCGGAGGAACGGTAGACGTCGATCCGCATCTCGTTCTCGGGGATCTCGATGTGGTCGGTCTGCTCGACGACCGGCAGCACCTCGACGCCGGCGAAGCTGGTCTGCCGCCGCCCCTGGTTGTCGAACGGGCTGATCCGGACCAGCCGGTGGGTGCCGGACTCGACGCTCAGCGTGCCGTACGCGTAGGGCACCTTGACCGTGAAGGTGGCCGACTTGAGGCCCGCCTCCTCGGCGTACGAGGTCTCGTAGACCTCGGTCGGGTAGCCGTGCCGCTCGGCCCAGCGCAGGTACATCCGCAGCAGCATCTCGGCGAAGTCCGCGGCGTCCACGCCACCCGCGCCGGCCCGGATGGCGACCAGCGCCTCCCGGGAGTCGTACTCCCCGGAGAGCAGGGTGCGGACCTCCATCTCCTGGATGGCCTTGGTCAGCCCGGTGATCTCCGCCTCGACCTCGGCGAGCGTGCCCGGGTCGGACTCGGCCTGGGCCAACTCCAGCAGCACGCCGGCGTCGTCTAGCCGGGCGCGGAGGTCGGAGAGCTTGTTGATCTCGCCGTTGACGTACGACAGCTGCGACGTCACCTGCTGCGCCTTGGCCTGGTCGTCCCAGAGATCAGGCGCGGAGGCCTCCTGCTCCAGGCGGCCCTTCTGCTCGCGCAGCTTGTCGAGATCGAGGACGGCCTCGATGTTGCGCAGGGTGGCGTCGAGTTCCTTGAGCTGTTCGGCGTAGTCGGCAGCAGTCACGACAGACAAGCGTACTTGGCCGCTCGGCGTCCGCTCACCTCAGATGCCTCTACCCGCGCTGGTCATCCGCCGACCGGGGCGGACTTGAGCCAGGACAGCGCCGCCTTGTGGTACGCGACGGCGAACTCCAGCGCGCTGGCGTCGTACGCCTCGCCGTCCTTCTTGGCGTTCTTGGCCTGTTCACGCGCCGCCGCGAGGGCCTCGGAGTGGTACTCGTTCGCCGAGGCGTAGAGGTTCTTGAGCTGACTCGGCGAGTGCAGGTCGCCGAACGCGATCCGCAACGCGGTCGGGTTACGGATCGTGTCCCGCCCGGGGTTCTCCGCCAGCCAGCGGGAGAATGTCCGCTTCCCGGCCGCCGTGAGCGCGTACGGCTGGCTCATCCGCGGCCCGGGCTTGCCGAGCCGCACCAGCCCCTTCTCAGCCAGCACCGGAAGCTCCCGGTAGACCTGGCTGCGGGTCATCGACCAGTACGGCGCCAGCCGCCGCTCGGCGGCGGCCATCAACTGGCCGCCTGTCATCGGTCCTTCGTGCAGCAGACCCAGCAGGGCTGCGGCCGTCGGGTTGACTCCGGATTCCGCCATGCCCTCTAAGCTGCCACTTCGCCCGACCCGGCGTCCAGGATTTCCGGTTTTCGCCACCCGTTGGGTCGTCCGATGTGCACTGTCGGCCGACGACAGTCCGCCGGGGACGTCCACGCCCTCCCCTGCCGGCCGGCCGCCGGTGACGCTCCGTGCGTCACCGGCGACCATCAGCAGGTCATGCCATGTGCGGGTACCCGTGGTCGGTCGGCGGGACGAAGGTCTCCTTGATCGTCCGCGGCGACATCCAGCGGACCAGGTTGTGCCAGGAGCCCGCCTTGTCGTTGGTGCCGCTGGCCCGGGCACCGCCGAACGGCTGCTGCCCGACCACCGCACCGGTCGGCTTGTCGTTGATGTAGAAGTTGCCGGCCGCGTACCGCATCTTCTCGGCCACCTGGTCGACCACCCGACGGTCGGTCGCGAAGATCGACCCGGTCAGCGCGTACGGGGCGATCGCCTCGGCCTGGGCGACCACCTCGTCGAACCGGGCGTCCTCGAAGACGTGCACGCCCAGGATCGGCCCGAAGTATTCGGTGGTGAAGGTCTCGTGTGCGGGGTCGGAGCACTCGAACAGCGTCGGCCGGACAAAGTAGCCGACCGAGTCGTCGGCGGTGCCGCCGGCCAGGACCCGGCAGGTGTCGTCGCCGCTGATCAGCTCCAGCGCGGCCTGGTGCCGGCCGAACGCCTTGTCGTCGATGACCGCACCACCGAAGTTGCGGAAGTCGGTGACGTCGCCGTACGCCAGCGAGTCGGCGGTGGCGGCGAGCCGGTCCCGCAGCCCACCCTCCCAGATCGACCGCGGGACGTACGCCCGCGACGCGGCCGAGCATTTCTGGCCCTGGTACTCGTAGGCGCCCCGGATCAGCGCGGTGTGCAGGCCGTCCACGTCCGCGCTGGCGTGCGCGACCACGAAGTCCTTGCCGCCGGTCTCGCCGACCAGCCGCGGGTAGCCCCGGTAGCGGGCGATGTTCTCGCCGACCGTCCGCCACAGGTGCTGGAACACCTTGGTCGACCCGGTGAAGTGGATGCCGGCCAGGTCCGGGTCGGCGAGCACCACGTCGGAGACCTCCTCGCCGCGCCCGGTGACCATGTTGATCACGCCGGGCGGCAGCCCGGCCGCCTCGAACAGCCGCATGGTGAAGTGCGCGGCGAACTGCTGGGTCGGGCCCGGCTTCCAGACCACCGTGTTGCCGAGCAGGGCCGGCGCCGACGGCAGGTTGCCGGCGATCGCGGTGAAGTTGAACGGGGTGACCGCGTAGACGAAGCCCTCCAGCGGCCGGTGGTCGAAGCGGTTCCACACCCCCGGCGAGGACATCGGCTGCTCCGCCAGCAGCTTGCGGGCGAAGTGCACGTTGAACCGGAGGAAGTCGATGAACTCGCAGGCCGAGTCGATCTCGGCCTGGACCACCGTCTTGGACTGGCCGAGCATGGTGGCCGCGTTGAGCGTGTCCCGCCACGGGCCGGCGAGCAGGTCGGCGGCGCGCAGGAAGATCGCGGCCCGCTCCTCGAACGGCAGCGCCCGCCACATCGGGGCCGCGTCCTTGGCGGCCTTGACTGCGGCACGGGCGTCGTCGTGGGTGGCGTGCCCGGTGATGCCGAGCACGTGGGCGTGCTTGTGCGGCTGGACCACCTTGATCGGATCACCGCCGGCCATCCGCTGCTCACCGGCGATGGTCATCGGCAGCTCGATCTGCGCGGCGGCCAACTCGGTCAGCCGCCGCTGGAGCCGCTCCCGGTCGGCGCTGCCGGGCTCATAGGTGTGGACCGGCTCGTTGCGCGGCTCGGGTACGGAGAACACGGCGTCCATCACGGCTCCTGTGCGATCTCGGCGGCGGTGGCGAAATCGGACCCGCGGGCACCGACCGGACGGCCGGGTGCCGAGCACCGCGCGGCGGACCGGTGCGGCGGCGGGACCTCGGCCAATTCTTCCATGCGACACCCCCCGCTCCACCCCCGCCGCCCCCGGCGAACCCCGCCCGCAGCCGACACCCGGACGCACCGGCACACACCGGACCGTAGGCAGCCACCGTCTCCGCCCCGACGATCCCTCAGCCCGCAACCATTCCTGCCTACGATCCGTCACCAGCCGTCCGCATCGTCGGCCGGGCGGTGAGGGCGCCGCGGATCCCGTCGGCACCGCCCCGGCGCCGGGCCCACCCGCCCGTCTCAGGCGCCGCCGAGCGCCGGTCGCCACCCGCTGGCGGGCGCCGCCCGGGTCGGCATCGACCGGCGGGCGGGTCCCGAAGGGCGCACGGGACGCCGCGTACCCTGGATGACCGGTGACCTGCCCGGCCCGTCGCGGCCGATCCGGCGTCCGTCGAAGGGGAACACGATGAGCAACCAGCCCGGCAGCTCCACGGCTGCGGAGCCGGACCAGCCCGTGGTCGACCCGGCCGACGAGCCGGAGCAGCCGAGCACCGACCCGGCCGACGAGCCGGCCACCCCGGAGAGCACCGGACGACCGGCGTACGCCCCCGGCGCGGCGGTGCTGGCGCTGCTGGCGGTCGGCTGGCTCGCCGCGATGCTCTGGTCCACCCGGGCCGCGATCAGCTCCGCGGCGGCCGGCGTCACCGCGATCAGCCTCTCCGCGTACGCGCTGCCCGGCGTGATCTGCGCCGCGCTGGTCGCCGGCGCCGCGCTCGCCCTGGCGGTGACCAACCCGCTCGGCCGGGCCACCCTGCGCTTCCTCGCCGCCGTCGGCACCGGCCTGTTGGTCGGATTCGCCGCCGCGGTCGCGATCAACCTCACCTACGCCGACAACGCGACCACCAACACCATCGCCGGCACCACCGCGGCGGCGGCGATCATCGGCGGCGCGCTGGCCGGCGCCCGCAACGCCCGGGTGGTGGGCGGGCTCGCCAGCGCCACGCTGGCCGCGCAGGTCTTCGTGGTGCTGTTCAGCCGCGCCCGGGATCCGCTGGCCGACCTGTTCGGTGCCGGCGACACCCAGCAGTCGATGCTCGACGCCGCGAAGTGGGTGTCCCGCACCGAGTCGCTGCTCGCCGGGCTGGTCGCCGGGCTGGTGGCATTCGGCTACCTCACCTGGGCCCGCCGCCGCGCCGCCCGCCGGGGCGAATCCGTGCAGCTGCGCTGGCCCGCGTACCTGGTCGCCGGGGCCGGGCCGGGCCTCCTCCTGCTGCTCACCGAGGTGATCATCCGGATCGGCGGGCGGGACCTGCTCAACCTGGCCGCCGCGCTCAGCGAGGCGGACCAGGTGGCCCAGACCTCCCTCGGCACCTCCCGCCTCGACAACGGCATCTGGGTGCTCTTCGTCGGGGCACTCACCACGCTCATCGCGTTCGGCCGCACCCTCGGCCCACGCACCGTCGACGAGGACGAGCCGGCCGACGAGCAGGTCGCCGCCTGACCCCCGGGGTGCGGGTCAGGAGACCGCGCGCAGCAGCAGGTCCAGCTCGGTCACGTCGTACCACTCCAGCTCGTGATCCTCGGCGCCGTCGACGGTGAACTGGGCGTCCGGGTCACCGGCCTGCGCCTCGGCCACCACCTCGGCGGCGGCCGCCACGTCGTCGACCGCCTCCGCGCCGTCCACGTGGATCGCGGCGACCGTCTTGACGGGCACCGGCCCGGCGAGCCGGACCAGGCTGGACCCCAGCTCGCCGCCGACCCGGCCGACCGCGCGGGCCGGCAGGTCCACCGAGACCACCACCCGCCGGCGGGGCGCGCCCGGGTCGGCCCGGAGCAGCAGCAGCGCGTCCTGGGCGGCCCGGGTGAAGGCGACGTACTCCAACTCCTCCTCGTCGCCCTCGGCGTACCACTCGCGCAGCTCCGGGGTTACCGCGTGCGCCTCACCGACCGCGAGGCCCTGCTCGCGCAGTCGCGCCAGCAGCGGGACGGTCGCCGGCACGTACACCCGGACAAGCTCGTCGGTCACCGGTCTCTCCCCTGCTCAGGCCTGGCCGGCGGATGCCGGCCCCGGGCGCCGATCATGCCGTACGCCGTGACCGTCATACACCTCGCACCCGCCCGGGAGAAGTTCCTCGCCGGTGTGTCCGTCGACCGGATCGCCGCACCGCGCGCTGGGGCGGGACGGCTGCTGGTGGCAAACTGAGGCAAACGAAAGCCAACCCCGGGAGTCACCGTGGAGCCCAGGTTCCTGCTGCTGTCCGACGTGGCCGCTGAACTCAACGTCTCGGACTCGCAGGTCTACCACATGGTGCGCAGCGGCGAGCTGCCCGCCATCAAGATCGGCGGCCGCGGGCAGTGGCGGGTGGAACGCGCCCGGCTGGAGGAGTACATCCAGCACAAGTACGCCGAGACCGCCGAGTGGGTACGCGGCAACCCGCTCGTCGAACGCGACCCGGAGTGACCGCGCGACCCCGTAGCGGCATTGACGGGCGGCGCTGCCCTGTTCGACAATGAAACCCTGTCGGAGGCAAACGGAAGCAAACGCAAGGAGCAGGGGTTGAGGATGGTCGACACCCGCCGCCCGTTGGCACCGCGTCCCCCGGTCCGGCTCCGACCCGCCCCACCGATCGACCCGCCCTGCACCGACGAGGGCTTGCCCTGGGCCGACGTCGACCAACTCACCCTCGACCTGTTCGACCCGCGCCGCCGGGATCCCGACCGGCCCGACGGGCGCGCCCCCGACGTCCGACCGGTGCCCACCGGCCCGGGCCGCCGCACCGGCGGGGCACCCGCCGCCGCGCTGGCCACCGCCACCCCCGAAGCCACCCGGGCGGCGCACCGGTTCGTCCGCACCTTCCTGGAGATCGTCAACGGCTACCGGCCACCCGGTCAGCTCCGGCCGCTCTGCCTGCCCGACGCCACGACCCGGGTGGCCACCGAGCTGACCCGGGCGGCCCGACGCGTGGGCCCGATACGCCGCCGCGCCACCCGGCCGGCCCTCCAGCTCCGCCGGCTGCGGGTCTGCGAGCCGCGGGCCGGGGCCGCCGAGGCCGCCGCCGTGCTCGCCGGAGCCGGCGGCGCCAGCTGGGCGATCGCCCTACGCGTCGAACACCGACGCGGCACCTGGCTCTGCACCACCCTCGAGGTGCTCTGACCCGCCGAGGGCTGCGTGATCCACACGGGGCGGCGTCCGCCCGACAGGCGCGATCGGCTCGGGATGCCGCACCTCGCACCCTCCACCAGCCCGGACACCGCCACCCGCCGCAAGGCGAGTCGATCAACCCGGCCCGGCCCCCGGACGTGCGCGACCGACTCGGGATGCCGCACATCGCGCGGTCCACCAGCGCGGATAGCACGACCTGCCGCAAGGCGAGTCGATCAACCGAGTGGCTGGGCCACGGACGGGAACGGGCCCCGGCCGTGTTCGGCCGGGGCCCGTCGTCGCTGGTGCGGGCGGGCTCAGTTGCCGCCGTTGGGGGCGCCGTGGCACCGCTTGTACTTGCGGCCGGAGCCGCACGGGCAGGGCGCGTTGCGGGAGGGACCTTCACCGGCATCCACCTGGCCGGGGGCGGCCCGACGGGCGGTGCTGGCGGCGACCGCCTGCCCGTTCATCCCCGCGGCCGCCGGGCGCCGCGGCTTGCCCGAGGCGGACGGGGCGGCGGGCCGGGCGGTGCTGTCCGGGTTACCGATGCCCAGGGCCGGCGCCTGCTCGTCAGCCCGCTCGATGGCCGGCGCGCCGCGGCCGGCCTCGCCGTCGATGGCGGGCGCGGAGTATTGCAGGCCCTGCTGCTGCGGCGCGCGGTTGAGGCCCTTGGCGCGGATCTCGACCGGCTTCTCCAGCAGCTGCACCTCCTCGGCCTCCGGCTCGGGCTCCTCGACCTGCACCTCCAGGTTGTAGAGGAAGCCGACCGTCTCCTCCTTGATGCCGTCCATCATGGTGGCGAACATGTCGAAGCCCTCGCGCTGGTACTCGATGACCGGGTCGCGCTGGGCGTACGCCCGCAGGCTGATGCCCTCCTGCAGGTAGTCCATCTCGTAGAGGTGCTCGCGCCACTTGCGGTCGATCACCTGGAGCAGGACCATCCGCTCGAGCTGGCGTACCGCGTCCTCGCCGAGCTGCTCCTCGCGCCGGTCGTACGCGCCGTGCGCGTCCTCCTTGAGGCGGGCGAGCAGGAAGTCCTGGTCGAGGCCGGCCCGGGAGCCCACCTCCTCCTCCAGCTCGTCGATGGTGACGCCCACCGGATAGAGCTGCTTGAGGCTGGCCCAGAGCTGGTCGAGATCCCAGTCCTCGGCGTAGCCCTCGCTGGTGGCGCCCGTGACGTACGCGTTGATCACGTCGTCGATCATGTTGCGGACCTGGTCGGAGAGGTCCTCGCCGTTGAGCACCCGCAGTCGCTCGGCGTAGACCACCTGGCGCTGCTTGTTCATCACCTCGTCGTACTTGAGGACGTTCTTCCGGATCTCGGCGTTCTGGCCCTCGATCTGGGCCTGCGCGCTCTTGATCTGGCGGGTGACCATCTTCGACTCGATGGGCACGTCCTCAGGGATGTTGAAGCGCTCCATCACCGCCTCGACGGCACCGGCCCGGAAGCGCTTCATCAGCTCGTCCTGCAGCGAGAGGTAGAAGCGGGACTCACCCGGGTCACCCTGCCGGCCGGCCCGACCGCGCAGCTGGTTGTCGATCCGGCGGGACTCGTGCCGCTCGGTGCCCAGCACGTAGAGGCCGCCGGCGGCAGCCACCTCCTCGGCCTCGGCGTCGCAGGCCTGCTTCCACTCGGGCAGGACCTCCTCCATCGCCTTGGCGTACTCCTCCGGCTGCTCGACCGGGTCGAGGCCGCGCTGGCGCAACTCGTTCGCGGCGAGGAACTCGGCGTTGCCGCCGAGCAGGATGTCCGTACCGCGGCCGGCCATGTTGGTGGCCACGGTGACCGCGCCCTTGCGCCCGGCCTGGGCGACGATCTCCGCCTCCTTGGCGTGGAACTTGGCGTTCAGCACGGAGTGCGGGATGCCCCGGCGGCGCAGCAGCTGGGAGATGATCTCGGAATTCTCCACCGAGACCGTGCCGACGAGCACCGGCTGGCCCTGCTCGTGCCGCTCGGCGATGTCCTCGACCACGGCGTTGAACTTGGCCTTCTCGGTCTTGTAGATGACGTCCGGCCGGTCCTGCCGGACCATCGGCCGGTGCGTCGGGATGGTCACGACGCCGACCTTGTAGACCTTGTTGAACTCACCCGCCTCGGTCTGGGCGGTACCGGTCATGCCGGACAGCTTCTCGTAGAGGCGGAAGTAGTTCTGGAGGGTGATGGTGGCCAGGGTCTGGTTCTCCTGCTTGATCTCCACCCCCTCCTTGGCCTCGATCGCCTGGTGCATGCCCTCGTTGTAGCGACGGCCGTGCAGGATGCGGCCGGTGAACTCGTCGACGATCAGGACCTCGCCCTCGCTGACGATGTAGTCCTTGTCGCGCTTGTAGAGCTCCTTGGCCTTGATCGCGTTGTTGAGGTAGCCGACCAGCGGAGTGTTGACCGACTCGTAGAGGTTGTCGATGCCGAGCCGGTCCTCGACCTTGGCCACGCCGCGCTCGGTGATGGCGATGGTGCGCTTGGCGTAATCGACCTCGTAGTCGCCCTCGCCGTCGGTGCCCGGCTGCAGGCGGGCCACCACGGTGGCGAACTCCTGGTACCAGCGGGCGGAGTGCTCGGCCGGACCGGAGATGATCAGCGGGGTCCGGGCCTCGTCGATGAGGATCGAGTCGACCTCGTCGACCACCGAGAAGAAGTGGCCGCGCTGCACCAGCTCATCCCTCGACCAGGCCATGTTGTCGCGCAGGTAGTCGAAGCCGAACTCGTTGTTGGTGCCGTAGGTGATGTCGCACTCGTAGGCGGCCCGGTGCTCGCTGGCCGGCCGGTTGGGCAGCACCACGCCGACGGTGAGGCCGAGGAACTCGTGCACCCGGCCCATCCAGGCGGCGTCGCGCTGGGCCAGGTAGTCGTTCACCGTGACCACGTGCACGCCCTTGCCGGCCAGCGCGTTCAGGTAGACCGGCATGACCGAGGTCAGGGTCTTGCCCTCACCGGTCTTCATCTCGGCGATGTTGCCGAAGTGCAGCGCCGCGCCGCCCATCACCTGGACGTCGTAGGGCCGCTGGCCGAGCACCCGGGCGGCCGCCTCGCGGCACACCGCGAACGCCTCGGGCAGCAGGTCGTCGAGGGTCTCCCCGTCGTCGAGCCGCTCCTTGAACTGGTCGGTCATCGCGCGCAGCTCGTCGTCGGTGAGGTTGACGTAGTCGTCCTCGATCGAGTTGACGGCGGCCGCGATCGCCTTGAGTCGACGCACCATGCGGCCCTCGCCCGCGCGAAGGACCTTTTCCAGAATCGACACGGATCAACGCTCCCCTAGACAGTCTCGAACCATCGTAGGCGCTCCATCGCGGCGATGGTCACTGGTGGCGACGGTCCAGGGCCGCGAACCGGACATACCGCCTGGCTGGCGCGCTGACCCGGCGCAAATCGGGTTACGCCGAACGCGAACGATCCGGCACGATGGCCCGGTGGAGCCTGTGGAGATCGTCGAGGACGGCCTGCTGCTGCGACCCTGGCGGGCGGAGGACGCCGACGCGGTGTACCGCGCCTGCCAGGATCCGGACATCCAGCGCTGGACCACCGTACCTCGCCCGTACCGGCCCGAACACGCGCTCGATTTCGTCGCCGGGCGCAGCGCGGCGGCCTGGGCCGACGGCAGCGGTGCCGAGTTCGCGGTGTGCGACGCCGCCACCGGCGAGTTGCTCGCCTCCTGCGGCCTGGTCTCGATCGACCGGGGCCTGGGCAGCGCCGAGGTCGGCTACTGGACCGCACCGTGGGCGCGGGGCCGGGGCGTCGCGGTCCGGGCCACCCGCGCGGTCGCCCGCTGGGCCTTCGACGTAGGCGAGCTGCGCCGGCTGATCTGGCAGGCCGAGATCGGCAACCACGCCTCCCGACTGGTGGCGCTGCGGGCCGGCTTCCGGATCGAGGGCGAGCTGCGGCTCGCCCAGCCGGCGGTGGACGGGCGCCCGGAGGGCTGGCTCGGCTCGCTGCTCCCCGGCGAGGTGCCCGCACCGGGCGAGCCCGGCCCGGCCGGCCCGGACACCCTCGCCGCCCTGCGGGCCGCCGTCTTCGGCCGCCCGCAGCCCGTCCTGTTCGCCACGGCGGGCGCCACCGAACTGCGGCTACGCCCGATGGAGGAACGCGACCTCGACACGGTCGTGACGACCTGCCAGGACGCGGAGACCGTCCGCTGGACCAGCGTCCCGCACCCCTACCAGCGAGAGCACGCCGACGGCTACCTGCGCGACGTCGCCCGAGCGGCGTGGGCCCGCGGCACCGGGGCCAACTACGCCGTCGCCGACGCCGAGGACCGATACGCCGGCTCGATCGACCTGCGGATCTCCCCCGCCGACCCGCTCGTCGCCGACGTCGGCTTCATGACCGCCCCGCACGCCCGCGGCCGGGGATACCTGCCCGCCGCGCTGGCCGCACTCTGCGCCTGGGGATTCACCACGCTCGGCCTGGCCCGGATCGAGTGGCGGGCCAACGTGGGCAACACCGCCTCCCGCCGGGTCGCCGAGAAGGCGGGCTTCGCCTTCGAGGGCACCGCCCGCAGCGGCATCCAGCAGCGCGGCGAGCGGCCGGATGTCTGGGTGGCCGCGCTGCTCCCGCAGGACCTGGCGTGACGCCGGAGACGATCGAGGCGAACGGGGTACGGCTGCGTCCGTCCCGCCTCGACGACGTGGCGGACACCGTGGCCGGCTGCGCCGATCCGGTCACCCAGCGGGGCATCTCCGGGCTCCCAGACCCGTACACGGAGGAGAGCGCCCGGTGGTGGATCACCGAGGGCGCCCCCGCGGCCTGGGCCAGCGGCGGCGCCGCGTACGCCATCGCCGACCCCGCCACCGACCGGCTGCTCGGCAGCATCGGCCTGAGCCAACCGGTGCCGACCCGGGGCCAGTGGGAGATCGGCTACTGGGTCGCGCCCTGGGCCCGCGGGCGCGGCGTCGCCACGGCCGCCACCCGGGCGCTGGCCGAGTCGGCCTTCGCCGCCGGCTGCGCGCGCCTGGAACTGCTCACCAACGAGGAGAACACCGCCAGCCAGCGGGTCGCGCTGGCCGCCGGATTCCGCCACGAGGGGGTACGCCGGGCGGCGAACCCGAGCCGAGGGGGAGGCCGGCACGACCTGCTCGCCTGGGTACGCCTGGCCGACGACCCGCCCGGTCCGGCCGCCCGGCTCCTGCCCGACCTGCCCGACGGTCGGCTCACCGACGGCCTGGTGACCCTGCGCCGGCTCGGCCCGGACGACACCGACGTGATGTTCCGGCTGCACACGCGGCCGGAGGTGGTGGCCAACCAGGCACCGCCGGTGCCGCCGACCCGGGCCGCGATCGAACGGCGCTGCCGGCTGGCGGAGAGCGCCTGGCTCACCGGCAGCCTGGCCCGGCTGCTGATCCTCGACGCGGCCACCGGCGAACCGGCCGGCAGCTGCGGGCTGTCCTACAGCGACCGGGCGGCTGGCGAGGCGAGCGTCGGCTACGCGCTGCTGCCCGCCTGGCGTGGGCGTGGCTACGCCACCCGGGCGGTACGCCTGCTGGCCGGCTGGGCGTTCGGCGTCCCCGGGATCGCCCGGCTCACCGCAGGGACCCTGCCGGAGAACACCGCGTCGCACCGGGTGCTGGAGAAGGTGGGCTTCCGCCGGGAGGGGCTGTTGCGCGGCCGGCTGCCCGGACTGGACGGCGGCCGGATCGACGACCTGATCTTCGGCATGCTCGCGTCGGACCTCTCGACGCACTGAGCGGCACGGCCGACGCCGGGACGGGAGGAGCCGCGATGGCTGCCCACCGCGGCTCCTCGGCCGGTGTCACAGGGGGTGGTCAGGGTCCGGTGTCGAGGGAGATGATCCCGTAGTCGTAGGCGTGCCGACGGTAGACGACGCTGGGGCGCCCGGACTCCTTGTCCTGGAACAGGTAGAAGTCGTGGCCGACCAGTTCCATCTGGAACAGGGCGTCGTCGACGGTCATCGGTTCGGCGGGATGCACCTTCTCCCGCGCGATGTGCCACGGCTGGTTGTCGGACTCCCCGTAGCCGTCCTCGTCGGGCCGTTCGGCGACCGCGGTGGCGGTCCCGGTACCGTTCAGCGCCGCCAGCCCCGGCCCGTTGAGGTCGGCGACCGGCAGGTCAGCGGTGGCGGCGGCGACGGAGAGCGGCGCGTGCCGCCCCCGGTGCACCCGGCGCCGGTCGGCCGCCCGGCGGAACCGGGTGTCCAACTTGGCGATGGCCGCGTCCAGCGCGCTGTAGAAGTCATTCGTGCAGGCCTCGGCCCGGATCACCGGGCCCCGCGTGACGCAGGTGATCTCCACCCGCTGGCAGTGATCGGCCTGGCGCGGATTGCGCTCGTGGAACAACTCGACGTCCACGCGAATGAGCTTGTGGTCGTAGCGTTCGATCTTCGCGAGCTTTTCGGCTACGTGTACCCGGTAATGGTCCGGCACTTCGACGTTACGGCCCTTGACCACGATGTCCACGTGACCTCCCTTGTTCGGACGGTCGTTCGGTCCGGTTTTCCCGGTCAACGCGCCCTGGGAGGGTCCCCGCTCGGCGTCGACCGGTCGCGTACGGCTACGCCTCCTTTCACCGCCGGGGGCGGATGGGAAGACCTCCTACCCCCGACACGAAAACGCTAACCCGTGTTCGCGTGGCAGTCACCCCTCGTTGTCAAAAGCTGCCTGGGAATTCTCACAGCTCATACACCAAGGGGTGAAAAGGAAACACGAAGCGTCACCCGAGGCGTCGCTTTTGCGTTGCGGCGAGCACCGCGGCCGCCTTTGGCGTCATTCCCGCCCTGTGCAAGATCCGGCTCACCGCCGCCAACGTGGACCCGGTGGTGACGATGTCGTCGAGCAGCACCACCGGACCGTCGACCCGGACCGCGTCGGCCCGGCGCAGCCGGAACGCCGCCTCGGCCGCGGCGGCCCGTCCGGCGCTGTCCAGGGCGACCGAGTCCGGCCGGGGCAGCGCCCGCACCGGCCGGAGCACGCGTACCGGCCAGCCGGCGGCGCGCAGCCGGGCCGCCGCGTAACGGGTCAACCGGTCCAGGTGGTCGCCGTAGCGGGCCCGGGCCGCCCGCGCGGTGTCCGGCACCGGCACCAGGGTCACCGGCCCGGCGGTGCCCACCGCCGCGGCCACCACCTCGGCGAGCAGCGCACCCAGCGGCCGGGCCAGCCCGTGCCGGCCCCGCTCCTTGTACGCCAACAACCCCTCCCGCAGCGCGCCCGCGTACGGACCCAGCGCGACACACGGGGGCAGGTCGGGCGGGGCCGGGGCGGGGCGGGTCGACGCCGGGCGCAGCGCCGTCAACTCGCCGACGCAGCGGGGGCAGAAGCCCTGCCGCAGGCCGGGGATCCGCTCGCCGCAACCGGCGCACCCGGCCGGCAGCACCAGGTCGGTCAGGTCCGCCCAGAGCCCGCCCAGGTCCCGCACCGGCACCTCTCAGTAGAGGAAGAAGGGGGCGGTCGGATCCGACGCCTTGGCGTTGGCCGCCACGTCCCGCACCTGCTCCCGCTCGATCTTTTCGAACGGGTTGTTCCGGTAGGCCAGGGTGGCCTGGTACATGAAGGACAGGGCCGGCAGCGGACCGACCGAGCCGCCCGGGAAGGCGGCGAGGTGGGACACCGGCGCGCCGGTGTCCCGCTTGAGCGCGTACTCCACGGCCCCGTCGACCGTGGTCTGGTAGATCGCCGGCTGGCGCCCGTCGCTGCCGGCGAAGACCAGCTGGTTCTCCGCGTACCAGTCGACGGCGGTGATGTTGGTGAGCCGGGTGACCAGTTGGCGGGGCTGACCCACGCTGACCAGGCCGCCATCGACGCTCACCGGCACGACATAGAGCGCGCCATTGATGATCAGTGCGATCCGGTGACCGTCGAGCGACGCGGCCACCGCCGTGACCGGGCCGGGAACGAGGATTTCGCTCATCCCGGCCCCGCCGTCGAACCGGTAGAGCTTGCCGTCGGCCACCACCAGGCCGAACGGGTGGTCCGCGTCGAGGGAGCGCAGCCAGATCGGGCGGCCGATCGACCGGAACGGCTTCGCGCTGCTGTGGAACTCGGTCACCGGGGCAGGGCCGGCACCGACCATGAGCAGCTGCTTCCGGTCCGGCCGGGTCACCACCAGCGCCGCCAGCACCTTGTCATCGGCGCGGCTGAGTCCCGCCGACACCACGTTCCGGTTGGCGGCGGGCGCCACCGGCGCCGAGCCGACGGGCTCGTTGCCGATGGCGAGCGGACGGATCGCCGCATCGTAGACACAGAACCGCTCCGGAGCCCGCAGGGGCGGGTAGACGGGGTTCGCCGCCCGCTCCTGCCTCAGGTCGACCGTGTGCCGCTTCTGGTTCTGGATCTTCAGGTCGAGCTGGCCGGTCAAGTTCGGCAGCGACCAGGCGAGCTGGATGGCCAGGCGGGACAGCCGGTCGTCGTTCGCGGCCGGCATGGTCAGGTTGACCTCCCAGCGCCCGTCGGACCCGGTGGCGTTGTTGAGCGGGAAGGTGCCGGGGGGAACCTTGTTCACCCCCGGGGCGAGCCATTCGGACGGGCCGCTGGTCAGCCACTTCACGACCTCGGTGAGCCGCCGCTCGGCCGGAAACGTCGAGGGCAGGTACCGCCAGTCGGGCACCAACCGGCTCTGGTCGGTGTTCCAGAAGTAGATGGTGTGCGTGCTGTAGTAGCGCCCCAGGGCCGTGTCGCTGAGCAGTAGTACGTCCGGCAGCTCGGTGATCCACAGCCCCTGGTCGGCCGGCTCCGCGGGGCCCAGCTTGAACACGTACTGGGTCTCCCCGGCCACCGGGGCCGCGAGCGTGCCGTCGGCCCGCAGCACGCCGACCTGCTGCACCCGGACCGTGACCTGTTTGACGTCCTCGGCCAGCAGCGTGGTCTCCAGGGGCTGCAGGGGCCGGACCACCGTCAGCTCGATATCGCTGCTCGGCTGCTTCTTCTTCAGCTGGCTCCGCGCCTCGGGCGCGATGAACTTCTTGACCCGGTCGTACGCCCCGTCCCGCTCCCCTGCGGCGGCGGCGAGGTAGTCGTTGATGTATTCCCTGGCGTCGGTGGTCGTGCTGCGGGTGGGCGGTTGGCTGCCGCTGCCGTTGACCGAGCCGGCTCCGGCCGCCGGGCCCCGGCCGTCGACCAGGACCTCGGTCCGGTCCGGTATGCCGCAGCTGACCAGCCCGGCGGGCAGCAACATGCCGGCCAGCAGCACGGTCAGCAGCCGCCGCCTCACGAGGTCACCTGGGCCCGGTCGCCGCTCTCGGCCGGCCCGATCGCCAGCGCCCCGTCGCTGCCTGGGCCGATGGCCAGCAGGCCGCCGTCGCGGGGGCCGCCGAACGGCAGCGGGGCGTCGGCCGGCACCAGCCGCAGCGGCGACGTGGTCAGCCGGTCGCCGGCGCGAGCGGGCAGCGTCAGCCGGAACTGGGCACCCTTACCGGGCGCGCCCCACGCCTCCAGCCACCCGCCGTGCAGCCGGGCGTCCTCCAGGCTGATGGACAGGCCGAGGCCGGTGCCGCCGGTCTGCCGGGCCCGGGACGGGTCGGCCCGCCAGAAGCGGTTGAAGACCAGCTTCTCCTCACCCGGCTTCAGCCCCACGCCGTGGTCCCGCACCGTGATCGCCACCGCGCTCTGGTCCACGCCGAGCGTGATCAGGACCGGCTTGGCCTCGCCGTGCTCGACCGCGTTGCCGACCAGGTTGCGCAGCACCCGTTCGACCCGGCGCGGGTCCACCTCGGCGATCACCGGCGGGTCCGGCAGGTCCAGCTCGATGGTCACCCCGACCCGCTCGGCCAGCCCGGCCAGCCGCTCGGTCACCCGGTGCACCACCGGCACCAGGTCGGTCGGCTCGGCGTCCAGCATGGCGAAGCCGGCGTCGAAGCGGCTGATCTCCAGCAGGTCGGTGAGCAGCTCCTCGAACCGGTCCAGCTCGGCCTGCAGCAGCTCGGCGCTGCGGGCCACCGCCGGGTCGAACCCGTCCCGCTCGGCGAAGATCAGGTCGGCGGCCATCCGGACCGTGGTCAGCGGCGTACGCAGCTCGTGCGAGACGTCCGAGGTGAAGCGGCGCTGCAACCGGGACATCTCCTCCAGCCGGAGGATCTGCCGCTGGAGGTTCGTCGCCATCTGGTTGAACGAGGCGGCGAGCAGGGCCAGGTCGTCCTCGCCGTTGACCACCATGCGCTGGTCGAGCAGGCCGGCGGAGAGCCGCTGGGCGGTCCGCGCGGCCACCCGTACCGGGGTCACCACGAGCCGGGTGACCAGGGCGGCGAGCAGGCCGAGCAGGAGCACCAGCGCCACGCCTGTGGCGACCACGGTGGCCCGGGCGTCTCGGGCCGCGGCGTCCTGCCGGTCCAGCGGTACGACGTAGTAGAGCTCCACCTGCCCGAAGTTGGTCGGCACCGGCGAGCCGTACACGAGGTATTTGGTGCGCCGACCGCCGAGCGTCCCGGTGTCGATCTGGTGGGCGACGTTGCCGGCGGCGACGGAGGCCCGCAACTGCGGGCTGATCAGGGGCCCGACGTCGGTAGCCGGGGACGTCCGGGCGATGATGCCCGTCCCGGTGATGGCCACCACCACGCCGTTGGTCTGCGTCGGGTCACCCCCGGCAAGGTAGTTGACCGTGCCGTCCAGGGTGTCCTGGAACTGGGCCTCCTGCGGCTGGTTGAAGGTCCGGAACTGCTTGCCCGCGTAGTCGCTGCCGTGTTGCAGTCGCAGCCGGACGTCGGTCTCTGCGCTCTCCAGCAGAATACTGGTGATCTTGTCGGCGATCAGGTAGGCGAACCCGCCGACCAGCAGGCTGGAGGCGACCAGGGTGATGGTCACCACGCGCAGCTGCAACGACCGCCGCCAGGTCTGGTGGGCGCTGGCGGCCAGCCGGCCCGCCCGGGCGGCGAGGACACGCCAGAGCGCCCGCGCGGCGTGGAGCCGGCGGGACGCGACGGTCGGCGAGTCGGGGGGCAGGGCGGTCACCACAGTGATGACCAGGCTATCCGGTACCCGCCTTGTAGCCCACGCCCCGCACTGTGAGGATGATTTCCGGCCGCTCCGGATCCGGCTCGATCTTGGCCCGCAGCCGCTGGACGTGCACGTTGACCAGGCGGGTGTCGGCGGCGTGCCGGTAGCCCCAGACCTGCTCCAGCAGCACCTCGCGGGTGAAGACCTGACGCGGTTTGCGGGCGAGCGCGACCAGCAGGTCGAACTCCAGCGGCGTCAGCTTCACCTCCTCGCCGTCCCGGGTGACCGTGTGCGCCGGCACGTCGATGGTGATCTGGTTGCCGGGCGGGCCGATGGTGAGCAGTTCGGGTGCGACGTCCTCGCCCCGGCGCAGCCGGGCCCGCATCCGGGCCACCAGCTCCTTGGGCTTGAACGGCTTGACCACGTAGTCGTCGGCCCCGGACTCCAGCCCGAGCACCACGTCCACGGTGTCGCTCTTGGCGGTCAGCATGACGATCGGCACGCCCGACTCGGCCCGGATCGCCCGGGCCACGTCGATACCGCTCATACCGGGCAGCATGAGGTCGAGCAGGACGATATCGGGTCGGCTGTCGCGGAATGCGGCCAATGCCCGTTCCCCGTCCGCGACGAAGGAGGGCACGAAACCCTCGCTGCGCAGGACGATGCCGAGCATCTCGGCGAGCGCGGGGTCGTCGTCGACCACCAGTACCCGGGCTCTCATGGGGTTTATCGTTCCATCCCCGTTCGGTTAGGAGGGTTCGGCGTTATCACGGCACGGTACTGCCGGGAACGGCCCGACACCACCGCTGACCGCGCGGATGCCCAGCGTGGCGCGCGCGGTGGACGGGTCCACCGGAATCGGACCTGCCATGCAACCATGATCCCTCGGGCGTGTCGCCGCCCGCCACCCGTCGCCCGTCCGCCAGGAGTACGCGTGCCCGACGTCGGCCCGACCGCGGTGCTCCCGCGCCGCCCGCTGACGGTCGGTGAACTGCTGGACTCGGCCGTTCTGCTGCTGCGCGGCCAGGCCCGGCTGCTGGTCCCGCTCGCCGTCCTGCTGGCCCTCGCCGAGCAGGCCCTGCTGCACCCGCTGCGGGTGCTGGCCGACGCGCGCCCGCCGGCGTACTGGCTAGATCCCGACCGGCTCGGCTGGTTCTGGCTGCTGCTCGCGCTCGGCGCCGGGGCCGAGGCGCTGATCATCGCGCTGCTCGGCAACCCGGCCGCCCGAGGCGCCGGGGCCGCGCTGCTCGGCCGCCGGGCCGGGCCGCGGGAGCTGCTGCGCCCCGGCGGCGCCCGGTGGGGCGCCACCCTGCTCGCCGCCGCGGGGGTCGGCCTCGCCGTCAGCCTCGCCGGGCTGACCGGGCCGGCCTGGTTCGTCGCGTACGGGCTGCTCGGCGCGGTCGTCCCGGCGCTGGTGGTGGACCGGCTGCCCGGGTACCGGGCGCCGGGGCGGGCGCTCACGCTCGCGTTCCGCGCCGGCGGGCGGGCCGCCGGCATCCGGCTCCTCGGCTACCTGGGCTGGTGGCTGATCCGGCTCGGCATCGGCCTCGGCGTCTACCACGGCCTCGGGCTGCTGGGCCTGTTCGACCTCGACGCGTACGCGCTGCCGGTCGCCACGGCCGCCTGGGTCGCCGTCAACGCGCTCGCGTACCCCGCACTGGCCTGCCTCGACGCGGTCCTGCACCTGGAGACCCGGATGCGCACCGAGGGCCTGGACATCCGCCTCTCCCGCGCCCCGGCCGGCACCCCGGAACCCGTCCTGCTGGCGGTCCAACGGTGAGCCGGTGGTGGACCGAGGCCGTCGCCGCGCTCGGGGACGTCGTACCGCTGCCGCTGGCCGCCCTGCTCCTGTTGCTCGCCGCGCTGCTGGCCGCCCTGGCCTGGTATTTCTTCCCAGCCTGGGTGCCACGCCGGCTCCCCCGGCCGCGGCTGGGCCGGCCGCGGCTGCGGATCCCCCGGCTACGCCGTCCGCGGCTGCGACTACCCAGATTGCGGCTGCCCCGGCTCCGGCTGCCGCGCCGGCGGCGGGCGGTCCGACCGGCGGACCCGGCCGTCCCGGTGCCCGCGCCCCGGGCGCCCGAGCCGGCGGCGCCCGGTCTCGCCAGCCTCGCCGACCGGCTCGCCGCCGAGGGCCGCTACGCCGAAGCCGTCCGGGAGCGGCTGCGCGACATGGTCCGCGCACTGGTCGACCGGCGGGTCGTGGAACCGCGCCCCGGGATGACCGTCACCGAGCTGGCCACGGCTGCCGCCCACGTCCGGCCCGGGGTGCGGCCCACCCTGCACGCCGCCGGCACGATCTTCTCCGACCTCTGGTACGCGCAGCGCCCGGCCACGCCCGAGCACGACCGCCGGATGCGCGACCTCGCCACCGACCTGCACCGCGAGCTGGCCGGGGACGGTGAGCCCCGGTGACCACCACCCTCGACCCGGCCCACCCGGTCGCCCCGCCGCGACCCCGACGACCCCGGCACCGGCTACTGATCCCGCTCGGGCTTGCGGTGCTGCTGATCGTGGCCACCCTGGTGTTCCACGCCGTCGACCAGCCCGACCCCACCGACCAGGGTTTCCTTTCCCCGGTCACCACCGCCGACGACGGCGGCAGCCGGCTGGCCGAGGCGCTGCGCGGGCAGGGCGTGACCGTACGCCGGGAGACCGACACCAGCCAGGCGCTGCTGGCCACCAGGCCGGGCCCGGCCACGCTCTTCGTACCGGCCCCGGAACTGGTGCACCCGGCCACCGTCGCCGCCCTGGCCGACCTGCCCACCGGCAGCCGGCTGGTGCTGGTCGACCCGCCTCGCCGGATGCTGGAACAGCTGGACCTGCCGCTGCGGCCCACCGACGGCCGCTGGGCCACCCGGGCCACCTCCCCGGGCGCCGACGGCCACCCCTGCCGGCTGGCCGAGGCCACCCGCGCCGGCACGGCCACCGCCGACGGCCAGCGGTACGCCGCCCGCAGCGCCGCACCGGTCGACCGCTGCTACTCCGGCGGGCTGGTCCGGGTGCCGGGGCGTACCGAGGTGGTGGTGATCGGGGCCAGCGACCCGTTCCGCAACGATCGCATCGACGAGTGGGGCAACCAGGCTCTCGCCACCGGCCTGCTCGGCGGCCCCCGACCGCTGGTCTGGCTCGACCTGCCGGCCCCGGCGCCCGCGCCGAGCGGACCGGGCTGGTCGCCGAGCCCCACCGCCGGGAACGGCGACGGCAACGGCGCCCGCGGGGACTTCGACGACGACCGCGCGGACCGCCCACCGGCGCGGCAGAACCCGCTCTGGGACGCCTTCCCGGCCTGGTTCTGGGCACTGCTGGTGCAGCTCTCGCTGGCCGGGTTGCTGGTGGTGCTCTGGCGCGCCCGACGGCTCGGCCCGCCCGTGCCCGAGCCGCTGCCGGTGACCGTCCACTCCGCCGAGACGGTGCTCGGCCGGGCCCGGCTCTACCGCCGGGCCGGTGCCCGGGGCCCGGCCGCCGAGACCCTGCGCGCCGCCGCGCTGGACCGGCTGCTGCCCCGGCTCAACCTGCCGCCCGACACGCCACCGGCCGAGGTGGCCGCCCGGGTCGCCGCGTACGCCGGGGCCGATCCCCAGCGGGTGGCGGAGCTGCTGCACGGCGCCGAGCCGACCACCGACCAGGAACTGCTGGACCTAACCCGCGACCTGGACACCCTGACCCGTACCGTCGCCCACCCGACCGAAGGAGACCCCCGGTGACCGGACCCGTCATCGCCGCCGCGCCGGCCGCGCCGGCCGCCCCGCAGCCCGACGCCCGGGCCGCCCTGCACCGGCTGCGGGCCGAGGTGGCCAAGGCCGTCGTCGGCCAGGACGCGGTGGTCACCGGGCTGGTGATCGCGCTGCTCTGCCGGGGGCACGTGCTGCTGGAGGGCGTACCCGGGGTGGCCAAGACCCTGCTGATCCGGACCGTGGCCACCGCCCTCGACCTGGACTCCAAGCGGGTGCAGTTCACCCCGGACCTGATGCCCGGCGACGTCACCGGGTCGCTGATCTTCGACCCGCACACCGCCGCGTTCACCTTCCGGGAGGGGCCGGTCTTCACCAACCTGCTCCTCGCCGACGAGATCAACCGGACGCCGCCGAAGACCCAGTCGGCACTGCTGGAGGTGATGGAGGAACGGCAGGTCTCCGTCGACGGCGAGCGGCGGGCGCTGCCCGACCCGTTCATCGTCGCCGCCACCCAGAACCCCGTCGAGTACGAGGGCACCTACCCGCTGCCCGAGGCGCAGCTCGACCGGTTCCTGCTCAAGCTGACCGTGCCGCTGCCCAGCCGCGACGAGGAACTGGGCGTGCTCCGCGCGCACCACGCCGGCTTCGACCCGCGCGACCTGGCCGCGGCCGGCGTACGCCCGGTGGCCACCGCGGCCGACCTGGCCGCCGCCCGGGAGGCGGTCGGTCGCGTACACGTGGCCGAGCCGCTCTTCGGGTACCTCGTGGACCTGTGCCGGGCCACCCGGGCCACCCCGGCGCTGGAGCTGGGCGCCTCGCCCCGGGGCGCCACCGCACTGCTCAACACCGCCAAGGCGTGGTCCTGGCTGGCCGGACGCGACCACGTCACCCCGGACGACGTGAAGGCGGTGGCCCGGCCGACCCTGCGGCACCGGCTCCGGCTGCGCCCCGAGGTGGAGCTGGAGGGCGTGACTGTCGACGCGGTGCTGGACACGGTGCTGGCCACCGTGCCGACCCCACGATGACCTGGCGAGCGGGGCTGCTGCTCGCCATCGGCGCGGCGACCCTGCCGGCCTGGCCGGCACCGTTCCTCGGCGTCGCCGTGATGACCGGTGCCGTGCTGCTGCTCGTCGCAATCGACTGGGCCCTCGCGGCGCCGCTGCACGTGCTCACCGCCACCCGCACCGGGGACCGGGCGATCCGGCTGGGCGGCACCGCCACGGTCACCCTGCACCTGGCCAACACCGCCGACCGTACGCTGCGTGCCCAGGTGCGCGACGCCTGGCTGCCCTCGGCGGGGGCCCGGCCGGACGTACCGCCGGGACGGGTGCTGACCGTCGAGCCGGGCGGGACGACCGCGCTGCCCGTCCGCCTCACCCCGGCCCGGCGCGGCGACCGGCCCGCCGCAGCGCTGACCGTACGCTCGCTCGGGCCGCTGCGGCTGGCGTTCCGGCAGCGCGCCGGCCACCCGGCCACGCCACCGTGGACGCTACGCGTGCTGCCCCGCTTCGACTCGCGGCGGCACCTGCCCGAGAAACTGGCGAAGCTGCGGGTCATCGACGGCGTCCAGGTGACCCGGGGACGCGGGCACGGCACCGAGTTCGACACCCTGCGCGAATACGTCGTCGGCGACGACGTGCGCTCGATCGACTGGCGGGCCAGCGCGCGCCGCTCCGACGTGCTGGTGCGTACCTGGCGGCCGGAGCGGGACCGTCGGCTGGTCTGTGTCCTGGACACCGGCCGCACCTCGGCGGTACGCATCGGCGACGAGCCCCGGCTGGACACGGCGATCGACGCGGCGCTGCTGCTCACCGCGCTGGCCGCCCGGGCCGGCGACCGGGTCGACCTGCTCGCCGCCGACGCCTCCGTCCGCGCCACGGTCACCGGCAGCGGCCGGCCCGCGCTGCTCGCCCGCCTGGTGGACGCGGTCGCCCCGCTCCAGCCGGCGCTGGTGGAGACCGACTTCGAACTGATCGCCGGTGAGGTGCTGCGCCGGGAGCGGCAACGCAGCCTGGTGGTGCTCTTCACCGCGTTGGAGGCGGGCGCGCTCGGCGAAGGGCTGCTGCCGGTGCTGCCCCGGCTGGCCGCCCGGCACCGGGTGGTGATCGCGGCGACCCACGACCCGGTGCTGACCGGGCTGACCGTCGCCCCGCCGACCGGCCCGGACGACGCGTACGCGGCGGCGGCGGCCTGGCGGGCGCTGGCCGAACGGGACCGGGTACGGGCCGCCCTGGGCCGGCACGGGGTGACCGTGGTGGACGCTCCCGCCGACCGGCTCGCCCCGACGGTCGCCGACACCTACCTCCGCCTCAAATCCCTCGGCCAACTCTGACCGTCCGCTCAAGGCCCGGCCAGCTTCATGGAAAGCGCGGCTGTTCCGCGCCGGATGGCAACTCATTCTGGGAAAGCCGGGCCACCGTGGCAGCGCCGCCAGGGACGCGGGGTGCCCGGCGAGTGGCGGCGTGGCGGCCGAGCAGCAGGGCGTACGCCAGGAAGGCCAGCCAGACGGTGGCGCCGACGGCCACCCGGACGGCGACCGGCAGCGGTGCCGGGGTCACGAACGCCTCCAGCAGCGCGGAGACCGCGAAGAGCCCGACCAGCCCGGCGGCCACCACGATCGCCGAGCGGCCCGCCTCGGCGACCGCCCGGCCGCGGCTCAGGTGCGCGGGCGGCGCGATCCACGCCCAGCCGGTACGCAGCCCGACCCCGGCCGCCACGAAGATCCCGGTCAGTTCGAGCAGCCCGTGCGGGGTGATCAGCCCGAAGAAGACGTCGCCCCGGCCGTACGAGATCATCACGCCGCCGACCACGCCGATGTTCAGCGCGTTCTGCCACAGCAGATAGAACACCGGCACCACCAGCACCCCCGCGGCGAGGCACTGCGCGGCGAGCCAGGCGTTGTGCGTCCACAGATGGAACGCGAAGGTCGGCGCGGCGAACTCGGTGTAGTAGCCAGCGAAGCCCGAGTCGACCAGCTGCCCGGCGGCCTCCTCGCCGATGAACGCGGCGGCGGTGTCCGGGTGGCCGGCGACGAACCAGATGAGGAAGAAGCTGAGCGCGCTGAACCCGGTCGCCACCCCGCACCACCAGGGCCAGGCCCGGTAGAGGGCGGCCGGCAGGTCGACGAGGAGGAAGCGGCGGACCGCCGCCCAGGACGGCCGGGGCCGGCCGGTGATCCGCGCCCGAGCCGCCAGCACCAGCTGGGAGAGGCGGTTGACCAGCACCGGATCGGGTGCGCGGCTGCGCAGCGCGGACAGGTGGGTGGCGGCCCGCTGGTAGAGCACGACCAGCTCGTCGACCTCGGCCGCGTCGAGCCGGCGCCGCCCGGTCAACTGCTCCAGCCGCCGCCACTCGGCGCCGTGCGCCGCCACGTACGCGTCCAGATCCACGCTGCCTCCCCCGTCCGGCGCTAATGGTGTTCACTGTCCGGGTGAGAGCGCAACCTCCCTCCCCGGCGCGCTCAACCGACGCCGGTCTGGTCAGCGGCGAGGCGGTGGAGCTGGACGTCCGGGCGGCCCGGCTGGGCTCCCGGGTGCTGGCCCTGCTGATCGACCTGCTGGCCCAGCTGGCGGTGGCGCTGCTGCTGGCCGCCGGGCTGTCGGTGGTGCTGTTCAGCCTGCCGTGGGACATCGTGGACGCCGCGCTGTCCGGCGCGTTGCAGACGGTGCTGGTGGTCGTCGTGCTGGTCGGCTACCCGGTGCTGATGGAACGCTTCGTCGGCGGCCGGACGCTCGGCAAGCTGGCCGTGGGGCTGCGGGTGGTCCGCGCCGACGGCGGCCCGGTGGGGATCGGCCAGTCGCTGACCCGGGCCCTGGTCGGCGTCGCGGTGGAGTGGCCGGGCCTGGTGCTGCCGCTGCTGAGCTGGGTGGCGAGCGTGACCGTGATGCTGACCGACCCGCGCGGGCGACGGCTGGGCGACCTGGTGGCCGGCACGCTGGTGGTGCACACCCGAGGCGCGGGCAGTTGGCGCCCGGCTCCACCGGCCGTGCCGCCGCTGCTCGGCTGGGCGCGGAGCCTCGACCTGACCCGGGTGGACGACGGGTTGGCCCTGGCCGTGCGGCAGTATCTCGGCCGGGTGCACCAGCTCGCCGAGCCGGACCGCCGCCGGCTGGGCCGGCAGCTCTGGGCCGAGGTCGCCGCGGTCACCTCGCCGCCTCCGCCGTGGGCCGCGCCCGAGCCGGCGTACCTGGCCGCCGTGCTGGCCGAGCGTGGCCGGCGCGCCGCCTACCGGCTGGGACGTACCCGAATGGTCACCGCCGCCCTCTGGCCGGAGCTGGCCCCGCCGACCGCAGCCACGGCACCGCCCGCAAGCCCGCCGCCCGCAGCGCCGGCCGCGGCCCCGCTGCGGCCCGCCGCGCCGGCACGCGCCGTCCCCACCCAGCCCGATCCGGTACGCGGACAGCCCACCCCGGTCGAGGCGGAGCCCTCACCCACCTGGCCCCGGCCGGCCCGAACGGATCTCGTTGATCGCTGACGGGTGACCGGCCCGGGTACGGCGGTCAGGAGAAGAGGGCGCGACCCCACCAGTCGGCGGCGTCGCGGACGCCCGGCGGGCAGGCGAAGAGCCCGCTGGAGACGTGCCGCAGGTACTCGTTCATCGCGTCGTTCCGGGCGAGCCGGGTCTGGATCGGCACGAACTGCCGGCGCGGGTCCCGCTGGTACGCCATGAAGAAGAGCCCGGCGTCGAGCCGGCCCAGACCGTCCGAGCCGTCCACGAAGTTGTAGCCGCGACGCAGCAGGTGCGCCCCGTTGTTCAGCGCGGGGTGGGCGAGCCGGACGTGCGCGGTCTCGGCGATCACCGGCTGCCCGTCGTCGCCCTTGGCGGCGAAGTCCGGCTCGTCGAACTCGCCGGCCCGGCCCAGCGGGGCGCCAGTGCCCTTGGTCCGGCCGACGATCTGCTCCTGCTCGGCCAGCGAGCTGCGGTCCCACGTCTCGATCAGCATCCGGATCTTGCGGGTGACCAGGTACGACCCGCCGGTCATCCAGTCCGGCCCGTCGCCGGGCTGCGCCCAGAGCTGCTCCCGGAGCAGGGTGGCGTCCTCGGCCTTCAGGTTGGCGGTGCCGTCCTTGAAACCGAACAGGTTGCGCGGGGTGGCCTGGTCCCGCGAGGTCGACGAGGTACGCCCGAAGCCGAGCTGGGACCAGCGGACGCTGACCACACCCATGCCGATCCGGGCCAGGTTGCGGATGGCGTGCACCGCCACCTGCGGGTCGCTGGCGCAGGCCTGGACGCAGATGTCCCCGCCGGAGATCTCCGGCCGGAGCGCGTCCCCGGCGAAGTGCGGCAGGTCGGCGAGGGCTGCCGGACGCTTGTCGGCGATGCCGAACCGGTCCTTGCCCTGGGCGTCGCGGAACAGCGTGGGGCCGAAGCCCACGGTGAGGGTGAGCTGCGACGGGGGCAGGCCGAGCGCCTCGCCGGTGTCGTCGGGCGGAGCCTCCGGGACGCCGCCGACCGCACCGACCAGGCCGGCGTCCTTGCCCGCGGTCATCCGGGCCGCGGCGGCGGTCCACTCCTGCAGGAGCGCGACGAGCTTCGCCCGGTCCTTGGTGATCACGTCGAACGCGACGAAGTGCAGCCGGTCCTGGGCCGGGGTGGTGATGCCGGCCTGGTGCTCGCCGTGGAACGGCACCGCCCCGGCGGCCTTGTCGGTGGCCGCCGCGTGGTCGCCGCCGCCGAGCAGCGCGCCCGCTCCGCCCGCCACTCCGGCCACGCCGGCCACGCCGACCCCGGCCAGGGTGATGGCCCGCCGCCGGGACAGGGTGGTCCCGGTGCTCTGCTCGCTCATGGCGTCACCTTCCGACCCGGTCGTCATCGGGCGACGACTGCGGCCACCTTGCTGACCGGCTCGGCCAGCGCGTTGATGCTGTCGGAGAGCTCCTTCAGCTCGGCCTTGCTGAGCTGGGTGTGGAGCTTCCAGCCGTCACCGGCTCGGTGCTTGCCGAGGGTCGACTCCACGTTGGCGAACTCGGTGTCGAGCTGCTTGACCAGCTCGGGCGAGCGCTGCTCCAGCGCCGGGCGCAGCGCGGCGATCGCCGCCTTGGAGCCCTCCAGGTTGGCGTTGAAGTCCCAGAGGTCGGTGTGCGAGTACCGCTCCTCCTCGCCGGTGATCTTGCCACTGGCCACCTCGTCGAGCAGCGCCTTGGCGCCGTTGGCGAGCTGGAGCGGGGTGAGCTTCTCGGCGTTGGCCTTCGCCACCAGGGCCTTGACGTCGGCGACCAGCTGGTCGGCGATCGGCCCGTCCTTGCTGATGTCGCCGCCGGTCCAGAGGTCCTTCTCGAGCCGGTGGTAGCCGGTCCACGCCATGCCCTCCTCGACGACCTCCTCCCGGCCGTCGATCTTCGGGTCGAGGTCGCCGAAGCTCGCCGCGACCGGCTCGATCCGCTCGAAGTAGGTCCGGGCGACCGGGTACAGCGCCTTGGCCTTCGCCACGTCGTTGGCCTTGACCGCGGCGGCGAACTCCTCGGTCTTGGCCAGGAACGCGGCAGTCTGGCTGTTGACGTAGCGCTGGTAGCTGGCGGTGGCCTCGCTCAGCGCGGCGTCGGGGGCGACGGAAGCGGCGGTGCCGCTGACCTTCAGCGCGCCCCGGATGCCCCGGCCGCTCATCCCCGGCTTGCAGGCCGTCTCGTACGTCCCGGCCGGCAGCTCGACCCGGAGCTCGCGGCTCAGGCCGGGAGCGATGTTCTCCACCTCGCCCATCACCCGGTCACCGGTGGCGTACACGTAGAACTCGTTGACCTTGGACCCGGAGTTGGTCACCTTGAAGGTCACCTGACCGGCCTCGATCTCCGTGGTGCCCACCTCACAGGCGCTGTCGGTGGCCTTGACCGCGATCGGCCCGCCGGACTTCGCGTCCGGCTTGTCGTCGCCACCACTGCAGCCGGCCAGGCCGGCGACGGCGAGCATCCCGGCGGCGGCGGGCACGACGAATCGAGTGGTACGCATCGGTGGTGTGTCTCCTCAGGAAACGGACGGTCAGGCGGGCTGCACGGGGCTGGCGGACGCGTCGGTGGCGGCCTTCGCCACCTCGGTCGGCTTGGCGACCGGCTTGGCCGGCTTGCGCAGGAAGAGGACGAGCACCGGCACCGCGTACGCCACCCAGGCGACCATCTCGAGCACGCTCGGGGCGGCGGTGATGTTGAACATGCCGCTGAGCAGGGTCGCGTACCAGGTGCTCGGGTCGAGCACCGAGGAGATGTCGAAGGCGTGGTTGTTGAGGCCGGGCAGCACGCCGGCCTCCTGGAAGTCGTGCACGCCGTACTTGAAGATGCCGGCGGCGACCAGGATCAGCAGCGCGCCGGTCCAGGTGAAGAACTTGCTCAGGTTGAGCTTGAGGGCGCTGCGGTAGAGCAGGAAGCCGATCAGCACGGCGGTGGCGATGCCCCCGACCAGCGCGAGCATGGCATCCCGGCCGGCACCGCCGACGGTGCTCTTCGCGGCGGAGTAGAAGATCAGTGCGGTCTCCAGGCCCTCCCGGATGACCGCGAGGAACGCCATGCCCATCACCGCGAAGGCGCCGACGGCGAGCGCCTCGGTGAGCTTGCCGCGCAGCTCACCGGCGATGCTCCGGGCGGCCTTGCGCATCCAGAAGATCATCCAGGTGACGAAGACGACGGCGGCGACGGAGGTGATCGCGTCGAAGAGTTCCCGCGACTCCGAGGTCCGCAGCAGCGCGGTCGAGGTGTACTCGATCAGCCAGCCGAAGAGCACCGACAGGGCCACGGCCGCGCCGACACCGAGCCACACGTGCGGCAGCCGGCTGCGGCGGTTCGACTTGACCAGGAACGCGACCAGGATGCTGACCACGAGGGTCGCCTCCAGGCCTTCCCGCAGGCCGATCAGGTACGTGGCGAACATCGGTACTCCGTGATTGGTTAGGCACGCCTCAGTTAACTTAGGGCAGCCATACCTTCCTCCGGATCCGGGCCGCCGTCAAGTCGTTCAAGCGAACGTCACCCGGATCGACGGCAACCGGACAAGCGCTGGTCAGCCCAGCTTTCCCTGACGGTGGCGAGGGTCACCAGGGCCATCCGGCCCCACCCGACCATCGGGATCCGGCGCGGCGCGCCGGGGCCGGCGGAATTGTCCGCGTACCAGAAAGGGACCGGGACGGCCGCGCGGCGGTCGACCCCGGTCCCTTTCTGGTGTGGCTCAGTAGCGGTAGTGCTCCGGCTTGAACGGCCCCTCCTGCGGCACGCCGAGGTAGGCGGCCTGCTCCTTGGAGAGGGTGGTCAGCTTGGCGCCGAGCGCGGCCAGGTGCAGCCGGGCGACCTTCTCGTCCAGGTGCTTGGGAAGCACGTACACGCCGATCGGGTATTCGGCGGTCTTGGTGAAGAGCTCGATCTGGGCGATCGTCTGGTTGGCGAACGAGTTCGACATGACGAAGCTCGGGTGCCCGGTGGCGTTGCCCAGGTTCAGCAGGCGGCCCTCGGAGAGCACGATGATCGCGTGGCCGTCCTCGAACCGCCAGACGTCGACCTGCGGCTTGATGTTCTCCCGGGTCACGTCCGAGCGCTTCGCCAGGCCGGCCATGTCGATCTCGTTGTCGAAGTGGCCGATGTTGCCGACGATGGCCTGGTGCTTCATCCGGGCCATGTGCTCGTTGGTGATGACGTTGAAGCAGCCGGTGGCGGTGATGAAGATGTCGGCCTGCTCGACCACGTCGTCCAGGGTGGCGACCTGGTAGCCGTCCATCGCCGCCTGGAGCGCGCAGATCGGGTCGACCTCGGTCACCACGACCCGGGCACCCTGGCCGCGCAGCGACTCGGCGCAGCCCTTGCCCACGTCGCCGTAGCCGAGCACGACGGCCATCTTGCCGCCGATCAGCACGTCGGTGGCCCGGTTGATGCCGTCGATGAGCGAGTGCCGGCAGCCGTACTTGTTGTCGAACTTGCTCTTGGTCACCGAGTCGTTGACGTTGATGGCCGGGAAGAGCAGGGTGCCGTTGCGGTGCATCTCGTAGAGCCGGTGCACGCCGGTGGTGGTCTCCTCGGTCACGCCCTTGATGCCGCCGGCGATCCGGGTCCAGCGCTGGCCGTCCTCGGCGAGCGAGCGGTGCAGCAGCTTGAGGATGACCGCGTACTCCTCGGAGTCGGCGGACTCGACCGGCGGCACGACGCCGGCCTTCTCGAACTCGAAGCCCTTGTGCA
Organism: Micromonospora sp. NPDC007230; assembly: GCF_042869115.1. NCBI lineage: Bacteria > Bacillati > Actinomycetota > Actinomycetes > Micromonosporales > Micromonosporaceae > Micromonospora > Micromonospora sp. NPDC007230. The sequence continues at coordinate 223,977 of NZ_JBIAFE010000010.1, read as the reverse complement.
CGAGCAGGGTGGCGTCGCCGCCGTCGTCCAGGATCATGTTGGGACCCTGCCCGTCCGGCCAGGTGAGCACCTGCTCGGTGCACCACCAGTACTCCTCCAGGCTCTCGCCCTTCCAGGCGTAGACCGGGACGCCGGCGGGGGCCTCGGGAGTGCCGTTCGGGCCGACGACGATCGCGGCGGCGGCGTGGTCCTGGGTGGAGAAGATGTTGCAGGACGCCCAGCGGACCTGCGCGCCGAGCGCCACCAGGGTCTCGATCAGGACGGCGGTCTGGATGGTCATGTGGAGCGAGCCGGTGATACGCGCGCCGGCGAGCGGCTGGGCGTCGGCGTACTCCCGCCGGATCGCCATCAGACCGGGCATCTCGTGCTCGGCGAGCCGGATCTCCTTACGCCCGAACGCGGCGAGCGACAGATCCGCCACCTTGTAGTCGCCCTCGGCGAGGGTGGTCGGCCGGGCCTCGGACGACGCGCCGCTGGGGGTCGCCGGGAGGGTGCTGGTCATGGAAGCTCCTGTCGAACGAAGTGCTGCGCAGCTCTTTACCTTACGCGCGTGGCCTTCTTCACCCGTGCCCGGTTGTCCGATGACGTCCGTTCCGCTCGGCGGACAGCGCACGGGGCGGTCGGTCGTGAACGGACTCTCCGCCCACGGTCCGGCCGCCCCGTGCATCCCCCCGGTTTGGTTCCCCGCGCGTTACCGGACCTTTCGTCGCGACAACACTGCGTACCCATAGAGTCACACTGAGCGACTGTCGCGTCAAGCTATTTCGGGAAAGTCGGACTCGCCCAGGTGGGCGGCCCTGCGGTCAGCGCAGCCCACAGGTGGCGACGAACGCCTCACCCTCGCCGCCGATCACCAGCGGCCCGCCGGCCGCGGTGCCCACCGCCGCCTGGCCCGGCCCCAGCACCACCGTGCCGACCCCGTCGTCCACCGCGAGCTTGCCGACGCGGCAGAGCACCACCCGCGGGCCGGGCAGCGTCAACCGCACCCCCGGACCGCCGGCCGCCACCTCGACCCGATGCAGCGCGAAATCCTCGATCGGGACCGGCCAGGTCACCACCCCGGGCGCCACCGCGACCGGCGCGACCACCGGCTCGTCGAGCACCTCGAACCGCAGCACCCGCAGCAACTCGTCCACGTCCACCCGCTTCGGGGTGAGGCCGCCACGCAGCACGTTGTCACTGGCCGCCATGATCTCCACGCCGGTGCCGCGCAGATAGGCGTGCAGGTTGCCGGCGGGCATCCAGATCGCCTCGCCCGGGACCAGCCGGACGTGGTGCAGCAGCAGCGCCACCAGCACCCCCGGGTCGGCCGGGTAGTCGACCGCCAGGCTCCGGGCCAGCACCGCATCCGGCCCGGCGACGTCCGCCGTCAGCACGGCCGCCACCAGCCCGGCCCGCTCCGCCTCCGGCCAGCTCAGCAGCAGGCGGACGGCCTCCCGCAGCCCCGCCGGCCCGGTGCGCAGCGCCGCCACCACCGGCTCCAGCACCGGTACGCCGAACGCCGCGAGCGCCGCCGCCGACTCGGCCGGATCCCGGAACCCGCAGAGCGCCTCGAACTCGGAGAGCGCCACCAGCAGCTCCGGCTTGTGGTACGGGTCGACGTAGTTGACCCGGCCGGTGTCGGCGGCGTGCCCGGCCCGGGCCTGCTCGGCGTCCGGATGGGCCTGGAGGCTGAGCGGGGCGTCCGCGGCCAGCACCTTCAGCAGAAACGGCAGCCGGGTGCCGAACCGGCCGACCACCCGCTCGCCCAGCCAGTGCGCCGGCTCGGCCAGCAGCAGCTCGGTGAGGCTGACCGGACTGCCGTCCCGGTCCACCGTGGCCGGGGCGCCCGGATGGGCACCCAGCCACAGCTCGGCCTCCGGCCCGTCGCTCGGCACCGGTCGCCCCTGCAACTCGGCGATCGCGATACGCGAGCCCCAGGCGTAGTCCCGGATCCGGCCCCGCAGCAGCTCCAAGGTCAGCTCCCGGTCGGCCCGGCCGCCTCACCCGGTCCGGCCTCGTCGGGCTGTGGGACCGCGGTGTGCGAGGCCGAACCGCTGCCGGCCCGGTCCGCCGCCGCACTGTAGATGTCGGGCTCCAGATAGATGACCCGGGCGATCGGCACGGCGGAACGGATCCGCGCCTCCACGGCGTTGATGCCCCGGGCCAGTTCCTCGGCCGTCTCGCAGGGCGGCACGGCGATCTTCGCGGCCACCATCAGCTCCTCCGGCCCCAGGTAGAGGGTCTTCATGTGGATGATCCGCTCCACCTCCGGGCCGGCGGTGACGGCCCGCTCGATCGCGGCCAGATCCTTCGGCTCGGCGCCCTCACCCAGCAGCAGGCTCTTGGTCTCGACGGCCAGGATGATCGCGATGGTCACCAGCAGCACGCCGATCATCGCCGTGCCGAGGGCGTCCCACTTACCGTTGCCGGTGGCCAGCGTCATGCCGACGCCGAACAGCGCGAAGACCAGACCGACCAGCGCGCCGAAGTCCTCCAGCAGCACCACCGGCAGCTCCGGGGCCTTGGCCCGGCGGATGAAGTGCACCCACGACTGCTTGCCCCGGACCTGGTTGGACTCCTTGATGGCCGTACGGAAGGAGAAGCCCTCCAGCACGATCGCGACCACCAGCACGATCACCGGCACCGCCTGCCACTTGGTGATCGCCTCCGGGTGCGACCACTTGTGGTATGCCTCGTACAGCGCGAACAGACCACCGAGGCTGAACAGCACGATCGACACGATGAACGCGTAGATGTAGCGCTCCCGGCCGTAGCCGAACGGGTGCTGCGGAGTGGCCTCCCGCTGGGCCCGCCGGCCGCCGAGCAGCAGCAGCCCCTGGTTGCCGGAGTCGGCGACCGAGTGGATCGACTCGGCCAGCATCGACGACGAGCCGGTCAGCAGGAACGCGACGAACTTGGTGACGGCGATGCCGATGTTGGCCAGCAGCGCGGCGACGATCGCCCTCGTGCCCCCGTTCGCGCTCACGCCGCCGCCTCGCTGATGGTTCGTTCGCTCACGGGTTTGCCAGCTCCTTCATCTCCGTGACGGCCGGTACGGCCATCGGGTCCAGCCCGTGGGCCAGGGCGAGGTAGACCGAGGCGAAGTCCGGCACCGCGATCAGCGAGGCGAGCCGCTCCAGCGCCGACCCGCCCTCGGCGGTGACCACGTCGCAGCGCACCCCGCGCCGCTCGGCGAGGGTCTGCACCGCGTCGGCCCGGCGTTCCTCCACGGCGAGCGGCTCGTCGGTGTCGTCCTCGGCGTTCAGGCCGCCGTCGCGCAGCAGCACCAGCCGCAGCCGGGTGGCATCGCCGCCGGCCTCGTCCGGGTCGGCGAAGATGTCCCGCTCCCCCTCGGCCAGCCCGCCGAAGACGCCGTCGAGCAGGCCGACCCGGCCCCGGCCCGCCTCGCCCAGCGCCCCGGTGGTCACCGGGTAGCGGGCGTTGGCCGAGAGCGTGTCACCGAACCGGCGGGCAGCCACCGTGGCCAGCGGGGACGAACCCCACACGATCGGGATCGACCCGGCCAGGCCCAGGGCCAGCGACTTCGCCGGGTTGACGAAGGACTCGGCGGTAGGCCGGGACCGGTCCGCGTCCGCGTCCAGCCGGGCCGCCGTCTCGGCCAGGTCCGCCTCGTTGACCTTCACCAGCCCGAGCGTACGGGCGGCGAGCAGGACCGGAACGGTGAGCGCCCAGAGACTGGCCCGCGCCGGAGCGCGCCGGGGCACGGGGATGAACGGCGCCCGGGCCCGCTCGGCCACCGACTGCAACTGGGAGTCCGGAGCGCCGACGGCGACCAGCCGGGCCCCCCGCCGGTGCGCGGCCTCGGCGGCACCCAGCGCCTCGGGACTGCGGCCGGAGGCGCTGACCGCGATCACCACGTCCGCCGCGCCCACCCAGCCCGGGACACCGGCGCTGCGGTGCGGGATGACGGGCACCGGGCAGCGCGGCCCGGCGACCGTGGCCAGCACGTCCCCGGTCCGCCCGGCGGTGCCGATGCCCGCGATGACCACGGCCCGCGGCCGCCCCTCGTCGGCGAGCACGCTCAGGTTCGCCTCGGCAGCCAGCGCCGCCGACTCGCGTACCTGGGCGCCGGCCGAGGCGGTGAACCGCAGCATGCCGCCGGGATCCTGCTCGGCGAGCAGATCCGGGTTGTCCAGCAGCGACTCGTCCGCGTGCCGATGCCCGCTGACCCCGGCCGTACCCTCCATCACCGCTGCGACTCCGAACCGCCACGCGCGTCGCCCACGGGCCCGCCGCGCGCCTCGTCCAGCAGCAGCACCGGCACGTCGTCGCGAACCTCGAAGATCCGGCCGCACTCCGTACAGGTCAGCGTCTGCGCCTGCGGGTCGTAGTCGAGCGGGGCGTGGTGTGTGTCCGGGCAGGCGAGGATCTCGAGCAACTGCGGGTCCAGGGCCACGGCGCGGCTCCTTCCACGTATGCGGTCTCACCGGTCGGCGGTGCCGTCCGGCGCACGCGATCTTATCGGCGAACCTGTGCCGGCACCGCGCCACCGAGCGAGATCATCTCGACCTCCTCGAACGCCCACCGGCCGCCGTGGCGGCGGCACCACTCATGTCGCCACCACACACCGTCACCGTAACCCCCGGCGGGCGGCCGGGTCCGGGCTCAGCGGGGCGGGCGGGGCAGCACCGTGGTGGCGTCGCCGCCGGCAGACGCCGGCGGTTCGCCAACTGGGCGGTCTCCCGCGGCGGGAGCGCCGTACACGTTGCCGGTCGGGCGGGGCGCCGCGGCCCCGCCGTAGACGGTGGGGGTGGCCGGCTGCTGCCCGTTCACCTGGCCCGCCGGGGCCCCAGAGCGGTACGTGGTGCCGGCGCTGCGCGGCAGCGGGACCGGCGGGTAGCCGGTGCCCCCCTCGGCTGATTTCTCCGCCCGGTTGCGGCGCACCAGCAGCACGATGAGGGCGGCGCCGACGAGCACCAGGGCGATACCGACCCACATGATCGGGGAACCTCCGGAGGATGTCTCGGCCGCCGCGGCGCTGGCCCCGGCGGTCGGGGCGAGCGCGGCCACCACGGCGGTCCCGCTGTCGGCCTCGCCCGCCGGCGTCGTCGCGGCGCTCGGGGTGGGGGTCGGGGACGGCTTCCGGGTCGGCGTCGGGGACGGCGTCACGGCCTTCGCCCCGCCCACCACGCGGGCCTCATCGGCTGCCCGGCCGATTTCCCGGCCGACCGCGGTGGTCGCCTCGCCGACGACGATCACCCGCCCGCCGGGCGCGCCGTTCAGGAAGGCGACCCGGTAGCGAACCGTGATCTCCTTGCCCTTGCACAGGTTCGGCTTGGCCGGAGACGTGGCCGATGTGCGCACCGTGCCGCCACCGGAGACCGGCACCGGCCACCAGCGCCCGTCATAGTTGACGTGCACTTCGACCTGGTTGGCCGCGAGGCCGTCGAGCCGCAGGCCCAACGCGGTCCGCAGCAGCACACAGCCATCGGTACGCTTGCGCACCTCGACCGCCACCGTGCCGGGCGATCCGCCGACCTTGAAGCTGTCCCCGACGCGCACCGACACCCGGTCGTCCTCGGCGAACGCCGGAGATGCGCCGACCGCCACCAGGCCGCCCAGCATCACGCCGACCATGGCCAGCCGCGCCGCATGCCGCCTCACCGACATCTCCACCTCACCGCATCCACCCCGTCCGGGTCCGCCGGTCAGGGTACTACCGGGCCTGGCCGGTACCCGCCCATCGAGCGCTCCACATGTGCGCCGCGACACCTCCTCCGGCCCCGCCACCCTCGACGCCCGCTGATCAGGGCAGCCCGCCGACAGCCGCCCGCGAGCACGCCGGTGGACGCCCGGCGACGGATGATCGGGGCCCTGCCGACAGCCGCCGGGCGAGCGGTGGCGGACCGTCAGGCGAGGGCGGCGGCCAGCGCCTGCCGGCACAGCCGGTCGGCCGTCCGGGTGGTCTCCGGCAGTCGGTAGCGCGGTGTCAAGGCGAGCACCCGATCGACCGCGTTGTCCAGGCTCATCCGATGGCCGACGCTCACGAACACCGGCTTCACCCCGTCCCGGGTACGCAGCACCCGGCCGACCACCTCACCGCCGTCGCGCAGCGGCGTCCAGGCGCCCCGCTCCGGGCCCGGCTCGTCCCACTCGCCGACCAGCGGGGTCTTGCCCACGCCGATCGCGGGCAGCCCGGTGACCAGGCCGAGATGGCAGGCCAGCCCGAACCGGCGCGGGTGCGCCAACCCGTGCCCGTCGCAGACCAGCAGGTCGGGACGGACGGTCAGCCGGTCCAGGGCCTCCAGCAAGGCGGGCAGCTCGCGGAAGGCGAACAGCCCCGGCACGTACCCGAAGGCGGGCCGGCCCACGCTGACCGCCTCGTCGACCACGGCCAGGGTGCCGGCGTCCAGCACGGTGACGGCCGCCGCGAGCCGGTCACCGCCCTCTGCGTACGCGACGTCGAGGCCGGCCACCGTCGTGGGCGCGGTCGGTCCCGGCCCGACCAGATCCACCCGCGACCGCAACTCCTCCTGTACGCGCAGCGCCTCCGCGACGTCGGCCGGCGGCCGGTACGGGATTCCCCCGGCCGTCACGACCGGTCGGACTTCCGGCCGACGCCGGTGAACGCGATCCCGAACGCCACTCCGATCCCGATACCCATGGCGATGCCTCCGGCGCCACCGATGGTGAGCAGCCCGATCACCAGGCCCAGCACGATCCCTGTCGCCCAGAGAGCGGCCTTCCGCGTACCCGTCACCAGTTCACGGTAGCCAGCGGATCAGTCCCGGGCCGGGAAGAGGTCCGCACGGGCCTCTTCCCGGCCCACCGCTCGCGCAGCAGATCGGCGTGCCCGGTGCCCAGGTCCGGCGTCGCGGCCACCAGGTCGCCGAGCCACCTGCAGCGCAGTTACCCGCTGCTCAAGAGGCGGTGGTGGCGATGGTCGGGTCAGCGCCCGGGTCACCGGCCCGCTGCAGCTGCTCCTCAAACATCACGAACGTCCGCCGCCGGATGCCCTTGATCAGCGCCTGCTCATGCGGCGTCGGATAGCGGCGCTCCTCGCGTAGGGTCTCCTCGATTGCCCGTACCGTCTCGTAGAGCGCGTAGACCGGCCCCTCGCCCCGCAGATAGTGGCCACGGTCCTGCTCGGTGTGCCAGACAAACTCGTCGCGGGATACTTCGTGGATCTCGTCACCACCGACGAAGAGCACCTTGTCAATGAGGTTGTTTGCAGGTCGCCAGCCGCCGGTATCAGGCGACAGCCGCCACCCGGCAACCCCACCGTCCGGCGTTTCCACCAACTTGACGGGTGAGTCGTAGTAGGTGAAAAACCTCGGCAGTGCCAGGCCTCTCAGCTGGGTCATTGCTGCGGCACCTCTCGGAATCCTTCAATTGCCCTCCAGTAGATGTCCTGCACACGCACTAGTAGGCCATCCCGGATCGCCCTCTCCACCTTCGTCAGCGGCCGTCCATCAGACTCGGTCAGCGCATCGAGATCCCGTCGGACCTCGTACAGCGCATGCTCCCACTCCGCCACATGCTCGACCGGGGCCAGCTGCAGTCGAAGCTCAGCGACGTGCCCGTTGGACAAGCGCAGGTTCAGAAGTATGTCTCGGTATCCGCTGCCCTGCGGCGACAGGAAGCGGTCCTTGATGTCGAGCATGACGACTCGCGGGTCGACAGCAAGGCGGCTGAGCGCCCGATAAATATCGTCGAGCTGGTCAAACTCCACCTTGGCAGCGGCCAGATCCTTCAACCGCGATACATCGTTTTCATACTCCACAAGCTTGTCCAGCACCCGCTCGCGGTCCTTCGGCCGGCTCCGCCAATCGGGCCGGCCGCGATTCCCGGCAACAGTGCTGGCGATGTCGTTCAACTCCGGCTGTGCCACCGCAGCCTCGACGTAAAGCTTCTCCACATACGCAAGGCGATAGCCCTCATCCTCCTGTCGCGCACGGTCGAAGCCAAGTTGCCAAGTGTCTTGCCTCCGGGCGGCCACCTCGCCGCTCAGCTGGCGCTGCTCGTCGGTCACGGGCGTTGGACGCGGGATGGGCTCGTCCACCGCGATGAGCGCGTCCGGGCCATGCTGGGCAAGGTCGTTGACCACCTCGCCGAGGACGTCGATCGCCTCTTGATGACTGGCAAGGTGGTGGAGAGTCAGCGGCCGCGCGGTGAGCGAGTTGGCCAGTTCGGGCGTGGCCAGGATCATCCGGACCAGTTCCGGACGCTGCGCCAACTGCCGTAACAGCGTTTCGGCCAGCAGCGGCTCGCCGCGCGGCGGCGCCTCCCAGGTCTGGTCGAGCATTCGCTGGACCCGTGGATCGGCGAGCAGCCGCGCCACGTCCCGGGCCGCCGCGTCGTCCAACTCTGGAGCCAGCCGCCGCAGGGTCGGCGCGTCCAGGTGGTGCACCAACTCGACCGGGGTCACCCCGGCGGCGAAGACCTGATCGAGGTTCGTGCTCGCAGTGATCGCGTCCCGGACGAAGAGTCCGGCGGAGATCCGCTCGGTGTGCGCATTAAGGTGCGCCCGCCGCACGTCGTCCGCGCCGGGCGCCGGCGCGCTGCCCGGGGACGACGGGCCGTCCGCCCGGTGGAACGTGGTGGACTCCCCGAGCAGGTGGACATGGTTGAAATCCGGCGGATCGTCCCCACCGTCGTACGGCGCCGGTGGGTCGGACGGTCGGGGCGGGTCGGGGCGCTCCAGCGGGTCGGGCAGGCGGTTGAAGTCGCCCGGTGGTCGGCCGGCGAGCGGCATCGGCCGGCCGTCCGGGCCGACCACCAGGGCGTCGATCCCCACCACGTTGGTCTCCTGGGACACCCCGCTGTGGGTGTAGAGCGGGCGATCCCAGACCGAACCCCACTGCGGGTCGAGGTATAGGACGGTCCCGTTCTGGTTCAGCGCCACCCAGGCGTGCGACCCGCCGCCCTGCCAGCTGGTGATGACGAACGCGTAGCTGCCGTGGCCGCCCGCGAGCAACTGCTCGTGCAGGTCGCGGTAGCCGGTCTCGACCATCTGCCGCACGCCGAGGTCGGTCGGGGGTTCGTCCACGCACAGCTTCTGGAACCGCCCCCCGGTGACCTCCTCCACCCGCAGCGGTCCGTCCTCCTCGCCACCGATCGGGCTGCGGACGTCCCCCATCAGGTAGCCGTCAAAGGTACGCGGGGCGGAGACCCGCGGCCGGCCGTGCAGCCAGGTGTCGTAGAGCGACAGGGTGCAGTCGAGGCAGTTGATGCTGCGCGTCGCATCCGCCTGTGGGCCGCCGTCGTTCGCGAGCTTGAACCAGCCGCCGTACCGGGGATCGGCGGTCCGCACCACGCTGCCGTCCGGGTTACGCGGCATCTGCCGTTCCAGGTCCGTCTGGTGCAGCGCAAGCGGCGGACGCAGCCCACCCCGCATGCCGTAGCGGCGGGAACGGTCGATCGGCAAGGGGTGCCCGTCACCGGTGAGGGCGGAGGTGTCGGATGTCTCCACGGCGCCGGGCGCGAGGTCGGCGACGTCGTCGTTGATCCGGTAGAAGTCCGCGTCGTCCTCGATTAGCACCGCGTCCGGCGCGAGCGACCCGGCGAGGACCATCTGGGCCTCGTCGCGCAGCACGTTGGCTTCGTTGCTGGACTCGCGCGCCTCGCGGTACCACCGCTGCGCGGCCAACTTCCGACCGGCCCGGCGGAGTTCCGTGGCCTGGGCTGCCCAGTCACTGGCCCGTTCGTCGTGGTAATCGGCCTGCTCGCGCAGCCAAGCCGCCCTCTGCTGGCGCCGATTCTCCTCGTACCACTGCCGCTGGTCCTGCAGGTAGGCCTGGTAGCGGCGTCGGTCGAGGGCTTCCCGCTCGGCGGCTCGCCGCGCCGCCAGTTCCTCGGGTGTCGGCCGGCGGGGCGGGAGCGGATCGAAGGGGCCAGGCAGGGCCGGCGAGGGGTCGCGGGCGGGCCCGGGTGCCGGCGCCAGCGTCTCCAGCAGCGGGAATCTCGGGTTCGGCGTCGGCCGGTTGTCCGGGCCGGTGACCGCCGGCCCGGCTGCGGGATCGACCGGGGGGCGGGCGGTGTGGTGAGCCGGTGGAGCGGTGAGCGCCCCGGCCTGCGGGGAGCCGCCGGCAAGGCGGTCCGCGGCGGTGGGGGACGCCCCGTTCGGCTGCGGCATGCTGGACGACGGGCCGCTCACCACCGTCGGTGCCGTGCTCGCCTGCACCGGAGCCGGCTGGTTCGACGTGGTCAGGTCGGTCGAGGTGATGGCGGGCATCGGAGCCGGCCTCGGCTCGGCGATCACCGGATGGGTGGCCACGACCGGCGCTTCGACCGCCACCGAGGAGAGTGTCGGGGTGGCCGGCACGTGCGACGGCCGAGCAGCGGAGTCTGTGGCCAGCGCGGCGACACCCGCCGACGGCTGCTCCAGGTGAACGGGTGACGAGAGCCGCTCCGCCGCCGGAACCGCCTGGGCGAGCCGGGTGGGATCAGGCGTTGCGCCCGGAGTGTCCGTCCCGCCGGGATGATGGACGTCCGGCTGGGCCGCGGAACCGGCAGCGGTGCTGCCGAGCGGGCCAGTCAGCGGCCCGACCGGGTCGGGCATCCGCTGGGCCGGGATGTGGCCCGACTCGCCGGTTGGAAGCGGAACGGCCAGGTCCACCGGCGGCGCGGAGAGGCCGGTCAGCTTTCCGTCGAGGCGGTGGTGCATCGCGGTCTCGGCCTGGCTGGTGGCCGAGCCGCTGACGCCGGAGACGGCGGAGCGAGCCAGGTCCTCCAGCGACACGCCCTGCCCGATGGCCAGCCCGGCCGCACCCTCGGCGAGCGTTTCGCCGGCCATCTCCCGCCCGAAGCGCTCCCCGACCTGGGCGAACCCCCCGTGCGCGTGCCGGCCCAGCCCGGCCAGCGGCGCCACCGCGCCACCGGCGAAGCCACCGAGCCCCGACATGCCCACGTCGGTCAGGTCCAGGCCGTCCCGGCGTCCCGTCGAGTTCTGGTACGCCTGGGTCGCCAGGCTGGTGCCCGCCTCCTGCCCGGCCTCGACCAAGCCGCCGATTGCGGCGCGGTGGGCGAGGCCGCGGGTGCCGCTCTTGACGACCTCCTTCGCGGCTCGCTCGCTGGCCTCCTTCAGCCCTTCCTTGAGGGCCTTGCGGGCAAGTTGTGCCACGAGCCGCTTGAAGATCTGCTGCACGACGATTCGACTGGCGGTGATGGCCGCGCCGGCGGCCGGTGACGCCGCGCCGAGCGTCAGCACGGTCGCGACTGCCAACGAGAGCAGCTCGACGACCAGGATGCCCAGCTCGATCCAGGCCTCCAGCTTGGCGCCCTCGATGTCGCAGCCGCAGGACTCGACCAGCTTTCCCAGCTCGCCGGTGACCGCGAGCAGGACCGGCAGGGGGGCTTCCGCCCCTTCGGCGACCCTGTGCCAGGCGATGTCGAACGCCTCGGCCACCAGGCCGACGCCGCCGTATCCGCTGCGGATCTCGCCCGCCGCGTCGGTCGCGTCGGTCCGCGGGCCGGCGAGGATCTCGGCGACGGCGTACCACTGGTCGGCGAGGTCCCAGACGGCACGCTCGTTGCCGTCCGGCCACTCCACGCCGACGACCCAGTCCAGGGCCTCGTAGATCCAGCCGGGCACGTCCCAGGGGCAGTAGTCGAGCGGGTGCGGGATCGGGCTGGGCAGCATGCTCACGCGCGGATCCTCCGAAGGTCAGCGCCAGTGCCGGTGCGGGGTGTGCTGCTGGTGCGGGATGTCGCCGAGTTGGCGGGCGTTGGTCAGGTCGGTTGCCACGGTGGCGGTCACGGACCGGACCACGTCGCTGCCCAGCCCTTCGAGGGATCGGCCCAGCATTTCCCAGACGCGCAGCAGCGTCTCCTCGTAGCCGCGGTAGTGCTTTTCGAAGGCGGCGCCGATGTCGTCCCGACCCCACGGCCGCTGCGCGCTGGCCTCCGCGATCGCCCCGCCGGCGTCCCGCCGCGTGGCGCTGACCGCCTCTGCGGCGAGGGTCAGGTCGGCACCGCCGCGGCGGGCCCGGTCCGGGTCCAGCCAGATCTGCACCTCCGCCACGTCAGTCTCCGCGGGAGAGGACGGCGTCCGCCCGGCCGAGCAGCGCGCCGAAATCGTTGGTGCGTAGGTATTCCACCGACGGTGAGCCGGGCGGCAGGTAGCCGGCGACCAGCTCCTGGGTCGCGGTGACCGCGGCGGCGGACGCCCGAAGCACCGTCGTGGTGATCTTCCGGCTCAGCGCCTTGGCATCCCGGTCGTGGAAGACCGATGGCGCAAGCTCAACGCTGATCAGCTCGCCCCGGGCTCCGACCACCGCGGTCACCTGGCCGTCGTCGGAGCGCTCGGTCACCCGCAGCTCGGCGAGCCTGGTCTGGAGTTCGTCCAATCCGGACCGAAGTCGCTGGTACTGGCCGTACACCTCGTCGAAGCGCGCACGCAGCGCGCGGTTCGCGTCCCGGTCGGCGCTCTCGGCCACCGCCACCCCTCTCCGTCACCGTCAGTAGGCCAGACCATACCGGGCGCCACGGAATCCGTGGGGTCCGGTAACTTCAGGCCGTGATCGAGCGACAGCAGGCCGAGCAACTCGCCGCCATCTGGGCGGAGCGGGATTCCGAGCGGCTGGGATTCCCGTGCACGCCGGTGGTCGAGGAGTTCGAGCTCGGCTACCTGATCATGTCCGCCGTGTCGCCCGACGCCCGCGCCCTCCCCGGCGACCTGCCGACCACTGTCGTCGACAAGGAGACCGGAGAGCTGTCAACCTGGCCTCGGCTGCCGTTCGACGCCGTCGCACAGATGTTCCGGCAGCGCCGGCCGCCGGAGCCGCGCCCGCCGCGTACGGTCGACCCGGCGAGCCAGTTGCTCCGCGAGATCACCCGACTTCCCACGCCCGGCGCTGTTGCGCATCTCACCCTCGACGGCCGCGTCCACGTGGCCCACGGAGCGAAGGGCGACATCGACCTTCACCACCACCCGCTGGTGCGGTCCTATCTGGACGGGCTGCCGCCCGGCCACCTGGTCCGGGGCGGCGAGCGGCACGCCGAGATGATTGTCGTCTCCGACGTGCTGCACGAGCACGACCATCGCCGTGCCGCGGATCGTCGCTCTCCTATAAGCCTCGAAGAAGCGAGGGCGCTGCTCGGCAGCGCGAAGATCGAGTTCTTCCGTGTCCGCGAGCCGGGTGATCCTGCGGCTGGGACGGCCGAACTCCGCTGTGCCTCCTGCATCAGATTCCTGGTGCATTTCAACGTGCTGCCGTGGTCCGATCTGGCCTATGCCGAGGAATGGCAGGCTGAATCCCAGACCGACCCGGACCCGGGCCGGTTTCCTCCAGATGTCGCAAACGCTCTTGTTGTCGCTGGCTGGCGTCCCCACTTCGGCGACGAGATCCTCGCCGCCGCCTCGATCCGCAAGATCACCGAGGTCAGCGGTCGACGTCATGTGCACGTAAGCTTTCCGGCCGCTCTGGCGACCATCACCGCGTTTCCTGGTCTCGTCGGCGCACGGCAAGGCCCGGGAGAACAAGTTTGGATCTCCCGGTTCAACATTCGTCCGCGCCATGTAGCGCATACCGCCGACACGCTCGCGGATTTCGGGGCGGTGCTGGGCGTACAACTCTTTCCACTCGGGACGGAGCGCCAGGAGAGCATCATCGCCGTCGACGAGCAGGGGCGGATCTTCGCGCTCGACCAGGCCGGCGAGTGGTTCCTCGGCCCGGACATCGACGCCGCCCTGACCACCCTGCTGCTCGGCCGCGCCCCCGCCCGGGTACGCGACGACGGCACCTGGTAGGCCGGCACCTACCAAGCCGAGTCAGGAGCCGAGTATCAGGAAGCTACAGCGCCAGCCCGGTCAGGACCATCACGCGCGGCTCGGTGTAATCCTCCATCGCGCTGCGCAGCCCTTCCCGCCCGACGCCGGAGCCCTTCACCCCGCCGTACGGCATCTGGTCGGCCCGGTACGACGGCACGTCTCCCACGATCACCCCGCCGACGTCGAGCGTCCGGGACGCCAGGAACGCGGTCTGCAGGTTGTGCGTGAAGACGCCGGCCTGCAGCCCGTACGGCGAGTCGTTGACGGCGGCGAACGCGGCCTGCTCGCTCTCGACCCGGGCGACCACCAGCACCGGCCCGAACACCTCTTCCGCACTGACCTTGGCCGACGAGGGCACCCCGGTCAGCACGGTCGGCGGGTAGGTCGCGCCCTCCCGCCGGCCGCCGACCTCGATGGTGGCGCCGGCGGCGACCGCCTCGTCCACCCACGCCTCGACCCGCTCGGCCGCCGCGACGGAGACCAGCGGGCCGACGTCGGTCAGCTCGGAGGTCGGGTCTCCGGTCCGCTGCGCCTCCACGGCCGCGACCAGCCGGGGCAGGAAGCCGTCGTAGAGCCATTCGTGCACGTACACCCGCTGCACGGCGATGCACGACTGGCCGGCCTGGTAGTTGGAGAAGGTGGCGATCCGGTGCGCGGCGAAGGTCAGGTCCTCGTCGGAACTCCAGTCCTCGCAGATCACCGCCGCCGCGTTGCCGCCGAGTTCGAGGGTCACGTGCTTGTCGGGGACGGCCCGGCGGATGGCCGCGCCGACCGGACCGGAGCCGGTGAACGACACCACCGGCAGCCGGGGGTCGGCGACGAGTTCGGCGGCGCGCTCGTTGGGCAGCGGCAGCACTGAGAACATCCCCTCCGGCAGCTCGGTCTCGGCGAGGATCGCGCCGAGCAGCAGCGCGGACAGCGGGGTGGCCGGGGCCGGCTTGACGATGATCGGCGCGCCGACGGCGATTGCCGGGGCCACCTTGTGCGCGACCAGGTTCAGCGGGAAGTTGAACGGCGCGATGCCCAGCACGGGCCCCTTCGGCACCCGCCGGACCAGCGCGATCCGCCCGGTCGCCGCCGGGTCGGTGTCCAGGCGTTGCAGTTCGCCGGAGAAGCGCCGGGCCTCCTCGGCCGCCCACCGGAACGTGGAGACCGCGCGACCCACCTCGGCCTTCGCCCACTTGACCGGTTTGCCGTTCTCGGCGGTGATCAGCGTGGCGACCTCGTCGGCGCGTTCGGCGAGGCGCCGGGAGACGTGATCGAGGGCCGCCGCGCGGGCGTGCGCGGGCAGGGCCGCGGCCGCCGCGGCCACGCCGGCGGCTGCCGCGACGGCGGCCTCGACCTGGTCGGGCGTGGCGAGGCTGGTACGCCCGACCGCCCGGCCGTCGTACGGGTGGGTGACGGTCAGCTCGCCCTCGCCGTGAACGGGGCGGCCGGCGACGAAGAAGGCTCTCGGCTCCACGACCGGCAGCGTAGACGACGCCACCCTCACGCGGAAACAGTTGCCTTAGCCCTTGTCTGTTGCGAATTCAGTAGCCAAGATGGCAGTCAGATTGCGATAACCTCCGCTGTCCTTCCCCCGGCCACCCTCGGAGACTTCTGATGAGTGATCAGCAGCAGCTGCGCAACTTCGTCAACGGCGAGTACGTCGACCCGGTGGACGGCGGCTACGCCGACCTGATCGACCCGTGCACCGGGGAGGTCTTCGCCCAGGCGCCGGTCTCGGGAGCCGCGGACGTGGACGCGGCGATGAAGGCCGCCGCCGCGGCATTCGAGACGTGGCGGGACACCACCCCGGCCGAGCGGCAGAAGGCCCTTCTCAAGCTCGCCGACGCGGTGGAGGCCCGCGCCGCCGACCTGGTCGACGCCGAGGTACGCAACACCGGCAAGCCGCGCCAGCTCACCGCCGACGAGGAGCTGCCCCCGGCCGTCGACGAGTTCCGCTTCTTCGCCGGCGCCGCCCGCCTGCTGGAGGGCCGCTCGGCCGGCGAGTACCTGGCGGGCCACACCTCGTACGTGCGGCGCGAGCCGATCGGCGTCTGCGCCCAGGTCACCCCGTGGAACTACCCGCTGATGATGGCGGTCTGGAAGATCGCCCCGGCGCTGGCCGCCGGCAACACCGTGGTGCTCAAGCCATCCGACACCACCCCGGTGTCGACGCTGCTGCTGGCCGAGATCGCGTCCGAGTTCTTCCCGCCGGGCGTGTTCAACGTGATCTGCGGCAACCGGGACACCGGCCGGGCCCTCGTCGCCCACCCGACGCCGCAGCTGGTGTCGATCACCGGCTCGACCCGGGCCGGCATGGAGGTCGCCGCCGCAGCCGCGCCGGACCTCAAGCGGACCCACCTGGAGTTGGGCGGCAAGGCCCCGGTGGTGCTCTTCGACGACGCGGACATCGCGGCGGCGGCCGAGGCGATCGCGGTGGGCGGCTACTTCAACGCCGGCCAGGACTGCACCGCCGCGACCCGGGTGCTCGCCGGAACCGGCGTCTACGACGACTTCGTCGCCGCCCTCGCCGAGCAGGCCCGCAACACGAAGACCGGCGCGCCGGACGACGAGGACGTGCTCTACGGCCCGCTGAACAACGCCAACCAGCTCGCCCGGGTACGCGGCTTCCTGGACCGGCTGCCCGGCCACGCGAAGGTCGAGACCGGCGGCTCGCAGGTCGGCGAGCGCGGCTACTTCTACGCCCCGACGGTGGTGTCCGGGGTGCAGCAGGCCGACGAGATCATCCAGGACGAGGTGTTCGGCCCCGTCATCACAGTGCAGCGTTTCTCGGACGAGGACGAGGCGGTGCGCTGGGCCAACGGCGTCGAGTACGGCCTGTCCGCCTCGGTCTGGACCAAGGACCACGGCCGGGCGATGCGGATGACCCGTCGGCTCGACTTCGGCTGCGTCTGGGTGAACACCCACATCCCGTTCATCTCGGAGATGCCGCACGGCGGCTTCAAGCACTCCGGGCACGGCAAGGACCTCTCGGTCTACAGCCTGGAGGACTACACCCGGATCAAGCACGTCATGCACAACATCGAAGGCTGAGCCATGACGTCGAGCGAGGAACTGCACAAACGGCGGGGCGCGGCGGTCGCCCGTGGAGTCGGGAGCGTCATCCCGGCGTACGTGGACCGGGCCGGCGGCGGCACGATCACCGACGTCGACGGTCGGGAGTGGATCGACTTCGCCGCCGGCATCGCGGTCACCAGTGTCGGCAACTCCGCCCCTCGGGTGGTCGAGGCGGTCAAGGCGCAGGTCGAGCGCTTCACCCACACCTGCTTCATGGTCGCCCCCTACGAGTCGTACGTGACGGTGTGCGAGCAGCTCAACGCCCTGACGCCGGGAGGCTTCGAGAAGCGCTCGGCGCTGTTCAACTCGGGCGCCGAGGCGGTGGAGAACGCCGTGAAGATCGCCCGGCACGCCACCGGGCGGCCGGCGGTGGTGGTCTTCGACCACGCGTACCACGGCCGGACCAACCTGACCATGGCGCTGACCGCGAAGAACATGCCGTACAAGCACCGGTTCGGGCCGTTCGCCGGGGAGATCTACCGGGTGCCGATGTCGTACCCGCTGCGCGACGGTGGGCTCGACGGGGCGACCGCCGCGGCCCTGGCGATCGAGCTGGTGGAGAAGCAGGTCGGTGCGGAGAACGTGGCCGCGCTGCTGATCGAGCCGATCCAGGGCGAGGGCGGCTTCGTCGTACCCGCGGAGGGGTTCCTGCCGGCGCTGCGCGAGTGGGCGACAGCCGCCGGGGTGGTCTTCGTGGCCGACGAGATCCAGACCGGGTTCTGCCGGACCGGGGACTGGTTCGCCTGCCAGCACGAGGGCGTCGAGCCGGACCTGGTCACCCTGGCCAAGGGCATCGCCGGCGGCCTGCCGCTGGCCGCCGTGACCGGGCGGGCGGAGCTGATGGACGCGGTGCACGTCGGCGGCCTCGGCGGCACGTACGGCGGCAACCCGATCGCCTGTGCCGCCGCACTGGCGGCCATCGAGACCATGCACGAGCTGGACCTGGCCGCCGCCGCCCGGCGGATCGGCGCGACCATGGTCGGCCGGCTGCGGGCGATCGCCGCCCGCGACCCGCGCGTCGCCGAGGTACGCGGGCGCGGCGCGATGCTCGCCGTGGAGATCGTGCAGCCGGGCAGCCTGACCCCGGACCCGGCCGCCACGGCGGCGATCTCGGCGGCCTGCCACGCGGCCGGCCTGCTCACCCTCACCTGCGGCACGTACGGCAACGTGCTGCGTTTCCTGCCCCCGCTCGTGATCGCCGACGAGGAGTTGACCCGGGGCCTGGACATCCTGGACGCGGCGTTCGGCTGACCGGCGGTCAGCACCTGTTCGTGGCACACCATGGTTGCCACGGAGGGTCGCGTAGGCCGGATCGGGGAATCGGGCCACCAGATCTCCACCGGCTCGTGAGTGACAGGAAGGCTCCGGATCCTGTCAAGAATGCCTAGCCGATCGAACGCGCAGTCCCGTCGGCGTCGACCGCAATCCGCCCCTGCGGTCGGTTCCCACCGCAGTCCCCTCCGGGCGGTTCAACCATCTTGGGATCAAGCATCAATGTCTGATCGACGATCCGGGTTCCCGCCGAATCGGTCAGGGTCACGGTCACCTCGACCGGGCGCGACGGCAGGTCGGGAACGTCGGCAAAGCCCGCCTTCTCGCCCGTGGCCTCGTCCTGTGCGACGCAGACGGCGTCGGGTCCACTCCCGGTGCAACCGTCGTCGATGGTTCGGGAACTCGGGCGCAGGGTGACCGGCCGCGTCCGGCAGGAACCGTCCCAGCACACGGCCATCTCGGCCGAGTCAACCCGCTCCGCGATCGCCGCGGCGACATTGATGCCGATCCCCTTCGGGGTAGCGATCAACGGACACGCTCGCGTCTCTGCGGTGGTGGCGCAGCCCGTCAGAGTCGTGAGGATCAGCGCCCCGACCAACAAGGGTCTACTCCTCGGCAAGACGGCTCCCATCGAGATAACACTGTGGACGCGACAGCCTCACTGCGGTGATATCGTCCCAGATCGACTTCATCTCCGGCCTCGGACCGCCCGTCGAGAAGCTGGCGACCAAGGATCTAGTCACAGCCGGGCGTACGGCTCTCGTCGAGCATGCCGCGCATGACCACGCTCATCATCCGGACCCGCAGAGGGCGCGGCAGCGGCCGCAGGGACCAGGTGAGCAGCTTCGCCAGGCCGCCGGGCAGCACCGTGCCCCGACGGCCGAGCGCGTTGAGGACGGGAGCCGCCACGTCGGCGGGGCGGGCGGCCAGCGTCATCCGCATCCCCGCCCGGGCAGCGAAGCCGCTGCGCACCGGGCCGGGCGCCGCCGCCAGCACGTCGATGCCGAGCGGCTTCCACTCCACGTGCAGCGCCTCGGCGAGCGCCTGCACGTACGCCTTGGTGGCCGCGTACGAGGCGGCGTGCGGGGCGCCCTGGAAGCCGACCAGCGAGGCCAGCAGCACCACGCCCCCGCGCCCGCGCGCGGCCAGTCGCCGCCCGAACCGCTGGGTCAGCGCCAGCACCGCCCGGCAGTTGACGTCCAGCATCTCCACCTCGACCGAAGGGTCCGCGTCCAGGAACGACCCGGAGGTGCCGAACCCGGCGGCGGCCACCAGCAGCCCGACGTCAAGATCCGTGCTGCCGGCGACGGCCGCGTCCACCCCGGCCGGCGTGGCGAGGTCGGCGTCGACCACCCGGGCCTGGACGCCGTACCGGTCGGTGAGCTCGTCGGCCAGGGTGAGCAGCACGTCCCGCCGCCGGGCGACGAGGACGAGGTGCAACCCGGCGGCAGCGAGCACCTCGGCGATCTCCCGCCCGATGCCCGACGACGCGCCGGTGACGAGCGCCCAGGGACCGTACCGGGCGCGGAACCGGTCCGGGTGGCGCAGCCGGCGCGGGGTACGCGGCACGGCAGCGGAGGCCGGCCCGTCGATCCGCGTGGCGGTCTCCTCCGGCGGCATAACGGACCACCCCTTCCCTGGCTGACGCTCCCTGCTCGCCACGATTCCCGGGTCAGCCGGTGGCGGTCCACCGCCATCGTGCGCAGCCAGGTGTCCGGCCCTGCCTGGCACCCGCCCGGGCGGACCGGACGGGGATCAGCCGGCCCGTCAGCGGCCGTCGAGAAGGGGCCGGCGCGGGTCCCAGGGCTGGCCGCCGGCGGCGTCCCGGCGGCGGCGGGCGATCGCCGACAACGCCTCCAGGACCACCCGGTTCCCCAGGTACGCGGTGATGTCGGCGTGGTCGTACGGCGGCGCGACCTCGACCACGTCCACCCCGACCACGGGCAGCTCGTAGCAGCAGCGCCGGACGGCGTCGAGCAGCTGCCGCGAGGTCAGCCCGCCGGGCTCCGGGGTGCCGGTCCCGGGGGCCATGCCCGGGTCGACCACGTCCACGTCGACGGAGAGGAAGACCCCCTCGCACTCGTCGGTGGCGATCCCGAACGCCTCGGTCAGGCACTCGTCGAGCCCGCGGGCCACCACCTCGGTCATCTCGTACGACCGCATCCGCTGGTCGGCCATCCAGGAGAGCGTCTCCGGGCCGGGCCAGTAGCCGCGCAGGCCGATCTGGAGGAACCGGTCACCGCGTACCGCGCCGGACTCGATGAGCCGGCGCATCGGCTGGCCGTGCCCGTGCAGCGAGCCGAACTCGATGTCCCCGGTGTCGGCGTGCGCGTCGAAGTGCACCAGCGACACCCGGCCGAGCCCGTGGTGGCGGGCGACCCCGGTGGCGTCGGGCAGCGCGATGGAGTGGTCGCCGCCGAGCACGATCGGGATCGCCCCGGCGGACGCGACCGCGTGGACGGCGGATTCCAGCGCGGACAGCGACCGTTCGATGTCGCCGGAGAACATCTCCACGTCGCCCGCGTCGTAGACGCGGAGGTCCTGCAGGCCGTCCACCCGCAGCGCCAGCGACGGGCGGGAGCCGTCGTGCGGCAGGTAGCAGGCCTGGCGGATGGCGGACGGGCCGAACCGGGTGCCGGGCCGGTGCGAGGTGCCGCCGTCGAAGGGCGCGCCCACGATCACCACGTCCGCGTCCGCGTAGCTGACCGGCTCGTCCAGGGTGCACGGGGGCACCCCGAGGAACGTCACGTCGGGGCCGAACATCGGGCCGTAGCGGGTCACCCCTCCTCCATTCCCCACGGCGAGCCGTAGCCGGTCAGCAGGTCGAGGAAGGGCCGCGGGGGCAGCGCCTCCGGGCCGAGCACCCCGGTGCCGGACCAGGCGCCGGTGGCCAGCAGTTCCAGCGCGACCACCGGGTTGATCGCGGTCTGCCAGACCACCGCCTGGTGGCCGTACTCCTTCATGGACCACTCGTTGTCGACCACGTGGTAGAGGTAGACCCGCCGTGGCCGGCCGTCGACCCCGGTGCCGGTGACGTACGTCCCGGCGCACGTCTTGCCGCGCATCCGGTCGCCGAGGGTGGCCGGGTCGGGCAGGCAGGCGGCCACCACGTCGCGCGGGGCGACCTCGACGCCGCGCACCGACACCGGGCGGGTCGAGTCGAGGCCCAGCTTGTGCAGGGTCTTGAGCACCTCGATGAACTCGTCGCCCAGGCCGTACTTGAAGGTGACCCGCTTGGCCTTCACCCAGCGCGGGATCAGCAGCACCTCCTCGTGCTCCACGTTGACGCACTCCACCGGGCCGATCCCCGCCGGGAACTCGAACACCTCCGGCTCCGAGAACGGCGGGGTGGTGTACCAGCCCCGGTCGGCGTCCCAGATCACCGGCGGGTTGAGACACTCCTCGATGGTGGTCCAGATGGAGAACGACGGGGCGAAGTCGTAGCCGTCGACGGTGAGGTTGGCGCCGTCGCGTACCCCGATCTCGTCGATCTCGGTGAAGAGTTCGTCGGCGGCGTAACGGGCGAAGACGTCGGACAGGCCCGGCTCGACGCCGATGCCGCAGAGCGCGAGCCGGCCAGCCGTGGACCACTGCTCAGCGAGAGCGAACTGGTCGTCGCCGAGCTTCACCCCGGTCTCCGCGTACGGATGCGCGGGGTGCGGGCGGGACAGCGACATCGCCATGTCCAGATAGTCGGCCCCGGCGGCGAACGCGCCCTCGAAAATCGGCATGACGAAGCGCGGGTCGACCGCGTTGAGCACGTGGGTGATCCGGTGCTCGCGGCAGAGCGCGGCGACCGCCTCCGCCGACGAGGCGTCGAGCGGGGCGGCGACGAACCGGGTGTCGTAATCCGCGATGGCCCGGCTGGCCCGGCCGAGGTCGTAGTCGGCGACCACCATCGTCTCGAAGAAGGAGCGGCGGGCGGCGATGGCGACGGCGGCGGAGCCGACGCCGCCGGCGCCGACGAGCAGGATGCGCATCAGGAATCGAACCCCAGTCCAAGACGATCGAGCGTACGGAGCCACCCGTTGCGCCGCCCCTGGCGCGCGTCGGCGCGGGCGAGCGACCAACGGGTGAGGTTGATGCCGGCGGCGCGGAACGGCTCCGGCGGGAACGGCAGCGGCTTGCTGCGCACCAGGTCGAGCCGGGTCAGCGGAGTCTCCTTCCCGCCGAGCAGGTCGAGCATCACCCGGGCGCCGAACCGGGTCGCCCCGACGCCGAGCCCGGTGAACCCGGCCGCGTACGCCAGCCGTCCCTCGTACGCGGTGCCGAAGAACGCACAGAACCGGGTGCAGGTGTCGATCACCCCGCCCCAGCGGTGGCTGAACCGGAGACCCGCCAATTGGGGAAAGGTGGTGAAGAAGTGCTCGGCCAGGGCGGTGAAGGTGGCCGGCCGCTGCGCCAGCTCCGGGGCCATCCGGTTGCCGTAGTGGTAGACCGCGTCGTACCCGCCGAAGAGGATCCGGCCGTCGGCGGTGATCCGGTAGTAGTGGAACTGGTTGCCGACATCGGCCAGGCCCTGCCGGTTCGCCCAGCCGATCGCCTTCCGCTGCACGGGCGTCAGCGGCTCGGTCATCAGCGCGTAGTCGTAGACCGGGACCAGCCAGGCGCGCAGCCGGCGCAGCAGCGGCGGGAACGCGTTGGTGGCGAGCACGACCTGCCGGGCCCGGACCACGCCGGGCGCCCCGTCCGGGCCACCGGCCGTCGTCGCGCGCAACGCGCCGCCGTCCCGGCGCAGGCCGGTGACCCGGGTGTGCTCGTGCAGGCGTACGCCCAGGTCGAGGGCGGCGCGGCGGAGCCCCCAGGCGAGCTTCGCCGGGTCGAGCAGGGCCACCCGGTCCCGGTCCCACATCCCGCCGAGGTACGTCGGCGAGTCCACCTCGGCGCGTACCTCGTCGCGGTCGAGCAGCCGGACGTCGTGGCCGTACCGGCGGGCCAGCTCGGCGTCCTCGGCGAGCCCGGCGAGCTGGTACGGCTCGACGGCGACCGCCAGTTCGCCGGTCCGCTCGAAGTCGCAGTCGATGTCGTGCCGGGCCACCGTGGCGGCGATGGCCGCCAGGTTCTCCCGGCCGAGCCGCTCCAACTCGTCGATCTCGCCGGGGAACCGGTCGACGCCGTTGGCCAGGCCGTGGGTGAGCGAGGCGGCGCAGAACCCGCCGTTGCGCCCCGACGCCGCCCAGCCGCAGGTGCCCGCCTCGACCAGCAGCACGTCCCGGTCCGGGTCGGCCTCCTTGGCCAGCAGGGCGGTCCAGAGCCCCGAGTACCCGCCACCGACCACCAGCAGGTCGGCGTCGTGCGGACCGGCCAGCGGCGGCAGCGGGTCGGGGCGTTCCGGTCGGTCGAGCCAGTACGGGACGGGCGCGGCGTCGGCCAACGCCCGGCCGGTATGCGGGAGTTTCATGATCCGCTCATCGCCGATGGGCGGGGCGCGACGGGGGTCGCGAGGGCCGCCCGCCGGGCTCGCCGGCCGCGCAGCGAGCTGGCCCCGACGAGCAGCAACGCGATCACGAACATCGCCGTGCCAATGACGTTGACCTGCGGCGGGATGCCCCGCTGGGCGGCGCCCCAGACGTACATCGGGAAGGTGACCGTGGTGCCGGCGTTGAAGTTCGTGATGATGAAGTCGTCGAAGCTCAGCGAGAACGCGAGCAGCGCGGCGGCCACGATGCCGGGCAGCACCAGCGGCAGCGTGATCCGCCGGAAGGTCTGCCACTCGCTGGCGTACAGGTCCATGGCGGCCTCCTCCAGCCGCCGGTCCATGCCGGCGAGCCGGGCCTTCACGGTGACCACCACGAACGACACGCAGAACATCACGTGCGCGATGACGATGGTCCAGAAGCCCTGCGGCACCCCGGCGGCCACGAAGAGGGCGAGCAGCGAGGTGCCCATCACCAGTTCCGGGGTGGCCATCGGCAGGAAGATCAGCCCGTTGATCCCGGCGCGCCCCCGGAAGCCGTGCCGGACCAGGGCGAACGCCATCAGCGTGCCGAGGATGGTGGAGACCACCGTGGCGATCAGGCCGATCTCCATGCTGCGGATGACGGCGTCGCACATGTCGGAGGTGGCGCAGGGCTGCGTCCAGTTGTCCAGGGTGAACTCGTTGAAGTCGTAGGACAGCCGGCTGGACGGCCGGTTGAAGGAGAGGCCGGCGACCACCAGGATGGGCAGCGAGAGGTAGCCGAGGACGAGCAGGGCGGCGCCCATCACCCACCGGTCGGCCAGCCAACGGCGCATCAGAACTCACCTTCATTCGCGACTGCGGGGCCTCGCTGCGCTGCGCTCCTCGCGCGCATCACAGCACCTCCTCGGTGCCGGCCTTGCGCAGGTAGACGAAGACAATCGCGAGGATCGCCGCCATCAGCAGGAACGACAGGGCCGCACCCTGCGGGTAGTCCAGCCGGACCAGGAACGCCGAGTCGATGACGTTGCCGATCATGTATTGGTTCGGGGTGCCGAGCAGCTCGGCGTTGATGTAGTCACCGGTCGCCGGGATGAAGAAGAGCAGCGTGCCGGCGATCAGGCCGGGCATGGACAGCGGCAGGGTGATCTTCTGGAAGGCCCGTAGCGGGCTCGCGTACAGGTCACTGGCCGCCTCCAGCAGGCGCGGGTCCAGCCGCTCCAGGCTCGCGTACAGCGGCAGCACCAGGAAGGGCAGGAAGTTGTACGTCAGGCCGAGCACCACCGCCACCGGCGTGGCCAGCAGCCGGCCGTCCGGCCCGAGCAGGTGCACGTCCCGCAGCAGCCCCACCACCCAGCCGTTGTCCGACAGGATGGTCTTCCAGGCCAGCGTCCGGACCAGGAAGCTGGTGAACATCGGCGCGACCACCGCGACCAGCAGCAGGTTCTTCCAGCGGCCGGCCTTCTGCGCGATCCCGTACGCCAGCGGGTAGCCCATCAGCAGGGCCAGCACCAGCGCGATCGCCGAATAGAGGAACGACCGGAGGAACTGCGGCCAGTACGCCTGCAACGCGTCCGGATAGTTGCCGACGGCCCAGGTCATCGCGTACCCGGTGGAGAGGGATCCGCCCGGGTCGTAGAGGCTGGCCGCGGCGAGCTGGAGCAGCGGCAGGGCGAAGAAGACCAGCAGCCAGGCCGCGCCCGGCAGCAGCAACAGGTACGGCAGCGCCCTGTGGCGTCCCCGCCGGGGTGGCGGCGCTGCCGCCTGCCCCGACGAGGTCGGTACGTGGGCCAACGCGCTCACGAGAGCACACCCACCGGCGGCTGGTCGAGCAGCGGGGTGGTCTGGTCGTCCGCACCGGATTCGCGCGGCAGCAGGAACGCGTGCCGCGGGTCCCAGTGCGCCACCACCGCGGCGCCGAGCGGCAGCTGGCCGCCGACCCCGCTGTTGGCCGAGAACGCGGACAGCTCGCTGCCCCACGCCGTCCGCACCAGATACTGGGTGCTCACGCCGACGTAGGACGCGTCGGTCACCACGCCGCCGACGTGCTGGTGGCCGGCGGGCACCTGCTCGGGGCGCTCGACCAGGTGCAGCTTCTCGGGGCGTACCCCGAGGAAGACCGACCCCCGATCGACCCGGGCCCGCCCGGCGGGCACCGAGAAGCGCAGGCCGTGCGCGGTGACCAGCACGTCGTCCCCGCTCCGCCCGGCCGCCTCGCCGGCCAGCAGGTTGGACTGGCCGAGGAAGTTCGCCACGAACGCGGTGGCCGGGTACTCGTAGAGGTCGGCGGGCCGCCCGAGCTGCTCGATCCGCCCGGCGTTCATCACCGCGACGGTGTCGGCCATGGTCATGGCCTCCTCCTGGTCGTGCGTGACGTGCACGAAGGTGATGCCGACCTCGGTCTGGATCCGCTTCAGCTCGATCTGCATCTGCCGGCGCAGCTTCAGGTCGAGCGCGCCGAGCGGCTCGTCGAGCAGCAGCACCTGCGGGTGGTTGATCAGCGCGCGGGCCAGCGCGACCCGCTGCTGCTGGCCGCCGGAGAGTTGCGCCGGCCTGCGCCGGCCGTACCCTTCGAGCTGCACCAGCGCGAGCATCCGTTCGACCTGGTCGCCGACGTTGCGGATGCCTCGCCGGCGCAGTCCGAAGGCCACGTTCTCGTGGATGTCGAGGTGCGGGAAGAGGGCGTAGCTCTGGAACACGGTGTTCACCGGCCGCTTGTACGGCCGCAGCCCGGCGATGTCCCGGTCGCCGAGCAGCACCTGCCCGCTGGTCGGCTCCTCCAGCCCGGCGATCATCCGCAGCGTGGTGGTCTTGCCGCAGCCGGAGGCACCGAGCAGGGCGAAGAAGGAGCCCTGCGGGATGGTCAGGCTGAGGTCGTCCACGGCGGTGAAGACGCCGAACCGCTTGGTCAGGTTGGCCAGGCGCAGGTCGCCGGCCGGTGTCTCGTGTCCCATCGTCCTCACGCCCCGATGACCTTCTGGAACTTGGCCTCGTACTCCTTCTCCCGCTGCTCGTCCAGGGCCATGAAGCCCCGGGCCTTCGACAGCAGTGCCTCGTCGGGGAAGATGAGCGGGTTCTTGGCCAGGTCCGGATCGAGCTTCTCCATCTCGGCCTGCGCACCCTTGACCGGGCAGATGTAGTTGACGTACGCGGCGAGTTTCGCGGCCACCGCCGGGTCGTAGTAATAGTTGATCAGCTCTTCGGCGTTCGCCTTGTGGCTGGCCTTGTTCGGCACCAGCATGTTGTCCGACCAGAGCATCACGCCGGACTCCGGCGACACGAACTTGATGTTGTCGTTCTCGAAGCCGAGCTGGATCACGTCACCCGACCAGGCGATGCAGGCGGCGATGTCGCCCTTGTTCAGGTCCTGGGAGTAGTCGTTGCCGGTGAACTTGCGGATCTGCCCGGAGTCGACGGCCCGCTTGAGCTTGGCCAGCGCGTCGTCGAACTGGGCGGTGGTGAAGTTCGAGGGATCGTGGCCGTTGGACTGCAGCAGCAGGCCCATGGTGTCCCGCATCTCGGACAGGGCGGTCACCTTGCCCTTGAGGTCGGGGCGGGTGAGCAGCTCGTCGACCGTGCGGATCTCCTTGGTCACCTTGGCGTTGTACGCGAGGGCGGTCAGGCCGGACTGCCACGGGACGGAGAGCTGGCGGTCCGCGTCGAAGGACGCATTGCGCAGCGAGGGCAGCAGGTTGGCCTCGACGTTGGGCAGCTTGGCCTTGTCCAGCTTCTGGATCCAGCCGAGCCGGATCATCCGGGCGGCCATCCAGTCGGTGAGCACCATGAGATCGCGCCCGGTGGGCTGGCAGCCGGCGAGCTGGTTCTGCACCTTGCCGAAGAACTCGTTGTTGTCGTTGATGTCCTCGTTGTAGGTCACCTGGATGCCGGACTTGGCGATGAACGCCTCGATGGTGGGCCGCTTGGACTCGTCCTTCTCGTCGACGTCGATGTACTGCGGCCAGTTGGAGAAGGCCAGCTTCTTCTCCGTCGCGGAGAGATCCTCGCTCTTGCAGCCGGCCTCGGTCTGTTGGGCGCCCTTCGTGCCGCAGCCGGCCAGCGTGCCCGCCGTCGCGAGCAGTGCGGCCGACCCGAGGGTGCCGGTGAGCAGACCACGCCGGGTGAGGGGCCGGAGGGGACTACGCATGTGACGACTCCTAAGGGGCATCGTCGGCGGCGGAACGGGGGAGGCGCGCCGGCGGGAGGGTCATGGCGATGGACGACTGATCCTGACATGATGTGACCTCCCTTACAAGGGATTCCGTTGTTGGATTAGCCAGCGACCACGAAATACGCCAGACTGCGCCCGGGCACTACGCTCAGCGCGAAGGAACCGGACAGGGGAGCGGTCGATGGCCAACCGGCAACTGGAGAACGGAAACGGGGCGCGCCGTGTCACCGTGCGCGAAGGCGCCAGTCACGTTCTGCTCGACGACGTGGCCAAACAGATCATCGAGCAACTCCAGGAGGACGGCCGGCGCCCGTACGCGACCATCGGCAAGGCGGTCGGCCTCTCCGAGGCGGCGGTCCGCCAGCGCGTGCAGCGCCTGCTCGACGCCGGGGTCATGCAGATCGTCGCGGTGACCGATCCGCTCCAACTCGGCTTCCCCCGCCAGGCCATGATCGGCCTGCGTACCGACGGGGACCTGGAGGCCGTGGCCGACCGGCTCGCCGATTTCGAGGAGATCGACTACGTGGTGATCACGGCCGGCTCGTTCGACCTGCTGGCCGAGGTGGTCTGCCGCAACGACGAGCACCTGCTGGAGATCCTCCAGAAGCTGCGCAGCGTCCCGGGCGTGCTGGCGACCGAGGCGTTCGTCTACCTGAAGCTGCGCAAGCAGACCTACAGCTGGGGCACGGCCTGAGCCTCGCCACGACACGGCCTGGGTACGGATTCCGTTGCCATCTACCCAACAACACGCTAATTCCGTCGCCTAGACGCCACTGGGCTACCGATCCCACTTGCTTCGGCGGCACGGACTGTGGGATAACCGTGGGCAGAGCGGCCGGTTTCACCCCTTGACCGGCCCGAGACCCGATGGGGCTGACATGGCCAACGCCACCGACCACCTCTGGATGCATTTCACCCGGATGGCCAGCTACTCCGCCGGCGAGGTACCGACGATCGTGCGCGGCGAGGGCGCCTACGTCTGGGACTCGCAGGGCCGCCGCTACCTGGACGGACTCGCCGGGCTCTTCGTCGTCAACGCCGGGCACGGCCGGACCGAACTCGCCGACGCGGCCGCCAAGCAGGCCGCCGAACTGGCCTACTTCCCGCTCTGGTCGTACGCCCACCCGAAGGCCGTCGAGCTGGCCGAGAAGGTCGCCTCGCTGACCCCCGGCGACCTGAACCGGGTCTTCTTCACCACCGGCGGCTCCGAGGCCGTCGAGGCGGCGTGGAAGCTGGCCCGGGCCTACTTCAAGCGCACCGGCCAGCCGAACAAGCACAAGGTGGTCAGCCGCTACATCGCGTACCACGGCACCTCGATGGGGGCGCTGTCGATCACCGGCCTGCCGGGCATCAAGTCCGACTTCGAGCCGCTGGTCCCCGGCGGCATCAAGGTGCCGAACACCAACTTCTACCGCGCCCCGGAGCACGGCGACTCCCCGGAGGCGTTCGGCCGCTGGGCCGCCGAGGAGATCGGCCGCGCCATCGAGCGGGAGGGGCCGGACACGGTCGCCGCGGTCTTCCTGGAGCCGGTGCAGAACTCCGGCGGCTGCTTCCCGCCGCCGCCCGGGTACTTCGAGCGGGTCCGGGAGATCTGCGACGCGTACGACGTGCTGCTCGTCTCCGACGAGGTGATCTGCTCCTGGGGCCGGCTCGGCGAATACTTCGGCGCCGCCCGATACGGCTACCAGCCCGACATCATCACCACCGCCAAGGGCATCACCTCCGGCTACGCCCCGCTCGGCGCGATGATCGCCAGCGAGCGCCTGATGGAGCCGTTCCTCACCGAGACCGGCATGTTCGCCCACGGGGTGACCTTCGGCGGCCACCCGGTCTCCTGCGCGGTGGCCCTGGCCAACCTGGAGGTCTTCGCCCGCGAGGACCTGGTCGGGCACGTCCGGGCCAACGAGGACGCGTTCCGGTCCACCCTGGAGAAGCTCAACGACCTGCCGATCGTCGGAGACGTCCGCGGCGACGGCTACTTCTACGGCATCGAACTGGTCAAGGACAAGGCGACCCGGGAGACCTTCGACGACGCCGAGTCGGAGCGGCTGCTGCGCGGCTTCCTCTCCACCGCGCTCTTCCAGGCCGGGCTCTACTGCCGCGCCGACGACCGGGGCGACCCGGTGGTGCAGCTCGCCCCGCCGCTGATCGCCGAGCAGCAGCAGTTCGACGAGATCGAGCAGATCCTGCGCGCCGTGCTGACCGAGGCATGGGCGCGCCTCTGACCGCCGGCTCGGGGTCGGACGGGGCCGGGACTCGCGACCGCGCGGACCGGCCCCGCCCCACGGCCGCCGGCGGGGACGACGCGAACCGGGCCGCCGTCGGCGGCACCGACCGGACCCGGGTACGCCGCCTGCCCGACCTCGCCGTCCACGACCGGGCGGCCCTGCACGCCGTCCTCGACGCCGGCCGGGTCGCCCACCTCGCCATCGCCGACGGCGGCCAGCCGTACGCGCTGCCCGTCGCGTACGCCCGGGACGGGGAGCGGGTGCTGGTGCACGGCTCCACCGGCAGCCGCCTCTTCCGGCACCTCGCCGCCGGTGCTCCGGCCTGCCTCACGGTCACCCTGCTCGACGGGCTGGTGCTGGCCCGCAGCGCCTTCGAGTCCTCGATGAACTACCGGTGCGCCATGGTGCTCGGCTGCCTCGCCGTGCTCGACGGCGCCGAGAAGCTGGCCGCCCTGGAACGGCTCTCCGAGCACCTGCTGCCCGGCCGCTGGGCGCGGATCCGGCCACCCTCGGCGAAGGAACTGGCCGCCACGCTGGTGCTCGCCCTGCCGCTCGACGAGTGCTCGGTGAAGATCAGTGCCGGGCCGCCCGACGACCCCGAGGACGACCTCGACCGGCCGGTCTGGGCCGGGGTGGTGCCGGTCGTCGAGGCGTACGGGACCCCGCAGCCCGATCCGCGGCTGCGGCACGACCTGCCCCCGCCGGAGTGGTGATGCGCTACCAGGACCTGTCGTACTGGCTGTCCAGCGTGGACGAGCCGCTGACGCCGCGCCCCGGGCTGCCCGGCGACACCGACGCCGACGTGGTGCTCGTCGGGGCCGGCTACACCGGGCTGTGGACGGCGTACTACCTGGCGGCGGCCGACCCGTCGCTGCGGATCGTGGTGCTGGAGCAGGAGATCGCCGGGTACGGCGCCTCGGGGCGCAACGGCGGCTGGTGCTCGGCCCTCCTGCCCACCTCGCTGCCCGCACTGACCCGCCGGCACGGCCGCGACCGGGCGCTCGCCATGCAACGCGCCATGCACGAGACGGTCCGCGAGGTCGGCCGGGTGGTCGCCGCCGAGGGAATCGACTGTGACTGGCGGGCCGCCGGCACCGTGGTGCTGGCCCGCACGGAGGTCCAGCTCGACCGGGCCCGGGCCGCCGTCGCGGAGGCCCGCGAGCACGGGCTGGCCGACGACGACCTGGTGCTGCTCGACGCCGCCGCGGCCACCGCCCGCTGCCGGGCCGAGGGGGTACTAGGCGGCACATACACCCCGCACTGCGCCGCGGTCCACCCGGCGAAGCTGGTCCGCGGGCTGGCCCGGGCGGTGGAGCGCCGGGGCGTGCGGATCTTCGAGCGGACCCGGGTCACGGCGGTGCGCCCCGGCGCGGCGGTGACCCCCGCGGGTGTGGTCCGGGCGCCGGTGGTGGTCCGCGCGACGGAGGGATTCACCCCCGGGTTGCCGGGGCAGCGGCGGGCTGTCGCGCCGGTCTACTCGTTGATGGTGGCCACCGAGCCGCTCCCGGCCGAAACCTGGGCGGAGATCGGGCTGGCCGAGCGGGAGACCTTCTCCGACTTCCGGCACGTCATCATCTACGGCCAGCGCACCGCCGACGGCCGGCTCGCCTTCGGCGGGCGGGGCGCCCCCTACCACTTCGGCTCCCAGGTCCGCCCCGACTATGACCGGGAACCCCGGGTCTTCGCGGCCCTGCGCCGGGTGCTGGGCGAACTCTTCCCGGTGCTCGGGCCGGCGGCGCCGATCAGCCACACCTGGGGCGGACCGCTCGGCGTCGCCCGGGACTGGACCGCCTCGGTGGGGCTGGACCGGGCGACCGGCCTCGCCTGGGCCGGCGGCTACGTCGGCGACGGCGTCGGCACCAGCAACCTCGCCGGCCGTACCCTGGCCGACCTGATCCGGGGTGAGGCGAGCGAGCTGACCGAACTCCCCTGGGTCAACCACCGCTCCCCGCGTTGGGAGCCCGAGCCGCTGCGCTGGCTCGCCGTGAACGCCGGCCTCAAGCTCATGTTCTCCGCCGACGAGGCCGAACTCCGCACCGGCCGCCCGTCCCGCCGCGCCGCCGCCTTCTCCCGCCTCCTCGGCCACTGACCCCCAACCCTCCCACCTCCCACCCCACCCCGCCCGACCTCGTTGATCATGAGGTTGGCGGCGTTGTTGATCGCCGTCACTGCCGCCAACCTCATGATCAACGGCGCGGCGGGAGGGACCGGGGCTTGCGCAGGGGGGCGGGGGTGGGGGTGGGGGTGGGGTCAGTGGGTGGGGGGGATGACGCGGAGGTGGCCGCGGCGGCCGGTCTGCTGGGGGCCCTGGGCCACCGCCTGGTCGTCCTCCGGAGGGCGGGGCGGGGCAGGGCGGGCAGCCTCGCGGACCGCCTCGGCCAGCGCGACCAGGTCGTCGGTGGTGGGCGGCGGCGGCTCGAACTCGCCCTCGTGCCGGACCACGTCCCAGCCGCGCGGAGCGGTCAGACTCCGGGCGTGCGGCTCGCAGAGGTCGTACGTGTGCGGCTCGGCGAAGGCCGCCAGCGGCCCCACCACAGCCGTCGACTCGTTGTAGACATAGGTCAATGTGGCGACCGCTTGCCGGGGGCAGCCATTACGGGAGCAGCGCCGTGGTGACCTCACGGCGGCAGGGTATCTCCATTACCGGCTCCGGCGCACCGCTTCGCGTTGCGACACGCCCGTCTTGGTGATCACAATTCGTCCGATCGGATCATCGGCACGCCGCACCAGCGACGCAACGGCGGGCCAGCCGGTGGTGCGGGCTACCCTGTGCGTCATGACGAGTCCGGAAAACCGCCGCCCCGGCTCCGGCCGGCGCACCCACCGCGACCGCCACGGCCGCGGGCTGCGGGGGCGGCTGGTGCCGGCCACCGTACCGCTGGCCCGGACCAAGGCCGAGGTCTTCGACGACCTGGTGCTGGACACGGTCGAGACCCTCGAACGACGGTTCGCCAAGGAACTGGCCGGCGTCGAGTTCGCGGTCGAGGACGTCCCACCGGACCTGAACGTCTACGACTCGGACGTGCTGGAGGACGGCGAGGTCCCGCTGGCCCGACTGCTGCCCGGGCGCCCCGGCCGGCAGGAGGTGCCACCCCGGATCGTGCTCTACCGGCGCCCGCTGGAGTTCCGCGCCATGGATCGCGAGGACCTCGCGGATCTCGTGCACGACGTGATCATCGAGCAGGTGGCGAACCTGCTCGGGGTCGACCCCGACGAGCTGGCCTGAGCCGCACCCGCGTTGCCGCACCCCGGCCGGCCCCCACCGGCCGAGCTGTCGGCCCGAGCCGGGCGGCCCCCACCGCCCAGGCCCGGTACGCGTCAGGCGGCGACCCGCCGCTTCAGCTTCCGCCGCTCCCGCTCGGAGAGCCCGCCCCAGATCCCGAACCGCTCGTCGTGCCCCAGGGCGTATTCCAGGCACTCCGTCTTGACTTCACACCGCGAGCAGATTCGCTTCGCCTCGCGGGTCGAGCCGCCCTTCTCGGGGAAGAACGCCTCCGGGTCGGTCTGCGAGCAGAGCGCCCGCTCCTGCCACTCCGGCGCGTTTCCGAGCAGGTCGGCCACCTCGAGCTGGCCGTCCATCAGATGCCTCCTTGTCGCGCACCGGCGTCATCGCCGCTGCAACCCCCCACGCGAAAGGCGTGCTTGTCCGTCCGGTCGCAATTTGTTGCGTTCCGTGCGAACAACCCCATTCAAATTACACGCGTGTAATGCGTGCGCCGTCAAGCCGAACTTGATAATGGAGTCGCCCTCCCGACACGTTCCGGTCGGCCATCTCAGCCGTCCGGGCCTCGCAACCTGCCCTATCGATTCAGACCCCGGACGAGTAACGCCTTCTCCGGCGAGTTGTCCGAAGTTTTCTGCCGTGGCGTACCGGAGTGGACACCGACGGAGGCCCCCGGTGGAGGCTCCGGCGGGCCGTACCCGGGCGGCCGCCGCGACACCGTCCAAGATCAGCATTCTGGTGCGCAAAGATAACGCGGCTCCCGCCGGATCGCCCGTCGAGCTCGGAATCGCCGACCGCGCCCGGTCCAGATGGTGGACGGAGCGCGACGGCGAACGGGACCCGGACGATCAGCCCGCCCCGGCGTTGCGCTGGTCGACCGACGAACTCGGCGATCGCGCCGCCGGTGACGGAGATCGGGCCGGCCGGCGTCCGACCGTCCCACCAGACGGTACAAAGACCCGCCTCCGGTGCCGGGTCGACGGCACTGTGGAACACCCGTCGCGGATGTGGCGCTCCCGCACCCCCGAGTGGGTGCGCACCCGACGCGGTCGGCCCGGCTGCCACGTCGGTGGCGCTGAGCCCGGAGTGACCGCGGCCGCCGCCGCGGCCGGGGTGAACGCCTGACCCACCAACGGCACGGGCAGCGACACGGCCCGCTCAGGACGCCCGACGAACTGGGCGAACCGCTTGTCCTTCGAGGGCGGGCAGCCTGTTCCAGAGGTCCATCCTGGACATCGGCACGACGGCCTCGTTCCTGCTGTTCAGCGACGAGATCGGTCCGGTGTGGTAAAGAAAGCTGCTCGGAATCGTCATCTCGGTGGTGAATTCGAAACGACAGGTGACATCCGGATAACGTCGCCGTCGTTGTCGACGTGAATCCCGTTCCGGACGTCGTCGCCGAACTCGAAGAAGTCCGGGCCTCCCGCCGCCGCCGGCATCGACTGGTACGGCCGCCGGACGGAAAGGTTCGACGTCAGGCGCCGGCGTGACCGTACGCGGTCGTCCGCTTGCGGGCCGGCCGGCCCGCCGCCGCGGCGATCGCCTTGAGCTGCTCCTCCGTACGGGCCGAGCCGTTGCCCGAGCCCGCCATCCGGGAGATGGTCTCCTCCATCAGCGTGCCGCCCAGGTCGTTGCAGCCGCCCTGGAGCATCGCCACGGTGCCCTCGTCACCCAGCTTCACCCAGGAGCACTGGATGTTGCCGATCCGGCCGTGCAGCAGCAGTCGGGCCATCGCGTGCACCGCCCGGTTCTCCCGCCAGGTCGGGCCGGGGCGGGCGATGCCGGCAAGATAGATCGGCGCGTTGGTGTGCACGAACGGCAACGCGACGAACTCGGTGAACCCGCCGGTGCGGTCCTGCACGCCGGCCAGCACCCGGAAGTGGGCCAGCCACTGGCCCGGGTGGTCGACGTGGCCGTACATCATCGTGGAGCTGGACCGGATGCCCAGCTCGTGGGCGGTGCTCACCACCTCGACCCAGGCGGCGGCCGGCAGCTTGCCCTTGGTGAGCACCCAGCGCACCTCGTCGTCGAGGATCTCGGCGGCGGTGCCGGGGATGGTGTCCAGGCCGGCCTCGCGGAGCTGGAGCAGCCACTCCTTCACCGGTACGCCGGCCTTCGCGGCGGCGGTCACGATCTCCATCGGGGAGAAGGCGTGCACGTGCATTCCCGGCACCCGGGCCTTGATCGCCCGCACGATGTCGGCGTACCCGGTGACCGGCAGCATCGGGTCGATCCCGCCCTGCAGGCAGACCTCGGTGGCGCCGGCCGCCCACGCCTCCTCCGCCCGGTCGGCGACCTGGTCGACAGAGAGCCGGTACGCGTCGGCGTCCCGTTCCCGTTGCGCGAAGGCGCAGAAGCGGCAGCCGACGTAGCAGACGTTGCTGAAGTTGATGTTGCGGTTGACCACGTACGTGACGTCGTCGCCGACCGCGTCCCGGCGGACGTCGTCCGCGATCCGGCACAGCTCGTCCAGCGCCGACCCGTCCGCGCCGAACAGCGCCAGCGCCTTCGCCTCGTGCACCGGGTCGAGCAGCGCCGCCGGGTCGTCGGCGGCCAGTCGCAGGCCCGCGCGCAGGTCGGGGTCGCTCGATCCGCCCGTCGGTACGCTGACCTTGCCCGCGACCGCCGACCAGTCGCCGTAGACGCTGTCGAAGTCGCCACGCCGGTCCCCGGTCCGCCCGGTGGTGTCGATGGTGGCGTGCAGGTCGGTACGCCCACCGAACACCTCCTCCGGCTCCTGCCAGGGGCGGCCGACCGGGCGGGCCGCCTCGACGGCGAGCCCGGTCGCCGGGTCCGCGAGGGCGGTGACATGCGGCAACAGGCGCGGATCCAGCCACGGGTCGCCGGCCCGGACGTACTCCGGATAGATGGTCAGCCGCTCGCGCAGGGTGAAGCCGGCCTGCGCGGTCTGCCGGGCCAACTCGTCGAGGTGCGGCCAGGGGCGCTCCGGGTTGACGTGGTCCGGGGTGACCGGCGAAACCCCGCCCCAGTCGTCGATGCCGGCGCGCAGCAGCAGCGCGTACTCGCCCTCGATGAGGTTCGGCGGGGCCTGGATGCGCGCCTTCGGGCCGAGCAGCACCCGGGCCACCGCCACCGTGGCGGCCAGGTCGTGCAGCTCCGCGTCGGGCATGCCACGCATCGCGGTGTCCGGCTTGGCGCGGAAGTTCTGCACGATCACCTCCTGGAGGTGGCCGTACTCCCGCATGGCCCGGCGGATCGCGAAGAGGGCGTCGACCCGCTCGGCCAGGGTCTCCCCGATGCCGATGAGGATGCCGGTGGTGAACGGCACGCCGACCCGGCCGGCGTCGTCGAGCACCCGGAGCCGGACCGCCGGTTCCTTGTCCGGCGAGCCGTAGTGCGGACCGCCCGGCTCCGACCAGAGTCGCGTCGCGGTGGTCTCCAGCATCATGCCCATGCTCGGCGCGACCGGCTTCAGCCGTTGCAGCTCCGACCAGGAGAGCACACCCGGGTTGAGATGTGGCAGCAGGCCGGTCTCCTCCAGCACCGCCACGGCGCAGGCCCGCAGGTAGTCGAGGGTGGACCCGTAGCCGCGCTCGTCCAGCCACTGCCGGGCCGCCGGCCAGCGCTCCTCGGGGCGGTCGCCGAGGGTGAACAGGGCCTCCTTGCAGCCCTGCGCCGCGCCCTCCCGGGCGATCGCCAGCACCTCGTCCTTCTCCAGGTACGCGGCCGGGAGCCGGTGCGGCACTGTGGCGAACGTGCAGTAGTGGCAGCGGTCCCGGCAGAGCCGGGTCAGCGGGATGAAGACCTTCTTGGAGAAGGTGACGACCCCGGGGCGGCCGGCCTCCCGCAGCCCCGCGTCGCGTACCTCGCCGGCGATCCGGAGCAGCTCGTCCAGCGCCTCGCCGCGCGCGGCGAGCAGGGCGCTCGCCTCGTCGACGTCCAGCGCCCGGCCGGTCGCGGCCCGGCCCAGGGCCCGCCGGACGCTCGCCTCGGTGGGGACGGACCCGGTGCGATCAACCATCCGTCCACCCTATGCGCTGCCCATCCAGCCCACGCCGTGCCCGCGCCCGATGGACGCCGTCGGCTCCGTCGCCGCCGACTCACGGAAAGGGTGGCCTCCCGGCGGGGGCGGCCACCCTTTCGTGCGAGTGCTGACCGTGATCTGGAGCGGTCAGCGCGGGTGGTTCGGGTCGTCCCGGTCGAAGCGCTGGGTACGGTCGCTGTCCGGTGTGGTCGGTTGGCCGGGCTCGGCCGGCTGGCGCGGGATGGCCTGGGTCGGGTCCGCCGACGGCGGCTGGCCGAAGGGCGGCGCCGGGTGCGGGGCCGGCTGCGGGGCCCCGAACGGCGGCGCGGACTGCGGGGCGTGCGGCGGGGCGGTGTTGAACGGCGGCGCCGACTGCGGCTGGCCCGGCTGGCCGGGCGGCGGGTAGCCACCGGGCTGGTTCGCCGGCCCGCCGGGCGCGTACCCGCCCGGGACGGGGTAGCCACCCGGCTGGCCGGGCGCGGGGTAACCGCCTGGCTGGCCGGGCGCGGGGTAACCGCCCGGCTGGCCGGGCGCGGAGTAACCGCCCGGCTGGCCCGGCGCCGGGTAGCCGGCCGGCGGCTGCGGCCAGCCCGGCTGCGGCTGCCCGTACACGCCGGGCTGCGGCTTCGGCCGGGGGACGTAGTAGAGGGTGCGCCAGACCTTGAAGACCACGAAGGCGGCGACACCGAAGATCGCCACCCAGGCCAGCCGGGTCAGCAGGCCGAGGAAGGCATCCAGCACCTCGGCCTCGGCGAGCCGGCCGACCAGCCAGACCAGGACGGTCAGCGCGCCGAAGAACGCGGCGAGGGCGTACTCGCCGAGGGCCGCCTGGGTGATCAGTTTGGCCTTGGGCAGCGCCGGGCGTACGTGGGTGGCGAGCAGGACGGCCAACACCGGCAGCACGGCCGACTCGACGCCGACGAAGATGAAGAAGGCGCTCCCCGCCCGACCGCTGAAGGTGCTGTAGCCGTCCATCGGCACCAGCAGGCGCAGCAGGCCGACGAAAAGCAGCACGGCGTTGGCGCCGAGCAGGACGAGCGCGGCCAGTTCGCGCAGTGGCTTGGTCAACTGGCTGGCCTGCGTGGCGTCGCCGGACGCGGGCTCGGCGGGGCTGGTCACGAACTCCCCCTGGGGACGAAAACGGACAGGTGGCGACGTGAGCCTAACCTGCTTCCCACTGGTTGCTCATAGTTGAGCGGTTCGGACGGTTCGCTTCCGCATCCCGCACAGTCCCCCGGCCACTGGCCGGGCGACGGTGGCGCGTAGGGAAGGATGGAGCCATGCGCATCGTGGTACTGACCGGCGGGATCGGGGGCGCGCGGTTCCTGCTCGGGGTCCGGGCGTACGCCCGGGAGGTGGGGGCCGAGGTGACCGCCGTGGTCAACGTCGGCGACGATCTGCTGCTGCACGGGCTGAAGGTCTGCCCCGACCTGGACAGTGTGATGTACACGCTGGGCGGCGGCGCCGACCCGGAGCGGGGCTGGGGCCGGGTGGGCGAGACCTGGACGGTCAAGTCCGAGCTGGCCGCGTACGGCGCGGAGCCCGCCTGGTTCGGCCTGGGCGACAAGGACATCGCCACCCACCTGGTCCGGACGACGATGCTCAACGCCGGCTACCCGCTGTCCGCCGTGACGGCCGCGCTGGCCACCCGGTGGGAGCCCGGGCTGACCCTGCTGCCGGCCACCGACGACCGGCTGGAGACCCACGTCGTCGTCGACGGGGACCAGGGGCAGCGGGCGATCCACTTCCAGGAGTGGTGGGTGCGGTACCGGGCGGACATCCCGACGCACCGGTTCGTCTTCGTGGGCGCGGATACGGCGAAGCCGGCGCCGGGTGTGCTGGAGGCGGTCGGCTCCGCCGACGTGGTGCTGATCGCGCCGAGCAACCCGGTGGTGAGCATCGCCCCGATCCTGGCCGTACCGGGTCTGCGCGACGCGGTGACCGACGGGCCGGCCCCGATGGTCGGCGTGTCCCCGATCATCGGCGGCGCGCCGGTACGCGGCATGGCCGACCGCTGCCTCGCCGTGCTCGGCGTGGAGTGCAGCGCGGCCGGGGTGGGCGGCCTCTACGGTGGCCGGTCGGCGGGCGGCCTGCTCGACGGCTGGCTGGTGGCGCCCGAGGACGAGGGGACGCTGGTGCCGGACGCGTCCGTACGGTCGGCACCGCTGCGGATGATCGACGAGGCGGCGACGGCGGCGATGGTCCGGGCCGCGTTGGAGCTGGTGTGAGACTGGAGATCCTGCCCGTGCTGGGCATCGGCGACGTGACCGAGGGCGACGACCTGGCGGCGATGATCGCCACTGCGGCGCCGTGGCTGCGCGACGGGGACGTGCTGGTGGTGACCAGCAAGATCGTGTCGAAGGCGGAGGGCCGGCTGGTCGACGTGCCGGCGGACGGGCCCGACCGGCTCGCCGCACGGGACGAGGTGCTCGCGGCGGAGACCGCACGGGTGGTGGCGGCCCGGGGTGCCACCCGGATCGTGCAGACCCACCACGGGTTCGTGATGGCTTCCGCCGGGATCGACGCCTCGAACGTGGACAAGACCCGACTGGTGCTGCTGCCCCGGGATCCGGACGCGTCCGCCCGCGCGCTGCGGGCCGCGCTACGCGACCAGTACCACCTGGACGTGGCGGTCATCATCAGCGACACCATGGGCCGGCCGTGGCGCAACGGCCTGACCGACGTGGCGCTCGGCGTGGCCGGGATGCCGGCGATCCGCGACCACCGGGGGGAGATCGACCCGTACGGCAACGAGCTCCAGCTGACCCAGATGGCGGTGGTGGACGAGCTGGCCGCCGCCGGTGAGCTGATCAAGGGCAAGTGCGACCAGGTACCGGTCGCGGTCGTCCGCGGCTACCTGGGGGTGGCGGGGGCCGACGACGGCGAGGGTGCCCGGGTGCTGGTCCGGGAGGCCGCCCTGGACCTCTTCTCGCTGGGCACCGCCGAGGCGAAGGCGGCCGGGCTGCGCGAGGCCGCGCTCCTCGCCGACGGCCCGGGCCCGTCGCCGGCCGACCCGGCCGCCGTCGACCGGGCGATCGCCGCGGTCGCCGGGGTGGTCGCTTCCGGCACGGTCTTCACCCAGGTCACCGACGCCGAGGTACGCGCCGGCATGGTCGCCGGCGTGCCCGGCTGGCCCGCGCACGCGAGCGGACTCGTGCTCGGGGCGCCGCCGGCCCCGGCCGACCAGGGCGACCTGGTGCGCTTCGGCGCCGACCTGCAGCGCCTGCGGACCGCGCTGGCCGCGGAGGGCATCCCCTCGGCGGTGTTCCCGCCGCCGGCCGGCAGCACCGCCAGCGCCGCCCTGGCCCTCTGACCACCGCTCCGGACTCGGACCCCGTCCCCCACTCGCCGACCCGGCGCGGGCCCTGATGCCGCGCCACGTCGCCGACCCGGCGGGGTCCGGATCCCGCCGACCCCGCCACCTCGCCGAACTGGCGGCAGCCAACCGGCCCGGCGCAAGGGGTCAGGCGTCGAGGACGGCGCGGCCGAGCGGGGTCAGGGTGTGCAGCACGGTGTTGCGGTCACGGTGGCTGACCAGCA
This sequence comes from Micromonospora sp. NPDC007230, assembly GCF_042869115.1. Lineage (NCBI taxonomy): Bacteria > Bacillati > Actinomycetota > Actinomycetes > Micromonosporales > Micromonosporaceae > Micromonospora > Micromonospora sp. NPDC007230. Next base: position 183,386 of record NZ_JBIAFE010000010.1, on the reverse strand, counting down.
GTCCGGCGTTGCGCAGCACGCTGGTGTGCTGGCTGGCCGCGGCGGCGGAGATGCTCAGCCGGCGGGCCATCTCGCCGGTGGTGCATCCCTCGTCGGCGGCTTCCAGCACAGCGGCGCGGGTGCGGCCGAGCAGGGCGGCCAGGGCCTCCCGGCTGGCGCCGTCGGCGTTCCGCCGGGCACCGAGCCCGGGCGCCGGGGTGAGCCCGCCGAGCCGGTCGACCGGATAGACCAGCACCGGCGGCAGCGCCGGGTCGACCAGCGCGACCGGGGTGCGCGCGCAGAAGAACGACGGGACCAGCAGCAACCCCCGGCCGTCCAGGTGCAGTTCCCGGGTGTCCGGATAGTCGAGGACCTCGAGCACCCCGTCCGCCCACCGCATGCTGGGCCGGAGGCTGGCCAGCAGCCCTTCGGCCCCGCCGTCGAGCATCGCCCGGGCCCGCCGCGCCCGGTCCGCCTCCACGGCGGCCTGGATCCGGGACCAGTACGGGGTGACCGCGAGTTCCTGGTAGCGGGCCATCGAGCCGGTGAGGTGACGCAGCACCTCGGGTTCGCCCCGGGCCAGCCCGGCGGCCGGGGCGGGCAGGACGTTCTCCTCGGCCAGCCGGGTCAGGTCCCGGTGCAGCATGTCGACCGGGGTGCCCCGGACCGCTTCCAGCCCCGCCGCCAGGCCGTTCTTGCTGGCGTACGGGGTGAGGAAGTCGGGGAAGTAGCCACGGGGTGGGTTGAGGGCCAGGAGGAGACGGAAGCGTTCCCCGGAGCTCTCCTCCATCCGGAGGGTGTTGGCCACGGTGCGTCGCCATGGCGTCAGCAGCGGGTCACGCCCGCGACCCTGGAGCAGGTGCAGGCTGAGGACCAGTTCCCAGACCGGGTCTGCGGCGGGTGCCACCCTGGTCCGCAGGATGTCCTCGCTCGAGAAGATGATCTTCAGCATGGAGCGCTCCCGGGGCGGACAGAGGGAGAGCCCGCCACCAGTGGCACTGTACCCGGCGGCACTAATCTCCATCTTTAAGCGTGGGCTGAAAAACCTCGACGCCGACGGGGCCGGTTGGGCATGCTTCCCTTGCCCATCCGGCTTGGGACGGTGGTTGCACCCACCCGGGGCCCGGGGAGACGGACGACCGGACGGCATCACGAGGGTCTGCGGCGGGTTCTCCGCAGAGATGCCATCCGGTCGTCCGACCTGGCACGGTCGTCTCAGTCGATCCAGAGCGCCACCCGGTGGTCCTCGTCCGTCACGTAGTAGCAGCGCCCGTCCAGCTCGGCCAACCCCTCCACATGGTGGAACGGCGCCAGCTCGGCCACCAGCTTTCCCGCCACCCGCGCGTCCGGCGTGACGTCCCACCGGAACCGGACGTGCCGCGAGGTCACCGCACCACCGTGCGGGTGGTCGTCCAACAGCACCGAACCCTTGCCCAACGCGTCGATCGACCCGATGACCGCCGCGTACCCGCCGTCGGGGGTGGGGGTGACGGCCCGGAAGCCGGTCAGCGCGCCCGGCGGGGTCACCCCGCTCAGGGCGTACGCCCCGACGGCCCGGGGCCAGCCCGGTTGAGCGCCGAACATGTCGGGCACCCCGGCCAGCTCGACCAGGATCGGCTCCCCCTCGGCGGTGACCGGGAAACGCAACCCGAGCAGCACCGTCCCGGCCGGCGTGAACGCGGCGGCCTCGACGTTGAGCGGCACGTCGTCCGCGGCGAGCCGGCACACCCAGCTCTTGGCCCGGGCGGTGCCCCGGGCCAGGGTCTCCACGATGAACCGGTGCCGGACCCGGTCGCCCGGCGGCAGCGGGGTCAGCGGGGCCGCGGCCAGGGCGTCGTTGACCGCCCGGTGCAGCCGGAACTGGTTGCGGACCACGTGCACCGGCAGTGTCCCGTAGGCGGCGTCCTCCTCGCGGAACCGGGCCACGAACGCGCGGCGGGGCCGCAGCGGGCCGGCCTTCGACCCGAAGTGCGAGCCGAAGACGTACACCCAGCCGTCGTGGTGGGCGAGGGCCTCGCCGTCCTCGGTGCGGCCGTTCTCCCGACCGGCGTCGGCGGCCACGTGATGCGCCACCCACTCGCCGTCGTGGCGTTCCACCAGCAGGGCCAGGCAGCGTTCCACCGGGCCCTCGTCCAGCACCGTCCAGAAACCCCGGCGGGCGCCGTGGGCGCGCAGCAGCGCCGGCGAGCGTACCGGCAACAGGTCGCTGGCCTCGTTGCCGGCCACGACGAACTCGACGGGTCGCAGGGTCACCGGGCCAGGGTACGAAGACCACGCTCGTAGAGTGTCGGAGTGCCCGAGACCCGCACCGACCTCCCGGCGTACGCCGACCTGCACGCCGACGCCGCCGCGCTGCTGAACCGCTGGACGCCGACCAGCCCGGCGGCCGCCCTGGCCCGGGACCGGACCCTGGAGCTGCTGTCCGCCGGGCCGGTGGCGATGAGCCGCGCCCACCGGGCCGGGCACGTCACCGCGAGCGCCCTGGTGCTCGACCACACCGGCGCGCGGGTGCTGCTCTGCCTGCACGGCAAGTTCCGCAAATGGGTGCAGCTCGGCGGGCACTGCGAACCCGGTGACCCGACCCTGGCCGCCGCCGCGCTGCGCGAGGCCGGCGAGGAGTCCGGGATCGCCGGGCTGACGGTCGACCCAGAGCCGATCGACGTGGACATTCACCCGGTCGCCTGCCAGGGCGGGTCACTGCACTACGACGTCCGGTTCGCCGTGCTCGCCCCGCCGGGGGCGACCGAGCGGGTCAGCGACGAGTCCGAGGCGCTGGGCTGGTTCCCGCCGGACCGCCTGCCCGAGCCGCTGGCCGACGGGACCGTCCAGCTCGTCGCGCCGGCCCTCGCCGCCCTGGCCCGCCGCGCCGCCGGCTGACCCGACGGCCCGGCGGGGGCGCACGACCCGGTCAGACCAGGCCCTCCTCGCCGCGCTCCTTCAGCTCGTCGACCAGCTTCTTCACGTCCTGGGCCCGGTCCCGCGGGCAGACCAGCAGCGCGTCCGGGGTGTCCACCACGATCAGGTCGCGGAGGCCGAGGGCGGCCACCAACCGGCCCGAGTGCGGCACCACCACCAGGCCGCTGCTGTCCCGCAGCAGGACTTCCGGCTTGGCGTCGGCGCCCAGCACCACGTTGCCGTCCGCGTCGGCGGGCAGCACGTCGCCGAGGGTGTGGAAGTCGCCGACGTCGTTCCAGCCGAAGTCACCGGGTACGGTGGCCACCCGCCGGGCGGTCGCCGCGCCCTCCATCACCGCGTAGTCGACGGAGATCTTCGGCAGGGTCGGCCAGACGGTGCCGAGGACGTCGTCCTGCTCCGGAGTCCCCCACGCCGCCGCGATCGCGACGATCCCGGCGTGCAGGGCCGGCTGCTGCCGGGCCAGCTCGGCCAAGAAGACGTCCACCCGCCAGACGAACATGCTGGCGTTCCAGAGGTGCCGTCCGGAGCGGACGTATCCCTCGGCCACCTCGGCGGCGGGCTTCTCCTTGAACTCGAGCACCGGACGCAGCGGACCGTCGCCCGTCGGCTCGCCGGTCTCCAGGTAGCCGTAGCCGGTCTCCGGCCGGGTCGGGGTGATGCCCACCGTCATCAGCAGCCCCTGCTCGGCGCCGCGGATCGCCTGGCGTACGGTCTCGGCCCACGACGCGGCGTCGCCGATCAGGTGGTCGGCGGCGAACGAGCCCATCACCGCCGTCGGCTCGCGCTCCGCGATCACGGCCGCCGCCAGCGCGATCGCCGCACACGAGTCGCGCGGCGAGGGCTCGACCAGGATGTTCTCCTCCGGCAGGCCAGCCAGTTGCCGGGCCACCGCCGCGACGTGCGCGGCCCCGGTGACCACCAGCGTGCACTCGGGTGTGGTCAACGGCGACAGTCGGTCCACCGTCGCCTGGAGCAGCGAGGCCGGGGTACCGGTCAGCGGGTGGAGGAACTTGGGATGGCCGGCCCGGGACAGCGGCCACAATCGTGTGCCACTGCCTCCCGCCGGGATGACGGCGTAGAACATCAGCACATCATGCCCGAACCACCACGGCACGGACGCCACGTCGGGCGGACGAGCATCCGACAGGTCAGGCCCGGGCCCGGCTCCACGCGGCGATGTGCACCTCCGCGCTGGACTCCCAGGTGAACTCCTTCGCCCGGTCGAAACCGGCCTTCGCCAGGGAGAGCCGGCGCTGCTCGTCGTCCAGCAGGGCGGTCAGGTCGGTGGCGATCTGGTCCGGGTCCTCGCTGGTGTACGCGACCGCGTCGCCACCCACCTCGGGCAGGGAGAGCCGCGGCGTGGTCAGCACCGGCGCGGCACACGCCATCGCCTCCAGGATCGGCAGCCCGAAACCCTCGCCGTACGACGGGTAGGCGGCGACCAGCGCGCCGCCGAGGAAGCCGGGTAGGTCGGCGTAGCGGAGGTAGCCCGGGCGGAGCAGCCGCAGGTGCGACGGAACCTCGGCCACCGCGCGGTCGATGTCGTCGTCATGCCCCTGGCCGCCGGCGATGACCAGCGCCGGAGGGTTGTCCCGGTCGGCCACCGCGCGGGCCCAGCCCCGGATCAGGTTGGGCACGTTCTTGCGCGGCTCCTTGGCCCCGAGGAACGCGACGTAGCTGCTGCTGCCCAGCCCGAGGCGCGCGCGGACCCGGGCCTTCTCCTCCTCGCTCGGGGCGTGGAAGGCGGCCTGGTCGACCCCGTGGTAGGCCACGTCGATCCGGGTCGGGTCGGCGTCCAGCAGGCGGATCAACTCGTCCCGGGTGGCCTTGCTCGGCACGATCACCCGGTCGGCGCGGCGCAGCGACGTCTTGATGGCGCTGCGGAAGAACGTCCGCCGGGACTTGTCGTAGTGCTCCGGTTCGGTGAAGAAGGTCGCGTCGTGCACGGTGACCGTCACCGGGCAGCCGGCCCGCAGCGGGCAGGTGTAGAAGGGCGAGTGCAGCACCTCCGCCGCCACCTGCTGGGCCAGCAGCGGCAGGCCGGTCTGCTCCCAGGCGAGCCGGGCCGGGCGGTGCGCGACCGCCGCCGGGGCGGGGATGACCTCGGCGCCGGGCAGCATCCGGGTGTAGCGCTCCAGGTCGGTGCGGAGGCTCACCACGACCAGATCCACGCCGGAGCCGCAGACCCGGCCGAGGGCGCCGAGCAGACCGTCGACGTATCTACCGACGCCGCCACGGTCGGCGGGGACACTCGTGGCGTCGATGAGCACGCGGGGCGGGCGACCGGCGGTCACGGGGCGACTCCTCAGGCTGTCGGCTGTGGGGAACAACACTGTCGGCAAGCCTACGCCGGGCCCGGGTCCCGGCGGTGACTGCGACCCGACGGTACGCCGACTTGTCCTTGCCATCGAGTACGGGCCACCGGCGCGTATCGTTCGCGACGATGGCCGACAACATTGCCCGGGTCTTCGCCGACGCGATCGCGACCGACCCCACGCGCCCCCTGCTGACCTGGTACGACGACGCCACCGGCGAGCGCACCGAGCTGTCCGGGGCGACCTTGGCGAACTGGGTGGCCAAGACGGCCAACCTGCTCGTCGACGAGGTGGCCCTCGCCCCCGGCGACCCGGCGGCCGTGCTGCTGCCCCCGCACTGGCAGACCGCCGCCGTGCTGCTCGGCTGCTGGTCGGCGAAGCTGACCGTGGTCGATGCGCCGGATGCCGTGGACGTGCTCTTCGCCGCGGCGGACCGGGTCGACGAGGCGGCTGCCTGGTCGGCCGGCGAGCGGTACGCGCTCGCGCTCGACCCGTTCGCCCTGCCGATGCGGCAGGTGCCGGCGGGCTTCGCCGACTTCGTGTCGGCGGTACGCGGCCACGGCGACCACTTCACGCCGCACCCGCAGGGTGGCGACGGGGACGCGGAGCTGCTGGCCCGCGCGGAGGCCCGGGGCGTGGAGCTCTGCCTCACCCCGGGCGACCGGCTGCTGGTCGACACCGGGCGGCACCCCGACCCGGTCGACTGGCTCCTCGCCCCGCTGGCCGCCGGCGCCAGCCTGGTCCTCTGCGGCAACCTCGACCCGGCCCGCCTCGACTCGCGCACCGCCACGGAGAAGGTCACCCGCAGCCTCGCCTGAGCGGGTGCCGCGCGGGGCGCTCCCCGGCCGGCACGCACCGTCAGGCGGGGGCGGACTCGTCGGTGTGGGCGCGGCGCTGGGCGAAGGCCGCGAATGCGGTCAGCGACTCCGGGTTGGCCAGGGCGCCCTTGGCCGCGGCGTGGTCGACCGGGGTGCCGGTGAGGATCTTCTTGACCGGCACCTCCAGCTTCTTCGCCGAGAGCGTGCGCGGGACCGCCCGGACCTGGTGGATCTCGTCCGGGACGTGCCGGGGCGACAGGGCGGTCCGCAGCTCGCGGCAGATCTTCTTCCGCAGCTCGTCGTCCAGCTCCAGCCCCTGGTCCAGCACCACGAAGAGCAGCAGCTCACCCGCCCCACCCTGGTCGTCCTCGAGGTGCACCACCACCGAGTCGACCACCTCGTCCAGCCCCTCGACCACCGAGTAGAACTCGGCGGTGCCGAGGCGTACGCCGCCCCGGTTCAGGGTGGCGTCCGAGCGGCCGGTGATCACGCAGCCGCCCCGCTCGTTGACGGTGATCCAGTCGCCGTGCCGCCAGACGCCCGGGTAGACCTCGAAGTACGCCTCCCGGTAGCGGGTGCCCTCCGGGTCGTTCCAGAAGCCCACCGGCATGCTCGGCATCGGCGCGGTGATGACCAGCTCGCCCAGCTCCCCGATGACCGGGGTGCCGTCCGCGGAGCGGGCCTCGACCTTCGCACCGAGCGCCCGGCAGGCGATCTCCCCGGCGTGCACCGGCAGCAGCGGCACGCCCCCGACGAAACCGGTGCAGACGTCCGTGCCGCCGGACAGCGACTGGAGCTGGAGCCGGTCACCGACGGTCTCGTACACCCAGGTGAAGCCCTCGGCGGGCAGCGGCGCGCCGGTCGAGCCGAGACCGCGCAGCGCGGACAGGTCGGCGATCTCCTTCGGGACCAGGCCGGCCTTGCGGCAGGCCAGCAGGAACGGCGCGGAGGTGCCGAAGTAGGTGGTGCCGGTCTGCGCCGCCAGCCGCCAGAGCGCGCCCAGGTCCGGGTGGCCCGGGTTGCCGTCGAACAGCACGATGGTCGCGCCCACCGCCGGACCGGAGACCAGGAAGTTCCACATCATCCAGCCGGTGGTGGTGAACCAGAAGAAGCGGTCGGCCGGGCCCAGGTCGTGGTGCAGGGCCAGCATCTTCAGATGCTCCAGCAGGATGCCGCCGTGGCCGTGCACGATCGGCTTCGGCAGGCCGGTGGTGCCGGAGGAGTAGAGCACGTAGAGCGGGTGGTCGAAGGGCACCGGGGTGAAGGTCAACGGCTCGTCGGTCTCCGCCGCCAGCTCCGCCCAGGAGATCGCGTTCTGGGGTGGCGTGCCGGCCGGGTCGAGGTACGCGATGCCGACGGTGTGCGCCAGCGACGGCAGCGCGGCCCGGATGGCGGCCACCTCGCCCCGCCGGTCCACCGGCTTGTCGCCGTACCGGTAGCCGTCCACGGCGACCAGGACCTTCGGCTCGATCTGCTGCCACCGGTCGGTGACGCTGCGGGTGCCGAACTCCGGCGCGCAGGAGGAGAAGATCGCGCCCAGGCTGGCGGTGGCCAGCAGCAGCACGAAGGTCTCCGGGATGTTCGGCGCGTACGCCGCCACCCGGTCGCCCCGGCCGACGCCGAGCCGGCGCAGCCCGGCCGCCACCCGGCGGACCCGCTCGCGCAGCTCCGCGGCGGTCAGCGTCTCCGGCGCGCGGGTCTGCCCGTGCGCGATCACCACCGGGTCGTCGTCCCCCCGGCCCGGCATCCGCAGCACGTTCTCCGCGTAGTTGAGCGTCACGCCGGGGAACCAGCGGGCGCCCGGCATGGCCGGGTCGGTGAGCGTGGCGGTCGGCGGGGTGTGCGCCACCACCTCGAAGTAGTCCCAGATCGACCGCCAGAAGGCGTCGAGGTCCGTCACCGACCAGCGCCACAGCGCGTCGTAGTCGGCGAACTCCAGCCCCCGGTGTTCAGCCAGCCAGCGCAGGTAGTCGCCGATCCGGGACCGCTCGCGCACGTCGGCCGGCGGCGTCCACAGCACGTCACCCACTGCTCCACCCTCCCTGAGGCCCCGTCACGACACTGTGCATGGGCCGTGGCGCCATCTTGCCCTACCCAGCGTCGCCATTCTCCGCACCGGGTGCCGCTCGGGGGGCGTGCCCACCCCACATCTCCACCCGTCCAACAGTGTGGCTGGGCGGGGAGGCGTGCCGCCAACGCCGCGCGCGGTGGCGGGCTGCTCGGTGCCTCGTCAGCCGGCCCGGTGGGCCTGGATCGCCCGGCGGCGGGCCAGCCGGTGGGCGCGGCGGATCTCCGCCTCCCGGTAGCGGCGCTCGTCCTCCAGGGTCTCCGGCAGCACCGGCCGGACCGGGCGCGGTGCGCCGCCCACGTCCACCCCGACGAAGACCAGGTACGCCGTGGCGACCGGGACCGGCTCGTCCTCGGCCGAGTCCCAGCGCTCGGCGACCACCTTGACCCCGACTTCCATCGAGGTGTGCCCGGTCCAGTTGACCTGGGCGTGCGCGTGCACCAGGTCGCCCACCCGGACCGGCTCCGAGAAGACGATCTCGTCGATCGAGGCGGTGACCGCGGTGCCACCGCTGTGCCGGGCCGCGGCGGCCCCGGCCACGTCGTCGACGAACTTCATCAGTACCCCACCGTGCACGGTCCCGTACAGATTGACATCGACTGCGGTCATGATCCGGCTGAGCGTGACCCGCGAATACGAGGTCGGCTTGCCCACCGGCCCGGTGGAGGGGTGATCTGTCATGCCGGAAACGGTACGGTGCGCGGATGCGACATCTCTGGAGCTTCCTCGCCGGGTTGGTGGTGGCGCCCGTCACCTGGGTGCTCGTCACCCTCGGTCAGGACGGGTCTGCAGGCACCGTGCACCGCTGGGTGGAGATCGGCACCTACAGCACGCCCAACCTGATCGAGCCGGCCGTGTATCTCGGGGTCGCCGGCATCCTGCTCGGCCTGCTCGGCACGCTGCGCTTCTCGCCGCTCGGTCCGCTCGTGGCCGGGCTGCTGCTGGTCATCCCGTACCTCGGGCTGTTCGTCTCGCCATTCACCGTCCGGGACTGGATCCCCGAGGGCTGGAAGATGCTCGGGGACCCGCTGCCACTGCGTCAGCCGGTGGAGAACGGCACGCTGTTCCTGATCGGCATGCTGCTGCTGATGGCCGTGCTCAGCGGGCAGCGCTGGCGGCAGTGGCCCGGGCGGCCGGCGGCCGAGGCGGAGCTGACCCCGGCCGACAAGCCGATCGAGCAGACCCAGTCGTTCAGCTGGCCCCCGGCCGACACGACGGACACCGCCCCGCTGACGCTGGGTTACCCCGACGCCACCCCCACCGAGCCCCTGCCCCGCCGCACCGCCGGCGAGTCGCCGTGGTCCGCGCCGCCGCGGGCGACCGGCCGACCGGAGGGCACCACCGAGACCCGTTGAGCACCGCGGGCGGGCCGGGGTCCCGGCCCGCCCGCCCGATCACCGCGCGGTGACCTCCTGGAAGACAGCGAACCCCGCCTCCCGCAAACGGGAGACGGGGTTTCCGCAGGTCAACGCCTACTTCATCAGCTGGCGAGCCATGACGATGCGCTGCACCTGGTTGGTGCCCTCGTAGATCTGGGTGATCTTGGCATCCCGCATCATCCGCTCGACGGGATAGTCGCGGGTGTAGCCGTACCCGCCGAGCAGCTGCACGGCGTCGGTGGTGATCTCCATGGCGGCGTCGGAGGCGAAGCACTTCGCGGCGGCGCCGAAGTAGGTGAGGTCCGCGTCACCCCGCTCGGACTTGCCGGCGGCGGCGTAGGTGAGCTGCCGGGCGGCCTCCAGCTTCATGCCCATGTCGGCGAGCATGAACTGGATGCCCTGGAAGTCGGCGACGGGCTTGCCGAACTGCTTGCGCTCCTGGACGTACCCCTTGGCGTAGTCCAGCGCGCCTTGGGCGATGCCGACCGCCTGAGCCGCGATGGTGACCCGCGTGTGGTCCAGGGTCCGCATCGCGGTGGCGAAGCCGGTGCCCGCCGCGCCGATCATGCGGTCCGCCGGGATCCGCACGCTGTCGAAGTAGACCTCACGGGTGGGCGAGCCCTTGATGCCGAGCTTCTTCTCCGGCGCGCCGAAGCTGACCCCGGGGTCGGACTTCTCCACCACGAACGCGGAGATGCCCTTCGACCGTGCTGTGGGATCCGTCACAGCGAAGACGGTGTAGTACTCGGAGACCCCGGCGTTGGTGATCCACCGCTTCACGCCGTTGAGCACCCAGTGGTCGCCGTCCCGGACCGCCTTGGTAATCATCGAGGCGGCGTCGCTGCCCGCCTCCGGCTCCGAGAGGCAGTACGAGAACATCGCGTCGCCGGCCGCGACCGGGGTCAGGTACTTCCGCTTGAGCTCCTCGGAGCCGGCCAGGATCAGCGGCATGGTGCCCAGCTTGTTCACCGCCGGGATCAGCGAGGACGCGGCGCAGGCACGGGCCACCTCCTCGATCACGATGGCCGTGGCCAGCGCGTCCGCGCCGGCGCCGCCGTACTCGACGGGGATGTGCGGGGCGTGGAAGTCGGCCGCCCGCAGCGCGTCGTACGACGCCTTGGGGAACTCACCCGTCTCATCCGCCTCGGCGGCCTGCGGGGCCACCTTCGCCGCACAGACCTCCCGCACCGCCTCCCGGATCGCCTCGTGCTCCTCCGGCAATCGGTAGACGTCGAACGACTGTTCCGCGGCCATGTGGCCCCTCCCCTTCACCGCTAAAATGCGCAGTCCGAGCGCTTTGAGTGCCGCCGACCGCACAGAGTGAAGGATAGCGACCGAGGATTCGGGGCTCCTTACCGCCGCGTAGGCTCGTGCATGATGGGCGTCGAAGCCGAGCGACGACCACAGAACGACAGGAAGTCCCCCACCGGTGCCCGGCCAGGCGCCGAGGCAGAATGCGACGCAAGGAAGCGCCGCCAGTGCGAGCGGAGATACAGGCGTGACGATCCCCTACCCGAACACCCAGCCGGTGCCGGCCATCGCCGCGGTGACCCCACCCTCGGGTGCCGCCCGACCCCGGGTGACCTTCCTCGGCACCGGCTACCTCGGTGCGACGTACGCCATCTGTTACGCCGAGCTCGGCTACGAGGTGCTCGGCTTCGACGTCGACACCGACAAGATCGCCAAGCTGAACGCCGGCGAGGTCCCGATCCACGAGCCCGGCCTGGACGAGCTGCTCCGGCGCAACCTGGCCGCCGGCCGGCTCCGGTTCAGCACCGACATCCAGGAGACCGCCGACTTCGGCGACGTGCACTTCATCTGCGTCGGCACCCCGCAGCGGGCCGACGGCATGGGCGCCGACCTGTCGTACGTCGAGGCGTCGGTGACCAGCCTCGCCCAGCACCTGACCCGCAAGGCGCTGATCGTCGGCAAGTCCACCGTCCCGGTGGGCACCGCCGAGTGGGTGGAGCAGCTGGTCGGCAAGCACACCCCGGCCGACCTGGGCGTCGAGGTGGCGTGGAGCCCCGAGTTCCTCCAGGAGGGCTTCGCCGTCGACGACGTGCTGCGGCCCAACCGGATCGTGGTCGGCGTCAAGAGCGAGTGGGCCAACGGGATGCTCTACGCCGCCCACAAGGGCGTCTTCGACCTGGCCGCCACCGAGGACCGCGAGGTGCCGCTGGTGGTCACCGACTTCGCCACCGCCGAGCTGGTCAAGGTCGCCGCGAACGCCTTCCTCGCCACCAAGATCTCCTTCATCAACGCGATGGCCGAGGTCTGCGAGGCCGCCGGCGGCGACGTCACCCAGCTGGCCCGCTCGATCGGGTACGACCCCCGCATCGGCAACCGGTTCCTCCAGGCCGGACTCGGCTTCGGCGGCGCCTGCCTGCCCAAGGACATCCGGGCCTTCCAGGCCCGCGCCCAGGAGCTCGGCGCCGGGGAGGCGCTGCGCTTCCTGCACGAGGTCGACCTGATCAACCTGCGCCGGCGGACCCGGGTGGTCCAGCTCGCCGCCGAGCTGCTCGGCCGCCGGTCGGGACCGGCCGGCCCGGACCTCTCCGGCACCCGGATCGCGGTGCTCGGCGCCACCTTCAAGCCGAACACCGACGACGTCCGGGACGCCCCGGCGCTGGCGGTCGCCTCGCTGCTCGGCAAGGCCGGCGCCGATGTGCACGTGTTCGACCCGCAGGGCATCGAGAACGCGCGCCGGGCGGTACCCGAGCTGACCTACGAGGCGAGCATGACCGAGGCCGTGCGCGACGCCGACCTGGTCTGCGTGCTCACCGAGTGGGCCGAGTTCCGCAACGCCGACCCGGTCGCCCTGGGCGAGCTGGTCAACGGCCGCAAGGTGGTCGACGGTCGCAACTGCCTCGACTCCACACTGTGGACGCAGGCGGGCTGGGAATACCGCGGCATGGGTCGCCCCTGACCCCTGGCGACGGCAGCGGCCGGTCGTGGCACTCCGCCACGGCCGGCCGCTTCTTTTGCTGTCGGGAACCGCCGCCAACGTCGAAATCCGCGCCCGGTCAAGGCATGCTGCGACAGTGGAGGTCTACAGTGCGGGCCGGCCCGGACGGAGGGTAGTCAGTTGATGGCGTGTCGAGGATCATCGGCGCTCTCTGATACCTATGGTGCTCACGTGGGCGTGAGGGGATCGGCGTCGTCGCGGGGCATTGTGTCTGTTCTCGCGTGGCGGCGGTACCGGATGAGACGCTGCCCGTTCCACCTGCCAGCCAGGTCGGCTCGTCATGGTGGGTAAACCGTTGTCTGCGTTCGCCGCGCAGTGTCGCCGCCTGCTCGTGGTCGACGCGAGGTTGATGAGGATCTGGTGCGGGACGTGACCGAGATCCTGACCTCGCTGTGCGCCCGACTGTACGGCCGCCGCGTGCCAGCGAACCGTTCCCGCCGCGCGATCGACGCCGCCATCGGCGAGGGCGGCACCGTATGAGGGTGGTGCAGGCGTACCGGTACGCGCTGGATCTGACCCCGGTGCAGGAACGTGCGGTGCTTGCCCACGCCGGTGCGGCGCGAGTGGCGTACAACTGGGCCCTTGCCAGGGTGAAGGCGGTCATGGACCAGCGCTCCGCGGAACGCACCTACGGCGTGCCTGACGAGTTGCTCACCCCGACTGTAGGCTGGAGTCTGCCGGCGTTGCGGAAGGCGTGGAACGCGGCCAAACGGGACGTGGCGCCGTGGTGGCCGCAGTGTTCCAAGGAGGCTTTCAACACCGGCCTCGACGCCCTGGCCCGCGGCTTGAAGAACTGGTCCGACTCGCGTGCCGGGAAACGCGCGGGGCGGCGGGTGGGTTTTCCACGATTCAAGTCCCGCCGCCGGTCGACACCGTCCGTGCGGTTCACCACGGGTGCGATCCGGGTGGGGCCGGACCGCAAGCACGTGGTCCTGCCCCGGCTGGGTCGGCTGAAGCTTCACGAGTCCGCCCGCAAACTTGCCCGCCGTCTGGAGGCAGGCACGGCCCGGATCCTGTCCGCGACGGTGCGCCGTGACGGCGGACGGTGGCATGTCGCGTTCACCGTTGAGGTTGACCGGGCCGAGCGCACACCGATGCGACCGCAGGCAGTGGTCGGCGTGGACGTCGGGATCACGCACCTCGCGGTGCTGTCCACCGGCAAGCTCGTGCCCAACCCGCGTCACCTCGAGGACGCAGCCAAGCGGATGTGCCGCCTCGCCCGACGCCTGTCCCGGCGCGTCGGCCCGGATCGGCGTGCCGGGCAGCGGCCCTCGAAGCGGTGGGAACGTGCAAGGCGGCAGGTGGCCCGGGCGCATGCACGGGTGGCGAATCTGCGCCGCGACGGCCTGCACAAACTCACCACCCGCCTAGCCCGCGAGTGCGGCACCATCGTGGTCGAAGACCTCAACGTGGCCGGCATGTTGCGCAACAAACGGCTCGCGCGGCGTATCGCTGACGCCGGGTTCGGTGAAATCCGCCGGCAGATGACATACAAGACCACATGGAACGGCGGCCGGCTGATCGTGGCCGACCGCTGGTATCCCTCCAGCAAGACCTGCTCGGCCTGCGGCACGGTGAAAGCCAAACTGACCCTCTCCGAGCGCACCTGCACCTCCTGCGGCCTGGTCCTCGACCGAGATCTGAACGCCGCACGCAACCTCGCCGCGATCGCGCGTGCGGCCACAACCGCCGGGAGTGGCCCGGTGGCAGGACGTGGAGCCGACCATAAGACCCGCCCCAGCGGGCCGGTGGCCGTGAAGCGTCAACCCGGCGCCGCCCAGGCGGGTAAGACCGGGACCGTCCCACCGCAAGGCGGGACTGCCATTCACATGCTCACCAGAGCTGAAAGGTAACGGTGTCGTGCAGTCCTTCAGGTGCGCCTCGTGCGGACGGGAGATCAAGCCGGCCGTGGTCTGCCCGCACTGCGGCGCGGACCAGCCACAGTGGGCCGAGCATCTGGCCGACATCGAACGCTCGATCGCGGAGATGAAGGCCCGCGACGCCGAGATCGCCCGCGAACAGCGGCAGATCGCCGCCAAGCTGCAGGCCGCCCTCTTCCAGCGGGACATCCTCGCGCACGCCGGCGAGGAACGGGTCCGGCAGTCCACCCGGCCCCGCCGGGTGCTGCGCCGCCGGCCCGGCCGCCGCCCGCCCACCGCCACCACGGGCGCCCCGCCCCGGGTGCCCCGCCAGGGCACCCCGCCGCCCGGCCCGGACGACCTTCCGCCCCGGGCCAGACCGCACTGGCTCGACATGGACAATCCCGAGCATCCGCCGGAGGCGTCCTCCCGGGAGGTGCAGAACATCCCCCTCGGGCTCGGCGCGCTGCTCCTCGGCGTCGCCGCGGTGGTCTTCGCCGCGGTCGCCACCAGCTCGCTGGACGCGCTGGCCCGGCTCGGCGTGCTGCTGGTGGCGACGGTGCTGATGCTGCTCGCCCCGCCGGTGCTGGCCCGCCGAGGGCTCACCTCCACCGCCGAGACGATCGCCTCGGTCGGCCTGCTGCTGCTGCCGCTGGCCGGGTACGCACTCTGGGCCGTCGACCGGATCGGCGGCACCTCCGGCTCGACCTTCGCCGGGTCGATCTTCCTGGTCACCACCCTGATCGCGTTCGGGTACGCGCACTGGACCGGCCTGCGCGCGCCCCGCTTCGCCACCGTCCTGGCCGCCCAACCGGTGCTGCCGCTGCTGGCGTACGAGCGGATCACCGGGCCGGCCGGCTGGGCCCTGGTGCTGGCCGTGGTGGCCGTCGTCGACCTCGCGCTGGCCCGCTCGGCGGTGGTCCTCGAACGGCCGGTCCGGCGGGACCTGCCCGCCCCGGCGCCGGCGCCGGCGCCCACCCCGCCCCGCCAGCGCAGTGCCGACGACCGCCCGGAGACGGACCCGGAGGAGTCGGCCGAGGTGCTCGGCGCGGAGCCGGCCGACGAGGGCGCCGCCACGCCGGCCCGCCCGGTGCCCTGGCTGCGGGAGCTGACCTGGCTGCTGCACGGCGGGGCGGTCGCCGTCGCCTTGGCGTACGCGGTCACCGCGCTGCTGCGGGCCGCCACCGTACCGGTGGCCGCCGGCGCGGGCGCCGTGCTGCTGTTCGCCGCGCTGGTCGGGCTGGCCGGAACGCTCGTGCTGCGCCGGCCGCCGTTGCCGGACCTGGGCGCGGGCATCGTCACCCTCGCGGTGATCGGCGCACTGGGTCGGGTCGCCTCGGTCGCCTACCCCGGCCGGTCGCTACTGCTCATCGCCGCGGTGATCGCGCTGACCGGGTTCGCCGTCCGCGGCGTACCGGAACAGGCCCGGCGCGGCCCGCAGCTCGCCTCGGCGGTGGCGCTGACCGTCAGCGGCCTGGTGGTGGCCGGGGGCGCGCTACGCGCCGGGCTGGCGCCCCTACGCGCGGCGCTGCCCGCCTGGTCGGCGGACCTGAGTCAGTGGCACGCCGAGCTGGCAGCGGCGGTCGGGCCGACCGGCTGGCAGCTCGCCGCAAGCGCCCTGCTGCTCACGGTCGCCGCGGTGGTCGCCCTGCCGCCGGAGATCCGGCGTGACTTCGCGGTGGTCGGGGCGGCGCTGACCGCCCTCGCCGTACCCGCCTCCCTCGGGCTGGGCTGGGCGGCCGCCTGCTGGCCGATGGTGCTGACCGCGGTGGGCATCGGCGTCCTGGGGCTGGCCGCCCGCTCCGAGCGCTCGGCCGTGGTGCACGCCGTCACCGCCGCCGCGCTGGGCGTGATCGGCGCCGGTGCCGCGCTCGCCCGGCCGGCGCTCACCGCCGCCGCGCTGACCACCCTCTGCCTGGCCGGCGCGCTGGTGTCGCTGGCTCCCCGGGTCCGGATCGCCCCGGCCGCGGCGGACACGGTCTGCGGCTGGGCGGCCGGCGGGGCGGCGTTCGCGCTGCCGGGGGCGGTGGCCGCGTTCGTCGCCGCCACTGTGCCGGCCGGCCCGGCGCCCACCCCGGCGAGCCTGCGCGAGGTGACCGTCCCGATCCTGGCGGCGAGCTTCCTCGGCGTCTGTGTCAGCCTCGGCTACGCCGCCCTCGTCCAGGTCGCGCAGCGGCACCTGAGTGCGCCGCACGCGATCGGCACCGTGCTGGGCGCGGTGGCGGTCGCCGCCGCCGGGTTCGGGGCACCCGGCGCCACCACCGCCGACGCCTGGGTCGGCGGGCTCCTGCTGCTCGCCGCCGCGCTGCTGGCACTGGCCCCCCGGATCGACGCCGGCCGCCGCTCCGACCTGACCCTGGACGGGTCGGACCTGGCCCTGGCGGCCACCACGGCGGCGCTGATCGCCACCCTGGTCCGGATCGCCGCCGTGCTCGCGCCCGGCGGTCAGCTGGTGGTGGCGGCCGCACTGGTGCTGGTGGTCGCCGTCGCCGCCCGGGCCATGCCCGAGGAGTGGCGGCGCGGGCCGGTCCTCGGCATCGCGGTCGGTGGCACGCTGATCGGTCTGATCGCCGGCTGGAGCGCGCTGCGCGGCGGGGTCGGGGTGCTGGCCACGCCCGGCCCGATCTGGGCCGGCGACCTGAGCGGCTGGCCGGCCGCGCCGACGGGCGGCTCGGCCGGCCAGGCGCCCGTCGCGCTGGCGCTGCTGGCGGTCGCCGCCGGCATCCTGCTGCCGCCGCCCTGGAAGTACGACGTCGCCGGGGCGGCCGTCGTGCTCGCCACTATCGGTGCCCCGGCCGCGTTCAATCTGCCCTGGTGGTCGCCGGTGCTGGTGGGCGCCATGGTCGCGACGGTCTTCGGGATGGCGGCGGTGGCCTCGCTGGACCCCCGGGCCGCGCTGTCCCGGGCCACCGTGGCGGGGGTGGTCGCCCTGCACGCCGCCGGCGCCGGCCTGGTCCGCCCGTGGACCACCGCGCTGGCGCTCGGCAGCATCGTGCTGATCGGTGTGGTGGTGGCCATCCTGGCCCGGGTGCTCGCGCCGTCGCTCGTCGAGGACGTCCGCACCGAGGGGATGCCGCCGCACCTGGTGCAGGTGGGCGGCGCGGCGGCGGGCGCCGCCCTGCTCGCCCTGCCCGGGGCGGTGGCCGCCCTGGCCGCCGAGTTCGACCGCCCCCCGCAGGTGGTGCTCACCGCCGCGCTGGCCGCGTCCAGCATCGGCCTGGCCGCCGTGGCGGCGGCCCGCCGGCAGATCCCGCAATACCTGCCGTACGTGAGCGTGGCGGTGGTGGGCGCTGCGACGATCAGCGCGGTGGCCGCCGTGGTCACCCGCCTGCCCTCCGGCGTGTACGCCGCCGCGGCGGCGCTGCTCGGCGTGCTCGCCGAACTGGTCCGCGCCGCCACCACCCCGCCGGTCGGGTCCGCCCGGCCGGTACGCCGCTGGTCGGTACTGCTGGACGGGGCGATACGCCGGCTGCCCGACGACGGCACCGAGCTGCGCTGGCGGGTGAGCCCCGCCGCCGGGGCCCTCGCGGCGGCGGTGCCGCCCACCGCGCTGGCCCTGGTGACCCTGGCGCCGCCGCTGCTGGTGGCCCTGGTCGAGCCGTTCCGGGTGCTGCCACGGATCTGGCAGGGGGCGCCGCCCGAACTGCTCACCCCGCCCGCATCGGCGGTGGACCCGAGGCACGTGCTGACCGCCCTGCTGCTCACCGCGACGGCGGCGCTGGCCGCCACCGGGTTCAGCGGCGGCCGCCGCTCCCGGGCCGTGCCGGTGGTGCTGCCCGGCGCGGCGGTCACCCTGCTGATCACGCCGGTGGCGCTCGGCCAGGGCTGGCCGCAGACCGCGCTGGCCGGATTGGCGGTCTTCACCATCGCCATGCTCGGCCTGGCGCTGACCCCACCCCCGCCGCTGGTCGAGCCGGCCCGCTCGCTGCGGATCGCCCGGGTGCTGGTGTTCGCGATCGGCCTGGCCGCCGGGGGCGCCGGGCTGGCCGGCAGCCTCGCCACCCGGGAGCTGACCCTGTTCACGCTGGGCGGGGCGGTCGGCGTGGGCGTGGTCGCCGCGCTCTTCGGCACCACCCAGCGGGCCCGCATCCTCGGCTGGCTGTTCGCCTCACTGATGGCCGAGCTGTTCGTG
Source organism: Micromonospora sp. NPDC007230 (assembly GCF_042869115.1). Classification (NCBI taxonomy): domain Bacteria; kingdom Bacillati; phylum Actinomycetota; class Actinomycetes; order Micromonosporales; family Micromonosporaceae; genus Micromonospora; species Micromonospora sp. NPDC007230. Next base: position 164,955 of record NZ_JBIAFE010000010.1, on the reverse strand, counting down.
CTCACCCTCGGCCTGGTCGCCGGGCTCGCGGCGGTCTGGTCGGCGTTCGGGGTGCTGGCGGTCGGGGCGGCGCTCCAGGTCTTCGCCGCCACCCTGCCCCGGCTGCGCCGTCCCGAGGCGTACCGGGAGTCGGCCACGGTGGAGTGGAGCGGGTACGCGGCCGCGCTCATCGCGCTGGCGCTGGCGTACGACTCGCCTCGGCACATCGCCGCGCTGCTGGCCGCCTGGGGTGCCGTCCTCGGGGTGGCGGCCGGACGTCCGGGCCGCCGGCCGGTGGAGCGGCGGATCCTGTTCTGGTCGGTGGTCGCCTGCGAGATCACCGCCTGGTGGATCCTCATGCGGGTGGCCGACGTGGCGCTGCCCGAGGCGTACACCCTGCCGTTCGCCCTGCTCGCCCTGCTAGTCGGGGTGCTGGAACTGCGCCACCGACCCGACCTGTCGAGCTGGGTGGCGTACGGGCCGGCGCTGGTCGCCGCGTTCCTCCCGACCCTGGCGATCGTGCTGGCCACCGACACCAGCATGCTGCGGCAGGTCCTGCTGCTGCTCGGCGCCGTGGCGGTGCTGATCTTCGGGTCGACCAGCCGGCAGCAGGCGCCGGTGATCGTGGGTGCCACGGTGACCGCGGTGACCGCGGTGCACGCGTTGATCAGCCTCGGCCCGTGGCTGGTGCTGATCCCGGTCGGCATCCTCCTGCTGGTGCTCGGCGCGAGCAACGAGCGCCGCCGCCGGGCCCAGGAGCGGCTGCAGACCGCCCTGCGCGGCATGCGATGAATCGGAGGGACCGGCGCCCATGGTCGGGGGCAGGCTCAGCGCGCCAGGCCCGCGCGGGCCTGGTGCGGGGGCCCGGCACCGCCGATCAGGCGAGCGAGGCGCGGAGGTTCGCCTCCTTCTCGGCGACCAACTCCTCCAGGCTCGCCTGGTACGCGGCCATCCGCTCGCGCAGCACCGGGTCCGACGCGGCCAGGATCCGCACGGCGAGCAACCCGGCGTTTCGCGCGTTGCCGATCGACACCGTGGCGACCGGCACGCCGGCCGGCATCTGCACGATGGACAGCAACGAGTCCATCCCGTCGAGGTACTTGAGGGGAACCGGCACGCCGATCACCGGCAGCGGCGTGACCGAGGCGACCATGCCGGGCAGGTGAGCGGCCCCGCCGGCCCCGGCGATGATCACCTTGAGCCCCCGGTCGGCGGCGGTCCGGCCGTACTCGATCATCTTGGCCGGGGTGCGGTGCGCCGACACCACGCCGACCTCGTACGGCACCTCGAACTCGGCGAGCGCCTCGGCGGCGGCCTCCATGGTCGGCCAGTCCGAGTCGCTGCCCATGATCAGCCCGACGGTGCTCACTGCTTCCCCTCCCGCAGCCAGCGGGCGGCTCGCGCGGCCCGGGCCCGTACGTCGTCCAGGTCGTTCCCCAGCACGGTGACGTGCCCGATCTTGCGGCCGGGCCGGACCTGCTTGCCGTACAGGTGGACCTTGGCCCCGGGCTCGGCGGCGAAGAGGTGGTGCAGCCGCTCGTCGATGGGCATCCCGCCCGGCTCGCCGCCGAGCACGTTCGCCATCACGACGACCGGCGCGGTGAGCGAGGTGTCCCCCATCGGGTAGTCGAGCACGGCGCGCAGGTGCTGCTCGAACTGGGAGGTCCGGGCCCCCTCGATGGTCCAGTGCCCGGAGTTGTGCGGGCGCATGGCCAGCTCGTTCACCACCAGGCCGGCGGGCGTCTCGAACAGCTCCACGGCGAGCAGGCCGACCACGCCGAGCGCGGTGGCCAGGTCGATGGCCAACTGCTGGGCGGCGACCGCCAACTCCTCGGGCAGGTCGGGCGCCGGGGCGAGCACCTCGACGCAGATCCCGTCCCGCTGCACGGTCTCCACCACCGGGTAGACGGCGACCTGCCCGAACGGCGAGCGGGCCACCTGCACCGCCAACTCCCGGCGCAGCGCGACCCGCTCCTCCACGATCAGCCGGGTGCCCCCGGCGAGCAGGGTCGCGGCCAACTCGGCGGCCTGGGCGGCATCGTCCACCAGCCAGACGCCCCGGCCGTCGTAACCGCCGCGGGCCGCCTTCAGCACCACCGGCCAGCCGGTGGCCTCGCCGAAGGCGATCAGGTCGGCGGGCTCCTCGACCGGGCGCCAGGCCGGGTTCGGCGCGCCCAGCTCGCCGAGCCGCTCGCGCATCACCCGTTTGTCCTGCGCGTGCACCAGCGCCTCGGCCGGCGGGAAGAGCTTCACCCCCTCCTCGGCGAGGGTGCGGATGTGCCCGGTGGGCACGTGCTCGTGGTCGAAGGTGACCACGTCGCAACCCTTGGCGAACGTCCGCAGGGCGGCGAGGTCGGTGTGGTCGCCGTACTGGACGTCGGCCGCGACCAGGGCCGCACCGTCGTCCGGGGCGAGGGCCAGCACGTGCAGCGACTGGCCGAGGGCGATGGCGGCCTGGTGGGTCATCCGGGCCAGCTGGCCACCGCCCACCATGCCGACGACAGGCAGTCCGGTACGGGAATCCATAGCGCCGCCAGCCTATCCGGGCGGGCACCCGAGCCGCCCCCGAGGGCGGCCCGTGCCGCCTCATCGGCGCGGTGGTGCCCGGTTGATCCCGGACGCCACCCCATCGTCACGTTGGAGTCGACGAGCTCAGCGCGTTGGCGACGGCGGCCCCGCGACGAACCGGGCCGGCCGCCGGGGTGAGTCAGCCGGCGAGTTGGGCGACCAGGTCGTCGACCGAGGTGACCGGCCGGTCACAGACGAACCGTCGGCAGACGTACGCGGTGGAGCGCCCATCCAGCGCCGGCCGCTCGGCCAGCAGCGGCACCCCCGGCTGGTCGGTCCGACCGGCCACCACCACAGCCCCGGGCGGGGCGTGCCGGCAGGCGGCGGCCACCAGCGGGTCGCCCGCCGGGTCGTCGGTCACCACCGCGATCTCGTACGGCCCGGACAGCAGCGCCTCGCCGACGGTGGCCGCGTACCCGGTGAACCGGGCGTGCCGGCCGACGATCGGCGCGACCGTCGACAGGGTGGCCTCGGCGGCTTCCCGGTACCGGGTCTCACCGCTCAACGCCGCGTACGCGACCAGCGCCGCGACGATCGCCGACCGGCCGGACGGGGTGGCGTTGTCGGTGGGGTCGGCCGGCCGGGTGACCAGCCGCTCCGCGTCGTCGGCGGTGTCGTAGAAGCCACCGTCCGGGGCGGCGAACCGGGCCAGCGCCACGTCGAGGAGCTGGCCGGCCAGCGCCAGCCAGCGCCCCTCGCCGGTGAGCTGGTGCATCGCGCAGAACGCCTCGGCCACGCAGCCGTAGTCCTCCAGCACACCGGCCGGCTCACCGACGACCTTGTCCCGCGACACCCGGCGCAGCCGGCCGTCCACGACGTGCACGGTCGCCAGGTGTTCGGCCGCGTCGCGCATCGCGCCGTCGGACACGATGGTGACGCCCTCCATCAGGTTCGCGTCCTCGTCCTCGGGGGACGCGTAGAGCGCGGCGACCTGCTGGAACTCGGCGATCGCGGTGATCGCCAGCCCGTTCCAGGCGGCCACCACCTTGTCGTCCCTGGCCGGCTGGGGCCGGGTGTCGCGGGCGGCGAGCAGCCGCGCCACCACGTTCTGCCAGCAGGCCTGGATCTCCGGGTCGGCGGCGTCCACGTCCCGGGCCAGCCGCAGCACGCTGGTGCCGTGTTCGAAGGTCCCGGACTCGGTCACCCCGAACAGGTCGGCGGCCCAGCGGCCGTCCTCCTCCCCCAGCACCTCGACCAGTTGGGCCGGGGTCCACACATAGGTGAGGCCCTCCACGCCCTGGGTGTCCGCGTCCAGCGCGGAGGCGAAGCCCTCGCCGGGTCGGTGCAGTTCGTCGGCGAGGAACCGCGCGGTGTCCCGGGCCACCCGGCGGGCCAGCGGGTCGCCGGTGAGCCGCCAGAGCTGGGTGTAGCACCGCAGCAGGAGGGCGTTGTCGTAGAGCATCTTCTCGAAGTGCGGCACGGTCCAGTGGCCGTCCACCGAGTAGCGGGCGAAGCCGCCGGCGAGCTGGTCGTAGATGCCGCCCCGGGCCATCGCCTCGGCGGTGTGCCGGACGATCTCCAGGCTCCGGGCCGAGCCGGTGCGCTGGTGGTGCCGGAGCAGGAAGAGCAGGTTCATGTGCGGCGGGAACTTGGGCGCCCCGCCGAACCCGCCGTTCGTCTCGTCGTACTCCCCGGCGAGCTGGTCCGCGGCGGCGTCCAGCAGCTCGGCGGTGAGCGGGGCGGTCAGGCCACCCACGGCCTGGGCTCCACCGATCGCCTCCACCACGGCGGCGCCCTGGCGCAGGACGTCCTCCCGCTGGTCCCGCCAAGCGGCGGCGACGGAGCCGAGGAGGCGGATGAAGTTCGGCCGCGGGAAGTAGGTGCCGCAGAAGAACGGCGTGCCGTCCGGGGCGGCGAAGACCGTCATGGGCCAGCCGCCCTGGCCGGTCATCGCCTGCGTGGCGGTCATGTAGACGGCGTCGACGTCGGGACGTTCCTCCCGGTCCACCTTGATCGAGACGAAGTCCTCGTTCATGAGCCGGGCGACCGCCTCGTTCTCGAACGACTCGTGCGCCATGACATGGCACCAGTGGCAGGCCGCGTACCCGACCGAGATGATCACCGGGACGTCCCGCCGCTTCGCCTCGGCGAACGCCTCGTCGCACCAGGGCCACCAGTCGACCGGGTTGTCGGCGTGCTGGAGCAGGTACGGCGACGTGGCGTTGGCGAGTCGGTTCACCCGACGACCATATCGAGCGCGCCCCGGCGGCGCGGACCGCGCGCCCGAGGTGCCGCCGGTGGACAGCCGGCGAGCCCTCAGGAGGCGCCGTCGGCGCGCAGCGGGAAGACGTTGCCGCGGGCGGTGTCGAGCAGCGAGCCGAGCACCGCCCCGATCTTCTCGGCCGGCATCGGCTTGAAGAAGTGGTAGCCCTGGGCGGCGGTGCAGCCCAGCTCGGCCAGGGCGGTCCGCTGCTCGGCCGTTTCCACCCCCTCGGCAACCACCCGCAGGCCCAGCTCGTGGGCGAGCCCGACGGTGGTCCGGACGATCGCCGCCGCCTCCGGCGAGTCGGCCATCCGGATCACGAAGGAGCGGTCGACCTTCAGCTCGTCGACGGCGATCCGGGTGAGGAAGGTCAACGAGGAGAACCCGGTGCCGAAGTCGTCGACGGCGAGCTGCACCCCCATCGACCGCAGGGTGGCGAGCACCTCGTCGATGACCTCCAGCTCGCTCATCACCACCGTCTCGGTGATCTCCAGGACCAGCCGGTGCGGCGGTACCTGGTGCCGGCGCAACGCCTCGCCGATCTCCGCCGGCAGCCGCGGGTCGAGCAGGCTGCGCGCCGACAGGTTGACCGAGATCGGCACGTCCAGCCCGGCGCGGGCCCACTCGGCCGCCACCCCCAGCGCCTTGTCCAGCACGTACCGGGTGAAGCTGCCGAGCTGCTCGCTGTTCTCCACCGGGCGGATGAAGTCGGCCGGCCCGAGCCAGCCCCGCCGCGGGTGCCGCCAGCGGATCAACGCCTCCACCCCGGTCGGGGCACCCGTCGCCAGGTCGACCGCCGGCTGCAACGCCAGCACCAACTGGTCGTCGGCCTCCAGGGCCTCCCGCAGCTCGGCGAGGAGCGCCAGGTGGTCGGTGCTCGCCGCGTCCCGGGAGCTGTCGTACGCGGCGACGCTGCCGCCGCCCTCCTTCGCCTGGTACATGGCGATGTCGGCCCGACGCAGCAGCTCGGTCAGGTCCGCGGTGCCCGCGTCGGCGACCACCACCCCGACGGCCACCTCGACGGACATGCGTACGCCCGCCACCTCGGTCGGTGCGGCGATCCGCTCGGCGATCTCCCGGGCCTGACGCAGCGCGTACGCCAGCGGAGCGGCCCGGTCGTCGACCACCGGCACCTCGGTCAGCAGCAGGGCGAACTCGTCGCCGCCGAGCCGGCCGAGCAGGTCACCGGGGCGGGCCAGGGCGGCCAGCCGGTTCGCGGTCAGCCGCAGCAGCTGGTCCCCGGCCGCGTGCCCGAGCGTGTCGTTGACCTCCTTGAACTGGTTGACGTCGAGCAGCAGCAGCGCCACCGGGTGGTCGTGGGCGAGCTGCCGCAGCGCCTGGTCTCCCTTGGTGAGCATGGCGGCCCGGTTGAGCAGCCCGGTGAGCTGGTCGTGCACCGCCTCGTACGACGAACGGGCGGTGACCAGCCGCAGCTCGCGGTGGGTCGCCGCGTCGTGCAGGGCGGCGGCCAGGGCGTCGCCGAACGCGGCGACGGCGTCCCGCTCCCGCGCGCTGGGCGGGGCCGACCGGGGAAAGTGGACCCGCAACTGACCCACCGCCGCACTGCCCACGGTCAGCGGCCGGATCAGCTCGTGGTCGCTCGACTCGGTACGCGCCGAGGGCTGCACCTCGCGGTCGCGTACCTGGCCGCCGGTGTCCGCCCGGTAGCGCCGCCACCGGCCGTCGCCCCGCGCGACGTCCACCTCGACCAGTTCGGCACCGAAGAGGGTGAGCGCCCCGGTCACGGCGGCGGTCGCCACACCCCGCTCGTCGAGCTGGTTGAGCGCGGCGGTGGCCTCGGCGAACGCCCGCCAGGTGCGCCGTTCCTGGTCGGCCCGCAGCCGGTGGCGGTAGGTCTGCTGGAGCAGCCAGAGCGGCGGGGGCAGGAGCAGCAGCCAGCGGGCGTCGATCTCCAGCAGCGCGACCACCACCAGGCCGACGGCCACGTTGCCGACGAACATGAGCAGCTTGCCCCGGAGCGCCGCGAGCAACGGCGGCCCGATCGGCACTCCGTGCCGCAGCGCGAGGGTGGCCCCGCCGAACCACGCGGTGGTGAGCAGGTAGGTGACCGAGCCGGCGATCAGCGCGAGGGCGAGCTCGGGGGTAGGCGGGGCGAGCAGGGGCTGGCCGAGTGCGCTGGCCACCGCCGCGGCGAGCGCGGTGGCGGCGGTCAGCGAGCCGGCGATCCGGACCAGTTCCAGCGCCGGCCGACGGTCGGCGAGCAGGGACATCGCGGTCCAGGCGGCCCCGGTGCCGAGCAGGGCCGCGGCCGGCAGCCACCCGGCCGGTACGAGGTAGAGACAGACGATGAGGGCCGCCTCGCCCCAGGTGATGCTGACCATTCCGGCGGCGGTACGGAACCGCAGGCGGGCGAGCTGCGCCACGGCGAACGCGGCCACCGCGATGCCGAACCCTGCGAGCGCCGGCAGCGGGTTGCCCGGCGGGAGGGACGCGGGCACGGTGAGGCCGAGCACGGCGGCCAGCAGGGCGGTGAGCGCCACGGCACCGGTCAGCAGGAGCACCCCGGGCGGAGTGCCTCGCAGGCCCAGCCGATCCGGAGGGTGACCGTCGCTGCCGGAGGTCACGGGCCCACCCCGTCCGCCGGCGGTCCGAGGGCACGGCTGGCGGCCACTGCTGCCACGGACATCGGCGCCCCCCTTCCGCGCACGGCTGGGGCCTTTCGGTCCCCCCGGCGGAAGGCTAAGCCAAAGCCGGTGGTCGCAACAGGGGGCGAGCACCGGCTTCGACGTGATTCACGTGCTTGCTACCCGTTCCGGCGCTGCTCGGAGCCGTTGGGAGCGTTCGTGGGTGAATCCTGGGCGGCGATCCCGTCTGTCGGATCGGCGACTGTCGAGTCGACCCGGTCCCGCTCGGCCGGACCGGCCTGCTGCGGGAAGCGGTCGGGCAGCCGGCGCAGCCGGGCGTTCATGTTGCGGATCAGCAGGATGGTGACGATGGCCAGCAGCACGATGAGGAAGAGGCCCATCGGACCGGCCAGGCCACCGGTACGGGTGTCACCGAAGTTGTTCTCCGCGAGCACCTGGGCGGTGGTCAGCATGGTGTTCCTCCGATGTGCGGTTGCCGACCAGCGTAGCCCCCTGACAGATCAGTGGGCATCGCACGTCTCGCGGACCCCGGCGAACAGGTCGGACTCGGGCAGCGGGCTGTCCACCAGCGAGCGGGCGAGCTGGAAGTCCTCGGTGGGCCAGGCGCGCCGCTGGAGCTCCATCGGCACGTGGAACCAGAAGCCGTCCGGATCGATCTGGGTGGCGTGGGCGCGCAGGGCGTCGTCGCGGACCGGGAAGTATTCGGCGCACTCCACCCGGGTGGTGATCCGCGGCCCCTTGTCGGGACGGTCCTCCCAGCGCTTGAGCCACTCCTCGTACGGCGACTCGAGCCCGGCGGCGAGCATCGCCTCGTGCAGGGCCATGATCTTGCCCTTGGAGAAGCCGATGTCGTAGTAGAGCTTCAGCGGCTGCCACGGCTCACCCAACTCCGGGTGGCGCTCCGGGTCACCGGCCGCCTCGAACGCAGCGACGGTCACCTTGTGGGTCATGATGTGGTCGGGGTGCGGGTAGCCGCCCTCCTCGTCGTACGTGGTGACGACGTGCGGACGGAACTGGCGCATCAGCCGCACCAGCGGCGCGGCGGCCACGTCGACGTCCTGGAGGCCGAAGCAGCCCTCGGGCAGCGGCGGCAGCGGATCACCCTCGGGCAGCCCGGAGTCGACGAAGCCGAGCCAGGCCTGCTCGACGCCGAGGATCGCCCGGGCCGCGTCCATCTCGGCGCGGCGGATCTCGCCGATGTTGGCCCAGACGTCCGGCCGGTCCATCTTGGGGTTGAGCACGCTGCCCCGCTCGCCGCCGGTGCAGGTCACGACCAGGACATCCACCCCCTCGGCGACGTATTTCGCCATGGTCGCGGCGCCCTTGCTCGACTCGTCGTCGGGATGGGCGTGCACCGCCATGAGACGCAGTTGCTCTGCCACCTTCGGCGCTCCTCGTCTGTGCCGGCCGGCCAGGCCCGCCCGGGCCGACCGGCTGACCTGCCGGAATCTCCCCCCGGGCCCGCGGAAACCCCGTGCCGGCCGGTCGGCGCCGCCGACCTGCCATCCTTGGTAATGCCCGGGCTGGGAAGATGGACTCTGCCATTCTTGCCGATGCCCACGACAACAACGCCAGGAGATACCCGCCGGTGAGCGAGACGCACGCCACAATCGCACCGGGTGCGCCGGTCTTCCCGCCCGGCCGGTACGGCCGTCGCCGGGAGCCGGGGCGCCGCCGTCCGCTCCTGCTGGCGCTGTCGGCGGCCGTCCTGCTGGCGGCGCTGGGGCTGGTCGCCACCAAGCTCTACACCCAGTACGGCGACCCCGAGTACCGGGCCCAGGTGATCACTTACACCGGGATCACCGACTCGCGGGTGGTGGTCGACTTCCGGGTCACCGTGCCCCCGGGCGGCTCCGCGATCTGCGTGCTGCGGGCCCGCACGCACGACGGTGCCGAGGTGGGCCGCGCCGAGGCCACCGTGACCGCCGGCCCCGGTGAGCGGCACGTCACCGCCCGGCACGAGGTGGCCACCACCGCCCGCCCGTTCATCGGCGAGGTCGTGCGCTGCCGGCCGGCCGCCTGAGCCGACCGCCCCACCTGCTCGAACACCTCACCAGGGGTCCCGTCACCGGCACCCGTGGTGATCGGCGACACCCCGATCAGTCCGGCACTGGTAACTTGATAGTTCACCTGTCAGCCAGTCCGCACTACCGAGGAGACCGCCTGTGTCCACCAATGGCAACGAGGCGCCCGCCACCTGGCTGTCCCAGGACGCGTACGACCGCCTGCAGGGCGAGCTCGACGAGCTGATCGCCAACCGGCCGGTCATCGCCGCCGAGATCAACGCCCGGCGGGAGGAGGGCGACCTGCGGGAGAACGGTGGCTACCACGCCGCCCGCGAAGAGCAGGGCAAGGCCGAGGGCCGCATCCTCTACCTGAAGGAGCTGCTCCGCACCGCCAAGGTCGGCGAGGCGCCGACCGCCGACGCGGTATCGCCCGGCATGGTCGTCACCATCTACTTCGACGACGACGCCGACGACACGGAGACCTTCCTGCTCGGCTCCCGGGAGATCGCCTCCACCACCGACCTGACCGTCTACAGCCCCGAGTCCGCGCTCGGCAAGGCGATCCTGGGCGGCAAGGCGGGCCAGACCTGCACCTACACGGCGCCCAGCGGCGCCGACATCAAGGTGACGGTCGTCAAGTTCGAGCCGTTCTCCGGCTAGCAGCCAACCGGACCCGCGCCGGATGGCTCGGGTCCGACCCGACCGAGGCTGACAGGCTCCTCGGACCCGAGCCACACCCGACCGCCCCGGCCTACCGGCCGGGGCGGTTTCGCATTCGCGGGCCCCGGACCAGATCATCGGGCCGGGCCGGTCGCGCATTCGCGGGCCCGCGACGCGATCACGACTCGCCGGCGAACACCACCTGGTAACCGCTGGCCCGCAGGGCGCTGATCAGCGTGTCGGAGTGCTCCACGCCGCGGGTCTCCACCGACAGCGCCACCTCCACCTCGCCGAGGCGCAGGTGCGGGTTGGCCCGCTGGTGTTCCACGTCGACCACGTTGGCCCGGTGCTCGGCGATCTCGTGCAGCAGCGAGGCGAGCTGACCCGGACGGTCCGTGCAGCGCACGGTGAACCGCAGGTAGCGGCCGGCCGCGGCCAGGCCGTGCTCGATCACCCGGAGCATGAGCAGCGGGTCGATGTTGCCGCCGGAGAGCACCGCCACCACCGGCGCCTCCACCTGGACGATCCCGGCCAGCAGCGCGGCCACCCCGACCGCGCCGGCCGGCTCCACAACCTGCTTGCCGCGTTCCAGCAGCATCAGCAGGGCCCGGGAGATGTCCTCCTCGGAGACGGTGACGATGTCGTCGACCAGCTTGCGGACGTGGGTGAAGGTCAGCTCGCCGGGACGGCCGACCGCGATGCCGTCGGCGATCGTGGAGAACGACGACAGGCGGACCGGCTCGCCGGCCTTGAGCGAGGGCGGGAAGGCCGCGGCGGTGGCCGCCTGGACCCCGATCACCCGTACGTCGGGGCGCAGCGCCTTGGCCGCCACCGCCATCCCGGAGATCAGACCGCCGCCGCCCACCCCGGTCACGATGGTTTTCACGTCCGGGCACTGTTCGAGGACCTCCAGCGCCACCGTGCCCTGACCGGCGATGACGTCCGGGTGGTCGAACGGGTGGATGAACACCGCTCCGGTCCGCTCGGCGAAGGTCTGCGCCGCCACCAGCGACTCGTCCACCGTGTTGCCGACCAGCTCGACCGTGGCGCCGTACCCCTTGGTGGCGGCCACCTTCGGCAGCGGCGCGTTCACCGGCATGAAGACGGTGGCGTGGGTGCCGACCAGGCCGGCGGCGAGCGCCACCCCCTGCGCGTGGTTGCCGGCGCTCGCCGCGACCACGCCGCGGGCCCGCTCCTCCGCCGAGAGCCTTGAGATCCGCACGTACGCCCCGCGCACCTTGTACGACCCGGCACGTTGCACGTTCTCGCACTTCAGCCACGCCGGCCCGCCCAACGCCGCGCTGAGCGGCCGGGAGGGCTCCAGCGGGGTGGTGCGGGTGACGCCGGCGAGCAGCTCCCGCGCGGCCCGTACGTCGGCGAGACCGACCAGTTCCGTCATGCCCCGATCGTGCCACCCGCCCCCGGCGGCACCTGCGGCGACGCCACCGTCGAATCGGTCACCCCTGCGGCGGCGGCCCGGTGACCGGCTGCGCCGGGTAGGCATCGCCCTGCGGCGGCGGCCCGGTGACGGGCTGCGCCGGGTAGGGGTAGCCCTGCGGCGCGCCGGACGCCGGCCAGCCGGGGTGGGCGGGCCAGGCCGGCCGGCCGAGGGCGATCCGCTGCTCCTGGGCGCTAGAGATCCGCCGGATCAGCACGATCAGCGACACCGCGGCGACCAGGCAGGCGACCAGCGGGACCAGGTGCCACCCGAGCACCCCCTGGTAGTAGTCGACGTACCGCTGGAACTCGGGGTCCGAGGCGGCCTCCTCGGGCAGGCGGGCGTACGCCTGGTCGTCGCGCCGGCTGACGAAGCGCTCCCCCAGGCTGAAGGCCAGCCACGCCCCCCACCAGACGAAGACCAGCCCCGGGGTGAACCGCTTCCAGAGGCTGTCCCGGGCGAGGTTGGCTACCACCCGGGCAGGCACCACGAAGTTGGCGAACGGCACCAGCCAGCCGGCGATCGCCCAGCCGGCGCCGAGGTGGGGCAGCGCGCCCGGGAAGGCGTCCAGGTTCTTCCGGGCCCGCCAGGTCCAGACGATCACCAGCACGGCGGCGGTCACGTACGCCAGCAGGAACGGCAGCGAGAGCACCACCTCGACCAGCACCGCGCCGAGCAGCACGTCCGGGTCCTGGCTCTCCCTCGCGCGCCCGGCCAGCACGGCACCGACCAGCGGAAAGAGCGCCACCACCAGATAGAGCAGCGCGGTCGCACCGACCGCGATCGAGGCCGCCAGGCCGATGCCCCGCACCGAGTACGTCGATACGCCCGGGGTGAGGGCGGGCTGGCCGTGCGGGGTGTGGCAGTTCTGACACTCGTTGTCGGTGGGAGACGTCTCGTCCCCGCAGGTGTGGCAGCGCATGGATGACCGTCCAGGGGTGCGTGGGTGCGCACACGCTAGACGATCAAGCGTGGGCCGGCGACCCCGTGCCGATCCGGGGGTAGTCGGGGGCGTGCCGCTGCCACGGCGCCTGCATCTCGAACTGGCCGGCCACGCCGAGCAGCAGCAGCTCCGAGCCGGGCGGGCCGACGAACTGCACGGCGACCGGCAGGCCGTCCGGGCGGCGGCCGACCGGCACCACGATCGCCGGCAGCCCGGCCATGTTCCACGGGCCGGCGTACGGGGCGTACCGGATGTTGGCCTTCATGTTGGCCAGCCAGGACCGGCCGGACCAGCCGTCGGCCGTCGGCGGGGGGCCGGCCAGCGCCGGGGTGAGCAGCAGGTCGATCGAGTGGTCGGCGAAGAAGTTCACCGAACGTTCGCGCCAGGCCGCCCGGTCCGCCTCGCGGACGTACCCCCGGCGCTGCGCCCACTCGCCCAACGCGATGTGCCGGCGGCTGCGCCGCTGGAGCCCGCCCCGCTGGAGCCCGGCGGCCTGGGCGTCGGCGGCGGCCGCGGCGAACCAGGTGGCGAGACCCTTGAGGCCGAGCGCGGTCGGGTAGACCGGCTCGGCAGGGACGGCGTCGTGCCCGGCGGCGGCGAGCAGCCGGCCGGCGGCGGCCACCGCGTCCCGGTTGGGCGCGTCCGGCGAGACGCCACGGACCGGCGAACGCAGCGACACGCCCACCCGCAGCCGCTGCGGCGGCACCAGCTTGTCGGGGCGGCGGCCGGCCAGCACGGAGAAGGCGACCGCCGCGTCGGCGACCGTGGTGGCCAGCATGCCGTGCTCGGCGAGACCGAACCAGTCGTCCGCGCCGAGCTGGTAAGGGATCACGCCCCGGCCGGGCTTGAGCCCGACGAGGCCGCAGCACGCGGCCGGGATGCGGATCGAGCCGAGGCCGTCGTTGCCGTGCGCCATCGGCACCAGGCCGGCGGCGACCGCGGCGGCGGCGCCGCCGGACGAACCACCGGGGGTGCGCCGCAGGTCCCACGGGTTGCGGGTCACCGCCGTCTCGTCGTCGGTGAGCGCCCAGAGGCCGAGTTCCGGCATCCGGGTCACCCCGAGGATCACCGCGCCGGCGCCGCGCAGCCGCCGGACCACCTCGTGGTCGGCCTCCGCCACCGGGGTACGCGCGGCGGCCGAGCCGTTCCAGGTCGGCAGACCGGCGACCGGGGTGTTCTCCTTGACCGCGACCGGCACCCCGGCCAGCGGGAGGTTGGCCAGGTCCTCCTGCTCGTCGACCTTCTCCGCCTCGGTGATCGCCTCCCCGCCACGCACCGTGCGGAACGCGGCGAGGTGGGCGTCGGCGCGGGCGATGTGATCCAGGTGGTCGGCCACGACCTGGGTGGCGGAGACGTCACCCCGGCGTACGCCCCGGGCGATCTGCTTGGCGGTCGCCCCCACCCAGGTCGTCGGCATGATGTCCGGCACGGCCATCCTCCCCAGCCAGCGGTCAGCCCAGTGCCTGCTCCAGATCGGCGAGCAGGTCGTCGACCGTCTCGATGCCGACAGACAGTCGCACGAGATCGCCGGGAACTTCAAGCGGCGAGCCGGCAGCGCTTGCGTGTGTCATCCGTCCGGGGTGTTCGATCAGGGACTCGACGCCGCCGAGCGACTCGGCGAGCACGAAGAGCTTGGCCCGGTTGCAGATCGCCACGGCGTGCTCCTCCCCGCCCGCGGCGCGGAAGGAGATCATGCCGCCGAACCGGCGCATCTGCTTGGCGGCCACCTCGTGGCCGGGGTGCGCGGGCAGACCCGGGTAGAGGACCTCACCGACCTTCGCGTGACCGTCCAGGTAGGCCGCGATCCGCTCGGCGTTGTCGCAGTGCCGGTCCATCCGTACCCCGAGGGTCTTGATCCCGCGCAGGGTGAGCCAGGCGTCGAACGGCCCGTTGACCGCGCCCATCGCGTTCTGGTGGTAGCGCAGCTCGTCGCCGAGCCCGGTGTCGGCGACGACCAGCGCGCCACCGACCACGTCGGAGTGTCCCCCGATGTACTTGGTGGTGGAGTGGACCACCACGTCGGCGCCGTGCGCGATCGGCTGCTGGAGGTATGGCGACGCGAAGGTGTTGTCGACCACCAGCAGCGCCTCCGCGTCGTGCGCGACGGCGGCCAGGGCGGCGATGTCGGCGATGCCGAGCAGCGGGTTGGTCGGCGTCTCCACCCAGACGATCTTCGTAGCGCCGGGGCGGATGGCGGCCCGCACGGCGTCCGGGTCGGAGACCTTCGCCGGGGTGTAGGCCAGCCCCCAGCGCTCGGCGACGCGGGCGAAGAGCCGGTACGTGCCGCCGTAGGCGTCGTCCGGGATCACCACGTGGTCGCCCGGCTTGCACACGGTGCGCAGCAGGGTGTCCTCGGCGGCCAGGCCGCTGGCGAACGCGAGCCCGACCGGCCCGCCCTCCAGCGCGGCCAGGCACTCCTGGAGCGCGTCCCGGGTGGGGTTACCGGATCGGCTGTATTCGTAACCCTGCCGGGGCGCGCCGACGGCGTCCTGGGCGTAGGTACTGGTCTGGTAGATCGGTGGGATCACCGCGCCGGTGCGGGCCTCCGGGTCCTGGCCGGCATGGATGGCGAGCGTCTCGAAGCCGTGACTCATTCCCGAGACGTTAGTCCGCCGCCCCGTCCCAGTGCGTGGAACCCCGCCGCGGGTCGCACCGGTCGTGGTGTCGGTGCAACAGGCCATACTGGCTCGGTGACGTCGAATGCACCGCTGCCGTCCCGGCTGACCGGGGCAGCCGACCGGATCCCGTCCTCACTCCGACTCCTGGCAGGCCCTGACCAGGGGACCGTGCGTCTCCCGGTGCAGCTCGCCTGGTCCGGGCCGGCCGACTATGACGTCAGCGACCCGCACGAACGGCTGACGCTCTACTGCCTCCTGCTCGACTGCGGTCAGCGGGACGACATCGTCCGGTACGTCAACCCCACCCTGCTCCGCCGCGACTGGCCGCGGATCAAGCGCCTGACGGCGCGTCGCCTGACGACGCTGTGGGAACGCAGGCTCCCCGAGCTCTGCGCGGGCTGAATGGACGCGCTGCACCGCCGGCTCCTCGAGGTCGGCTTCGCGGCCGGCGACGACCTGGGTCTGGTGCTCGCGGGTGGCTACGCCATGTGCGCTCACGAGCTGGTGAACCGCCCCTCCCAGGACATCGACTTCGCGACGGCCACAGCCTTGCCACTCCCGGCTGTGGTCGATCGACTCGCCGACGCGTACGTCGCCGCCCGATTCGCCGTACAGATCATCGAAACCACGCCACGAATGGGCCGCATGCTCGTCACGGACGGCACGGTGTCCTGCGAGGTCGATCTCCTCAAGGAGGCCCTGATGCCGCCCGCCCGGCTGAAGATCGGGCCCGTCCTCGCCTTCGAGGACGCGGTCGGGCTCAAGGTGCGGGCCCTGCACGATCGGGCCGCGCACCGAGACTTCATCGATGTGCACGCCGCGAACGGGCAACTGAGCTGGAGCGAGTTGGAAAACCTCGGTGCCCGCCACACGGCGGGTTTCTCCCTTGAAGAGCTGGCCGATCGGTTGGGCGGCATCGAGGAACGGGACACCCGCACCTTCCGCTCGTACGGCCTTGAGGCCGAACAAGTCGACGAGCTGCGCAATTGGGCGCTGCGGTGGGAATCCGACATCAGGACGCGGCTGGCCAGCGGCGAGACCGGCCCCACCGGCATTCGGGACAGCGAGTGGGAGGCCTATCTGGATCGCCTGTAGCGCCTGACCACCGTTGCCGCCCGCCGGCTTTGCCGGCCCGCGCACGACGGGGAGAGCTGGGACTGACGCGGCGTCCCGGTGGGCGGCGGCGCTGTCGAGCACATAGCCTGGCCCGGTGAGCGGGTGCGTGTTCTGCGGGATCGTGGCGGGCGAGGTGCCGGCGTTCACCGTGGCCGACGAGCCGGATGGGGTGGCCTTCCTGGACACCCGGCCCGTCTTCAAGGGCCACGTGCTGGTGGTGCCGCGCACCCACCTGGTCACCCTCGACACGTTGCCGGCCGAGGCGATCCCGGGCTACTTCCGGCTGGTGCAGCGGCTCATCGTGGCGGTGGAGACCGGTCTGGCCTCCGGTGGGACGTTCGTGGCGGTCAACAACAAGGTGTCCCAGTCCGTCCCGCACCTGCACACCCATGTGGTGCCCCGAACGAAGGGCGACGGGCTGCGCGGCTTCTTCTGGCCGCGGACCCGCTACACCGACGACGCGGAGGCCCGGGGGTACGCCGATCGGATCGCCGCCGCGCTGGCCTGACCTCGCCCCGGGCGGGTAAGGAAGCGGGGACCGGCGGTGTTGCACAGGCTGGGAAAGCCAAGAGAGGAGTCCCACCGTGTTCCTTCGCCGCATGAAGGCCGAGATGATCTCTCCCGACCAGGCCCTGCCGGGCCGCGCGATCGCGATGCCGATCGCCGACCGGCACGAGGTGCTGCCGTCCTCGCTGAAGGGGCCCTTCCCTGAGGGCGCGCAGGTCGCCGTGTTCGGGATGGGTTGTTTCTGGGGTGCCGAGCGGCTGTTCTGGACCCTGCCGGGCGTGATCACCACGTCGGCCGGTTACGCGGGCGGCTACACGCCGAACCCGACGTACGACGAGGTCTGCTCGGGGATGACCGGGCACGCGGAGGTGGTCCAGGTGGTCTACGACCCCAGCCGGATCAGCTACGAGGACCTGCTCAAGGTCTTCTGGGAGAACCACGACCCGACCCAGGGCATGCGCCAGGGCAACGATGTCGGTACGCAGTACCGCTCGGCGATCTACGCCACCACCGATGACCAGCTCGCCACCGCGCAGGCGTCCCGGGACGCGTTCGCGCCGATCGTGGCGCGGGCCGGCAAGGGCGAGATCACCACGGAGATCGCCCGGCTCGGCGACTACTACTTCGCTGAGGACTACCACCAGCAGTATCTGGCGCCGACCAAGAACCCGAACGGGTACTGCAACCACGGCCCGAACGGGCTGAGCTGCCCGGTGGGCGTGGCCCGCACGGCCGGCTGACCCGTTCCGCGTGCCACCGGCCGTCACGCGCGTGGCGGCCGGTCGGCGGGCCAGGGTGGCATCGATCGCCGTCCACGCCGCCGACCGTTTCCACTACTGGGACATTCGTCACAGAAGCCAGCCCGACGAATCCCGCCATACCGGCAGCACCGACGCAGAAGCCAACTGCCCGCGTCACGTTCAGCAACCGCCATCGGGAGCAGAAGGCGCGGGAGCGGATGATAGCAAGACGCCGCCCGGTCGTCATCAGCTCAACCGGCGGATCGTAACGTCCTCTGGCAGCATGGGCCGGCATGTGCGGACTGGCTGGGGAGTTCCGCCATGACGGTTCACGCGCCGATGTGACGGCGGTGGAGCGGATGGCGGCCACCATGAGTGACCGAGGACCGGACGACAGCGGGGTGTGGTCACAGGGCCCCATCGCCCTGGGACACCGGCGCCTGAAGATCATCGACCTCTCCGCCGCGAGCGGCCAGCCCCTGGTCGACTCCGCCGCCGGTCTCACCGGCGTCTTCAACGGCTGCATCTACAACTACCGCGAGCTGCGCGCGGAGCTGCAGGCCAAGGGGCACCGCTTCTTCTCCTCCGGCGACAGCGAGGTCGTGGTCAAGGCGTACGCCGAGTGGGGGCTCGACTTCGTCGACCACCTGATCGGCATGTTCGCGGTGGCGATCAGCGAGCGGGACACCGGGCGGCTGATCCTGGCCCGCGACCGCCTCGGCATCAAGCCGCTCTACCTGACCGAGGCCCCGGGCCTGGTCCGGTTCGCCAGCACCCTGCCGGCGTTGCTGGCCGGCGGCGGCGTCGACACCTCGATCGACCCGGTGGCGCTGGCCCACTACCTGAGCTTCCACAGCATCGTGCCGCCGCCGCGGACCATCCTGCGCGGCGTCGCCAAGCTTCCCCCGGCCACCGTCCGGGTGTACGAGCCGGACGGCTCCCGCCACGACCGGGTCTACTGGGATCCGTCCTTCACCCGGGCCGCCGAGCGGGCCGGGTGGTCCGCACGGGACTGGCAGGACGCGCTGCTGGAGTCGCTGACCACCGCCGTCCGCCGGCGGATGGTGGCCGACGTGCCGGTGGGCGTGCTGCTCTCCGGCGGCCTGGACTCCAGCCTGGTCGTCGCGCTCCTGGCCGGGGAGGGGCAGTCCGGCCTGGCCACCTTCTCGATCGGCTTCGACGCGGTCGGCGGCCGGGAGGGCGACGAGTTCGTCTACTCCGACCTGGTCGCCAAGACCTTCGCCACCGACCACCACCAGATCCGGGTGCCCACCGGCGACCTGCTGCCGCCGCTGGAGGCCGCCGTCGCGGCGATGAGCGAACCCATGGTCAGCCACGACTGCGTGGCGTTCTGGCTGCTCAGCCAGGAGGTGGCCCGGCACGTCAAGGTGGTCCAGTCCGGCCAGGGCGCGGACGAGATCCTGGGTGGCTACCACTGGTACCCGCCGCTCGCCGGGGTCGACCGCGAGCGGGCACTCGAGATGTACGCGAAGGCGTTCTTCGACCGCGACGCGGCCGGCCTGGCCCGGGTGCTCAACCCGGCGTGGCTGCTCGGCGGCGACCCGGCGCGCGAGTTCGTCGCCACGCACCTGACCCGGCCCGGCGCGCAGACCGCGGTCGACGCCGGCCTGCGGATCGACACCCAGGTCATGCTGACCGACGACCCGGTGAAGCGGGTGGACAACATGACCATGGCGCACGGGCTGGAGGCCCGGGTGCCGTTCCTCGACCACGAGTTCGTGGCACTCGCCGCGAGCTGCCCACCGGAGCTCAAGCTGGCCCAGGGCGGCAAGGGCGTACTCAAGGAGATCGGCCGGCGGCTCCTCCCCCACGCGGTCATCGACCGGCCGAAGGGCTACTTCCCGGTGCCGGGCCTCACCCATCTCGAGGGCAAGCTCCTCGACCGGGTACGCGACGCCCTCACCGCCCCCGAGGCCCGCCGCCGCGACCTGTTCCGCGCGGAGTACGTCGACGCACTGCTCGCCGACCCGAACGCCGAACTGACCCCGTTGAACGGAAACAAGCTGTGGCAACTCGGACTCCTGGAAATGTGGCTCCAGAGCCACGGAATCGACTGACCGTGACCGACACCCTCGCCACCGGCACGGCCCGTACCGACCGGGAACGGATGCTGGGTCGCCGCCGGGAACGCGTCGGCCCGGGCGGCGACCCGGTCGCCCCCGGCGCACCCGAGCCACGTCGCGACGCCAACTCGGACGGGGTGGTGCTGGACTGCGGCTGGGGCCGGCTGGTCTTCGGGCAGACGTTCGGCGAGCAGGTTGCCGTTGCCGACGTGCTGCGCTCCGAGGCCGTCGGCGCCCGGGACATCTGCATCTATCTGCGGGATCCGCACGTGCTGGTCTCCCGGCTGCCGGACGAGCTGTTCATCGACCCGTCGCTGACCTACCGCCTGCCGCTGGGCGAGCGCCGGCCGGCCGCCACCGCGGCCGGCGAGGTCTCCGGCCTGACCATCCGGCCGCTGCGCGACGCCGACGACGCCGACGCGGTGAACCGCATCTACGCCCGCAACGGCATGGTCACCGCCCCGGTCGAGGTGCTGGTCGACAACGCCGCCAGCGACCGGTTCCTGCACCTCGTCGCCGAGGCGGCCACCGGCGAGGTGGTCGGCACCATCACCGGTGTGGACCACGTCGCGGTCTTCGCCGACCCGGCGCGGGGTGCCAGCCTCTGGTGCCTGACCGTGGACTTCAACACCGCGCCGCCCGGCACCGGGCAGGCCCTGCTCACCGCGCTGGCCGACCGACTCGACGAGCGGGGCCGGGCGTTCGTGGACCTCTCGGTGCTGGCCGAGAACTCCGGGGCGATCCGGCTCTACGAGCGGCTGGGCTTCCACCGCACCGGGACGCTCTGCGTGAAGCGGAAGAACCCGATCAACGAGCGGCTCTTCCTGCCCGCCACCCCCGAGGGGTACGACGGGCTCAACCCGTACGCGAAGATCGTCGCCGACGAGGCGATGCGGCGCGGCATCCGGGTGGAGGTCACCGACCCGCACTGGGGTGAGCTGAGGCTGACCAGCGGCGGCCGGACCGTACACACCCGGGAGTCGCTGTCCGAGCTGACCTCGGCGGTGGCGATGAGCCGCTGCGACGACAAGCGGGTGACCCGGCGGATCCTCACCCAGGCGGGGCTCTCCGTGCCACGGGGCCGGACCGCCACCGGCGACGCCGACGACCTGGCCTTCCTGGCGGACGTCGGCCCGGTGGTGGTCAAGCCGGCCCGGGGCGAGCAGGGCAACGGCATCACCGTCGGGGTGCGTACGCCCGAGGCGCTGGCCGCGGCGGTCACGCTGGCCCGGCGGTTCTGCCCGGACGTGCTGATCGAGGAGCTGCGCGAGGGCGACGACCTGCGGGTGGTCGTCATCGACCACGAGGTGGTGGCCGCCGCCGTACGCCGGCCCGCCCAGATCACCGGCGACGGGCTGCACGACGTCACCGAGCTGATCGAGCGGCAGAGCCGGCGGCGGGCCGCCGCCACCGGGGGCGAGTCGCGGATCCCGATCGACGACATGACCCGCGAGGTGGTGGCCGAGGCGGGCCACCGGATGCACGACGTGCTCCCCGAGGGCCAGGTGCTCGCCGTACGCCGGACCGCCAACCTGCACACCGGCGGCACCATCCACGACGTCACCGCCGAGCTGCACCCGGAGATCGCCGAGGCGTGCGTGGCGGCCAGCCGGGCGCTGGACATCCCGGTGACCGGGCTGGACCTGCTGGTGCCCGCCCCGGACCGGCCGGAGCACGTGTTCATCGAGGCGAACGAGCGGCCCGGCCTGGCCAACCACGAGCCGCAGCCGAC
The DNA here is from genome assembly GCF_042869115.1 of Micromonospora sp. NPDC007230. NCBI lineage: Bacteria > Bacillati > Actinomycetota > Actinomycetes > Micromonosporales > Micromonosporaceae > Micromonospora > Micromonospora sp. NPDC007230. The sequence continues at coordinate 143,755 of NZ_JBIAFE010000010.1, read as the reverse complement.
CGCCGAGCGCTTCGTCGACCTGCTCTTCCCCGGCACCCGGGCGCCGCAGCGGCTCTGGTCCCCGGCCGGGACCGGAGGCGCCGCGTGAGCCCGAAGCCCCTGGAGCTGGACCTCGACTACCTGCGCCAGGTGCTGGTCGAGCTGCTGGAGATCCCCAGCCCGTCGGGGCGTACCGACCACATCCAGCAGTACGTCGGGGAACGGCTGTCCGCGCTCGGCATCAGCTCCACGCTGACCCGGCGCGGGGCGCTCAGCGCCAGCCTCCCCGGCCCCCGGGCCACCGGCGCCGACCGGGCGATCGTGGTGCACACCGACACCATCGGTGGCATGGTGAAGGGGCTCAAGGAGAACGGCCGGCTGGAGCTGAAGCCGATCGGCACGCACAGTGCCCGGTTCGCCGAGGGCGCCCAGGTCCGGATCTTCACCGACGACCTGGACCGGATGATCACCGGCCAGGTGCTGCCGCTGAAGGCCAGCGGGCACCGCTACAACGAGGCGGTCGACCTGCAGGGCGTCGGCTGGGAACTGGTCGAGGTGCGGGTCGACGAGCCGGTCGCCGACGCCGCCGGCCTGCGGGCCCTCGGCGTCGACGCGGGCGACTTCGTCGCGCTGCTGGCCCACCCGACGATCACCCCGAGCGGGTACGTAAAGTCCCGGCACCTGGACGACAAGGCCGGCGTGGCCGCGGTGCTGACCGCATTCAAGGCGATGGTCGACGCGGGCGTCACCCCGGGGGTGACCGCGCACCTGCTGGTCACGGTCACCGAGGAGATCGGGCACGGGGCCAGCCACGGCCTCGACCCGGACGTGGCGGAGATCGTCTCGGTGGACGCGGCGGTGGTCGCCCCGGGGCAGCAGTCCCGGGAGAACGCGGCCACCCTGGCCATGGGCGACGGGGTGGGTCCGTTCGACTACCACCTCACCCGCAACCTGGCGTCGATCGCCCGGGAGCACGGCGTCGACCTGGTCCGGGACGTCTTCGACTACTACCGGTCGGACGTGGCGGCCGCGGTCGAGGCCGGCGCGCACGCCCGCGTGGCGCTGCTCGGCTTCGGCGTGGACGCCACCCACGGGCACGAACGCACCCACCTCGACGGGCTGCGCCACCTGGCCCAGCTGATCTGCCTCTACCTGCAGAGCCCACTGGTCTTCCCCGAGTGGGACGCCGAGCCGGAGGGCGACCTGGCCGACTTCCCGTCGCTGGCTGTCCAGCCGGCCTCCGAGGAAGGCCCCCGCGAGGGCCCGATCGGCCTGGACTGACCGCACTCCGGCCCCGGGCCGCGCGCGATGTCGGGCCTGTGATCGAAATCCGTTGCCGGGGTCGCCGGGAAGTGGATAGCGTGGCGGTACACGGGAAAGGAGGTGGTCCAGCTTTGTATAGCAATCGGACTCGTGAGGTGGCTGTCCGCTAGCCGCTGTCCTCGACAGTAATCCCGTCCGCCGCGAGGCGGGCACAGGCACCATCGTCGAGACCGTGTGGCAGCGGTGCGGCGAATCCACGACAGCCACCCGACCCCCGGGGTGCCGGCCCAGTCCAGCCGGCCCGCGCGCGAGCGCGGAAGCCCCGGGGGTCGCTTCATGCTCCAGGGGGTTCCGGTGTCCATGCGCGAGCTGGTGGTGCTCGGTACGGCCAGCCAGGCCCCCACCCGACAGCGCAACCACAACGGCTACCTGCTGCGCTGGGACGACGAGGTGCTCCTCTTCGACCCGGGCGAGGGCAGCCAGCGGCAGATGCTGCACACCGGGATCTCGGCCACCGACCTCACCCGGATCTGCGTCACCCACTTCCACGGCGACCACTGCCTGGGCCTGCCCGGCGTGATCCAGCGGCTCTCCCTCGACCGGGTGCCGCACCCGGTGGCCGTGACCTTCCCGGCCGGTGGCATCGAGTACTTCCACCGGCTGCACCACGCGTCGAGCTTCTACGAGGCGGCCGAGCTGACCGTGGAGCCGATCGAGGCCGACGGGCAGCGGATCAGCCTGGGTATCGGCACGCTGGAGGCCCGCCGGCTGCAGCACCCGATCGAGACGTACGGCTACCGGCTCATCGAGCCGGACGGCTGCCGGATGCTGCCGGAGAAGCTGGCCGCGTACGGCGTCGCCGGCCCGGCGGTCGGCGAGCTGCTCCGCGTCGGCCACCTGGACCTGGCCGGACGCCGCGTCACCCGGGACGAGGTGAGCGTGACCCGCCCCGGCCAGCGGTTCGCCTTCGTGATGGACACCGGGCTCTGCGACGCGGTGTGGGCCCTGGCCGAGCACGCCGACCTGCTGGTCATCGAGGCGACGTTCCTGGAATCGGAGGCCGCCCTCGCCGCCGAGGTCGGCCACCTGACCGCGGCGCAGGCCGCACGCGTGGCAGCCGAGTCCGGGGTACGCACCCTCGTGCTCACCCACTTCTCCCAGCGGTACGCCGATCCCCGCCGGTTCGCCGACGAGGCCCGCGCGCACTTCACCGGGGAGCTGGTGATCGCCGAGGACCTGATGACCGTGCCGGTGCCGCCCCGGCGGGTAGCCTCGGCCGGGTGACTGTCGCCCTGCGCCCCGCCACCGAGGCCGACCTGATGGCGGTCGGCGCCCTGCACCAGCGCTCCCGGGTGGCGGCATACGGGTCGTTCCTGCCGGCGGCGGCGCTGGCCGAGCCGACGCCGGAGGCGATGGGCCGGTACTGGGTCGAGCGCTGGCAGTGGGAGCGGGACGACCACCGGATGACGGTCGCCGAGCGCGACGGCCGGCGCGTCGGCTTCAGCTACCTGGGCCCGGACGACGAGGGCGATCCCGCCACCGGACTGCTCAACGCGATCCACCTCGAGCCCGACGAGCGGGGCCGCGGCACCGGGCGGGCGCTGATGGGCGACGCCCTCGGCGCGATGCGGGCGCGCGGCTGGGCCCGGGCCGTGCTCTGGGTGCTGGAGCGGAACGCGGCCGCCCGTCGGTTCTACGAGCGCGGCGGCTGGACCGCCACCGGTGCCCGCCGCGACGACCGGATCGGCCCCGCCATCGTTTCCCAGCTCCGCTACGCACGCGAAGTCTGAGGATCCCGTCACCGCAAACGGCCTAGGAAGACCGCTACCCGACCAGCGGCACCGCCGTTCGCTCTGAGCGGATCGGGGCATGGGCGCCGGCGCGAGCGCGTTGGCACCGGCATGGACACCGAGCACACCGAGCGGGCGGAGGACGCCGCGCTCGACGCGTACTCCCGGGTGGTGACCGGCGTGGCCGCGCGGGTGCTGCCCAGCGTGGCCGCCCTGTCGGTGCGGACCGCGCGCGGCGCGGGCGCCGGCTCCGCCGTGGTGATCGGCCCCGACGGACTGCTGCTCACCAGTGCGCACGTGGTGCAGGGCGCCCGGAACGGCTCGGCCGCCTTCGGCGACGGCGTCGAAACCGGGTTCCGGGTGGTCGGCGCCGACCCGCTGTCCGACCTGGCCGTGCTGCGGGCGGAGGAGACGACCGTGCCGCCGGTGGAGCTGGGCGACGCGGACCGCCTGCGGATCGGCCAGCTCGTGGTCGCGGTCGGCAACCCGCTGGGGCTGGCCGGCTCGGTCACCGCCGGGGTGGTCTCCGGGCTGGGCCGGTCGCTGCCGGCCCGGGACGGGCGGGTCACCCGGCTGATCGAGGACGTCATCCAGACCGACGCGGCGCTGAACCCGGGAAACTCCGGCGGGGCGCTGGCCGACTCCACCGGCCGGGTGGTCGGGGTGAACACGGCAGTCGCCGGGTACGGCCTCGGCCTCGCCGTGCCGATCAACGCCACCACCCGGCAGATCATCGCCGACCTGACCGCCGACGGCCGGGTACGCCGGGCCTGGCTGGGGGTCGCCGGCGTGCCGGTGCCGCTGCCGCCGGAGGTTGTCGCCCGGACCGGGCAGCGCCGCGGGCTGCGCGTGGTGGAGGTGGTGCCGGGCAGCCCGGCCGGGGTGGCCGGGATCTACCTGGGCGACGTGATCCTCGCCGCCGGCGGCCGGCCCGTGCAGGACGGACAGGGCCTGCAGCGGCTGATGCTCGGCCCGGCCATCGGCACCCGACTGCCGGTCACCGTGCTGCGCCGGGGCGCCCTCGTCGACGTGGTGGCCGTGCCGACCGAGCTGAGCCGCTGACGCGACGAGGGCCGCTCCCCGGCGGGAACGGCCCTCGGCGGTGGACTCAGCGCGCGCCGAGGTGGGCGAGCAGGTCCTGCCGGGTCAGCACGCCCTTGGGCTTGCCGTCGACCAGCACCAGGGCGGCGTCGGCCTTCTCCAGCAGCCCGACCGCCTCGCTCACCGGCTGCCCGCCGCCGATCATCGGCAGCGGCGCGGCCATGTGCCGCTCGATCGTGTCGTGCAGGTGGGCCTGGCCGGTGAAGAGCGCGTCGAGCAGGTCCTTCTCGGCGATCGAGCCGGCCACCTCGCCGGTGACCACCGGCGGCTCGGCCTTGAGCACCGGGAGCTGGGAGACCCCGTACTCGCGCATGTAGTCGATGGCGTCGCGGACCGTCTCGGTCGGGTGGACGTGCACCAGTTCGGGCAGCCCGCCCGGCTTGCTGGCGAGCGCGTCGGCGACCGTCGGCTCGGTGCCGGAGTTGTCCAGGAACCCGTACCGGGCCATCCAGTTGTCGTTGAAGATCTTCGACAGGTAGCCCCGGCCGCCGTCCGGCAGCAGCACCACGACCACGTCGTCCGGGCCAGCCTTGCGGGCGACCTCCAGGGCGCCCACCACGGCCATGCCGCAGGAGCCGCCGACCAGCAGGCCCTCCTCGCGGGCCAGCCGCCGGGTCATCTCGAAGGATTCCTTGTCGGAGACCTCGACGATCTCGTCGGCGACGGTCCGGTCGTACGTCTCCGGCCAGAAGTCCTCACCGACGCCCTCGACCAGGTACGGCCGGCCGGTGCCGCCGGAGTAGACCGAACCCTCCGGGTCCGCGCCGACGACCTTGACCCGCCCCTCGGAGGCCTCCTTGAGGTAGCGGCCGATGCCGGAGATGGTGCCGCCGGTGCCGACGCCCGCGACGAAGTGGGTGACCCGCCCCTCGGTCTGCTGCCAGATCTCCGGGCCGGTGGTCTCGTAGTGCGAGCGGGGGTTGGCCGGGTTGCTGTACTGGTTGGGCTTCCACGCGCCGGGGATCTCCCGGGCCAGCCGGTCGGAGACGTTGTAGTAGGAGCGCGGGTCCTCCGGCGCCACCGCCGTCGGGCAGACCACCACCTCGGCACCGTACGCGCGCAGCACGTCCTGCTTGTCCTGGCTGACCTTGTCCGGGCAGACGAACACGCACTTGTAACCCTTGAGCTGGGCCACCAGGGCCAGCCCGACGCCGGTGTTGCCGCTGGTCGGCTCGACGATGGTGCCCCCGGGCTTGAGCAGCCCCGCCTTCTCGGCATCCTCCACCATCCGCAGCGCGATCCGGTCCTTGACCGAGCCGCCCGGGTTGACGTACTCCACCTTCGCGAGCACGGTGGCCTGGATGCCCTCGGTGACGTTGCGCAGGCGGACCAGCGGGGTGTTGCCGATCAGGTCGACGACGTTGTCGTAGTACTGCACCTCGTTGTGCCCTTCGTTGCGGCGCCGGCGTCGGCGGCCGAGCAGACGTTCATTCGTCGCCCAGGGTACGTGCCGTCAGGGCACCACACGTCCCGGGATGACGGAGCTCTGCCGCGCCTCCCACTCCAGGAACCGCTCGGTCTCGGCGAGCACGCTGCCGGCCAGCCAGGTGACCATCACCGCGTCGTCGGCCAGGCCGAGGACCGCCAGCGGGATCTCCGGCAGCAGGTCGATCGGCGAGACCACGTAGGCCGTGGCCGCGGCCATCAGGGCCAGCCGCAGGCCGCCGTCGTACTCCCCCTTGGCGGTGGCCCGGATCATCCGAGGCAGCGCCGCCAGCCGGGCACCGAGCGAGGGGCCGCCCCGCGCCCCGCTCGCCAGCGCCCGGGCCAGCGCGGCGAAGGCCGCGCTCCGCTTCAACGTCCTGCCCATGTTTGTCGCCCCTTTCCGCTCGCCCGACCAGAGTGCGGCCCCGGCGCAAGAGCGCCGCCACTCTCCCGGAAACAGGTACCCGGAACCGTGCTCGGTCAGCCGCACGATCGCGGAGAGCGGGTGTCGAAACGGCGCGATAGTGTCGTTTCATGGGGGAAGCTGGTTCCGCCGTACCAGCCGGCTGGCGGCGAGCCCGGCAGATCGCCCGCCTGGCGGCGATCGGCACGGGCGCCACCGTGGCGGCCACCGTCGCGACGGGCGGGTTGCTGCTCGGCCAGGCCCGGCAGGCCCGGCGCACCATCCCGATGGCCGAGGCACCCCCGCCCCGCTGCGACGGGGTCTACGGCGCGAAGCTTCCCGGCCCGCCCGTCACCATGGTGATCCTGGGCGACTCCTCGGCCGCCGGCTACGGCGTGCACCGCCGCCGGGAGACCCCGGGTGCGCTGCTGGCCACCGGGCTGTCCCGCCGGCTGCACCGGCCGGTCCGACTGCACCGGTTCGCCGTGGTGGGCGCCCTGTCGGCCGGGCTGAAGCCGCAGGTCGAGTCGGCCCTGGAGGTCGAGCCGGACATTGCGGTCATCCTGATCGGCGGCAACGACGTCACCAACCGCACTCCACCGTCGGTGGCGGTGCGCTACCTGGTCGACGCGGTCCGCACGCTGCGCGCGGCCGGCTGCGAGGTGGTCGTCGGCACCTGCCCCGACCTGGGGGCGATCCAGCCGATCCAGCCGCCGCTGCGCTGGCTGGCCCGCCGCTGGAGCCGCCAGCTCGCCGCCGCGCAGACGGTGGCGGTGGTCGAGGCCGGCGGCCGAACGGTCTCCCTCGGCGACCTGCTCGGTCCCCGGTTCGCCGCCGAGCCGGCCCGGATGTTCGCCTGGGACCGGTTCCATCCGTCCGCCGAGGGGTACGCGGTCGCCGCGGCGGCGATGCTGCCCACCCTGCTCTCCTCGCTCGGCGCCGGTCAGGAACGCCGGCCTCCGCTGCCCGGCCGGGAAGGCGTACGGTCGCTCCCGGAGGCGGCCCACGAGGCGGCCCGGCACGCGGGCACCGAGGTCAGCGGCACCCAGGTCCGGGGCCGCGACCACGGGCCCGGCGGGCGCTGGGCGCAGCTTCGGCGGCGTGCCTTCTTCGGCGTCGGCGCGGTGCCGCACTCCGGTGACCACGCCGAGTCACCGACCCTGGAGGGACTGGCATGAGCGAGCGTCAGCGAGCGAATCATCACTGTAGTGCGCTGGTGCCTCATGGCAGCCCGAAGCGAAGTGGAGGGCTGGCGTGAGCGGGCCCAGTGGGGGCATCATCAGGCACAACGCGAGCGTGGCATGAGCACGGCTCGCGAGCCGACCGGCCTGTGCGCCGTCGGCCCTGGGGAGGTGTCGTCATGACGGGGCGTAACGAGTTCGTGGTCCGGCTGGGTCGGGCCGCGGCCCTCTCCCTGGTCGCCGGCACGGTGGGTGGGGCGGCGGTCCTCGCCGGCCAGGCCATCGCCGCCCGCAGCCGCCAGTACGCGCAGCCCGAGCTGAGCCTCGCGCTGCGCGCCACGGTCGGCCGGGCGGACGCGCCGCCGCTGCGGCTGGTGCTGCTCGGCGACTCGTCGGCGCTCGGCGTCGGGGTGGACCGCTTCGAGGAGACCATCGGCGGCCAGCTCGCCCGCCTGCTGGCCGAGGGGCCGACCGGCCGGCGGGTGCACCTGTCCAGCGTGGGCGTCTCCGGGTCCCGCTCCACCGACCTGGCCACGCAGGTGGCCCGGGCGCTGCTCGGAGAACGCCCCGACGTGGCGGTGATCCTGATCGGGGCCAACGACGCGACCGCGATGGTCCGCCCGGCGGACGCGGCCGCGTACCTGAGCTCGGCGGTGCGCCGGCTGCGCGAGGCGCACGTCGAGGTGGTGGTGGGCACCTGCCCCGACCTCGGCGCGGTCCGCGCGGTCGCGTCCCCGCTCCGGCACGTGCTCGCCTGGTCCGGGCGGCGGCTCGCCCGCGCCCAACTGTCGGCCGTGCTGGACGCCGGGGGCAGCGTCGTCGACCTCGGCACCGAGACCGGCCCGGTGTTCCGGGCGGACGCGGGGACGCTCTGCCACGACGGCTTCCACCCCTCCGCCGACGGCTACCGGGTCTGGGCGCACGCCCTGCTCCCCACGGTCGAGGCGGCCGCAGCGGTCGCCTCCCGGCACCACTGACCGAGCCCGCCGGGGGTGACATTTCCCGCCCGGCGGCCAGCTTCCGCCGCAAGTTACTCGCGGGTTAACGTTGGTTCATGCCGATTGAGTCGCCCCGCGACGCCGTCATCGTCGCCACCGCCCGGTCCCCCATCGGTCGCGCGTTCAAGGGTTCCCTGCGGGACGTCCGCCCGGACGATCTGGCCGCCACCATCGTCCAGGCCGCCCTCGACAAGGTACCCGCGCTCGACCCCACCACGATCGACGACCTCTACCTGGGCTGCGGCCTGCCCGGGGGCGAGCAGGGCTTCAACATGGCCCGGGTGGTCGCCACCCTGCTCGGCCTGGACGGCCTGCCCGGCGCCACGCTGACCCGATACTGCGCCTCCTCGCTGCAGACCACCCGGATGGCCATGCACGCGATCCGGGCCGGCGAGGGCGACGTCTTCATCTCCGCCGGCGTCGAGACCGTCTCCCGGTACGCCCGGGGCAACTCGGACACCCTGCCGCCGGAAGCGCGGGCGCTGGTCGGCGGCGGTTGGGAGAACCCCCGCTTCGCGGCGGCGCGCGAGCGGTCCGCGGTCCGCGCCCAGGGCGGCGCCGAGGTGTGGACCGACCCGCGCGAGGCCGGCCAACTCCCCGACATCTACCTGGCGATGGGGCAGACCGCGGAGAACCTCGCCCAGGTCTACGACATCACCCGCGAGGACATGGACGCCTTCGGGGTACGCAGCCAGAACCTGGCCGAGAAGGCGATCGCGGACGGCTTCTGGGCCCGTGAGATCACCCCGGTGACCACCCCGGACGGCACCGTGGTCAGCGCCGACGACGGCCCGCGGCCGGGCGTGACCCTGGCCGGTGTCGCCGGCCTGAAGCCGGTCTTCCGCCCGGACGGCCGGATCACCGCCGGCAACTGCTGCCCGCTCAACGACGGTGCCGCCGCCGTGATCGTGATGAGCGCCCAGCGGGCGCGGGACCTCGGCCTCACCCCGCTGGCCCGGATCGTCTCCACCGGCGTCACCGGGCTCTCCCCGGAGATCATGGGACTCGGCCCGGTCGAGGCGTCGAAGCAGGCGCTCAAGCGGGCCGGCATGACCATCGACGACGTCGACCTCGTCGAGATCAACGAGGCGTTCGCCGCGCAGGTGATCCCGTCGTACCGGCAGCTCGGCATCCCGGAGGAGAAGCTGAACGTCATGGGCGGCGCGATCGCCGTCGGGCACCCGTTCGGCATGACCGGGGCCCGGATCACCGGCACCCTGCTCAACGCCCTGGAGTGGCACGACCGGACCGTCGGCCTGGAGACCATGTGTGTCGGCGGCGGCCAGGGCATGGCCATGGTGCTCGAACGGCTGAGCTGATTCGACGGAGACGGACCCGGGTAGCGGAGGCACCATGGCGATGGTCGTGGAACGCGAGCGCAAGTACTCCGGGGACGAGGCATTCCGGCTGCCGGACCTGACGGGGTGCGGTGGCGTCACGGCGATGTCCGACGCCACCGCCCTCGACCTGGACGCCGTCTACCTGGACACCACCGACCTGCGGCTGGCCCGGAGCGGCTTCGCGCTGCGACGGCGTACCGGCGGGCACGACGCGGGCTGGCACCTCAAGGTCGGGGCCAGCGGTGGCCCCCGGACCGAGTACCAGTTCCCCGCCGGGCCGGATGACGGCGACCCGCCGCCCGAGCTGGTCGCGCTCTTCCGGGCCGCGTCCCGGGGCCGGCCGGTCGCCCCGGCCGCCCGGATCGTCACCCGCCGCCGGGAACGCCGCCTCCTCGACCCGGCCGGCCGGACCTTGGCCGAGGTGGCCGAGGACCGCGTCGAGGCCCACGACCTGGTCGGCGGCGAACGGCAGGCGTGGCACGAGATCGAGGTCGAGCTGGTCGACGGCGACGAGGCCCTGCTCGACGCGGTGGAGGCGCGGCTGCGCGAGGCCGGGGCCCGGCCGGTGCCCGTGTCCAAGTCACACCGGGCGCTCGCCAGCCGGCTCGCGGCCGCCCGGCCGGCGCCCGCCGATCCCGGTGCGGCGCCGGTGCTCGACCACGCCGCCGCCCAGCGCGACGCCCTGATCGGCAACCACCCGGGCGCGCGGAGCGGCGCCGAGGACGCGGTGCACGACATGCGGGTCGCCGTCCGCCGGCTCCGCTCCACCCTGCGTACGTTCCGCGGGCTGTGGGACCGGCGGGAGAGCGAGTTGGTGCGCGGCGAGCTGCGCTGGCTGGGCGGGCAGCTCGGGCCGGTCCGGGACACCCAGGTGATGGCCGCCCGGCTCGCCGACGCCGTCCACGCGGAGCCGGACGAGCTGGTGCTCGGCCCGGTCGCGGCGCGGCTCGCCGAGCGGTTCGCCGCCGACCTGGCCACGGCGCTCGACGAGCTACGCGCGGCACTCGACTCCGACCGGTACGCCGAGCTGCTGCGCCGGCTGGACGCGCTGCTGGAAGCGCCGCCCGCCCGGGCGGTGGACGCCCGCTGGGTGGACCGCCGGATCCGCCGCGCGGTGCGCCGGGCGGACGAGCGCCTGGACCGGGCCCTGGCCGCCGGGCACCGGGCCGGCGGGACCGACGACATCGCCCTGCACGAGGCGCGCAAGGCGGCCAAGGCGGCCCGCTACGCGGTCGAGGTGCGCGAGCCGGCCGCCGGGAAGCCCGCCGCCCGACTGGTGGCACGGCTCAAGGACCTGCAGGACCTGCTCGGCGCGCACCAGGACTCGACGGTCACCCGCGAGGTGCTGCGCCGCCAGGCGCTGCGGGCGTACGCCGCCGGCGAGAACAGCTTCACGTACGGCGTCCTGCACGCCCGGCAGGCTGCGGCGGCCGACCGCGAATTGCCGGGTCTGCTTCGGGCGCGGGACCGGGCCCGGCGGCGGAAAATCCGGCGCTGGCTGAGGCGGGCCGGCTGACGGCAGCGGCGACGGGGCGCCCGGCTGGTCCGGGAGCGCTTCGGCTCCTGGCCCGCCCCGAGCCCGCGCTGCCGCGGCTAGAGGGCGGAACGGGTGCCGGCCACCGCGGCGACGGCCTCGGCCAGCACCGACTCCGGTGGACCGGCCGCCACCAGATCGGCGGCGACCACCCGGAGCTGATCGGGCAGGACCAGGTCGTTACCGAGTCGGGGCACCTCCCGGCGCGGCTCGCCCTCCGCGTCCGCCGCCAGGTTGGCGATCTCCTGCACCAGCTTGTGCACCAGGTCGGCCCGCGACACGTTGCCGCCCGCGGCCACCGCCGACCAGCGCGGCTGCTGCCAGTGCCCGACCTGTCGGACCAGCAGCTCCACCGCCCGGTCCAGTTCCGCTGCGCTCATCGCGGCCGAGTCTACGACGGCTCCAGGCCGCGGCGCGGCGGCAGACCGGCCTTCATTCGGACCGGAGCGCCGCCTAGCGGTCCGGAGGCCGAATTATGGCCGCCAGCCGAGCTGGAGTTGTCGAACGGTCAGCGGCGGGCGTAGCTGAGCAGGCGGAGGATCTGCCAGTACAGGAAGATCAATCCGACCAGCAGCCCGAACGCGCAGAACCAGGCGTACCGGCGGGGCAGGCCGGCCCGGACCGACCGCTCGACCAGATCGAAGTCGAGGATGAAGCTGAACGCCCCGGCGATGATCGCCACCACTGAGAAGACCCACGGCAGCCAGCCGACCTGGCCGGTGAGGTTGTACGCCTCCAGAGCCTGCCGCCCGGTGCCCAGATACGCGACCAGGTTGACCAGCCCGAGCGCCACGATCCCGAGGAGCGTGCCGACGACCAGCCGGGCCAGCCGTGGGGTGGCCCGGACCACCCGGGCCCGATAGAGCAGGGCCATCCCGAGGAAGACGCCGAAGGTGCCGATCACCGCCTGGGCCACGATCCCCGGATACACCATCTCGAAGGCCCGGCTCGCCACCCCGAGCAACAACCCCTGGAGCACCGCGTACGCGGCGATGACCGGCGGGCTGGTGATCTGCCTGAGGGAGATGACCAGCACCAGCGCCAGGCTGGCCAGGGAACTGCCGACGAGCGCCGCCGAGATCCAGATCGCCGGCGGTACGACCACCCAGGCGGCGACCGCCGTGACGCCGGTGAGCACCAGCAGACCGACCGTCCGGCTGACCACGTCGACCACGGTCATCGTCTCGGCGGCCCCGACACCGAGCACCTGGCGCTCGGTCCGGCCGACGTCGTCCAGTCGGGTCAGCACCGGATTGGCACTCCGCACCGCGACCTCCTCGCCGACGTACCCCGCTCCCACTCTGCCCTCGGTGATCCGGCGGCGGCGGGAAAACGAGGACGCCCGCCGCCGCGGTCGCGGCAGGCGGGCGTCGCAGGTCGGGCGGCGGGACCGTCAGTCGTCGCCCTGGAAGTAGCTGAGCAGGCGCAGCACCTCCAGGTAGAGCCAGACCAGGCCGACCACGATGCCGAACGCGGCGGTCCAGGCGTAGCGCTGCGGAAGCCCCATCCGCACGCCGTCTTCGATCTGGGCGAAGTTGAGGACGAAGCTCAACGAGGCGACCACGATGCAGACCAGGCTGAAGCCGATGCCCAGCGGGCCGCTGTCGCGCAGGCCGGTGTGCACGCCGAAGAGCGCGAGCACCAGGTTGATCAGCATGACCGCGAAGAGGCCACCGATGACCGCGATCATGATCCGGGTGAACTTCGGGGTGGCCCGGATGACCCGCGCCTTGTAGAGCGTCGCCATCAGGAAGAACACGCCGAAGGTCGCCACCACGGCCTGGAGCACGATGCCGTTGTAGAGCGACTCGAACGCCTTGCTGACCATGCCGACGAAGACGCCCTCGACGATCGAGTAGGCCACCACCAGCGCCGGGTTGGCCATCCGCGAGAACGAGATGATCATACCGAGCACCAGACCGACGACCGCGGCACCGATCCAGGCGACGCCGACCAGGGCGTCCGGGACGAGCGCCCAGGCGGCCGCGGCGGAGACGCCGAGGATGCCGAGCAGCATGACCGTCTTGACGACGACGTCGTCCAGGGTCATGGGGGTCACGGTGGGCGCGGCCGCCGGGTAGTCGTACCCGGGGGTCGGGTACTGCTGCGGCTGCGGCTGGTACTGCTGCGGGTATCCGGGCTGACCGTACGGCCCGGGCTGGGCGTACCCGGCCGCCCGCTCACGCTCGGCCGCCTGGCCGAGCCGGGCGAGCACCGGGTTCGAGGTCTTCACTTCTCAGGCCTCCCTCAGGGGGTCGATGCACGTGAACGTGCCTCTCCAGGGTAAACGTGGCACGCACCCCCGCGCCGGGAGTGAAGCTGTGGGAAAGCTGAGAGTCTGGTGCCCGGGGCGGGGCTCGAACCCGCACGCCTTGCGGCAGCCGCTTTTAAGGCGGCCGTGTCTGCCGTTCCACCACCCGGGCAGGTGGCACCGGCGCGCGGACACGCGGCGGTGCAGATCTCACCGTAGCCGCTACGGCGCCACCTGGCGTACCCCGTGGGCCGCCACCGCTATGGTCGAGGCCGTGACCAGCGCCGCCCGCACCGCCCCCGGACCCGACCGCGACCAGGCGCTCCGCCTCGACCCGGCAGCCCCCCGCCCGACCCGGACGGCCCGCCTGCTGGCCACCGCGGACCGGCACCGCGCGGACCTGCTCGCCGGGCTGCTCTTCACCCTGCTCGCCGGCTGGCTCACCCACGGGCTGTGGCCGGCCCCGGGGCAGCGGGTGCTCGCGCTCAACGCGGCGGACCAGACCCTCTACGAGTGGTTCCTGGCCGTCGACTCACGCGCCCTGCTCGGCGACTTCAGCCTGCTCACCGACCGGCTCAACGCCCCCGACGGGGTCAACCTGATGGCCAACACCACGGTCATCGCGCTCGGGGTGCTCCTCGCCCCGGTCACCTGGGCGTTCGGGGCACCGGTCACCTTCGCCCTGCTGGCCGCCGGCAACCTGGCCGGCACGGCGGTCGCCTGGTACCTGCTCTTCACCCGGACGCTGCGGGCCCGCCGGCTCGCCGCCGGACTCGGCGCCGCACTGTGCGGCTTCGGGCCAGGCATGGTCTCGCAGAGCAACGGGCACCTGCACATGACCGCCCAGTGGCTGGTTCCGGTGATCGTCTGGCTGGTCATCCGGCTGCTCCGGGCCGCCGACCCGGCCGGCCGCCCGGCCGGACCGGACCGCTGGCGGCTGGCCAGCTCGGCGGTCGGGCTGGCCGCGGCGGTCACCGCCCAGCTCTTCATCGGCGAGGAAGTGCTCTTCCTCACCGCGGTCACCCTGCTGGTGATGACGCTGGCATACGGGCTGACCGACCGGGCCCTGCTGCGCCGGGCACTGCCGGCGTTCGGCGGGGGAATGATGGTCGCCACCGGCCTGGCGCTCCTCGTGCTGGCATACCCGTTGTGGTACCAGTTCGCCGGGCCGCAGGGCGTCGCCGACGGCATGTTCAGCCCGGACTACTTCTCCGCCGACCTGGCGGGCTGGTCCACCCTCTCCCCACAGTCCGTGCTGGGCAGCGCGACCGCGTCCCGCCTGACCACGGGGCCGGCCGAGTACAACACCTTCCTCGGCTGGCCGCTGCTGCTGGTCACCGCCGCCTGCGCGCTCTGGCTGGGCCGGCGCCCGCTGGTGGTCGCCTGCGTCGCCGGCGCGCTGGTCATGGGGGCGCTGTCGCTCGGTCCCGAGGTCATCGTCGCCGGCGAACGGACCGGGCTGCCCGCCCCGTACGCCCTGCTGGCCGGGGTGCCCGTGGTGGACGGCGCGCTGCCGATGCGGTTCGCCCTGGCGGTGCTGCCGCTGGTCGGGACCGTGCTGACCCTGGCGGTGGACCGGGCGCTGGCGGCATCCGGCCGGGCCCGGCGGCTGGTGCCGCTGGCCGTCGGCGCGGCCCTGCTCACCGTCTTCCCCACACCGCTGCCCACCACCGACCGGCCGGCGCTGCCCGAGTTCGTCTCGGCCGGCCACTGGCGGCAGTGCGTCCGGCCCGGCGGGGTGCTGGTCCCGGTGCCCGCCGCCACCCCGGCAGACCCATGGCCGATGCGCTGGGCCACCGCCGCCGACGCGGCGTTCGGCATGCCCGAAGGCTTCTTCATCGGCTCGTACGGCCGGGACGGCTCGGCGGCCATGGGCACCTACAAGCGCCCCACCTCGGCCCTGCTCGCCGACATCGCGAAGCGGGGGGTGCCCGCCGCGGTCGGCGACGAGCAACGCCGGCAGGCGGCCCGGGACATCCAGTTCTGGGGCGCCTCCTGCGTGGCACTGACCGACGACGCGCCGCACGCGGAGACCCTGCGCAAGACCCTGGAGCAGCTCTTCGGCCCGGGCACCCGGGTCGCCGACGCCTGGACCTGGCGGTTCTGACCCGGGTACCGGTTCCGCGGACCCCCGGCCGCCGCGCCCTGCCCAACCAACGAGGCGACACGTTCGGGGAAAGTGGCCCCTCAGAACGCCGCGAGGGCCCACTTTCGGCGAAGGTGCGGCCTGACCCGGAAAGGGACTGCGACCGGTAGGGCAAAGGGCCCTCCCCGGACGGGGAGGGCCCTTTGCGGCGAACTTCAGGCGCCGAGCGGCGAACTCAGCGGCGGGCGCCGAGCGGGGCGGACGCCTCGGCGAACTCCTCGCGCGGGTCGTGCAGCTGGCCCAGCGCAACCACCTCACGCTTGAGGAAGAACGCCAGCGTCCAGTCGACCACGACCCGGACCTTGCGGTTGAACGACGGGATCCGCGACATGTGGTACGTGCGGTGCATGAACCAGGCCGGCCAGCCGGTCATCTTCACGCCGTAGACCTGCGCGACGCCCTTGTGCAGGCCGAGGCTGGCCACGCTGCCCGCGTGCTTGTGCTTGTAGTTGACCGGCTCGCGCCCGCGGATCACGTTCGCGATGTTGTCGGCCATCCGGGCGGCCTGCCGGACGGCGTGCTGGGCGCTCGGCGAGCAGAAGTTGCCCGGCTCCTTGGTGAGGTCCGGCACGGCGGCGCAGTCACCCGCGCTCCACGCGCCCTCGACCACCCGGTCGCCGTCGACGATCTGCAGGGTGGGCAGGCAGGTGACGCGGCGGCGCTCGTCGCGCGGGAAGTCGGTGGCGTCCAGCATGGGCGACGGCTTGACGCCGGCCGTCCAGACGATCGTGTCGGCCGGGAAGCTGTCGCCGTCGGAGAGCTTGACGATGCCATCGACACACGACTCGAGCCGGGTGTCCAGGCGGATGTCCATGTTCCGCTTGAGCAGCTGCTGCACCGTGTAGGCGCCCATGTCCCGGTCGACCTCGGGCAGCACCCGCTGGGTGGCTTCGACCAGGACCCAGCGCATGTCCTCCGGCTTGAGCTCCGGGTAGTAGCGCAGCGCGTCCCGGGCCATGTCCTCCATCTCGGCCAGCGCCTCGATGCCGGCGTAGCCACCGCCCACGAAGGCGAAGGTCAGCGCGCGGCGGCGAACCTCCGGGTCGGTCGTGACGGCCGCCACGTCGAGCCGGTCCAGCACGTGGTTTCGCAGGAAGACGGCCTCGCCGATGGTCTTGAACCCGATGCCGTGCTCGTGCAGGCCGGGGATCGGCAGGGTGCGGGAGACCGAGCCGGGCGCGACCACCACGTGGTCGTACTGGATCTCCCGGGTCGGGCCGCTGATCGGCTGCACGATCGCGGTCTTCCGGTCGTGGTCGATCCGGGTCACCGCACCCGCCACCACCGTGCACCGGCGCAACTCCCGTCGCAGCGGCACCACCGCGTGCCGGGGCGAGATGTTGCCCGCCGAGGCTTCCGGGAGGAACGGCTGGTAGGTCATGTGCGGCTGCGGGTCGACGACGATGACCTCGGCCTCACGGGAGCTCAGCTTCTTGGACAGGCGCAGAGCGGCGTACAGGCCCACGTGCCCGGCACCCACGACAAGGATCCGCTTCGGATTCACGTCATCTATCTTTCCCCCGGCGGCTCGACTAATCCCGTTCGAGACCCCCCGTTGTGACGGAGCACAACCCCTGTGACCTGCACAACGTCCCGCGATGTCCCGCTATCTGCGACGCAGGAGAAAGCTGAGCAGCGCGGTGAGACCCACCGCGACCAGCAGCCCGGCAGCCGTGGCCGCCTGGAAACCACGGCTCCCACCGAACCCGCCGAGCCAGGCCAGCACGATGCCGAGCACCGCGCTCGCCAGCACCACTGCGCCGGCGCGGGTCAGCCACCGCAGGACCAGGTCCGGATCGACCACCGCATCGAACGGCAGCAGTGCGGCCAGCGCGCAGAGCGTGTGCGCGAGGTAGAGCAGGGCCGCCACGGCGAGCAGCCGCCAGAGCTCCAGCGGCCGGTCGTATCCGAGGGTGGCGAGCAGCCAACCACCGACCGTGACCAGTGCCGCGAAGGTCGGCCAGATCCGGCGCGGCCCGACCGCCGGCAGCACCGCCACCACCGTCAGGGCCAGCACCGACCGCGGGGTGAACGCCTGCACCGGGTACGCGACCAGGAAGCCGACCAGCACGGTGACGAAGACGCCGCCGCGGACCAGCAACGGCGTGAGACCGATCCGGCTGACCGTGTAGCGCAGCGCGCGGACCCGCTCGTGCAGTCCTTCGAGAAGGTCGTTCATCGCTTCCCACCTTCGTGCGCGACGGCGGGACGCCGCCTCACCGGCCACCCACCCGCGGGACGGTGGCCAGGCGGGCCACGTCGCGCAGCACCTGATCGAGGCTGCCCGCGCCGGCCCAGCGGACCACCGGCACGCCGTGCTCGCGGAGCTGACCGATCATCGTGTCCCGGTCCAGCCGCCACAGCCGGTACGCGACCTCGGCCCAGCCCTGGCCCTTCGGCACCGGCAGGTCAGCCGGCAGGGTGTCCACCGCCACCACGAACCGCCCGCCCCGGGCCATCCGGGCCAGCATCTGGGCCGAGCGCTCGTCGAGCAGCGGGGTGAGCACCACCAGCAGCGCGTCCGAGGAGAGCAACTGCGGGCCGAAGACCTGGTCGTACGGCTCGTGGGGCGAGTTCTCGGCCCGCACGTCGAGCAGCCACTCCAGCACGGTCAGGTATTGCCGGCGGCCGGTGGCCGGGCGGAGCCGGCGGGCGGCCGGGCCGTACTCCAGCAGCGCCACCCGGTCGCCCCGGTGCAGGTAGTGTTCGGCGATCGCGGCGGCGGCCCGGACCGTGGTGTCCATCACGGACGCCGCGCCGCGTACGCCGCCGGACCGGCCCGCCTCGGCGAGCACGTCGAGCAGCACCACCACCTCGGCGTCCCGGTCGGACAGGGTGGCCGCCACATGTAGCTGGCGGGCCCGCAGCGACACCCGCCAGTCGATCCGGCGCAGCCGGTCCCCGGGGGCGAAGACCCGCACGCCGGCCAGCTCACCGCCCTCCCCCGGCCGCCGGGAGTGATGCGCGCCGACCAGCCCGGCGGCCCGGGGCATCGCCTCCACCGCCTCGAACGGCTCAGTCATCGGGTAGACCCGCATCCGGACCGGGTCGGTGATGACCGCCCGGGAGACCAGCAGCCCGTCGGCGACGGCGACCCGCGCCCCGGCCGGACCGATCGGGTGCCGACCCCAGCGCAGCGCCGTCCCGGTCAGCGCCAGGTCGACCGCGGTGCCGCGGGGCACCGAGGTGACGAAGGGGCGGTCGGCGCCACCGGAACGGCTCACGTCCACCCCGGATCCGCCGAAGCCGACCTGCTCCACCCGCAGCCAGCGGGACATCCTGGTACGGACCACCGCCAGGTCGTACGAGACGGTGTCCGGGTTGGCGACGGCGACCGTGGCGGCCATCGGCGAACCCTCGACCAGGTGCGCGTCCCCGGTGCCGATCTCCAGCTCGGGCAGCGTGGCGGGCCGGCGGCGCAGCCCGTACGCGGTGCCCAGGGCGAACGGCGTGGCCAGGACGACCAGGTCGATCCGGCCGAGCAGCACGGCCGCGACGAGCAGCAGCCCGGTGAGCAGCACGGCCCGGCCGAGCGCCCGGGTGGGCGCCCAGCTCGCCGGCTCCTGGCGGTCGGCCATCAGTGCCCGGCGGGTCCGGCCGCGTAGCTGGGCAGGGCGCCGCTGGCCGGGGCGGGCGTGGCCTCCAGCACCTCACCGACGACGAAGGACGGGTCGACCCGGCGCAGCCACATCTCCGGGCGCAGGGTGATCCGGTGGGCCAGCGCGGGCACCGCCACCGCCTTGACATCCTCCGGCACCACGTAGTCGCGGTTGGCGAGCACCGCCCGGACCCGGGACAGCAGCAGCAGCGCCAGCGAGCCGCGTGGCGAGGCGCCGACCAGCGCCGAGGGGTGCTCCCGGGTGGCCGCGGTCAGCGCCACGATGTACCGGCCGACGGAGTCCTCGACGACCACGTCCTCCAGCGCCGCCTGCATGGCCCGCAGGGTGGTGGCGTCCACCACGGGCTTGATCTCGGCCTCCTCCCGCCGGCGGGCGATCCGTCGGCGCAGCACGTCCCACTCCTCCTCGTGGTTCGGGTAGCCGAACGACACCCGGAGCAGGAACCGGTCGAGCTGCGCCTCGGGCAGCGGATACGTTCCCTCGTACTCGATCGGGTTGGCGGTGGCGAGCACGTGGAACGGCTCGTCCAGCCGGTAGGTGACGCCCTCGACGGAGACCTGCTTCTCCTGCATCGCCTCCAGCAGTGCCGACTGGGTCTTCGGCGGGGTGCGGTTGATCTCGTCGGCGAGGAGCAGGTTGGTGAAGACCGGTCCGGCCCGGAACGAGAAGTCGCCGCTGCGCTGGTCGTAGAGGAAGGAGCCGGTGACGTCGGCGGGCAGCAGGTCGGGCGTGAACTGGAGGCGGCGGAAGTCCAGCCCGAGGGCCTGCGCGAACGAGCGCGCGGTCAGCGTCTTGCCCAGGCCGGGCAGGTCCTCCAGCAGCACGTGTCCGCCGGCCAGGATGCCGGCGAGGACCAGCTCCAGCGCCTCCCGCTTGCCGACCACGACCGTGCCGACCGCGTCCAGCACCTCTCGGGCCAGCCGGCCCACCTCGGCGGAGGGCATGCTCCGGTCCACGTCGTTCATCACAGCTTCTCCAGTTCGGCGACGATCGCCGCGAGGTTGCGCGGCGACGGGGTGCGGCGGGCGGGCGTGGCGAGGAAGGTCCACAGCGGCTCGCCCAGCAGGGCGCGGGCCCTGGCCGGGTCGGACTCGCGGGTGACGCCGTGCTTCTGGCGCAGCCGCTCGTCGGCCAACTCCCCGATCCGGGGCAGGATCACCTTGGTGAACCGCTCGGGCCGGCTGGTGGACCAGTCCAGCGGCACCTGCCAGCGGTTGATCGCGCTACGCAGTGCGTCCCGGGTCCCCCAGTTCCAGGTGCCCGGCTCCTCGCCGACCGGGGCCCGGCCACCGGCCCTCGGCGGCGGCGGGGGCGACAGGGCAGCGGTGACCCGGCGTACGGCGAGCACCGCGAGCACTCCGGCCACGATGATCCAGAGTGACACCTGGAGACCGATCGCGCGCAGGCCGACCACGACCACCACCACGATCGCCGCGGTGACCGCGAGGGTACGCAGCAGCCCGCGCAGCCACCCGCCCCGCCCGTCCCGCGCCTCCCCGGCCGGTTCCTCGTCGAACGACAGCAGGTCGTCGATACTGGTGCTCATGCCGTCGCCTCCCTCCGGTCGGCAACGGCCTGAGGCACCACCGCGCCGAGCTGACCGATTCGCTCACTCCGCTCGCTCATGCCGTCGCCTCCCTCCGGTCGGCAACGGCCTGAGGCACCACCGCGCCGAGCTGACCGATTCGCTCACTCCGCTCGCTCATGCCGTCGCCTCTCCGGAATCGGCGACGGCTACGGTGGTCAACTCGGTGCGCAGCCGGCGCAGCGCGGCCCGGGCCTGGTCCCGCATCTGCTCGTCGACGGCGTGGGTGGCGTACCGGGCCTCCCGGTAGACGTGCGCGAAGCCGTCCAGCACACCGGCGCTGGCGATCGCCGGGACGCCGGCCGCCGGGTCACCGCGTAGCAGCCGGGTGACCAGGTCGGTGGCGGTGTCCCCGGCCAGCCGGGGCACCCCGGCCTCCTCGGCCGCCTCCTCCAGTCGGACCCAGCAGGCGATCACCGCCGTCCGGGGATCGGTGGACCGGTCGTCCAGCTCCACCAGGCCGGCGTCCAGGGCGGCCACCACCTCCCGGGCGGTGCCGTCGGCGGTCCGCCGGGCCCGCTGCGTCGGGATGGCCCGGGTGGTCCGCCGCAACGCCCCGCGGATCAGCGTCCAGACGACGTACCCGGCGACGACCAGCGCAGCTATACCGAGCACGACGAGGAAGGCAGTGATGATCCACTGGGGAATCTCGACCGAGGTGGCCTCGCCCGCGTCCCGGGGCTCGACCGGGATCGAGGGTGCGGGCTCGGCGGTGGGGTAATCCGGCACGTAGGGGATGTTGTCCACGGCGGGCGGGATCCGGCTGGCGCCGATCGCGGAGTGCCCGGCGGCGAGCGCGGCGACGGCGAGCAGCAGGGTCACCGAGGCGACCGGCCACCACCTGCGCAGCACGCCGAGGTCCATCCCACCGCCCTACGCAATCCTCAGTCGTCCACCCCGGCCAGCCGCTTCGCCCGGGCGAACACGTCGTCCAACATCGCTGGTGTCAGCCGCCCGGTGAAGGTGTTCTGCTGGCTGACGTGGTAGCAGCCGAGCAGCGCCGGTACGGACGTGCCGGACCAGTGTGCCCCATGACCGAACGCCGGGCGCGGAGTGGGCGGGCGCTGCCCGTACACGTCGCGCAGGACCGGCCACCATGCGGCCCAGGCGAACGCGCCCAGCGCGACCACGACACGCAGCGTGGGCCGGAGCAGCGCGACCTCCCGGTGCAGCCAGGGCGCGCAGGTGTCGCGTTCGGTCGGGGTGGGTTTGTTGTCCGGCGGCGCGCAGCGGACCGCGGCGAAGATCCGGGTGTCGCGCAGGGTCAGGCCGTCGTCGGCGGCGACACTGGTCGGCTGGTTGGCCAGCCCGGCCCGGTACAGCGCGGCGAACAGCACGTCGCCGGAGCGGTCGCCGGTGAAGATCCGGCCGGTGCGGTTGCCGCCGTGCGCGGCCGGTGCCAGGCCGAGGATGGCGATCCGCGCGTCAGGCACGCCGAAACCGGGCACCGGTCGGCCCCAGTACTCCTGGTCGCGGAAGGCCGCCCGCTTCGTCCGGGCCACCTCCTCCCGCCAGGCGACCAGCCGGGGGCAGGCGAAGCAGTTGCTGACCTCGGCGTCGAGGTCGGCCAGATCGGTCGCCCGCGCGGCGCGGGCGACCACCTCGGCGGGGGTACGCGGCTCAGCCAAGCCTGGCCCGGAAAAGCTCGAGGGTGCGGGCCCAGGCGGTGGCGGCGGCGCGCTGGTCGAAGTGCTCCGGCCGGTCCTCGTTGAAGAACGCGTGCGAGGTGCCCGGGTAGTCGTAGGTCTGGCAGGCCCCGCCGGCCGCCTCGATGGCCCGGCGTACGCTCTGCACCCCGTCGGCGGCGGAGAGGCCGTCCGCCTCCGAGCAGTGGATGAGCGCGGCCTTGCCCGCGTAGTCGGCCCAGTCGGTGCGCATGCCGTCCCAGGGCAGGCGCGGGTAGAAGCCGGCGGTGGCGACGATCCGGTCGGAGAAGGTCCCCGACCAGAGGGCCAGGCTGGCGCCGGCGCAGAACCCGGCGCAGCCGATCCCGCCGGCCACCTCCGAGCGGCCGGAGAGATAGTCCGCCGCGGCGGCGATGTCGGTGGCCGCCTCGTCCATCTGCGCGCTGTTCAGCATCTGCCGGGGCTCACTCGGCTTGCTGGCCGGGCCGCCGTGGCGGAAGTCCGGCGCGAGGGCGACGAAGCCGGCCTCGGCGAAGCGGTCCACGACCGCCCGCACGTGGGGCACCAGACCCCACCAGTCCTGGATGACGATGACCGCCGGGCTGGCCGCACCGCCGGAGGGTATCGCGAGATACCCCTCGCTCGTCCCCCCGTTGCCGGTGAAGCTCACCATCTCGCCCATTGGCCCGTCCTCCTAGCGGTCAGTCATCGTTGGCTGGTCGCCCAGTGGGCGTTACGTGCCGGTAGCGTGCCACGCTCCCGGCAGCCCGGGGAAGACGCCGGCAGAGTGGCATTCACCTCCCGTTCGCCTGGCGGACCAGACAGAGCAGGTAGCCGTCGCCGTCGTCGCCGACGCGGTACAGGACGTACCCGTCGTCGCCCGGCCGGAAGTACGGCTCGCACGCCGCCGCCGAGCGGGTACGGGCCGCCGCCGGGTCCTGCACCCGGCCGACCACCGCGTACGCCGCGGCGGCCGAGTCGCAGCGGACCATTCGCGCATCGTCGGCCGCCTTCGCCTCGACGCCGGCGACGGTGGGCAGCTCAGCCACGCAGTCACCGATCCTCGCCTCGGCGGTGCCGTCACCGCCGCCGAAGACGTCGCGCAGGTCGCCACTCGGGCCCACCTTGATCAGAAAACCCACCAGCAGGGCGGTGGCGACGCCGAGGAGCAGCACGACCACGCCCAGCACGGCGCCGAGACGGGACGGGGCGGCCGGATCGCCGGCTGGTTCCGACGGCGGGGTCCCGTCGGTTGCGGGCTCGGCGGAGGAGAGGGTGGCCTGCTCTGACACGGGGGTCCTTTCAGGGGAGTCGATGAGCAGACGACACCGTAGCGACCGGGACCGGACACCGCCGCCCCTCCCCTGCCAATCGGTCCATCATGGACACAAAAGCGGGGCGCCCGTCGGTCGACGGGCGCCCCGCGGCGAGGAGTCAGCGGGTCGGGACCGACGCCGGGTCGGCCGGTTCCGGCGCCCCGGACGGCGGGGTGGCGGTCGGCGTGTCCGTCGGCGTGGTGGACGCCGTGGGGCTGCCGGTCGGCTCGGGCGACACCGTCGGGGCCGGAGTCGCGGGCGACGCGGTCGGGGCCGGGGCGGCCGGCCGGGGCGCGAAGGGGGCGCGGTCCGGGCAGTACGGATAGACGTTGCGCGGCGGGTACTGGCCGCTGTCGACGCAGGTGGGGTAGCCGAGCCGGATCGGCACGCCGTTCTGGTCGAACAGCCGAGCGTTCCGCACCAGGCGCCCCTCCTCGTCGTAGACGAAGACGTCCTCGATCGAGTCGTACGGGTTGCCGACCGAAACCCCCGCGTAGGGCCCGAAGTCGTCCGAGCGGGCGTGCTGGTCCACGTTGAGCAGCGCGGCGAAAGCGAAGAGCAGCAGGGCGGCCGTACCGAGCCGCAGCAGCCGCCGCGGCCAGCCCCGAAAGCCGACGGAGTGGCGGCCCAGCCAGATCGAGGCGAGCACCGTGCCGGCGAGCAGGAACAGGCCGGCCAGCACGCTGCCGCTGAGCCGGGGCAGCAACCCGGACGGCTCGCCGAGCGCGGCGGAGATCAGCAGCGCGGCCAACCACCCGCGGACCAGCCACCACGCCGGGCGCAGCGGGCGGAGGAACTCACTCGCCGTGGCGTACCCGAGGAGGGGGCCGAGTCGGGTGTCGAGGCCGCGCAGGCCGGCGGAGATCCGGGCGCGGGCGGCGGCGAACCGACGGTCCACGGACGCCTGCCCGGCGTCCCCGTCCGCGCCGGCGGCGGCCCGCAGCTCGGCCGCATACGCCTCCGGCGTGCCCAGCCGGTCGACCAGCGTGCCGTCGGCCTCCGCGGCGACCTCGGTGAGGTGTTCCGCCAGGTCCTCGGTCAACTCGTCGCGGACGGCGGGCGGCAGGTCGGCCAGGGCGGCCCGCACCCGCTCGACATAGTCCGCGATCTCCTGCCCAGTGACGGTCATGCCGCCATCCCCCGATCGTCGAGCAGTGCGTGCATGGTGGTGGCGAAGGAGCGCCAGGTCTTGCCGGAGCGGGTGAGCTGATCCCGGCCGGCGGCGTTGAGGGCGTAGTACTTGCGATGCGGGCCGGACTCGCTCGGCACCACGTACGCGGTCAGCAGGCCGGCGGCGAAGAGCCGGCGCAGGGTGCCGTAGACGGAGGCGTCGCCGACCTCCTCCAGGCCGGCCTCGCGAAGCCGGCGGAGGATGTCGTAACCGTAGCCGTCCTCGTCCTTGAGCACGGCGAGAACGGCCAGGTCGAGCACGCCCTTGAGGAGCTGCGTCGTATCCACGCGTTGCACGGTACTGTGGATTGCACAGTACCGTCAAGAAAACAGTAGCCCTCCGGCCTTCGCGCTCAGCCACGCGTGGCGCTGCTCGACTTCGGCGCCCGCCTCGCCACCGAACGCGCCTGACGAGGCACACGTGAAGCAACAGACCCGTCCTAGGTATAGCGATTGCTATACTCAGCTTATGGTGGCAGGCGAGTGGGACGTCTACCTCGTCAACGAGGTGCGGCAATGGATCGAGACCCTCGACGGCAACACCTATCGCCGGGTTGTGCATGCGATCGATCTTCTGGCCGAACACGGACCCGGGCTCGGGCGGCCACTCATCGACACCATTCACGGTTCATCGATGGCGAACTTGAAGGAACTGCGACCTGGCAGCGTACGTATTCTCTTTGCGTTCGACCCCTGGCGATCGAGCATCCTGCTGGTTGCCGGGGACAAGTCAGGACAGTGGAACGTGTGGTACCGGGACGCCATCCCGCTCGCCGAACACCGCTATGAGCTCTACCTCAAGGAACGAGCACGACAGGAGGGGGAAGCATGAGCAACTACTCGCGGTGGCAGGACATCCGCGCCGAGCACGTCACGCGTGCCGGTGGAGAGGAGGCCGTCGAGGCAGGCAAGCAGGAGCTCCTTGCCGAGGTCATCGGGCACCGACTGGCGGAAGTGCGACGTGCGCGCGGGCTGACGCAACAGCAGGTGGCGGACCGGATGGGTGTCACCAAGGGCCGAGTCTCGCAGATCGAGCAAGGCCAGATCTCCGGCCAGGAGGTCGTCGCCCGGTTCGCCGCCGCTCTGGGGGGGAAGCTCCACCAGGCCATCTACTTCGACGACGGGGACATCGCCGCTATCGCTTGATCTGCCCCGTTCAACGGTCGACACCTACTCCTGGTGCTGGGTCACGTTGATGACCGCGTGCTGCATCACTCAGGGAATCCGCAATGTGACGGCCTGCCCGCCAAAACCGGATACGTGCTGTGCTGGCACTTAAGTTCTCCTTACGTGCCTGCTGATTCACGAGAATGGTCGGTAGCTTGCCCCGATGCGACACATCGGAACCGTGATCGCCGCAGCCATCGTGGGCCCGTCGGCCTGGATCCTCTTCGCCCTTGGGCAGGACCGGTCGGCGCAGGCGTTCGCAGACGCACAGAACGGCGGCGCGCTGGACGGCGCTGATCTCGTCCGGCCCGCGCTCGTGCTGGCGGCGGCTGGGATCCTGCTCGGGCTCGTCGCCACACTCCGGATCTCCCCGCTGGGCGCGACGCTGACCGGGTTGTTCTACTCGGCCAGTTACCTGGGCCTGCTGGTCAGCCCGGCCTCGCTGATGAAACTCCTCGACCACCAACCGACTCTGGCCGGCTACCAGGTCGACCTGGCAGCCCCCGTCCGGACCGGGACCACCCTGCTGGTGGGCTCGCTGTTGCTCGTCGCGGTCGTGAGCGTCCGCCGCTGGCAGCGGTGGCCGCAACCCGAAGCCGACGGACCTGGGGCGCTGCAGCCGGACGAGATCCTCTCGCCCGCGACGCAACAGGACCGCCCGCTGGGTGTGGACGGCCTCGGCCTGGGCACGCCGAGCAAAACCCCCGAGCCGGAGCTGGTACGGGCCGGCAGTTCGAGCGGGGCCAGTCGTTCGGACGGGACCGGCGCTTCGGACTGGGCCGGCTCACTGTCGGGCGGCGCCGGGGACCGGCCCGGGCGGTCGTCGGACTGGCCGCGCCAGCCGTCGAGGTGAACCGGCAGGTCTTGTGATGCCGCATTTTGGGGACACCGATGCCGCGCGCATCACCACCAAGGCAGAGGTGGGTCAGCTTGTTCTGACCCACCTCTGCCGGCCCACCTCGCCCATCCCGGCGCGGGCTGCCGGTCCGGCAGGAACTCAGCTGACGCGGCGGCAGGGGTCCCCGTAGTCGGGGTCGACGTGCAGCATCGCCTTGCGGGTGTTCGGCCCGTAGACCCCGTCCGCCGTGGTGCGGGCGACCTTCTGCACCTCGATCAGCGCCTTCTGCGTGTTACCGCCGAAGTTGCCGTCGACAATCAGCGGGTAGACGCCGACCGCCCTGAGCGTGCCCGGGTAGCAGTCGTTCATCGTGTCCTGCAGCCGGGCCACCCCGTCACTGACGTTCCCGCGCACCATGTTGCAGTCGACCGAATTGGTCGACGCGGCGGGCACCAGGGCCCCCTGATAGGTAACAGACTTCACGCAGGTCGGCGTCGCGGCGGACGCCGGGCCGGAGCCCACCAACTGGACCGAACCGCTGGTCACCACCAGCAGAACCGCCGCAACCGCTCGCCGAACAACACGCTTCGACATCCACACTCCTCCCCGTAGTGATGCATCGATGAGCATCTCCGCGAGACAGTAACAGGGTCTTCCCGGTTCCATCGACCGCTATGACATTCTTCCGATTCAATGCATCAGGGGTGGAACCGGTCCATCGAACCCGGTTGGTCCAACCTGCTACTGCAGGCTCCAGGGCGATGCCGTCCGGCATCTGCGACAGAATTTCTGTCGATGCTCAGACATAAAGCTTGCGGAGCTCGCGGGCGATGTCCGAGACCTCGGTCAGGGTGCCGCCGCGGACCATCGCCGAAGAGAGCAGACCGACATCACGGACCTGCGGCGTCTCACCCAACACGATCGAGGCGATCTCCACGAGGTCGTCGACCTCGAGATAGTTGATCACTGCGCCAACCGCCGCAGCAGTTCGGCGTCACGCTCGGCAACCTCCCGCGCAAGATCCCGCACGCGGGCACGATGATTGCGCGCCGAGACGTACTCCTCGACGGCCACAACGATGGTGGCGTTCATCGACCGGTGCTCCTGCTCGGCGAGCTGCTTAAGCCGTTCGTGCAGCCCGTCCGGAAGATTGACCGTGGTGACCATATGGGAACCATACCGGCCACACGCAGGGGAAATCACCTATCCCGAGGTCGCCGCTAGGCTCCAGGCGATGCCGTCGAGGATGTCGTGCTCGGACGCGACGACGGACGACATGCCGGCGCGCTCCATGATGACCCGGAGCACCAGGGCACCCGCGCCGATCACGTCGGCCCGGCCGGGGTGCATCACCGGGATGGCCAGCCGCTGCGCGCTGCTCTTTGCCAGCAGGTCGGCGGTGACCTCGGCGACCTGCTCGTACGACACCCGGGCGTGGTGGATGCGCTCCGGCTCGTACGCCTGGAGGCCCTGGGCGATGGCGACGACGGTGGTGACCGACCCGGCGAGCCCGATCAGCGTGGCGGCCTCGCGCCCCGGCACCACCGCCAGCGCGCGGTCCACCGCCACGGCGATGTCGGCCTGCGCGGCCGCGATCTCGTCGAGGCTCGGCGGGTCGCCGTGCAGGTGGCGCTCGGTCATCCGGACGCATCCGATGTCCATCGACACGGCCGCCTCCACCCGGCCCTCGCGGGTGCCGACCACGAACTCGGTCGATCCGCCGCCGATGTCGACCACCAGGTACGGCGGCCGGGCGTCGGCGGGCAGCCCGCGCACCGCGCCGGTGAAGGAGAGCCGGGCCTCCTCGTCGCCGGTGACCACCTCGGGCGGCACGCCGAGGGTCTGCTCGACCATCGCCCGGAAGTCGGCGGCGTTGCTGGCGTCCCGGGTCGCCGAGGTGGCGCACATCCGGACCCGCTCCGCGCCGAACTTCTCGATCTCGGCCGCGTAGTCGGCGAGCGCCACCCGGGTCCGCTCGATCGCCTCCGGCGCGAGCCGGCCGGTCCGGTCGACGCCCTGGCCCAGCCGGACGATCTCCATCCGGCGGCACAGGTCCACCAGCGGCGCCTGCGGGCCGGCCTCCCGGTCGGGCAGGTCGGCGACCAGCAGCCGGATCGAGTTGGTCCCGCAGTCGATGGCAGCCACGCGCGTCGTCACGGCAGCAACCCTACGGCAGCCGGTGCCCCAACCGGTCGAGCCTTCGTCACAGGCGCAGCAGCATGCGGATGTTGCCGAGGGTGTTCGGCTTGACCCGTTCCAGGTCGAGGAACTCGGCCACGCCCTCGTCGTAGGAGCGGAGCAGTTGCTCGTAGACGGGCTGCGGCACCGGCGCGCCGTCGATCTCCTGGAAGCCGAACGAACCGAAGAACCGGGTCTCGAAGGTCAGCACGAAGATCCGGGCCACCCCCAGTTCCCGGGCGGCGTCGATCAGCTCGCCGACGATCCGGTGCCCGATCTTGCGGCCCCGGCAGGTCGGGTCGACCGCCACCGTACGGATCTCGGCCAGGTCCTCCCACATCACGTGCAGGGCGCCGCAGCCGACCACCGTGCCGTCCGGGGTCACCGCCACCCGGAACTCCTGCACGTCCTCGTAGAGGGTGACGGTGGCCTTGCTGAGCAGCCGCCGGTCGTCGGTGTAGGTGTCGACGAGTCGCCGGATGCCGCGTACGTCTGCGGTGCGGGCCCGGCGGACCACGATCTCGTCGGCCGTCATCTCACTCCGCCGCCGGGACGTCCACGCACGGACCAGCCGCCCACCACTTCTCCACCAGGGCGAGGGTCTCGTCGCCGAACGGGTTGACCCCCGGCCCGGCGGCGAGCGCGTGCCCGAGGTGGACGTGCAGGCACTTCACCCGGCCGGGCATGCCGCCGGCCGAGATGCCGGCGATCTCCGGCACCTGGCCGATCGCGTCCCGGCGGGCCAGGTAGTCCTCGTGCGCGGCCCGGTAGCGGGCGGCCAACTCCGGGTCGGCGGCCAGCCGCTCGGCCATCTCCTTCATCAGCCCGGCCGACTCCAGCCGGCTGCACGCCGCCGTCGCCCGGGGGCAGGTCAGGTAGAACAGCGTCGGGAAGGGGGTGCCATCGGCCAGCCGTGGCGTCGTCTCGACCACGTCGGGCAGGCCGCACGGGCAGCGGTGGGCCACCGCCCGCGTGCCGCGGGGCGGGCGCCCGAGCTGCGCGGCCACCGCGGCCAGGTCGGCCTCGGTGGCCGGTTGCCGCTCGGGCGGGGGTACGGAATCCGCCGCCGGATCCTGCGGTGGTACGACGCTCACGGTGTCGCCTTTCGGGGTGCTGCCTAGTTGTCCGAGCGCTCGGCGTTGGCCGCCTGCACGCTGGACCACAGGGTGTCGTACCAGGCGTCGGGCTGCTTCGGCGGCCCCGGCTTCGCGCCCTTGCCGGCGTCCCGGGCGGCCCCCTCCGGGTCGGAGAGCACCACCAGCAGGGTCTCCCCTGGCCGGCCCATGAAGAAGCGCTCCCGGGCCTGCGTCTCGATGTACGCCGGGTCCCTCCACTTGGCCGCCTCGGCGGTGAGGTCCTCGATCCGCTTCCGCTGGTCGACCTGGGACGCCTCCATCCGCTCGATGTCGGCCTGCTGGTCCAGGTAGACCCGGACGGGATAGGTGTACGCCAGGGCGAGCGCGATCAACACCGCGAAGAGCACCGTGGCGCGCCCGGTGAAGCGCCGGGGTTGGGGCGCGGTGAGCCGCTTGACGGTGCCCCCGGCGGCCGTACGCCGGGCCGCCGCGGGACGGCTCGCGGAGCGAGCGCCATCGGTGCCGCGGACGCCACCGGACGACCGACCGGCGGCCCGCGGCTCGGCGCGCACGCCGCCCTCGCGGGCCGACGTCCGGGCAGCGCCCGGCCGGCCGGTCTGACCCGGCCGACGGGCGGGACGTTGACCACCCGGTGTGCGGCGCTGCTGCATCGTCACACCCCTCCCCCGGAGCTCTCCGCTCAGGCCGAACGGTAGCGCGGGAACGCGCCGGCGCCGGCGTACCGCGCCGCGTCGGCCAGCTCCTCCTCGATCCGCAGGAGCTGGTTGTACTTGGCGACCCGGTCGGACCGGGCCGGGGCACCGGTCTTGATCTGGCCGCAGCCGGTGGCGACCGCCAGGTCGGCGATGGTGGTGTCCTCGGTCTCGCCCGAGCGGTGGCTCATCATGCAGGCGAAGCCGGCCCGGTGGGCCAGGTTCACCGCGTCCAGGGTCTCGGTGAGCGAGCCGATCTGGTTGACCTTCACCAGCACCGCGTTGGCGGCCTTCTCGGTGATGCCCCGGGCGATCCGCTGCGGGTTGGTGACGAAGAGGTCGTCGCCGACGATCTGGATCCGGTCGCCGAGCGCCGCAGTCAGGGTGGCCCAGCCGCTCCAGTCGTCCTCCGACAGCGGGTCCTCGATGGACACGATCGGGTAGTCGCCGGCGAGCTTGGTGTAGTAGTTGCTCATCTCCTCGGCGGTCTTGCTGGCCCCCTCGAACGTGTAGGTGCCGTTGTCGAAGAACTCGGTGGCGGCCACGTCGAGGGCGAAGACGATGTCGGTGCCGAGCCGGTAGCCGGCCTTCTCCACCGCCTCGGCGATCAGGTCCAGCGCGGCGGCGTTGGTCGGCAGGTTCGGGGCGAAGCCGCCCTCGTCGCCGAGGCCGGTCGACAGGTCCTTCTTCTTCAGCACCGACTTCAGCGCGTGGTAGACCTCGGCGCCCGAGCGCAACGCGTCGCGGAAGGTGGGCGCGCCGATCGGCGCGATCATGAACTCCTGGATGTCCACGTTCGAGTCGGCGTGCGCGCCGCCGTTGAGGATGTTCATCATCGGCACCGGCAGCAGGTGCGCGTTCGGCCCGCCCAGGTAGCGGAAGAGGCTCAGCTCGGCGCTGCCCGCGGCGGCCTTCGCCACGGCCAGGGAGACGCCGAGGATCGCGTTCGCGCCCAGCTCGGCCTTGTTGTCGGTGCCGTCGAGGTCGAGCATCTTCTGGTCGATCAGCCGCTGCTCGCTGGCCTCGTACCCGATCAGCTCGTCGACGATCTTGTCCTCGATGTTGGTGACCGCCTTCTCGACACCCTTGCCCAGGTAGCGGTCCTTGTCACCGTCGCGCAGCTCGATCGCCTCGAACGCGCCGGTGGAAGCGCCGGACGGCACCGCGGCGCGGGCGATCGTGCCGTCGTCGAGCCCGACCTCGACCTCGACCGTCGGGTTGCCCCGCGAGTCCAGGATCTCCCGGGCGACGATTCCCTCGATGGTTGCCACTGAGTCGCTCCTCGTTTGTGTGTTCCGGTCCGGTATGGGCCGCGACGGTGCGGCTGAGGCAGGTGTTGAACGCAGCGTATCGGGCCCCCGAGGTACGCACGCCGCGGCCCGGCGGGCCGCAACGCTCAGTGACGGCCCCCGCGGTCCCGCCACGACGGACATTCCCGAAATCCCGGGCGTCAACCGGCAACGGGTTTGCGAGAGGTTGCCCCGATCGACAAGGCTGGGCGCCATGCCCGCCGCCTCGACGACTCTTCGCGCGCTCGCCGCCTCGATCATCGCGTCGCTCACGGTCACCGGCTGTCAGACCCTCGACGACGCCGGGGTCGCGCTCGGGCGGGCCGACCTGGTCAACGACCTGGCCGCCCGGATGGACCGGGCCCTGGAGCAGACCTGGGCGGCCGAATACCAGCTCCCGGGCGGCCACACCGCCTCGATCGCCCAGACCGCGAAGCCGCTCCGCTCGGCGTACACCTGGCCGGACGGCAAGATCACGGTGACTCAGGAGGCGGTGACCCGCTGCGCGACCGCCGGCAGGCGTACCTCCTGCGAGGTGTCGCCGCCGGTGCTGACCGCCGGCAAGCCGTCGGTGATCGTCTACACCGAGGCCCGCCAGCACGGCCAGGTCACCCCGCCAGCGGTGATCCGGCTGCTGACCGACGCGGCCCTGGACACTCAGGCGACCATCGAGCAGAGCGACACCACCCTGGCCGGCCGCCACGCCACGTGCGTCGACGTCACCCGCGCCGGCCAGCGCTTCACCGCCTGCGTCACCACCGAGGGGGTGCTCGCCAGCTTCACCGGCGCCCTCGACGGCAAGCCGGCGGAGATCACGCTGAGCCGTTACACCGACACCGTCGAGGCGGCCAGCTTCGACGTGCCGGCCGGCGCGGGCGTGGTGGACCGCCGCCGCCCCGAGACCTCGTGACCGGGCGGCCCGAAGAAGCCGCTGCCGCGACCGGATCCCGGGCCGGGACCGAGGCGCCGGCCGGGACCGACGCCCCTGCCGCATCCGGCGACGCGGCACCCGCCGCCGACGCGCTGACCCCCTGGGCCGGGGCGGGCGGGGGTGGATTCGTCCCGGGCGCCGACCGGACCCGACCCCCGATGCCCGGCGACCTGGCGTTGCCGGTGGCCGGACGCCGGCTGCTGACCGGGCCGGCCGGGTTCCTCCGAATCGATGACCTGCCCACCGGCCTCGACTGGGTGCCGGTGGGGACGCTGGACGGCGTGCCGGCCTGGGCGGCCGAGGTGGCCGACGCCGAGGCACTGCCCGGCCGCTGGGGCGGCTGGCGGGGCATCGCCGCCGAACTGCCGGAACCGCTGGCCGCCCTGGCCGGGCGGGCCCTCGCCGTGATCACCTGGCGGCGTACGCACCGGTGGTGCGGGGCGTGCCGGACGGAACTGGCCGACGTGCCGGGCGAGACCGCCCGCCGCTGCCCCGGCTGCAATCTGACGGTGTTCGTGCCGCTCTCCGTCGCGGTGCTCGTGGCGATCACCCGTCCCGGGCGGGCCCGCGGCCCCGACGAGCTGCTGCTGGTGCGGCACGCGTACGGGCCGACGGAGCTGTGGGCGCTGGTGGCCGGCTTCGTGGAGGCGGGCGAGTCGCTGGAGGCGGCCGTGCACCGGGAGGTCGGCGAGGAGGTCGGGCTCAGCATCGGGCGGCCGTCCTACGTCGACAGCCAGCCCTGGGCGATGTCCGGGCCGGGCACCCTGCTCGCCGGCTTCACCGCCCCGGTGATCGACCCGGACGCCGAGCCGATGGTCGACGCGAAGGAGCTGACCGAGGCCCGCTGGTTCCCGGTGGACGCGCTGCCGGCAGAGCTGCCGCCGGCGTACTCCCTCTCGCGCTGGCTGATCGACGCGGCCGCCGCCCGCCCGCGGCCCTGAACCCGCGCGCCCGGCCGGTCAGATCCCCAGCAGCGTACGCAGGTGCCGCGGCGGCGGGCAGTCGTGCGCGAGCATCGCGTCGTGCCACTCGCGGACCGACACCCCCTCGGGGCGGGAGCGGGCGATGTCGGCCAGCTCGCTGTAGCCCACGAAGTAGGTCGAGAGCTGGGTGGAGGTGAGCAGCGCCCGCCGCCACTTGCCGGCCGCCTCGCCCTCCTCCTGGAAGCCGCGCCCGGTCATCAGCGCCATCGCCTCCGCCTCGGGCAGGTCGTCGCAGTGCACGAGCTGATCGAGCAGCGCGTTGATGGTCATCCGGAGCTGCATCTTGAGCTGCTGGAGGCGGACCGGCAGCCCACCGAACCCCAGGCCGGTCATCAGTTCCTCGGTGTAGACCGCCCAGCCCTCGACGAACACCCCGGACTCGGTGAGCGGCCGGACCCGGGTCGGGCCGGCGTACCGGCGGGCGTGGGCGAGCTGGAGGAAGTGCCCGGGCATCGCCTCGTGCACGGTCAGGTTGCGGATCATGTGGTCGTTGTATTCACGGTAGAACGACTCGACCCGCTGCGCCGACCAGTCCGCGGGGGTGGGCGCGATGCAGTAGAACGTCGGCACGTTCGCCGTCTCCAGCGGGCCCGGCGAGTCGCAGTAGGCCACCGCCACGCCCCGGGCGAACTCCGGCATCTCCTGGATCACACACGGGTCGTCGACCAGGGTGACCAGGTCGTGCGCGCGGACGAAGTCGGTCGCCTCGTCCAGCGTGACCGAGGCCAGGTCCACGATGGTGGCGTCGTCGGGGTGCTCGGCGGCGAGCAGGTCCAGGGCCCGGCGTACCGTCTCGTCGTCGGCCGGGCCGCCGACCAGCTCGACGGCCGCCTCGCGGATCTCCGCGGTGACCCGGTCCAGGTTGTCCCAGGCGCGGCGCTGCACCTCCGCGGCGCTCAGCTCGGTGTCGAGGGTGTGCCAGAGCCGAGCCTCCCAGCGCCGTCGGCCCAGCCGCGGGTCACGCCCCGGGCCCGCGTCGGCGGAGAGGCCCATCCGCAGCCAGGCCACGAACTCCTCCAGCGCGGCGATCGCCGCGGTGGCCGCCGGCTCCACCCGGCCGTACATCGCCGGGGCCTCGGCCAGCAGCCCCGGCAGCTCGTCGCGGATCAGCGCCGCCGTGCCGGTGAACTGACCGACCGCCGTCTCCGCGTGGATCCGCGGCATGTCGCGCAGCGTCGCACGCGCGGTCGCCAGCGCGTCGGGTACGGCCGCCAGCCGCCCGGCCAGCGAGGTCAGCCGCTCCTCGGCGGGCGCGAACGGGCGGGCCAGCAGGGCGTGCAGCAGCGGACCCGGGTTGTGCCGCAGCGGGTCCCACTCGTACGCGCGGATCTCCGTCGCCTCGAACAGGTCCCGGTCGACCAGGCTGCTGAGCAGCGCGTGGTCGACCCGCTCCTCGACGTCCAGCGAGTCCGGGTCCAGCTCGGAGAGCGCGTCGGCCGCGTCCCGGAGCATCGCCTGGTCGGCGGCTCGGGCGTCGGCGGAGAGGTCGGGCAGCCGGTCGTCGTAGCGGTGGTCACCGGCCGACGTGGCCAGCCCCGGCCGGCTCTCCAGCAACGCCTCCACGATCCGCTCCGCCAGCGGCACAAACGCTTCCATACCGACGACCCTACCGATCCCCCCCGACGTTCTCGTTGATCAAGAGGTTTGCGTCTGTCGGAGCGCACGCTCCGACGCAAACTTCTTGATCAACTCGGCTCGCGCTGGGCGGACTCGGCGGCGCGGACGGCGTCCGCGTACGCCAGGGTGGTGCGGCGGAGGGCGGCCTCGGGGTCGATGGCCGCCTGCCTGGCGGCGGCGACCGTGGCCAGGAGGCTGGCGCCGAGGCGGGCCTCGGGGTCCACCTGGGACTCGGCGAGCGGCGGCGGCACGGCGAGACCGATCCGGCCGGCCCGGTCCAGGATCTTCGCGGCGAGGGCGAGCGCCGGCTGGCTCAGCGCGATGCCGTCCAGCACCGACGCGCGCGCCTTCTCAGCCCGCTTGATCCGCTCCCAGGCCGCCTCGATCTCCTCGATCGACCCGGCCTGCTCACCGGAGAAGACGTGCGGGTTGCGCCGGACCATCTTGTCGACCAGGCCGCCGGCCACGTCGTCGACCGTCCAGCGCTTCCCCTCCGGCAGCTCCTCGGCGAGCCGGGCGTGCAGCAGCACCTGCAGCAGCACGTCGCCCAACTCCTCGCGAAGCGCGTCGGTGTCGTCGGCGCTGATCGCGTCGTACGCCTCGTAGCACTCCTCGAGCAGGAAGCCGGCGAGGCTGCGGTGAGTCTGCGCCCGCTTCCAAGGGTCACCGCCCGGAGAGGCGAGGCGGTCCATCACCTCGACCGCGTCGAGCAGCCGGGCGCCCGGCGGATCCCAGGACCCGTACATCAGCTCCAGCTCGGCCAGGCCCGGCTCCCGGGCCAGCCGCAGCCCCAGCTCCCGGGCCAGCGCCTCGTCGCCGGTCGGCCCGGCCAGCCAGACCGCGGTGCCGTGCTCCGCCACCGCGTCGAGCAGAGCCTGGGTGGCGCCCTCGGTCACGACGGTGACCTCGGCGCCCGCCGCCCCGACCGCCCTGGTCAGCTCGCTCTCCGCGCCGGCCAGCACCGGCGCGGAGCGTACGACGTCCCAGGCGGACGCGGTCAGCAGACCGGCCGGCAGCCGGGGCGAGGTGACCAGCAGGACGATCCGGGCGGTCATGCTCAGGGTGCGACCGTGCCGGCCGACTCGGTGACCTCCGGCTCGGGCTTGGAGACGTCGGTCACCGAGTCGGAACCGGGCTCGCCCAGCGGCACGCTCACCGCGGCCTGCCCGGCGGCGAAGCTGAGCAGCGGGATCTCCAGCGGGCGGTACCGGGGGCTGACACTGACCTCGTACCCGGTGATCGCGTCGGCCAGCACCTTCTTGCTGCCCAGCGCCCCGCGCAGCTGGTCGCCGTCGAGCTGGGCGGCGGCCTGCTGGACGGTCACCTCGGCCGGGATCACCCCGGCCGCCTTGCCGGCGGCGACCACCTCGGCGAGGTCCTGCTCATTGGGCGCGACCGGCTCGGGGGTGGGCAGGCTGTTCATGCAGTTGGTCAGGTCGGCCACCCGCTCGGCGTACGCGGTGTCGGCGGGGACGCCGAGCTGCGGGGCGATCTGGCTCGCGGTGACCCGCTGCTGCGGCGGCTGGTAGCCCTTGTCGTCGGCGAGCCGCTGGCACACGTCGAGCAGCACCAGATTGCTGACCACCTGGGTGCGGGACGGCATCCGCACCTCGGCCGGCGGGGCCTGCTCCGGGCCGGCGCTCGGCTCCGCGCTCGGCGTGGGCGCCTCGGCCCGCAACTCGTCGAGCAGGCGGGTCACCGCATCCTCGGTGATGCGGTGGTCACCGACGTAGGCGGCGACTCCCGGCTCGGAACGGCAACCGGCGAGGGCGACGAGACCCACCGCCACACTGGCGGCGGCGACAAGACGGCGAGCACGCATGACGGCCACTCTCTCATGCCCGCCACGCAGCTGTGACGCCGCCCACCCCGCTGGGGCTCACCGCGCCGCCGCTCCGACCAGCTGTCCCCCCGCCCGTCGCGCTCACCGGGCCGCCGCTCCGGCCGGCTGCGCCGCGACCGGCTCGCCCAGCACGTCCCTGAGAAGCTGGGCGCACCACTCCAGCAGCGCCTGGTCGCGCAGCGGCTCGCCGCCGACCCGGCGGGTGCTCGGCCGGGGCACGCTGACCTGGTCAAGCGCCTGCTTGTAAACCGAATCCGGGTGGTAGCGCTTGAGCCGCAGCTGCTTCGAGTCGGGCAGCGGCAGCGGGCTGAACCGGATGTGCTTGCCCTGCATCGAGACGTCGGCCAGGCCGTACTGCCGGGCCAGCAGCCGGAACCGGGCCACCGCGACCAGGTTCTGCACCGGCGCGGGTGGCTCGCCGTAGCGGTCGGTCATCTCGGCGACCACCTCGCGCAGCCGCTCCTCGTCGCGAGCCTCGGCGAGCTTGCGGTACATCTCCAGGCGCAGCCGCTCCACCCCGACGTAGTCGTGCGGCAGGTGCGCGTCGACCGGGAGATCAATCCGGACCTCGGCCGCCATGCCGTCGGACTCCGCGTGCTCGCCCTTGAAGGCGGAGACCGCCTCGCCGACCATCCGGACGTACAGGTCGAAGCCGACGCCCTCGATGTGGCCGGACTGCTCGCCGCCGAGCAGGTTGCCGGCGCCCCGGATCTCCAGGTCCTTCATCGCCACGTACATGCCGGCGCCCAGCTCGGTGTGCTGGGCGATGGTGGCCAGCCGCTCGTGCGCGTTCTCGGTCAGCGGCCGGTCCGCAGGGTAGAGGAAGTACGCGTACGCCCGTTCCCGACCGCGGCCGACCCGGCCCCGGATCTGGTGCAGCTGGGCCAGGCCGAGCAGGTCGGCCCGCTCCACGATCAGCGTGTTCGCGTTCGGGATGTCGATGCCGGACTCCACGATCGTGGTGCAGACCAGAACGTCGAACTCCTTCTCCCAGAAGCCGACCATCACCTTCTCGAGCGCTTCCTCGCTCATCTGCCCGTGCGCCACCGCGACCCGGGCCTCGGGCACCAGCTCGCGGATCCGGCGGGCCGCCCGCTCGATCGACTCGACCCGGTTGTGCAGGTAGAACACCTGACCGTCGCGGAGCAGCTCGCGGTGCACGGCGGCGGCCACCTGCCGCTCGTCGTACGCCCCGACGGCGGTGAGCACCGGGTGCCGCTCCTCCGGCGGGGTGGCGATGGTGGACATCTCCCGGATGCCGGTGATCGCCATCTCCAGCGTGCGCGGGATCGGGGTGGCCGACATGGCCAGCACGTCGACCGAGGCGCGCAGGGTCTTCAGGTGCTCCTTGTGCTCGACGCCGAAGCGCTGCTCCTCGTCGATGATGACCAGGCCGAGCTGCTTGAACCGGGTGGCCGCCTGGAGCAGCCGGTGGGTGCCGATGACGATGTCGGCGGTGCCGTCGGCGACCATCGCCAGGGTCTGCTCGGCCTCCTTCGGCGTCTGGAACCGGGACAGCTGCCGGATGGTGATCGGGAACTGGCTCATCCGCTCGGCGAACGTGTTGTAGTGCTGCTGCACGAGCAGGGTGGTGGGCACCAGCACGGCCACCTGCTTGCCGTCCTGCACCGCCTTGAACGCCGCGCGAACCGCGATCTCGGTCTTGCCGTACCCGACGTCGCCGCAGATCAGGCGGTCCATCGGGACGGTCTGCTCCATGTCCCGCTTGACCTCCTCGATCGCCGCGAGCTGGTCCGGCGTCTCCTGCCAGGGGAAGGCGTCCTCCAGTTCCCGCTGCCACGGGGTGTCGGTGCCGAACGCGTGCCCCTTGGACGCCTTGCGGGCGGCGTAGAGCTGGATGAGCTGGGCAGCGATCTCGCGGACCGCCTTGCGGGCGCGCGCCTTCGACTTCTGCCAGTCCGAGCCGCCCATCTTGTGCAGGGTGGGCTGCTCGCCGCCGACGTACCGGGAGAGCTGGTCGAGCTGGTCGGTGGGGACGAAGAGCCGGTCGCCCGGCTGGCCGCGCTTGCTCGGGGCGTACTCGATGACCAGGTATTCCCGGGAGGCGCCGTTGACCGTGCGCTGCACCAGCTCGACGTACCGGCCGATGCCGTGCTGCTCATGCACCACGTGGTCGCCGGCCTTGAGCTCCAGCGGGTCGATCGTGTTGCGCCGCCGGCTGGGCAGTTTGCGCATGTCCCGGGTGGAGGCGCCCCGGCCTCCGGTCACGTCGTTGCCGGTGAGCAGCACGAACCGGGACGCCTCGTCGACGAAGCCGGCGGTCAGGCAGCCGCAGGAGACCAGCACCTCACCGGGAGCGGGCGCGGCGGGCACCTCCTCGGCGAGCCGGGCGCCGAGCCCGGCGTCGCGGAGCACCTCGACGGCCCGCTGGGCGGGGCCGTGCCCCTCGAAGACCAGCGCGATCGACCAGCCCTCGCCGGCCCAGCGCTTGAGGTCGTCGACCACCCGGGCGGTCTCGCCGTGATAGAGCGGCGCCGGCTGGGCGGCCAGGATCACCGCGATCGCGTCGTCGGGGGTCACGTCGACCTCGGTGGGCTCGTCCTCCCAGGGCTGCCGGGCGGGCGCGGCCTCCGCCTCCACCAGCCCGAACGGCGCCAGGGTCCACCAGGGCTGGCGCAGGGCGCGGGCGGCCGTGCGTACGTCGGCCAGGGTCCGGAAGGCGGCGGCGCCGAGGTCGACCGGGGCCTGCCCCCCGACGGCGGCCGCGGCCCAGCTCGCCTGGAGGAACTCATCGGAGGTACGCACCAGGTCGTGCGCCCGGGTGCGGATCCGCTCCGGGTCGCAGAGCAGCACGTGGGTGCCGGCCGGCATACAGTCCAGCAGCAGCTCCATCGAGCCGGCGCCGATCAGCGCCGGGGCGAGCGACTCCATCCCCTCGACCGGGATGCCCTCGGCCAGCTTGTCGAGGATCTCGGCCAGCTCGGGGTGCTCCTCGGCCAGCGCGGCGGCTCGCCGGCGCACCGCCGGGGTGAGCAGCAGCTCCCGGCACGGCGGCGCCCAGAGCTGCGGAACCTGCTCGATGGTCCGCTGGTCGGCGACCGCGAAGGTGCGAATCTCCTCGACCTCGTCGCCCCAGAACTCGACCCGGGACGGGTGCTCGTCGGTGGGCGGGAAGACGTCCAGGATGCCGCCCCGGACGGCGAACTCGCCCCGCTTGGTCACCAGGTCGACCCGGGCGTACGCCATGTCGGTGAGCCGGCGGGCGACATCCTCCAGGTCCGCTTCGTCACCGGCGGTGAGCTGCACCGGCTCCAGGTCGCCGAGCCCCTTGAGCTGCGGCTGCAGCAGCGACCGGACGGGCGCCACCACCACCCGCAGCGGCCCCGTCCGCCCGTGCGCGTCGGCCGACTCGGGGTGCGCCAGCCGGCGCAGCACGGCCAACCGCCGCCCGACGGTGTCGGAGCGGGGCGAGAGCCGCTCGTGTGGCAGCGTCTCCCAGGACGGGAAGACCGCCACCTGCTCCGGCGGCAGCAGGCTGCCCAGCGCGGACGCCAGGTCCTCGGCCTCCCGGGTGGTGGCGGTGACGGCGAGCACCGGCCGCCCGGCGCCGCCCACCGGCTCGTCTGCGGCGACGGCCGCCACCGCGAACGGACGCAGCGCGGCCGGGGCGGTGAGGTCGAGGCCGTCGACCTGCGCGGCACCGGAGCGCGCCAGGTCACGCGCCCGGGCCAGCCCCGGGTCGGCCAGGGCGGCGGAGAAGAGTCCGGTGAGCATCTGTGATCACTTCCAGGAGGTCGACGCACGGCGACGACCCCGCGTCCAGCCGGACGGGGGGTGCAAGGTTCGAGACTATCCCCCTCCCCGGACATTCCGGGCCCCAGCCGCCGCCCACCCACACCCCGCGCCCGCCCGCGCCTGCGCCCGCCGAAGATCCACACGCCCACCGCGCCCCGCCCAAGATCCGCCCCCGGGGCCCGCGCACCCCCGCACCGCGCAGCCCAAGATCCGCACGCCCACCCACCCCGCTCAAGATCCGCACCCCGGCCCCGCGCACCCACGCACCGCGGAGCCCAAGATCCACACCCGGGGCCGCGCACCCTGCACCGCGCCGGCCAAGATCCGCACTAGTTCCCGGAAGTAGTGGCCACCAGCGCTCGGGAGACCACTGTTTCCGAGAAAGAGGGCGTTCCCGAGCGGGGCAACGGGGCAGTGGTGGCGGGTGGTTGGGATGGATCTTGACCACGGGCGGGAGGGCGTGGTGCGGTGACGGCATGGCAGCTGAGTACCGGGCAGTCTTCGATGCGGAGGTCGTCTTCGCCAACGGCGGCGGGTTGCGGACCGAGGGGTTCCGGTTGGACGTCCCCGGCCCGGAGATAGACGACGCGACGCTGGGCGCGCTCCTCGTCCGGCACCTCGGCCTGCTGATGGTGGGCGAGGTGCGGATCACCAACAGGACGGTCGTCGAGGAGCCGCACAAGGGCGGCCGGGCGGCCGCCGTTCCGGCCGGCGACGGCGGCCGGCGACTTGTCGAGCTGAGCCACGTGATCACCGACGGGATGATCACCCTGCCCGGCTGGCCGGCACCGCGGATCACCGACTGGCTCACCCGCGAGGCGTCCCGGGCGAACTACGCCCCGGGCGTCGAGTTCCACGTCGCCCGGATCGACATGATCGCCAATACCGGCACCTACCTCGACACGTCCGCCCACCGTTGGGCGGACGGGGCCGACCTGGCCGGAACCACGCTCGACCGCCTCGC
Organism: Micromonospora sp. NPDC007230; assembly: GCF_042869115.1. Taxonomy (NCBI): domain Bacteria; kingdom Bacillati; phylum Actinomycetota; class Actinomycetes; order Micromonosporales; family Micromonosporaceae; genus Micromonospora; species Micromonospora sp. NPDC007230. The sequence goes on along the minus strand of NZ_JBIAFE010000010.1, from coordinate 101,673 downwards.
CGACCTGCCCGGGATCGTGGTCCGGGTACCGCCCGGCACCCGGTCCGTGGACCGCCTGATGCTGGCCCCCTACGACGTGGCGGGGCGGGCGGTGCTGCTGCACACCGGGTGGGACGTGCGCTTCGGCACCGACCGCTACGCCAGCCCCGACGCGCCCCACCTGACCCGGGACGGTGCCGACTGGCTGGTCGACGCGGGCGCGACCCTGGTCGGCATCGACTCGATCAACATCGACGACATGACCCCGGCGGCGGCCGGCGAGCGGCCCGCGCACAGCGCCCTGCTCGCCGCCGGCATCCCGATCGTGGAGCACCTGACCGGCCTGGCGGCTCTGCCTCCGGAGGGGTTCCGGTTCACCGCCGCGCCGCCGCAGGTGGCCGGCATGGGCACCTTCCCGGTCCGCGCCTTCGCCATCGTCGACGCCTGACCTCGCCCGGTCCGGCACCGCTCGCCCGGCCAAGGTCCACTCCAGATGCGCGATGTTGCGGTCTCCACTCCGGGCAGAGACCGCGATATCGCGTAACTGGAGTCGATGTGCGGCTCGGCGGACCCTCAGGCGGCTCGGGCCGAGCCTGGACCGAGCCGGCGCACCAGCCGCTGGGACAGGTGGGCCAGCGAACGGGACTGGGCCAGGTCGATCGGCCAGCGATCGACGTCCGAGCCGGCGGAGAGTTCCAACAGCAGGCCGGATGGCGGGGTGGGACCGAGGTCCATCCGCCACAGGCCGATCCTGACCTGGATCACCTCGTCGCCTCGAACGGCTGTGCCGATGAGGCGGGACAGGTGCAGGTCGTTCCGCCCGGCGCAGTCCGGGCCGCGTAGGCACCAGGGCGGGTGGGCAGCGTTCGATAGGTTGCTCATGGGCCGGGGCTCCTTCCCGGTCAAGGCCCGGGGAGCGGAGTGCCACCTCCACCCCGGGCCGTCCTGTTTGTCGAGGAGACCTGCCACAGTCACTCTGATGCAACCTATGACTACCTGTCATGTCAGGTCAATACCTGCCACCACATTTCATTGACGCTTTCCCGGCAACCGTGATCACATGGGCGTTACCTGCCACGGAAGTCAACCCATGCCTGCGTACACGAAGAAGCAACGCCTCATCGACACCCTGACCGAGCGCATCGAGTCCGGCGAGTACCCGGCTGGCGCGAAGCTGCCCTCCGGCACCGAACTCTGCGCCGAGTTCGACGTGTCCCGCCAGGTCGTGCGCTCGGCCGTCGACTGGCTCAAGGCACGCGGGCTCGTTGAAGGGGCACCCGGCGCCGGCGTCTTCGTGCTTGCTCGTCCCCGCGAGTAACTCCGGCGCGTGTGCAGGATGGGGTACGCCCACGAGTTGCTCATCAGTAGCGCACCGAGATCCGCCGCTCGACCGCGTCGACCCGGATCTCCCCGCCGTACGGGATGACCAACTGCGGATCGGTGTGCCCGAGATCGACGTCGAAGACCACCACCGGGTCGTCGGCGTAGTCCGCCAGCGCCCGGGTGATCGCCTCCCGCTGCGCCTCGCCCCACTCCCGCCGCTGCTCCACCGTGTGCGGCTTGCCGAAGTCCCACGCCTTCGGCCGGCCGACCACGATCGCCGGGAAGCCCGCCAGCAACCCTCGCTCCCCCATGTTCCGCACGATCCGGAAGACCTCGGTGGCCGAGGGCAGCTCCTCCGAGGTCTCGATGACCAGCACCGAGCCGGCCAACTCCGCCGCCGACGGGACCCGGTCCACCGCCAGCAGCCAGTGCAGGATCTCCAGGTTGCCGCCCCAGGTGCGGCCCTGCACCACGTTCGCCGGCCCTTGCCAGCGCCACCCGGTGCCGGGGAACATCACCGGCTCGTACGCCAGCGTCGCCGGGTCCCGCCAGTCGTTCGGCTGGTCGCCCCACTCGGCGGCCGGGGTCAGCTCGTACCAGCCGGAGGTGAACAGGGCGGCGCGCAGCGAGTCGAAGGTCAGCGGGTGCGGCTTGCCCGGCCGGCCGAGGTGCACCAGCACGGACCCGCCGTGGTACGCCACCATCCCCAGCCGGTAGAGGTGGTTGAGGACGTTGGTGTTGTCCGAGTAGCCGTAGTACGGCTTCGGGTTGGCCCGTAGCACCGCGTCGTCCAGGTGGGGTGTGACGGTGATCAGGTCGTCCCCGCCGACGGTGGCGAGCACGGCGGTGATCGTCGGGTCGGCGAAGGCGGCGGTCAGGTCCCGCGCCCGGTCCCGCGGGTCGGCGCCCAGCTGCCGGGTCGTCGGATACTCCACCGGCTCCAGTCCGAACTCCTCGCGCAGCCGGCGCAGCCCCAGCTCGTACACGTGGGGGAAGAGGCCCGGCAGCCCGGCGGACGGCGAGACCACGGCGACCCGGTCGCCCGGCTTCGGCTTGGCGGGGTATCGCAACGACGTCATGCCCCCGACGCTATCGGCCGCGGCCAGCCGGTTTTCCGGGCGTCCGTCCGGCCGGCGGGCGCTCGTGCCGGCACGCCGTCGCCCACCGGGGGGCCGCCGGACAGGGCGGCCAAACCGCACAACCCGGGCGAAGCGCCGCCCTAGGCTGGCCACGTGGGCGATCAGGGGGCGGAGCTTCCGGTACGCGACTGGCTGCCGCGCGCGGCGGCGCTGCTGGTCGGCACGCTCGCCCTGGCCACCGCGTTCATCGCGGCGTACGTCGGGGCGCTGCACAAGCCGACCCCGCGCGACGTGCCGGTCGGGGTGGCCCGCAGCGACCAGCGCGCCCAAGCGGTGCTGGCCGCCGTCCGCAGCCGGACCGACACCATCAAACCCGTCCAGTACGACGACCAGGACCGCGCCCTCGACGCCCTGCGGTCCCGCGAGGTCTACGCGGTGCTGCACACCGACCCGGGCGGCGGCCTGATCCTGGCCACCGCCAGCGCCGGCGCGCCCACCGCCACCGACCTGGTCACCAAGGTGCTCACCCAGGCCGCCGGGCAGGCCAACCTGCCGCTCCGGGTCACCGACGAGGTGCCCGTCTCCGCCGACGACCCGCGTGGGCTGGTGCCGTTCTACCTCGCGGTGGGCCTGGTGCTCGGCGGCTACCTGGCGTCCACCGCCCTGGGTATCTCGCTCGGCACCGCGCCCCGCAGCCTGCGCCGCGCCGGCCTGCGGACCGCCACCCTCGCGGTGCACTCCGTGCTGCTCGGCATCATCGGCGCGGTGCTGGTCGGGCCGGTGATGGGCATCTGGGCCCACCAGGTCCCGGCGGTCTTCCTGGTCGGCGCGCTCACCGTGTTCGCCGCCGGCATGGTCGCCGCGGCGGTGCAGGGGTGGCTGGGACTGCTCGGTACCGGCCTGGTGATCCTGCTGCTGGTGGTGCTCGGCAATCCCGGCTCGGGCGGCATCTACGCCCCGGAGTTCCTGCCCACCTTCCTGCGGGGGATGCACCGGTGGAACGTCACCGGGCTGGCCACCGACCTGCTCAAGTCGGCGGTCTACTTCGACTGGCGGGCCGGGCGCTGGCCGCTGGTGGGGCTGGCGCTCTGGGTCCTGCTCGGGATCCTCGGGCTGGTCACCGCGACGATCTTCCGGGCGCACCGGCGCGCCGTCCGCGCCGCGCGGGCCCGCCCGGTCGCACCCAGGAGACCGGCCACCGATGGCTGAGCCCGTCGATCCGTCCCGGAGTGCAGATCATCACCCCGTCCCCCTCCTGACACCGGGGCGCACACGGATACGATCCAGGGAGTCGGACAGCGCTGTCCTTCGTACTCGCGTAAGGAGCGCACCGTGACCGACCAGCACGACCACGACGGGCCCGACGCCGCTCTCCGGGCCGACATCCGCCGCCTCGGCACCCTGCTCGGGCAGACCCTCGCCCGCCAGGAGGGCCGGCCGCTGCTCGACCTGGTCGAGGAGATCCGCGCCCAGGTCCGCTCCGATGCCCCCGCCGCCGCGCAGCGCCTCGCCGGCCTCGACGTCACCACCGGCACCAAGCTGGCCCGCGCCTTCTCCACCTACTTCCACCTGGCCAACATCACCGAGCAGGTGCATCGGGCCCGCGACCTGCGGCGGCGCCGGGCCATGCACGGCGGCTGGCTGGACCAGGCGGCCAAGATGATCGCCGAGCGCGGGGTCCCGGCCGAGGAGATCGCCTCGGTGGCCCGCCGGCTGGCGGTACGCCCGGTCTTCACCGCCCACCCGACCGAGGCGGCCCGCCGGTCGATCCTGTCCAAGCTGCGCGCCATCGCCGACGAGTTGGACGCCGAGACCGCCAACGCCATCCTCTACGGGGCCAGCGACGAGGGCCCGGCCAACCGGCGCCTGGCCGAACTGCTGGACCTGATGTGGCAGACCGACGAGCTGCGGCTGGACCGGCCCGACCCGACCGACGAGGCCCGCAACGCCATCTACTACCTGCGTGATCTGCACGCCGAGGCCGCCCCGCAGGTCCTCGACGACCTCGCCGACACGCTCCGCACCCTGGGCGTGGAGACGTCGCCGACCGCCCGCCCGCTGACCTTCGGCACCTGGATCGGCGGCGACCGGGACGGAAACCCCTTCGTCACCCCGACGGTCACCCGCGAGGTGCTGCAGATCCAGCACGAGCACGGCATCGAGGCCACCGAGAAGGCGATGGACGAGCTCATCAGCGAGGTCTCCGTCTCCCGCCGGCTGCGCGCGGTCTCCCTCGACCTCTCCGCCAGCCTCGCCGCCGATCTGGACGCGCTGCCCGAGGTGGCGCCCCGGTTCCGCCGGGTCAACGCCGAGGAGCCCTACCGCCTCAAGGCGCGGTGCGTGAAGGCGAAGCTGACCAACACCCGGGAGCGGCTGCGCAACGGCACCCCGCACGTGCCGGGGCGGGACTACCGCGGGTCCGCCGAGCTGATCGCCGACCTGGAGTTGCTGCGTGCCTCGCTGGCCCGCAACTCCGGGCAGCTCACCGCCGTGGGCCGGCTCGCCTCGACGATCCGTACGGTCTCCGCGTTCGGGCTGCACCTGGCGACCATGGACGTCCGCGAGCACGCCGAGGCGCATCACGCCGTCCTCGCCCAGCTCTACGGGGCGGTCGGCGAGGTGTCCGACTATCCGTCGCTGAGCCGGCTGGAGCGCACCAAGCTGCTCGCCGACGAGCTGACCGGCCGCCGGCCGCTCTCCACCCTGGACACGCCGCTCACCGAGACCGCGCGGAAGACGTTCGACGTGTTCGGGGCGATCCGCGAGGCCCAGGACCGGTTCGGCACCGAGGTGATCGAGTCGTACATCATCTCGATGACCCTCGGCGTGGATGACGTGCTCGCCGCGGTGGTGCTGGCCCGCGAGGCCGGCCTGATCGACGTGCACAGCGGCCGGGCCCGGATCGGCTTCGTACCGCTGCTGGAGACCCCGGCCGAGCTGAACGCCGGCGGCGAACTGCTGGACGAACTGCTGTCGCTGCCGGCGTACCGGGCGCTCGTCGCGGCCCGGGGCGACGTGCAGGAGGTGATGCTGGGCTACTCCGACTCCAACAAGGAGGCCGGCATCACCACCAGCCAGTGGTCCATCCACCGGGCCCAGCGCGCGCTGCGCGACGTGGCCGCCCGGCACGGCGTACACCTGCGGCTCTTCCACGGCCGGGGCGGCACGGTCGGCCGGGGCGGCGGCCCCACCCACGACGCCATCCTGGCCCAGCCGTACGGCACGCTGGACGGCGCGATCAAGGTGACCGAGCAGGGCGAGGTCATCTCCGACAAGTACACGCTGCCCGCCCTGGCCCGGGAGAACCTGGAGCTGACCGTGGCCGCGGTGCTCCAGGCGACGCTGCTGCACACCGCGCCCCGGCAGCCGGCCGAGATGCTGGAACGCTGGGACGCCACCATGGACGTGGTCTCCGAGGCGGCGTTCCGGTCGTACCGGTCGCTGGTCGAGGACCCGGACCTGCCCGCGTACTTCTGGGCCTCCACCCCGACCGAGCTGCTGGGCCAGTTGAACATCGGCTCCCGGCCGGCGAAGCGGCCGAACACCGGCGCCGGCCTGGCCGGCCTGCGGGCCATCCCGTGGGTGTTCGGCTGGACCCAGACCCGGCAGATCGTCCCCGGCTGGTTCGGCGTCGGGTCCGGGCTGGCCGCCGCGCGCGCCGCCGGCCTGGACGACGTGCTCGCCGAGATGCACCGGAACTGGCACTTCTTCCGCACGTTCCTGTCGAACGTGGAGATGATGCTGACCAAGACCGACCTCACCATCGCCCGCCGCTACGTGGAGACCCTGGTCCCGAAGAAGCTGCACCCGATCTTCGACAAGATCGAGCAGGAGTACGAGCTGACCAAGCAGGAGGTGCTGGCCGTCACCGCCTCGCCGGCGCTGTTGGACAACTCGCCCGTCCTCCAGCGGACCCTGGCGGTGCGGGACACCTACCTGGAGCCGCTGCACCACCTCCAGGTGGCGCTGCTGCGCCAGTACCGGGACTCCGGCGCGGCGGGCCGCGCGGTGGCGACCGCGCCCGGCGGCCGCCGGGCCCCCAACGACGGTACGGCGCTGGAGCGGGCGCTGCTCACCACGGTCAACGGCATCGCCGCCGGCATGCGCAACACCGGCTGACGGCCGGCCCCGCCGCTCACCGCCGCGCCAGATCGGCGACGTGGCGGGACCGGTGCTCGCCGCTGCACCAGATCGGCGAGGTGGCGGGACCGGTGCTCGCCGCCGCGCCAGATCGGCGAGGTGGTGGCATCCGCACCGCGTCAACCCCGCCAGATCGGCGAGGTGGCGGGCACCGGCTAGCGGTGCGCGGTGCCTGGTGGGGTCACCAGTCGCCGCCGCCGCCGAAGTCCCCGCCGCCGAAGTCGCCTCCGCTGTAGCCGGAGAAGTCGCCGCCCCCGTAGCCGGGGAAGTCGCCGCCGCCCTGGCCGCCGGCGAACTGGTCGCCGCCGAAGTCGTTGCCGCCCTGGTCGCCGGCGAACTGGTCGCCGTAGTCCTGGCCGTCGCCGGCCCCGTCCTGGAAGCCCTCCTGGTAGCCGGCCTCGTAGCCGTAGCCCGGGTCGGCGAAGGCGGGCGAGAAGAGCGCGTCCGCGATCAGCAGGCCGCCGAGCACCCCGGCGCCGGTGCCGAGCGCGGTCTTCCACCAGGGCGTCGAGTACCAGCCGGCGGGCACCCGCCGCCCCTGCCAGTTGCCGCCCGGGTAGTAGTAGGGCGTCTGGTTGCCCGGCTGCGGGCCAGCCCGGAAGGTCTGCCCCTGGACGTTGACCTCGCGCTCCTTGGTGAGCATCCCGGCGCCCCGGGCGGCGGCCAGCGGCGGCAGGTCCGGCCCCGGGTCGATGCCCAGCGCGGTCCGGGCCGCCCGGATGTACGCCAGCCCCTCCAGCGCGGTCTCCCGGGCCAGCGCGAACTGGCGCGGGGTACGCGCCTGCTCCAGCTGTGAGCCGGCCGCGTTGTACCGCTCGCCCGCGTCGGCCAGCGCCTGGCGTACCGCCGGGGCGTCGCCGTGCAGGTTCATGAGCTGCCCGCCGAGCCGCTCGTACCAGCGCTGCGCCTCGGCCCGCGCGTCGGCCAGCTCGGTGGCCTCGCGGGACCTGCTACCCCACCGCCAGAACACGTAGGCACCCCCGAGCATCAGCAGCAGGACGAACCACAGCCCAACCTTCATGACTCGACGGTACCCACGGGCGTCACGTCGTACCTGTTTGGCAAGCTTCGGAGGGTGACGAGCATCGCAACGCTGGCCGTGGTGATCATCTGTCTCGCCGCGGGCGGCGCGGTGGGCTGGCTGGCCGCCCGGTCCCGCTCGGCGACGCAGATCGCCCGGCTGGAGGCGACCCTCGCCGCCACGAGGGAGGGCGAGGGACGGCTGGAGCAGTCGATGCGGGCGCTCAGCTACGAGGCGACCGCCCAGTCGCAGGAGGCCGTGGCGCGCGCGGTGGCCCCGCTGCACGACACCCTCCGGCGCTACGAGCAGCGGGTCGCCGAGCTGGAACGCGACCGGGTCGACGCGTACGCGGAGCTGCGCGAGCAGGTGCGGGCGATGAGCACGGTCTCCGGGGAGCTGCGCACCGAGACCAAGCAGCTCGTCGCGGCGCTGCGCGCCCCGCAGGTCCGCGGCCGGTGGGGCGAGCACCAGCTCCGCCGGATCGTCGAGGCGGCCGGGATGCTGGAGCACTGCGACTTCTCCGAGCAGGTCACCGCCGCCACCGACCAGCAGGGGGTACGCCCCGACCTGGTGGTCCGGCTGCACGGCGGCCGGACGGTGGTGGTCGACGCCAAGGCGCCCTTCGACGCGTACCTGACCGCCATGGAGGCGCGCGACGAGCGGGGGCGGGACACTCACCTCGACGCGCACGCACGACACCTCCGGGCGCACGTGGACGCGCTGGCCGCCAAGTCCTACTGGGCCGCGTTCGACCCGTCGCCCGAGTTCGTGGTGCTCTTCGTGCCGGCGGACCCGTTCCTCGACGTGGCGTTGCAGCGCGACCCGACGCTGCTGGAGCACGCGTTCGCCCGCAACGTCGTGCTGGCCACGCCGGCCACCCTGGTGGCGCTGCTGCGCACGGTGGCGTACTCGTGGCGGCAGGAGGCGCTGGCCCGCAACGCCGCCACGGTGCACCTGCTGGCCCGCGAGCTGTACGGGCGGCTGTCCACCCTGGGCGACCACGTCGGCAAGCTGGGTGCGTCGCTGGGCGGGGCGGTGACCGCGTACAACCGGGCGGTGGGCTCGCTGGAGGCACGGGTGCTGGTCAGCGCCCGCAAGCTGGCCGAGCTGGGCGTCTCCGACCAGGAGCTGACCGCTCCGGCCCAGGTCGAGGTGGCGCCCCGCCAGCCGCAGGCGCCGGAGCTGCTGCCGAACGGCGGCGGCGCACCGTCCGCATCGGCCGAACGGCCGACGGGCATCGAGATCTAACACGTTCCTCGTGACGATGGCGGCCGATCCGTGTCACGGACTGGTCACAACCCTCCCCGCGCTAGTGACACCGCACGGCCTACCCCTGAGGATCACCGTCACGTGTGCCCTGTTCACTGAAGGGCCCTGTTCTCTGGAGGAAGAGAACGTGAGTCAACCCCGCAACCGGAGCCGGCGTACCTCCGCCGCGCTCTTCGCCTCGGTCCTGGCGGCCGGCGCGATGACGGTCGGGGGTGGTGCCGCCACCGCGAGCGCAGCCCCCGCCACCACCCCTGACGCCGCCCAGCCGACCGCCGTCGAGACGCTCGGAGCGCACGACGCCAAGCTGCTCATCGAGGCGAAGGCGAAGCACGCCCCCACCGTCACCCTGATCATCGCCACCAAGAAGGGCTCGACCAAGAAGGTCACCGACGGCCTCAAGAGCCTCGGCGCCGCGGTCAGCCAGCGGTACGACGAGGTCGGCTACGTGCTGGCCAAGGTGCCCACGTCCAAGGTCCTGAAGGCCGCGACGCTGCCGGGCGTCTCCGCCGTCGACCTCGACGAGACCATCAAGCTCCCCGACCCGACGCCCGAGGCCGCCCCGGCCGGCGCGAAGATCGCCAAGCAGGGCGAGACCCTGGCCGGCCCGGGTGCGGACACCGGTGCCGTCAACCCGTACATGCCGACCAACGAGACCGGCGCGGAGGCCTTCAAGGCCGCGCACCCGGCGTGGGACGGCCGCGGCGTCACCATCGGCATCATGGACTCCGGAGTGGACCTGGACCAGCCGGCCCTGCAGAAGACCACCACCGGCGAGCGCAAGATCGTCGACTGGGTCACCGCAACCGACCCGCTCGAGGACGCCAGCTGGCGGGCGATGATCACCGACGTGACCGGCCCGTCCTTCACGGCCTCCGGAGCCACCTGGAAGGCGCCGACCGGCACGTACAAGTTCAACCTCTTCCGCGAGAACATCACGGAACGGAGCGACCCGGCCGGCGACGTCAACCGCGACGGCGACAAGACCGACGTCTGGGGCATCCTCTACAACCCCGTCAACGGCGACATCGTGGTGGACGTCAACCAGAACCTCGACTTCACCGACGACGAGGTGATGCGGCCGTACAAGGAGAAGTTCCAGGTCGGCCACTTCGGCACGGACAACCCGGCCACCGCGGTGCGGGAGCAGATGCCGTTCGTGGTCGAGTACCGCCGCAACGTCGACACCACTCCGGTCGGCGGCCCCGGCCTGGTCGACTACGTCAACATCGGCATCATCGAGAGCACCCACGGCACCCACGTCGCCGGCATCACCGCCGCCAACGGCATGTTGGGCAACAGCGCGTTCAACGGCGCTGCCCCCGGCGCCAAGCTGGTCTCCGCCCGGGCCTGCTCCTGGGGTGGCGGCTGCACCTACGCGGCGCTCACCACCGGCATGATCGACCTGGTGGTCAACCGCAAGGTCGACGTGATCAACATGTCGATCGGTGGCCTGCCGGCGCTGAACGACGGCGCCAACGCCCGCGCCCAGCTCTACAACACCCTGATCACCACCTACGGCGTGCAGATGTTCATCTCGGCCGGAAACTCCGGCCCGGGCCTGAACACCGTCGGCGACCCGTCGGTGGCCGGCAACGTGGTCAGCGTCGCCGCCAACATCAGCAAGGACACCTGGCTGGCCAACTACGGCTCGGTGGTCCGCAAGGACAACGCACTGTTCAACTTCTCCTCGCGCGGCCCGCGTGAGGACGGCGGGTTCAAGCCGAACATCGCCGCTCCCGGCTCGGCCATCTCGACCGCGCCGACGTGGCAGCCCGGCGTGCCGGTCGCCGAGGCCGGCTACCCGCTGCCCCCGGGCTACCAGATGCTGAACGGCACCTCGATGGCCTCCCCGCAGGCCACCGGCGCCGCCGCGCTGCTGCTGTCCGCCGCCAAGGCCACCGGCCAGGCGGTCACCCCGGCCGCCCTGCGCCGGGCCGTCTACACCTCCGCCAAGCCGATCGCGGGCGTCCCGACGTACGCGCAGGGCTACGGCATGTTCAACGTGCCGGGCGCGTGGGAGCTGCTGTCCGGCGGGGTGGAGACCCGGACCTACACCGCCAACGCGGCGGTCTGCACCGAGCTGTCGGCGAACCTGACGAAGTACAACGAGGACCTGGGCGTCTTCGAGCCGAACCCGAACGTCGGCACCGGCATCCACAACCGCTGCGCCGCTGACCGGGGCGGGCAGAAGGTCAAGGAGAGCCGCGACTACGAGGTCAAGCTGACCCGGACCAGCGGGCCGAACCGCACCGTCGCCCACCTCATCGGCTTCCGGGGCAACGACGGCACCTTCTCGGCGCCGGCGGTCGTGCTGCTGCCGTTGAACAAGACCGTCAAGGTCAAGGTCAAGGCCAAGCCGATGACCGCCGGCGCGCACGGCGCCATCATGACCATTGACGACCCGGCCACCCCGGTGGTCGACTTCGAAGTCTCCACCGTCGTGGTCGCCTCGAACACGGTCAGCGCCCCGGCGTACTGGTACACCACCGAGGGCTCGGTGGAGCGCAACAGCTTCACGTCCTACTTCGTGACGGTTCCGCCGGGTGCCGGCGCGCTGCAGGTGAACCTCTCCGGCATCGCCACCGGCTCCCAGACCCGGTTCATCGCCATCAACCCGTACGGCGTGCCGGTGGAGAGCACCGCGAGCACGGCCTGCTACACCAACTTCTCCGACGCCGCCGTCTGCAAGCCGCAGGAGCGGGACTACCAGAACCCGATCCCGGGTGTCTGGGAGATCGAGGTGGAGGCCCGGCGTACCTCGCCGACCCTGGACAACCCGTTCCAGCTCCAGGCGCGAGTGCAGGGCGTCAAGGTCGAGCCGGCCGTCGTCGAACTGCCGTCGGTCACCGCCGGCACCCCGGCCAACGTGAGCTGGGGTCTGACCAACACCTTCGGCCCGGTCCAGGTGACCGGCGTCGGTGGCCCGCTCGCCAGCGTGCACGCCGAGCGGCCGACCATCGCCGAGGGGGCGACCCAGGAATACACCGTCGAGGTGCCGGCGGGCGCCACGTCGTTCACCGTTCGGATCGGCAACCCGGCCAACCCGAGCGCCGACCTCGACCTGTTCGTCTTCCGGGGCGCCACCGAGGTCGGCCGTTCGGCCGGCGGCAGCTCGGAGGAGGCGGTCACCATCACGAACCCGGTGGCCGGCACCTACCGGGTGGTCGTCGACGGATACGCCGTCACCGGGCCGGGCAGCAGCACCGCCTACGACTACCGCGACTCGTTCGCGTCCGCGTCGCTGGGCTCGGTGTCGGCTCCGGCCACCTCGCTGACCCTGGACAACGGCGCCACCGCCGCCCTCACCGGCACGGTGACCGCTCTGGCGGCCCCGGCCGCCGGCCGGGAGCTCTACGGTGACGTGGCCGTCACCACCACCGAGGGCGCGGTCGTCGGCCGCGGCTCGGTGTCCATCGGCGCGGTCAACTGACCTCCCGCTGAACCCGAGGAGCCCCGCCCCCACCAAGGGGGCGGGGCTCCTCCCGTTTCGCACCCAACCCCACCTGGTGATCATGAGGTTGGCCGCAGCAGAGCCGACATATCACCCCGTCAACCTCATGATCGACCGCGTGCGACAGGGCGCCGGGCGGGATCGGGAGGTCCGGGGCGGTCAGGCGGGTTTGGCGGACTCCACCACGAACGGGGTGCCCTGCTGACAGGTGGTCATCAGGTCGGGCTGGGAGTGGCCGGTGACGGTCACCCGGGCACCCGCCTTCAGCACGTCGCGCGGGCCGCCGACCAGCAGGTTGCCGTCGAGCAGCAGACAGCCCGGCTCCACCCCGGCCTGCAGGGTGCCGGTGAGCGTGGTGGTGGCGCCGCTCGACGGCCCACCCTTCGTGGGAGCTGTCGGGTCGGTCGGGCTGACGCTGGGGTCGGGGCTGGGCGTGCTGGTCACCGGGGCGGCTCCCGTCGGGCCGGGGCTGGCGGGGTCGGCGTCCGGGCTGGCGCACGCGCCCAGGGCGACGCAGGCGAGCAGGGCGACGATCGCCGTCCGAGGAGTGTTCATGGGCGGTTGGACGTATCGGGCCGTCGATCCGTTCCGGCGGGTCAGCCGCGGGCGGCCGCGGCGGCCTTCAGGTCCCGCTTGAGCTCCTGCGGCAGCGAGAAGGTCAGCCGCTCGTTGGCGGTGGTGACCTCCTCGACGTCGGTGAAGCCCCGCTCGGCCAGGTGCGCGAGCACCTGCTGGACCAGCTCGTCCGGCACGCTGGCGCCGGAGGTGACGCCGACCGTACGGGCGCCGGCGAGCCAGGCGTCGTCGATCTCGTGGGCGAAGTCGACCAGGTGCCCGGCCCGGGCGCCGGCGTCCAGGGCCACCTCGACCAGGCGTACCGAGTTGGAGGAGTTGCGCGAGCCCACCACGATCACCACGTCGCAGTCGGGGGCGATCTCCTTCACGACGTGCTGCCGGTTGGAGGTGGCGTAGCAGATGTCGTCGCTGGGCGGCGACTGGAGCAGCGGCAGCTTCTGCTTGAGCCGGGCGACGGTCTCCAGCGTCTCGTCCACGGAGAGGGTGGTCTGGGAGAGCCAGACGACCTTGCTGGGGTCGCGCACGGTGACCTTGTCGACGCCGTCCGGCCCGTCCACCAGCTGGATGTGCGCGGGAGCCTCACCGGCGGTGCCGACGACCTCCTCGTGCCCCTCGTGGCCGATCAGCAGGATGTCGTAGTCCTCGGCCGCGAACCGCCGGGCCTCCTGGTGCACCTTGGTGACCAGCGGGCAGGTCGCGTCGATCGCCTTGAGCGAGCGCGCCTTCGCCTGCTCATACACCTCGGGGGCCACGCCGTGCGCGGAGAAGATGACGGTGGCGCCCTCCGGCACCTCCTCGTTCTCCTCCACGAAGATCGCCCCCTGGGCCTCCAGGGTCTGCACGACGTGCTTGTTGTGCACGATCTGCTTGCGGACGTAGATCGGGGCGCCGTAGAGCCGCAGCGCCTCCTCGACGGTCTGCACCGCCCGATCCACGCCCGCGCAGTAGCCGCGGGGCTTGGCCAGGAGCACGCGCTTGCCGGTCCGGGGAGTCGCCTCAGCCTCAGTCACCCGACCATCGTACGTGCCCGATTTTCCCCCGGCAGCGACCGCGACCCTGCGACAACCCTCGCCCGAACCGTCGATCATGAGGTTGGCGGCGGCAGCGGAGATCGGAATCGCCGCCAACCTCATGATCGACGCGGGTGGTGTCGGCCCTGGGCCGTAGGGTGGGCGGGTGAGCGAGGTGGGGCGGGTGAGCGAGGTGGGGCGGGGCGACGCGGAGGCGGGGCGGAGCACGTCCGAGGAGCCGTGGCCGGTCCGGGTGGTCAGCCAGAAGATCGGCGCCTGGATCGCCCGGCTGGGCTGGGTCTGGGTGGACGGGCAGGTCGCGCAGATCAGCCGTCGGCCCGGCGCGACCACCGTCTTCCTCACCCTGCGTGATCCCTCGGCCGACCTCAGCCTGACCGTGACCACCAACCGGGACGTGCTCGACGCGGGCGCGCCGGAGCTGCGCGAGGGCGCCCGGGTGGTACTGCACGCCAAGCCCGAGTTCTACGCCGCCCGGGGCACGCTCAGCCTGCGCGCCGACGAGATCCGCCAGGTCGGGCTCGGCGAGCTGCTGGCGCGGCTGGAGAAGCTCAAGAAGCTGCTGGCCGCGGAGGGGCTCTTCGACCGGGCCCGCAAGCGCCGGCCGCCGTTCCTGCCCGGCCGGATCGGCCTGATCACCGGCCGCGCCTCGGCCGCCGAGCGGGACGTGCTGACCAACGCCCGGCGGCGCTGGCCGGCGGTGGAGTTCCGCACGGTCAACGTCGCCGTGCAGGGGCCGAGCGCGGTGCCGCAGATCGTCGACGCGCTCAAGGTGCTCGACACGGATCCGAGCATCGACGTGATCGTCATCGCCCGGGGCGGCGGCAGCATCGAGGACCTGCTGCCCTTCTCCGACGAGGCGCTCTGCCGGGCGGTCTTCGCCTGCCGTACCCCGGTGGTCAGCGCGATCGGCCACGAGACGGACGCGCCGCTGCTGGACTACGTCGCCGACGTGCGCGCCTCGACGCCGACGGACGCGGCGAAGCGGATCGTCCCCGACCTCACCGAGGAGGTACGCCTCATCGGCCAGGCCCGGTCCCGGCTGGAACGGGCGGTCCGCAACCTGGTCGACCGGGAGCAGCACCGCCTCGACCTGCTGCGCTCCCGCCCGGTGCTGGCCCGCCCGCAGGTGATGGTCGACCAGCGGGCCGCCGACGTCGCCGCGCTGCGCGACCGGGCCGGGCGCTGCCTGGAGCACCGGCTCGGCGGTGCCGCCGACGACCTGCGCCACACCCTGGCCCGGCTGCGCGCGCTCTCTCCCGCGGCGACCCTCGACCGGGGGTACGCGATCGTCCAGCGCGCCGACGGCCACGTGCTGCGCGCCGCGTCCGAGGTGGCCAAGGGTGACCCACTGCGGGTCCGCCTCGCCGAGGGTGAGCTCACCGCGACCGTGGCCGGCTGAGCGATGTGTTGGGATGGGAGCCGATGACTGACGCGAAGAAGGACGAGCGGCTCAGCTACGAGCAGGCCCGTGCCGAGCTGGCCGGCGTGGTGGAGCGGCTGGAGGCCGGCGGCACCTCGCTGGAGGAGTCGCTGGCGCTCTGGGAGCGCGGCGAGCAGCTCGCCGAGACCTGCCAGCGCTGGCTGGACGGGGCGCGGGCCCGCATCGACGCCGCCCGGCAGCGCGCCGAGGAGTGACCTGGGTGGACGGCCGACGGGGCGGCCGGGGCCGCCCCGTCGACGTCGTCGTGCTCAATTGAACAGGTTGTAGAACTCCGGCGGCGCCTCGACGACCTGGTCGGCCGGGGGCTTCTGCGCCGCGCTGGCGTTGCCGTAGTCGGTATAGGTGATCTTGATGTCCTGCGCGGCGCTCTGGCCGGCTGCGGGGATCTGCATGACCAGTTCGCTGAGCCGCCCCTGCGGGTCGACCTTGGCGGTGAACGGCACCGACTGTGCCTGCGCCCCGAGCGCGGTGATCACCGCCGGGTCGAGCGAGCCCGCCTCGGCCGCCTTGGACACGTCGACGGTGCCCGCGTACGTGCCCTCGCCGGTCTGGCGGACCTCGGTGATGCCCTGGGTCAGCACGGCGCTGCCGGCCGGATCGACCTTGTCGAAGTCGAAGCCCAGGGCCCGATTGCCCTTGATCCGGGTCTGGTCGAGGTGCTGGTACTTGCCGAGGTTGAGCTTCTGCACGCCGGGCACGCTGCTCGCGGCCTTGCCGCCCAGTTCCAGCTTCACCCAGCTGTCCGGCTTGTAGTGGATCAGGTCCAGCTTCATCATCAGGTCGGACGTCGGGTCACCGATCGTCATCCGCATCTCCGCGCTCTGGCTCGGCTCGTGCACCTGCCCCTCTGCGGTGGAGCCGGCGCCGGACATGCTGAACCGGAAGTTGCCGTCGCGGATCGCGTTCGTGGAGTTGAGCAGGGCCTGCTTGGCGTCGCCGGACGTAGCGCTCGGCGCGACGCTGCCGGAGACGCTCGGAGACGCGGTGGCCCCCGCGGTGCCGGTCCCGTTGTCGTTGCAGGCGGCCAGGGCGGGGCTGAGCAGTGCCGCGGCGAAGGCCGCCGCGCTGAAGCGTCGAATCTTCACGTGAACTCTCCAGGTGGGTCGTCCGGCCCACGGAGGTGCCGGAGGCGGGGCGCCGCTGCCCTGACGTCGGCTGCGGCGCACGAGCCCCGTCCGGCCGGCGTCGCGCCCCGGCGGGGTCGTGCCCTCATCTGTTCCCGGAAGGGGCCTTCGGCAATCCCTGTCCGTTCCGGGCGGACGACCCCGCGTCGGGTGGGGACGACCGACGCCGCCCCCACCCGCACCCGGATCAGCTCTGGAACATCTGGTACAGCTGGTCGGACGCCTCGACGACCTGGCCGGCCGGGGGCGCCTGGACGGCGGCGGCGCTGCCGTAGTCGGCGTACGTGACGGTCACGGTCTGCGCCTCGGCGCCGCCGGCGGCGGGCACCTGGACGGCGAACTCGGTCAGCCGGCCCTGCGCGTCGAGCTTCGCGGTGAACGGCACGGCGCTGGCCTGGGCGCCGAGCGCCTTGACGGTCTCGGCGTCGAGCAGGTCGGAGTCGCTCGCCTTGGTGGCGTCGATCGTGCCCGCGTACGTGCCCTCGCCGGTCTGCTTCACGTCGGTGATCGCCTTGATCATCTTGTCGGCACCCGCCGGGTCGACGTCGGTGAAGTCGAAGTTCAGCTCCTTGGCGTCCTTGATCTTGCTGCGGTCCAGGTGCTGGTACTTGCCCTTCATCGCCTTGAAGCCGGGGACGGCGTCGGCCATCGCCCCGGCGAGCTCGAGCTTGACCCAGCTGTCGGCGTCGATGAACACGAGGTGCATCGACATGGCGAGGTCGTCGTTGGCCGTCTGCCCGCTCTCCAGCTTCATCTCGGCGCTCTTGGACGGCATGTGTACGGTCCCGCTGCCGTTGAACTCACCACCCTTGATGCCGAAGGTGAAGTTGCCCTTCTGGATCTCCTTGGTGGCGGCGGCGAGCGCCTCCTTCGGGTCCGCCGGAATCCCCGGGGCGGCGGCGGACTTGCTGTCGGCGGTCGGCGAGCCGGCCTCGGACTTGCAGGCGGCCAGACCAGGGACGAACAGGGCGGCGGCGAGGACGCCGACGCTCCACCGTCGAATGTTCACGTCGTTCTCTTTCCGGTGTTTGGTGCGGACGCGTGATGCGTGCCGGTTTGTCCGGCCCGGGCAGCCTAGCGGACCGGCCCAGGCCCCTGGGGGGCACCGGAAACGGGCGAATCAGCGCACGGCGGTGGCGAGCTGGCGTAGCTCGTTGTCCCGGGCGTCGCCCACGACGATCACCGTCCGGTTCGGTTCCAGCAGGACGAGGGCCTGCTCGTTGCCCCGAGCGGTGTACCGCTGCCAGCTACCGTCGGCCAGGTCGGCCGGTCCCTGCGGCTGGCCACCTTTCAACTCGGCGGGGAGCAGCTGGTCGGCGGCCACGTTGCTCTCCACGAGCTGCGCGCCGCGCCCCTCCGGGGTCAGGTAGCCGATCCGCAGCGTCCCGCCGCCCGCCTCGGCCTGGTAGCGCGCGCTGACCGTACGCCAGCCGGAGCTCAGCCCCTCCGGCGGGCTGACCGGGAAGGCGCCCGCCGACCGGGCCTGCTCGAGGGCGGGTGCCGGATCGACCGTGGCCGGCTCGTCCCCACCCAGGACGCCTCGATAGAAGGCGAGCAGCAGCGCGATCGGGACCAGGAGGACCAGCAGCGAGAGCGCCATGTCCCGCGGCGACCGCTCGGAGCGCGCCCGGTCCTTCCGCGCGGGCGGCGCGGCGTGCTCGCCCGCGTCGGCCAGCGGCGCGACCCCGCCCGACGACTCCACGAGGGCGGGCTCGCCGGCCGTCGGAGGGGTCGGCCCGGCGGTCGACCGGACGGGTGGCTGGCCGTCCGGCGGGGTGGCGTCGGTCGGTACGCGATCGGCAGGGTGTGCGGCTTCCACCCGCCCATTCTCGCAGCCGTCCGGGTGACGTGATCCTGGCCTCCTCCGCCCCGACCCGGCGCGCGAGCTGTCATCGTGTGAGGATCAGCGACAAAGCCGGCGGCGGCGACGGCCGCACCGCGCCGGTCCACCCCGCAACGTCGCGAGGAGGAAGCCGTGATGACAACCACCAGGACGCGGACCCCGCAGAACCTCGACCGCAATCTCGCCCTCGACCTGGTCCGGGTCACCGAGGCCGCGGCGATGGCGGCCGGCCGCTGGGTCGGCCGGGGCGACAAGGAGGGCGGCGACGGGGCAGCCGTCGACGCCATGCGCAAGCTGATCAACTCGATCCCGATGCGCGGGGTCGTGGTGATCGGCGAGGGCGAGAAGGACAACGCCCCGATGCTCTTCAACGGCGAGGAGGTCGGTGACGGGACCGGTCCCGAGGTCGACGTGGCGGTCGATCCGATCGACGGCACCACCCTGATGAGCAAGGGCATGCCGAACGCGCTCGCGGTGCTCGCGGTCGCCGAGCGTGGCGCGATGTTCGACCCGAGCGCCGTCTTCTACATGGAGAAGCTCGCCGTCGGCCCGATGTACGCCGACGTGGTCGACATCAACGCCGGGGCGGCCGAGAACATCCGCCGGATCGCCAAGGTCAAGGGCACCGACGTCGCCGAGGTGACGGTCTGCGTGCTGGACCGGTCCCGCCACGACGACCTGGTGAAGCAGATCCGGCGTACGGGGGCGGGCATCCGGTTCATCTCCGACGGCGACATCGCGGGTGCCATCGCCGCCGCCCGTGGCGAGTCGGACGTCGACGTGCTGATGGGCATCGGCGGCACCCCGGAGGGCATCACCGCGGCCTGCGCGCTCAAGTGCATGGGCGGCATGATGCAGGCCAAGCTCTGGCCGAAGGACGCCGAGGAGCGGGAGAAGGCGCTCGCCGCCGGGCACGACCTGGACCGGGTGCTGTTCACCGACGACCTGGTCACCGGGGACAACTGCTTCTTCGTGGCCACCGGTGTGACTTCCGGCGACCTGCTGCGTGGCGTGCGCTACCGGGCCGGCGGGGCGTACACGCAGTCGATCGTGATGCGCTCCAAGAGCGGCACGATCCGGGTGATCGACTCGTACCACCGGCTGGAGAAGCTTGCCCTCTACTCGGCGGTCGACTTCGACGGACGACCCTTGGCCGAGCAGGAGTGACCGCGACCGGGACGGCGGCGCCCCCCACGCTGTCGGCCGCGCGGCGGATCGCCGGCGTCGGGCTGGCCACCGCCTCGGGGGTCGCGGTGGCCGTCCAGTCCCGGATCAACGGCGAGTTGGGCGTACGCCTGGCCGACGGGATCGCCGCCGCGGTGGTCTCGTTCGGCCTCGGCCTGCTCGTGCTGCTGGTGCTGGTCCCCGGCACCCCGGGCGGCCGGCGGGGACTGGCCGCCCTCCGGGCGGCGCTGCGCGAGGGCGCCCTGCGGCCGTGGCAGTGCCTCGGCGGGGTGTGCGGCGCGTTTCTGGTGGCCACCCAGGGGCTGACCATCGGCACGCTCGGGGTGGCCGTGTTCACCGTCGCCGTGGTGGCCGGGCAGTCCGGCAGCAGCCTGCTGGTGGACCGGGCCGGCATCGGCCCGACCGGCCGCCAGCCGGTCACCCCGAACCGGCTGGTCGGCGCGGTGCTCACCGTGCTGGCCGTGCTGCTGGCGGTGAGCGACCGGCTCGGCGACCCGCGCGCCCTGGCGCTGGCCCTGCTGCCGCTGGCGGCCGGGGTGGGCATCGCCTGGCAGCAGGCGGTGAACGGCCGGGTCCGGGGAGCCGCCGGCAGTGCCCTAGCCGCCACCCTGGTCAACTTCGCCGTCGGCACCGTCGCGCTGCTCGCCACCTTCGCCGTGGAGGTGGCGGTCCGGGGCCGCCCGGGCGGTGCCCTGCCCAGCGAGCCCTGGCTCTACCTGGGTGGCCCGATCGGCATCGTGTTCATCGCGCTGGCCGCCGCCATCGTCCGTTTCACCGGGGTGCTGCTGCTCGGCCTGGCCACCATCGCCGGGCAGATCGTCGGCGCGGTCCTGCTGGACGTGGCGCTGCCGACGGCGGCCTCGCACCCCGGGCCGGCCACCCTGCTCGGCGCGGTGCTGACCCTGGTCGCGGTCCTCGTCGCCGCGCTCGGACCGCCGCTGAAGCTGACGGTCAGCCGCGCAGCCCCGCCACCGTCTCCTTGATCGCCTGGTCCAGCGGGGTCGGCTCGATGCCCAGGGCGGCGGTGGCGGCTGACGAGTCCATCAGGTACGGCCGGTCGAACTGGTAGGCGGTCTCCCGCAGCTCACGGGCCATCGGGTTGGCGAGGCCGCCGAGCCAGAGCACCGGGTAGGGCATCCGGGTCAGCTTCGGCGCCGGCGCGCCGGTCAGGGCCGCCGCGCGGACGGCCAGGTCCCGCATCGGTACGGCCGGCCCGCTGGGCACGTGCCAGGCCCGCCCCCAGGCCCGCTCGTCGCTCGCGGCGGCGACCAGGGTACGGGCGACGTCCGGGATGTACGTCCAGGTGTGCGGGGCGTCCCAGTCCACCGGCAGGAAGACCCGCCGGCCGGCGAGCACCCGGGGCAGCACCATCATCGCCAGCGAGGTGCCGCCGACGCCGAAGTAGTCGGAGCCACGTACCTCGGTGACCCGGGCCCGGCCGGCCCGGTGCGCGGCGAGCGCGTCGGCCCACATCCGGTTTCGCACCCGCCCCTTGGTGCCGGTCGCGGCCGGCGGGGTCGCCTCGGTCATCGGGCCGTCGACCGGGCCGTACCCGTAGAGGTTGCCGACGGTGGCGAGCACCGCGCCGGTCCGCTCGGCGGCGGTGAGCAGCGCGGCGGCCAGCGGCGGCCAGTCCACCGACCACCGGTGGTACGCCGGGTTGGCGCAGTTGTGCACCGCGACCGCCCCCTCGGTCAGCGCGGTCAACTGCTGGGGGTCGGCGGCGTCGGCGGCGACCCGCTCGACCGCCGGGTGCTCGGGTCCGGTGCCGCGGCGGGTCACCACCCGCACCCGGTCGCCCCGCTCGGCGAGGAGGCGGGCGGTGGCGGTGCCGACGGGTCCGGCGCCGACGATCACGTGCAGGGCCATGGTGGCCACCCTTCGAAGCATGGATCCGATCCGAGAGCGGTGCTCTCTCGACGACCTCCCCAGCATGAACCGCGCGCCGCTCACTGTCAAGAGCACTGCTCTTGGTTTTGATTAGCGCTCTCGGCCGTGGCAGAGTGGGGGCATGGTGGCTCACACGCTCCGCGCCCGGGTCCGTGCCGGCATGATCGACGAGATCAAGGCGGTGGCCCGCCGCCATCTCGCCACCGATGGCGCGAACCTCTCCCTGCGCGCGGTCGCCCGCGACATGGGCATGGTCTCCTCGGCGATCTACCGCTACTTCCCCAGCCGGGACGACCTGCTCACGGCGCTGATCCTCGAGGCGTACGACGCCCTCGGCGAGGCGGTGGAGGCGGCCGACGCCGCCGTCGACCGGGCCGACCTGCGCGGACGCTGGCACGCCGCGTGCGGGGCCGCCCGGGCCTGGGCGCTGGCCCACCCCGCCGAATACGCGCTGCTCTACGGCAGCCCGGTCCCCGGGTACGCGGCCCCCGAGGACACCGTCGCACCGGCGGCGCGGCCCCCGCTGACCCTGGTCGGCATCCTCCGCGACGGCCTGGCCGCCGGCCGGCTCAGCCCGCCCGACGAGGAGCTGCCCGAGCCGGTCCGCGCCGACCTCGCCGAGCTGGCCGCCGGCTTCTCCCCCGGCCTGCCGGAGGCGCTGCTGGCCCGCGGCCTGGCCGGCTGGACCCAGCTCTTCGGGCTGATCAGCTTCGAGCTGTTCGGGCGGCTGAACGGGGTCATCCCGCACCGCGACGAGTACTTCGACCACCAGACCGCCCTGATGGCCGACCTCATCGGCCTGCCCGCTGCGTGACCCGCTCTCGCCTCGGCAACGCGCGGAACGTCGGCGGTCAGGTGCCGTCGGAGGAGTGCCCGGGGAACAGGTGGGCCGTCGGGTCGATGACCACCGCGGCGTTGTTCACCGCCGTGGCCGCCTCGCCGAAGCCGGTGGCGATCAGCCGGACCTTGCCCGGGTACTCGGTGATGTCCCCGGCCGCGAAGACCCGGGGCAGGTTGGTGGCCATCGCGCTGTCCACCAGGATGTGCCGCCGGTCCAGCCGCAGGCCCCACTCGGCGAGCGGGCCCAGGTCGGCGGTGAAGCCGAGGGCGGCGACCAGGGTGTCCACCGGCAGGGTCGCCACTCCGCCGCCACGTACGGTGATTTCCACGCCGGTGACCTGATCCTCGCCGTGCAACCGGGTCACCTCGGCGTTGACCACCAGCCGGACGGGCAGCGACCGCACCCGGGCGACGGTCGACGCGTGGGCGCGAAACTTCTCCCGCCGGTGCACCAGCGTCACCGAGCGGGCGATCGGCTCAAGCGTCACCGCCCAGTCGAAGGCCGAGTCGCCGCCGCCCACGATGACCACGTCCCGACCGGCCAGCTCGGCCGGCTGCGGTACGAAGTAGACGATCCCGCCGCCCAGGAAGCTGTCGGCCACCGGCAGCGGCCGGGGCGTGAAACTACCCAGGCCGCCGGTCACCAGCACCGCGCCGCAGCGCAGCTGCTCGCCGCCGGCCAGGCCGAGCACCGGTCGCCCGTCGAGGTACGACAGCTTCTCCGCCCGTACGCCGAGCAGGTATTCGGGATGGAACGGCGCGGCCTGGGCGACCAGGTTCGCCACCAGCTCCCGCCCTTTGATGGCGGGGAACCCGGCGACGTCGAGGATGAGCTTCTCCGGGTACATCGCGGTCACCTGCCCACCCGGCTCGGGCAGCGCGTCGACCACCGCCACGGAGAGCCCGCGGAACCCGGCGTAGTAGGCGGCGAAGAGCCCGGCCGGACCGGCGCCGATCACGGCGACATCGACCTCGCGCATGGCGCACCGTCACTTCCCGCTCACGGATCAACGCGTGCTGGTCCCGACGGTAGGCGGACCGGTGCCTCCGGGCAAGCACCTGGCACCGACGGCTCGACGCCCGGTCAGGGCAGGGTCACCGTGGGCGACTCACTGCGTGCCCCCGCCGGTCCACCCGCCCGGCGCCGGAACAGGATCGCCGCCGCGACCCCGCCGAGCAGCCCGAACAGGTGCCCCTGCCAGGAGATGAGCTCGTCGGTGGGGAGGATGCCGAGCAACTGCCAGCCGTAGAGCAGGCCGACCAGCAGCACCACCGCGAGATTCCACCAGCTCCGCTCGACGACGCCGCGGGTCAGCAGGATGCCGAGATAGCCGAAGATCACCCCGCTCGCGCCGACCACCACCGAGTTCGGGGAGCCGGTGAACCAAACGCCCAGGCCGCTGACCAGGATGATCACCAGAGTGGACCAGAGGAACCGACGGGTGCCGGCGGCCAGCACGAAGGTGCCGAGCAGGATCAGCGGGATGCTGTTGCTGTAGAGGTGGTTGAAGTCGGCGTGCAGGAACGGCGAGAAGAACACCCCGTCGAGCCCCTGGATCCGGTGCGGGATGATCCCGGCGGTGACGTCGAGGTTGGCGTGCAGGCCGACATCGAGCGCCTCGATGAGGAACAGCACCGGCACGACCGCGCACATGGCGACGAAGGCCCGGCCCAGTGCGGCGTAGAACGCCTCGGTGCCGAACCGTCGGGGATCGTCGCTCGTCGAGCCATCGCGCCAGGTCACGTACCAACAGCTATCAGCAATCCCGGCCGCCCGCCACCCGGGCGCCCCGGCACGCCCCGACATGACGACGGCGGGGTGCGCGGATCTCCGCCCACCCCGCCGTCGTCACCGTCCGATCAGTACCAGCCCTTGTTCTGCGAGTGCTGCCAGGCACCGCACGGGTTGTTGTACCGGCCCTCGATGTAGCCGAGGCCCCACTTGATCTGGGTGGCCGGGTTGGTCTTCCAGTCGGCCGCGACCGAGCCCATCTTGCTGCCCGGCAGGGCCTGCGGGATCCCGTACGCGCCGGACCCCTCGTTGTAGGCCTTGTGGTTCCAGCCGCTCTCCTTGGTCCAGAGCTTGTCCAGGCACGGGAACTGGTCGATGCCGAAGCCCTCCTGCAGCATGATGGCGCAACCGATGGCCCGGTTGCCGCTGTACTCCTCGCAGGAGGCCGGGATCGGCCCGTCGTACGGCTTGGTCGCGGCCGCCGCCTCGCGTGCCTTCTTCCGGGACGCGGCGGCCGCCTCGGCCTCCCGGGCCCGCTGGGCGGCCTCCTTGGCGGCCGCAGCCGCCCGCAGCTTCGCCTGGTACTCGGCGGCCCGCTGCCGGGCCGAATCGAGGCGGTGGTCCGCCTGCCGCTCGCGCTGGTACGCGTACTCCGCCTGGTCGATCTCCAGGCCGGCCTGCGCAGTCAGGCCCTGTTGCTGGGCCTGTCGGTCTTCGCCCAGATAGAAGCCGCCGGCAACGCCCACGGAGAGCAGCGCGACAGCGGCTGTACGGGCACCGAACCGGCTCCACAGCCGACTCACGAAGTGTCCCTTCGTCGGGGGCAAGGACGCGACGCGACGCGTGGCCGTCGGTGGGCCGCGCCGGCGTCGCGAGCGCCCCGACCCCACGGTCGCAGCCGACGCACCGGCGTTCGTGGCTCTCCGCCGTCCGTGGCGAACGATGCTCGACGATCTTCCTGGTGCGTGAGCGCTCGTTGGACACCATTGCGCACGGTGAGGCTGATGGGAAATGAAGCCGGGCAATTGTGATCTGCACCACATCGTGAAGGCCGCCAAACAGGGACAAAGATGCCGGCTGATCGGCCTCAGAGCGGGATGTCCTCCAACAGATCCGTGACCATCGCGGCGATCGGAGAACGCTCCGAACGGCTGAGGGTGACGTGCGCGAAGAGGGGATGACCCTTCAACGCCTCGATCACCGCGGTCACCCCGTCATGCCGCCCCACCCGGAGGTTGTCCCGCTGGGCCACGTCGTGGGTGAGCACCACCCGGGACCCCTGACCGATCCGGGACAGCACGGTGAGCAGCACGCCCCGCTCCAGCGACTGCGCCTCGTCCACGATGACGAAGGCGTCGTGCAGGCTGCGACCGCGGATGTGGGTCAGCGGCAGCACCTCCAGCAGACCCCGCGAGGTGACCTCCTCGAGCACGTTCTCGTGCACCACCGCGCCGAGCGTGTCGAAGACCGCCTGCGCCCAGGGCGACATCTTCTCCGACTCCGAGCCGGGCAGATATCCGAGTTCCTGGCCGCCGACCGCGTAGAGCGGGCGGAAGACGATCACCTTCTTGTGCCGGCGGCGCTCCATCACCGCCTCCAGGCCGGCGCAGAGCGCCAACGCGGACTTGCCGGTGCCGGCCCGGCCACCCAGCGAGACGATGCCGATCGACTCGTCCAGCAGCAGGTCGAGCGCGATCCGCTGCTCCGCCGAGCGGCCGTGCACGCCGAACGCCTCCCGGTCGCCGCGGACCAGCCGGACGGTCTTGTCGGGCAGCACCCGGCCGAGCGCCGAGCCGCGCGTCGAGTGCAGCACCAGCCCGGTGTGGCAGGGCAGGTCGCCCGCCGCGTCGACGTCCAGCGTCTCCCCCGCGTACAGCCGGGCGATCTCCTCCTCGGCCAGGTCCAGCTCGGCCATCCCGGTCCAGGTCGGGTCGCTGGCCTGGCCGTGCCGGTACTCGTCGGCCCGCAGCCCGACCGAGGCCGCCTTCACCCGCAGCGGCATGTCCTTGCTGACCAGGGTGACCTCCCACCCCTCGGCGGCGAGGTTGAGCGCCACGGAGAGGATCCGGGCATCGTTCGACTCGTTCCGGAAGCCGGGCGGCAGCACCCCGTCGTCGGTGTGGTTCAGCTCCACCCGGAGGGTGCCGCCCTGGTCGTTGGCGGGCACCGGCCGGTCCAGCCGGCCGTGCTGCACCCGCAGCTCGTCCAGCATGCGCAGCGACCGGCGGGCGAACCAGCCCAGCTCGGGATGGTGCCGCTTGCCCTCCAACTCGGAGATGACCACCAGCGGCAGCACCACCTCGTGCTCGGCGAAGCGGTGGAACGCCGCGGGATCGGAGAGGAGGACCGAGGTGTCCAGGACGAAGGCCGGACCGGCTGGTCGGGGCTCCTCGGTGCCGGCCGGCGCGGCTGCCGCCGCACGGCGGCTGCGGGTGGTCCGGCGGGTGGTGGCAGTCGCGGCCGGGGTCTGGTCGGCACCGGCGGGGGTACGGCGAGTCGTCACAGGCCTGCTCCGCGGATGGGCACCCGGCCACCCGTGTTCCGCCTCGTCCGGTGCCCGGTGGACACGGGGTCGGATGCGGGCCCCGTGCGCGAGGTCGCAGGTCCGGGCTCTCCGGCTGGCCCGGGAAAACCCCGCGCCATGCTTAGACGCTAATGGCACCTGAGCCCGTCGGCTAGTGGTGCGGATGGATCTCACCTGACCGGGAGATGAACGGCGCACGGCGGAACCGGCCGGGATGCATGCCCCCTGCGCGCATCCCGGCCGGCGGAGCCACCGTCACCGGTCTGACGTGGCCCCGACGGTGCGCGTCCGCCGCGGACGGCACACCGTGCTCTGGGGCGGGCCTCAGCCCTGCCGGCGGACGAGGGTCCCGGTCGGCCGTCCGCCGGCGACGGAGGCGCTGAACGAGGACCCGGTGTAGGTGGTGCCCTGCCGGGTGGCGAGCCCGCCGAACTGGGCGGTCGCGGTGGCCCGCAGGGCCGGGCTGGAGGTCGCCCGCGCGGTGACGGCGGCGGGGGCGACCGTGCCGGCGAACGGGGCCGCGGCGCGGGGGGCCGGGGTGGTCACCGACGTCGGCGCCGGACCGGCCAGTGCCGGGGCGATCGCGGCCTGCGCGTCGCGGCGCCGCCGGTGCCAGGCACCCCGGTCGCCGTCGAAGTATCCCTGCCGGTAGCCGAACCGGTAGCCGATCCGGTAGCTGAGCTGGCCGTGCAGCCGACCCGCCGCGTAGCAGGTCGACCCGAGCACGAGTACGAGCACGACGGCGAGGAACGGGCTCATCCGGTCACTCCCGAAAGGGTCGGGTCGACAACTCGCGGCGCGGCGCCAGACGCGTCGAGCGGGAGTTGCCGCTCCATGCCGGCCCGCCGGGTCATCGCTCCTCCGGCTCGACCTCGGGGTCGACAACCAGCAGCCGCTCCAGGTCGGCGGTGCTGACCTCCTCGACCAGCTCGACGCTGATCCGGCAGCCGTCCAGGATCACCTCGGCCACCGAGGAGCGCCGGATCTCCCCGCCGGCGTCGTAGACCCGGACGCTCAACTCCGGACAGCCGAGGTGGGTCCGCCAGGCGTTCCACTCGTCCCGGTCACCGACACTGAGCGAGAGGTACCGGCAGCCCCGGGCGAGGTAGAGGCGCCACGGCGCGCTCAGCCCGGCGGCCACGCCGTCCGCGATCAGGCCGAAGGCCTGGGCACGGGTCGCGAGCTCGGTCACGAGACCCCCTCGTCACCCGCGGAGTGACGCATGTGAGCACTAATCGTCTCATGCACGTGACACACCGTAAGTTGTCTCATGAGCGTGACAGTATCAGCTTTTCGTCTGTTTACCGCCGTCCTGGGGTCCTTCTATTCTGCCCGGGTGACACCCCTCAGGAGCAGCACTGGATCGTTTACCGGAAATCCGAGAACCTCGTCACGTCAGCGTGACAGCAGCGAGCCGGGACGCGCCCGCGAGGCCGACGGGTCGTACCGTCACGGAGTGACCGAGACCGCCAACGCCCGGAAGATCGCCTTCGCCACCTTCGTCCGCCGCGCGCTGGACGACGCGCGGGCCATGCGGGCCTGGAGCGGCACCGAGGTCTCCCGGCGCACCGGGGTCTCCCGGCAGACCATCAACCGTTGGGTACGCGGGGACTGGGCCAGCGACCCCGAGGCGGAACGGGTGGTCGCCTTCTGCGAGGGCCTGGGCCTCAACCCGGCAGCCGCCTTCACCGCCCTGGGCTGGGACCGCGCCACCACCCCGCGCGCCGCCGCCACCCCGCCGCCGATGGACCCCGACGTCGAGGCACTGCTCCGCCGACTGGTCGACCCGAACGTGTCGGACGCGGAGAAATTCCATATTCGAGAAACGATTCGCTACCTCGCTTATCGGCCAACCCTCCCGGTCAATCTCCGAAATAGCGGTAAACAGGCCGGGTAGTTCCTCAGATGGCGAAAGAACCGGAGGTCAGACCCGTTCGTTTCGCTCCGGGGACGGAACGGGCACGCTAGCGTCCCTATTCGTACTGCTGGGGCTCGTCGTCGGCGGGGGGACGGGACAAGGCCGAACCCAGCCCTGCGGGACAGAAGGAGGGGTCTGTCCATGACCCTGAAATGGTTGGCAGTCGTGGTCGCGGTGGTGTCGGTGACATCGTGCGTGACCGGCAACGTGGTGGTGGGCGTACTGAACGGCGGGGAGCTTCCCCTGATCGTCAACCTCTTCGCGCTCACCACGGCCGGCACCGCGGTGGTCCTCGCCGTCCTCGCCGAGCTGCACGACCGGCTCAACGACCGGGTCAGCGCGCTGACCGAGTTCCTGGTGGCGCGGCTCAACGAGATCGAGGCGCACACCGGCGACCGCAACACCGGCTTCGTGGAGGGCTACCTGCTGAGCCACGGCCCGGAGGCGGCCGTGGTGCCGTTCGGGCGTCGGGGACGGGGAGCCGCCGAACGCTGATCCACGTCGCCCGAACGTCACATCTCGGCCACGAATATGCCGCCGTGACCGGGGTACGCTGTCGCGCGTGCCGCCGTTGAACCTGGGCAACCAGCAGCCGAAGACCCCGTTGGACGTGGAGCACGCCTGGCGGGCCACCGCCACCCGTGCCGGCGACGTGGTGTTCTTCTTCGACTTCGACGGCACCCTGGCGCCGGTCGACGACGACCCCACCGCCGTACGGCCCGCGCCGAAGGTGCTCGCCGCCCTGGAGGCGCTCGCCCCGCACGTACGCCGGATCGCCATCGTCTCCGCGCGCCCGGTGGAGTTCCTCCGCGACCAGTTCGGCGGCCTCGACGGCATCGACCTCTACGGGCTCTACGGGCTGGAGCACAGCCATTCCGGCGGGGAAACCGTGACCGAGCCGGCCGCCCTGCCCTGGGTGCCGACCATGGCGGAACTGGCCGAGCAGGCGCGCGCGGAACTGCCGCCCGGCGCCCTCGTGGAGTTCAAGCGGCTCTCGGTCGCCCTGCACTGGCGCACCGCCCCGCAGCTCGGCGACCTGGTCCAGGAATGGGGCCGGGCCCGGGCCGAGCGACTGGGCCTGCGCTGCCAGGCCGGACGCATGGTGCTGGAACTGAAGCCCCCGGTCGACCGGGACAAGGGCATGGTCATCGGTGAGGTGGTCCGGGACACCGCCGGCGCCTGGTACTTCGGTGACGACGTCTCCGACCTCAAGGCGTTCGCCGCGCTACGCGCCCGCGCCGCCGCCGACCCGGACTTCATCGGCGTCTGCGTGGCCGTCGCCAACCCGGAGACCGGGCACGAGGTCGCCGACGCCGCCGACCTCACCCTGGAGTCACCCGCCGTCCTCGCCGACTTCCTCAGCACGGCCCTGTCCCGGCTACGCTGACCGCGCCACGGGCCGGTGGCCGGGCGGTCGAGCCGCGGTCAGACGCCGTAGCGGCGCTGGCGGGTGGCGTACGAGCGCAGGGCCCGGAGGAAGTCGACCCGACGGAAGTCGGGCCAGTTGAGCTCGCAGAAGTAGAACTCCGAGTGGGCCGACTGCCAGAGCATGAAGCCGGACAGGCGCTGCTCACCGCTGGTCCGGATGATCAGATCCGGGTCCGGCAGGCCCTTGGTGTAGAGGTGCTCAGAGATCAGGTCGACGTCGATCGCGCCGGCCAGCTCCTCGATGGTCCCGCCGTTGGCCGCGTGCTCCAGCAGCAGCGAGCGGACCGCGTCCGCGATCTCGCGCCGCCCGCCGTACCCGACGGCGATGTTGACCTGCGCCCCGCCGCTGCGGTCCCGGGTGCGCTCCGCGGCGGCCTTGAGCGCGGCGGCGTGGTGCGCGGGCAGCACGTCGAGGGCGCCCACCATGCGCAGCCGCCAGGGGTTGCCCTCCTCGGCCAGCTCGGTGGTGAGGTCCTCGATGATCTGGAGCAGCGGATCCAGCTCGGCGGCCGGTCGGGAGAGATTGTCGGTGGAGAGCAGCCAGAGGGTCACGTGCCCGACGCCGGCCGCGTCGCACCAGCGCAGCAGCTCCTTGATCCGCTCCGCGCCCATCCGGTGGCCGTCGTTCGGATCGACGAAGCCCATCTCCCGGGCCCATCTGCGGTTGCCGTCGCACATCACGCCGACGTGCCGGGGCACCGGCTTGCCCGCGAGCCTCGCCGTCAGCCGGCGCTCGTACACGGAGTAGAGGAGTTTCCGCAGAGTCATCACCTTGCAGGGTAGCGACCCAGGTTGAAGATCAGTGTCGCGGTGGCTGGTCTCGGTTTGTGAGACCGATGCCGATCATGGCCAGGGTGCGGGCGTCGAGACGTCCGTCACCCAGTCCCAGCTCCACCACGGTCCGGTAGACCCGGCCGTCCCGCCGGGCCGCACCGACCGCCGCGTCCACCACCTGGCGCCGTCGGGCCAGCCAGGCCGCCACCGAGCTGTGCCGCAGGTGCGTGCCGAGCCGCCCGCGGAGGGCGTCGGCGTACCGGCGGGCCGCCTGCGCCGGGCTGCCGGCCGCCGCCGCGCCGGCCAGCGCGCCGGAGCGCAGCGCGTAGAAGATGCCCTCGCCGGTGAACGGATTGATCAGCGAGAGCGCGTCGCCGGCCAGCACCACCCGACCTCGCCCCGGCGCCGGCCGGTGCGTGGAGAGCGGCAGGTGATGGGCCCGCAACTCGGTGACCGTGGCCGGGTCGGTGCCGGGCAGCAGGGCGGCCAGGCGGTCCAGCAGGTGCGTCCGGGTCAACGGCTCGCCGCGCAGCACCTCGCCGTACCCGACGTTCGCCCGGCCGTCGCCGATCGGAAAGGACCAGGCGTACGCCGGCCAGCGCGGGGCCGAGGTGACGATGAGCTGCTCGGGCGGCCCGGGCAGCGCCGGGGCGTAGCCGCGGATGGCGAGCGCGAGGTGCCGGTCCGGGTTCACCGGGTGGCCGAGCGCCCGGCGGAGCACCGAGCCGGCGCCGTCCGCCCCCACCACGGCCCGCCCGGCCAACTCGCCGTCGAGCACCACCCGGTCGGCACGCAGGTCGACCCGGCGTACGGCGTGCCGGCGCAGCTCCACCCCGGCCGCGACCGCCGCGGCCACCAGCCGCGCGTCGAACACCGCCCGGGGCACCGTGTACGCGGGCCGGGGCAGCTCTCGCGCCACCGTGCCGCCGCCGGGCCCGACGAGACGTAGCACGGGCAGCGGGGCATACCCGTCGACCGCCCCGGTCACGCCCAGCTCGGCGAGGACCTCCAGCGCGTGCGCCGCGATGCCGTCGCCACACGCCTTGTCGCGGGGAAAGTCGTACCGGTCCAGCAGCAGCACCCGGGCGGCTCCGGCCCGCCGCGCGGACAGCGCCGCGGCCGACCCCGCCGGCCCCGCCCCCACCACGATCACGTCCCACTCCTCACCCACCCACCCATCCTCCCCCCGCCGCCCCCGCCAGGACCCCCGTCGGCGTTGATCAAGAACTTTGCGTCGCCGTCCGGTCGGATCCGGACGCAAACTTCTTAATCAACCCGCGGAGGTGGGGGTGGGGTGGGTGCGGTGGAGGGAGTAGAGGGCCAGGGCGGCGGCGGCCAGGAGGGGGGGCGCCGTCGCGGACGAGGCCGTCCAGGCCGAGGAGCCACCAGCAGAGCGGCAGGTCGACGGCGAGCGTGCCGAGGGTGATCGCGACCAGCAGCTTCCGGGCCCAGCTCCGGCCGCGCAGCAGGAACGCGGTGCAGAAGAGCACCAGATAGCTGACCGCGATGCCGGCCGCGAACCAGAACAGCACCGCGGGTACGGAGCTGAGCCGGCCGTCCAGGATGGACCCGCCCGCGACCAGCGCCGGGACCAGCACCAGCGGGCTGTACGTGAACGCGGCGGCCCGGGCGGTGAGCAGCCACCCGGTCACCGCCGGACGCTTCGGCGCGACCTCCCGCCAGGAGAGCCGGCCACCGGAGATGACCAGGCCCTTGCGGTGCCGGACCAGGTGGCCGCCGACCACGTCCGACCGGTAGAGCAGCCCGACCACCGCCACGCAGAGGCCGGTGAGCAGCCCGAAGCCGAGCAGGCCGGGCAGCGGCGGCACCCCCACCCGGGGGACGACCAGCCGCCCCACCGCGAAGACCGTGGTCACCGCGAGGATCAGCCCCAGCGGCTTCGCCACGGCACGGCCCCGGTTCACGTGCCCGATCAGCACCAGGAAACCCAGCGAGCGGAGCATCGCCCAGCCGGTCCGGACGGCGAGCCCGAACTCCTGCCCCGGGGCGTACCACCAGTTGAGCAGCTCGACCACGACGGTGGCCGCCGCCGTGACGCCGAGCAGCAGGGTCAGCGTCCGGACGGCGGACGGCCGCCGGACCTCGATGGTCTCGGCGGCCGTCCTCATGGCATCCGATGTTGCCCGGTGCGGGCAACCGGCACACCTATCGCTGCGGCTGCTCCGCGTCGAGCCGGGCGCGCAGCGCGTCCAGTTCGGCCCAGAGGACGCCGGGGAGCTTGTCCCCGAACTTCTCGAACCACTCGGTGACCAGCGGCAGCTCGTTGCGCCACTCCTCCGGGTCGACCTTCATGGCGATCCGGACGTCCTCCGGGGTCATGTCCAGACCCTCGACGTCGAGCGCGTCCAGGGCCGGGACCATGCCGATCGGGGTCTCGACCGCCTCGGCGCGGCCCTCGATCCGCTCGATGATCCACTTGAGCACCCGGGAGTTCTCGCCGAAGCCCGGCCAGAGGAAGTTGCCCTCGGGGTCCTTGCGGAACCAGTTGACGTAGTAAATCTTGGGCAACTTCGCCTCGTCGCCGTCGACGCCCTTGCCCATCTCGATCCAGTGCCGGAAGTAGTCACCGGCGTTGTAGCCGATGAACGGCAGCATGGCCATCGGGTCGCGGCGGACCACACCGACCGCGCCGGAGGCCGCCGCGGTGGTCTCCGAGGAGAGCGTGGCGCCCATGTAGACACCGTGCACCCAGTCGCGGGCCTCGGTGACCAGCGGGACGGTGTCCCGGCGCCGGCCGCCGAACAGGATGGCGTCGATCGGCACCCCGTTCGGGTCGTAGTAGTCGTCGGCCAGGATCGGACACTGCGCGATCGGGGTGCAGAACCGGCTGTTGGCGTGCGAGGAGAGCTCGCCGCTCTCCGGCGTCCAGTCGTTGCCCTTCCAGTCGATCAGGTGCGCCGGCGGCTCACCCATGCCCTCCCACCAGATGTCGCCGTCGTCGGTGAGGGCCACGTTGGTGAAGACCGAGTTGCCACGGTCCAGCGTCCGCATCGCGTTGGCGTTGGTCTTCCAGTCGGTGCCGGGTGCGACGCCGAAGAGGCCGAACTCCGGGTTGATCGCGTAGAGGCGGCCGTCCGGGCCGAACCGCATCCAGGCGATGTCGTCGCCGATGGTCTCGACCTTCCAGCCCGGGATGGTCGGCTCCAGCATGGCGAGGTTGGTCTTGCCGCAGGCCGACGGGAACGCACCGGCGACGTGGTAGACCCGACCCTCCGGCGAGGTGATCTTGAGGATCAGCATGTGCTCGGCGAGCCAGCCCTCGTCGCGGCCCATCACGCTGGCGATCCGCAGCGAGTAGCACTTCTTGCCGAGCAGCGAGTTGCCGCCGTAGCCGGAGCCGAAGGACCAGATCTCCCGGGTCTCCGGGAAGTGCGAGATGTACTTCGTGTCGTTGCACGGCCACGGCACGTCCTGCTGGCCGGGGGCGAGCGGGGCACCGATCGAGTGCAGCGCGTGCACGAAATCGGCGTCGTCGCCCATCGCCTCCAGGACCTTGGCGCCCATCCGCGTCATGATCCGCATCGAGGCGACCACGTACCCGCTGTCGGTGATCTCGACGCCGAACATGGGGTTCTTCGCCTCGACCGGACCCATCACGAACGGGATGACGTACATCGTCCGGCCGCGCATCGAACCGCGGTAAAGCTCGGTCATGGTGCGCTTCATCTCGGACGGCGCCATCCAGTTGTTGGTGGGGCCGGCGTCCGCCTCGTCAACCGAGCAGATGAAGGTGCGCTCCTCGACCCGCGCGACGTCCGTCGGGTCCGTCCGCGCGTAGAACGAGTTGGGCTTCTTCTCGGGGTTCAGCCGGATCAGGGTGCCGTTCTCGACGAGTTCGTCGGTGAGGCGGCGCCACTCCTCATCGGACCCGTCCACCCAGACCACCCGATCGGGCGTGGTCAGTTCCGCGACCTCACGTACCCAGGCAAGCAGTTTGGGGTGGGACGTCGGGGCCTGATCGATACCCCGAACAGTAGCCGGAGCAACCATGTCACATCTCCTTGTGGTCGACGCTGACCGATGTATTGGATGCACGAGTTCTGGCGCGCTGGCGCGTCGCCTTCGTGGAAACCTGGGATTGGCCTCAGCGTAAACCGGCCTGCGTCGCGAGTCAGTGGGACTTGTTGTGAAGAACTGCACAAGGTACGGCCACGCTGCGGCATCGCGATCTGATACCCGCTTTCGCGCGCAGTTTCACGCAAATCTTGTGAAGAACCTTCGCGGGACGTCGGCGGAGCGGCCCGTCGCGGCCCGCCACCCCACCAACCGTGACTTCCGTGATCCCGTCCACAATTCGGCGACAGCCCGTTACGCTCCGTTCACAAAGGCGGGAACGGGCGGGGAGGCGGGGCGGCGTGACCACAACGTCCCGCAGGCGAACCTCCCGGCCCTGCGCGGCACGCCTGACCCGGGTGCCGCCCGCTCGCCGTTGCTACCCCGTCCAGCTACGCCCAACCGGTACTCTCGTCGGGTGGCCGCGACGATGACCGGAGACCAGCCGGGGGCTCCGCAGACCCGTCGAGGTCTGCTCGGGGTACTGATCGACCGTTTCGGTCACCTCGTCCGTGAGCTGAGCAAGTTCGCCACGGTGGGCGGGCTCGCCTTCCTCGTCGACTTCGCGCTCTTCAACTACCTGGCCAGCGTCCAGCACGAGCCGCCGGTGGTGGCGAAGACCATCTCCACCGTGGTGGCCGCGACCCTGGCGTTCCTCGGTAACCGGTTCTGGACCTGGCGGCACCGCCAGCGCAACCACCCGGCCCGGGAGTACGCGCTGTTCTTCTTCTTCAACGGCGTCGGCCTCGGCATCGCCGTGGGCTGCCTCGCGATCAGTCGCTACGGGCTGGGCGCCCTCTGGCCCCACGTGTTCCAGACCCCACTGGCCGACAACATCGCCAGCTTCATCGTCGGCACCGGCCTCGGGACGCTGTTCCGATTCTGGTCGTACCGGCGGTTCGTTTTCGTGGAAGCGGGAACTCCTCCCGTTCCGGCAACGAGCCACGACCGAGAGTCAGGGGCGTGACCCAGCGCCCATCCCGTCCCGCCGGGCCGAGCCGGCCCTGCCCGCTGCCCTAAGGTGTTTCGCATGCCTGGAGTCCGTCTGCTGCCCGAGCGCTGGCGGAAGTTCATCCACGAGGCGCTCAAATTCGGCATCGTCGGCGGCATCAACACCGTCATCAATTACGCGGTGTTCAACGCGCTGGCACTCACGGTTTTCCGCGACGGCCAGCTCAAGGCGACGGTGGTGGCCACCATCGTCGCGACGATCACGTCGTATCTGATGAACCGGCACTGGACGTACCGGGATCGACCGAAGTCGGCCCTGCGCCGCGAATACGTCCTGTTCTTCCTGTTCAACGCCACCGGACTGCTCATCGAACTCGGCGTACTGGCGGCCGCGAAGTACGGCTTCGGCGTGACCAGCCTGCTCATGCTGAACATCGCGAAGACCGGCGGTGTCCTGCTCGCCACCATGTTCCGCTTCTGGTCGTACCGGACGTTCGTCTTCCAGCCGGCTCCGCAGCACGCGAAGGAGAACTGGCACAGCATCCCGCGCGACGAATGGGACAACGTGGGCGAGATGGACCCGGTGGCGGAGCTGGCCGAGTCGGTCAGCGAGCTGGAGGAGACCGAGCCCCGGCCGGCCCCGCGGGCTGCCCGGGCGGCCGACCACCGGCCGGACTACGCGCCGACCCAGAGCCGACCCGCGGCGGCGGATGCCGGCCTCGGCCGGATCCTCGGTGCCGACCTGGACGCCGAACTCGCCGCCGAACTCCAGCCCACCCCCCGCCGCCCCCGCCGCTGATCCGGCCGCGGGCACCGCGAGCAAAGTTGATCAAGAAGTTTGCGCCGGACCACCGATGGATCCGGCGCAAACTTCTTGATCAACAAGGCGAGGGTCAGGCGGACGGGTCGCGGAGGGACTTGCCCTCGTGCATGTCGGCCAGGATCTCGCGCATCTCGCCGTCACCCAGCGAGTGCTTGTCGTGGTGGGCCTCGACCAGCTCGTAGAGCTTGGTCTGCACCTTGTCGACGTGCGGCACGTCGGCGAGCACCGACTGGCCGCGCTCACCGGCCGACTCGATGGTGAGGGTGCCGCAGCCGAGCAGCCGCTCCACGAAACGCTGGTGCATCGAGTGGTCGTTGACCCGGGTCAGCGGCAGGTCCCGCCGGTTACGGGAGAAAACCCCCTCCTGCAGCAGCACCCGCTCGTTGGTGAAGAGGTAGTGCGTAGTGCGCCAGAGCAGGAACGGCCACAGGCCCAGCCAGAGCACCAGCACCAGGCCGAGGGCGGCGATCACGTAGAGCGCGATCATGCCGCCGTCGCCCTCGGGCAGCAGGACCCAGCCCGCGACCACCGCCGCGATGGCGAGCACCAGCACCAGAACCGGCCGGATCAGGGCCTTCCAGTGCGGGTGCAGGTGCAGCACGACGTGCTCGTCCTCGGTGAGCACGTCTTCGGGGAATGCCACGGGAACCTCCTCGCAGAACAGGACGCGCTGACCGTAACCGGTCGACGCTCGTCCACGGGATCAGCCGCGCGGCGGGTGTTGGGCGGGGTCCCTTCCTATCCCGAAGGCGGCAGCAAGGGCCCTTCCGCTCAGCGCACGTGCAGCACGTCGCCGGCGGCGAGGCGGAGCTCCCCGGCCGGGCCGTCGACCAGCAGCTGGCCGTCCGGGTCCACCCCGGTGGCGGTGCCGTGCACCTCCCGGCCGTCGGGGAGCAGCACCCGGACCTGCCGGCCGACGGTGGCGCAGGCGGCCAGGTAGGCATCCCGCAGGCCGCTGGCGACCGCGTCGCCGCCGGCCGAACGCCAGCGGTCGTACCAGTCGGAGAGGGAGCGGAGCAGGGCGCGCAGCAGCGGGTCCCGGTCGGTGGCGACGGCCCCGGCGAGCTGGAGCGAGGTGGCGGGCAGCCCGGTCGGGTTCTCCGGCAGCTCGTCGGCGCGCAGCGTCACGTTGAGCCCGATGCCCACCACGATCGCCGGCGGCTGGTCCGGCGCGTCGCCCGGCACCGCCTCGGCCAGCACGCCCGCGCACTTGGCGCCGTCGACGAGCAGGTCGTTGGGCCATTTCAGGTGGGCGTCCAGCTCGGCCAGCCGGGCCACCGCCTCGACCAGCGCGACCCCGGCGAGCAGCGGCAGCCAGCCGTACCGCAGGGACGGCACGGGCGACCAGTCGCGCTCCGCGACGGCCTCGCCAGGCCGGAGCAGGACGCTGGTCGCGATGCCGGCCCGGGGCGGCGACTGCCAGACCCGGCCGCGCCGGCCGCGGCCGGCGGTCTGCCGCTCCGCCACCACCACCAGCCCCTCCGGCTCGCCGGCCCGCGCGGCCTCGACCGCGTCGGCGTTGGTGGACCCGGTCTCCGCGCGCAACTCCAGCCGGCGCCACGGCCCGTGCGGGGCGACGAGCGCGCGCCGCAGCCGGGCCGCCGACAGCGGCGGGCGGTCCAGATTGGTGTACGGCGAGCTGGGCATCCCGCCAGCCTACGGCCCCCGCGGCGGGCGGTCGCCCGGAAGGCGGTGAGGCGCACTGCACAGCCGCGCCCACCTGAACCATCGTTATATTCCCTGGGTGACTACCGAGACCGGGATCAACATCCACACCACCGCCGGCAAGCTGGCGGACCTGGAACGCCGGGTCGACGAGGCGGTGCACGCCGGGTCGGCGCGCGCGGTCGAGAAGCAGCACGCGCGGGGCAAGAAGACCGCCCGGGAGCGGATCGAGATGCTGCTCGACGAGGGCTCCTTCGTCGAGCTGGACGAGTTCGCCCGGCACCGCTCCACCAACTTCGGCCTGGACAAGACCCGGCCGTACGGCGACGGTGTGGTGACCGGCTACGGCACCGTGGACGGCCGGCAGATCTGCGTCTTCGCCCAGGACTTCACGGTCTTCGGCGGCTCCCTCGGCGAGGTCTTCGGCGAGAAGATCGTCAAGGTGATGGACCTGGCCATGAAGATCGGCTGCCCGGTCGTCGGGATCAACGACTCCGGCGGCGCGCGGATCCAGGAGGGCGTCGCCTCGCTCGGTCTCTACGGCGAGATCTTCTTCCGCAACGTCCGGGCCAGTGGCGTCATCCCGCAGATCTCCCTGATCATGGGCCCGTGCGCCGGCGGCGCGGTCTACTCGCCGGCAGTCACCGACTTCACCGTGATGGTCGACCAGACCTCGCACATGTTCATCACCGGCCCCGACGTGATCAAGACGGTCACCGGCGAGGACGTCGGGATGGAGGAGCTGGGCGGCGCCCGGACCCACAACGCCCGCAGCGGCAACGCGCACTACCTCGGCACCGACGAGGAGGACGCGATCGAGTACGTCAAGGCGCTGCTGTCGTACCTGCCGTCGAACAACCTGGACGAGCCGCCGGTCTTCGAGTCCCCGGCCGACCTCGACGTCACCGACTCCGACCGGGAGCTGGACACGCTGATCCCGGACTCGGCCAACCAGCCGTACGACATGCACCGGGTCCTCGAGCACGTCCTCGACGACGGCGAGTTCCTGGAGGTCCAGCCCCTCTACGCGCAGAACATCGTGGTCGGCTTCGGTCGGGTCGAGGGACGCCCGGTCGGCGTGGTCGCCAACCAGCCGATGCAGTTCGCCGGCACGCTGGACATCGCCGCGTCGGAGAAGGCCGCCCGGTTCGTGCGGACCTGCGACGCGTTCAACATCCCGGTGCTGACCTTCGTGGACGTGCCCGGCTTCCTCCCCGGCACCGGGCAGGAGTGGGACGGCATCATCCGCCGCGGCGCGAAACTCATCTACGCGTACGCCGAGGCCACCGTCCCGAAGGTCACCGTGATCACCCGCAAGGCGTACGGCGGCGCGTACGACGTCATGGGCTCCAAGCACCTCGGCGCGGACCTGAACTTCGCCTGGCCGACCGCGCAGATCGCGGTGATGGGCGCGCAGGGCGCGGTGAACATCCTCTACCGACAGGACCTGGCGAAGGCCGACGACCCGGCGGCCGTCCGGGCCGAGAAGATCGCCGAGTACGAGGACACCCTGGCCAACCCGTACATCGCCGCCGAACGCGGGTACGTCGACAGCGTGATCCCGCCGCACGAGACCCGGACCCAGATCGTCCGGGCCCTGCGGGTGCTCCGGACCAAGCGCGAGACCCTGCCCCCCAAGAAGCACGGCAACATCCCGCTCTGAGGCTCCGCCTGGTCCGCGCGACTTCGGGAAAGTCGGCTCCCACCCGCTTGGGGCAGCGGGTTTCCCGGAGTCGCGCGGATCTTCAGGTGGTCAGCAGCGGGGATTGGCGGCGGCGCACATCCGGTCCGCGGCGACCCCGGCCAGGCGGCGCAGGTCGGATTCGGCGCCGGCACCGCCAACCCTGATGACCGAGATCAGGTCGCCGACCCGGACGACTGCGGTGCTGTCGGACTCGGACACCTCGCCCAGCGGCTTTCCGGTGTCCAGGTTCCGGGCCTGGGTCACCGTGTGCCGCAGCAGCACCGATTCGTCGCCGGCGAAGTTCCGGTCGACCTCCTCCCAGGAGTGCACGGCCTGCGCGCTGATCGTCCTTCCCTGCCACAGGATCGGACCGCTGGACCGCCACTGCCGGCATGGCGCGAGCACCTCGGCCATCTCTGCGAAGATCCGTTGGGCCACGTCCGGCGCGACGCGGTAGACGTCCTGGTTGAGCAGCACGTCATTCGGTGGCTGCTCGGCCTCGCCCGGCCGGTTCCGCAGCAGGGTCAGCGAGCGGGAGTAGCGGGACGGCTCCCAGTCGGCCGACTGCCCCTGTAGTTTGCGGCAGGACAGCAGCATCGCATCGAGCTGAACCCCCTCGCCGAGGCCCGCCTCGGTCACCGGGGCCTCGGTCTTCGCCTTGACGTCGGTGGGTTGCAGCAGCACGTCCAGCGGGACCTCGGCGGCGGGCGAGGCCATCGGCGAGCGCCGTGGTGGGGTCGGTTCGGGCTCTCCGGTCGCCGGTGGAGCGGACGACGGACCGGACGCGGGCGGCGGCCCGGCAACGATGGACGGCGGCTCAGCCGGATCGGGGCGGGCCGCCACCACGACCACGGCGGCCGAGGCGACCGTGAGCACGGCCAGCGCCGCCACCGTCGTACGCCGGCTGCGGCGCCGGGCCCGGGCCCGGATCTCGACCGGCTCGGGCCAGCGGACGTCCCCCAACTCCCGCTGCACCAGTTCGACGAATGCCAGGTCGTCGTCACGCATCGGCGGCCTCCTCCACATCCACGACGGCGAGCAGCCCGGCGAGCGCGGCGCGGCCCCGGGACAGTCGCGCCTTCACCGTGCCGACCGGAGCCGCCGTCTCCCGGGCGACCTCGGCGACCGGCATGCCGAGCAGGTAGTAGAGCGCGATGGCCGTGCGCTGCTCCTCGGGCAGCCGGCGCAGCGCGGCCACCACCTCGACGGTGTCGGCGCTGGGCGGCGCGACGCTCTCCTCCGCCCCGTGCCGCAGGTACGCTCGGGCGCGGCTGCGCAGGCTGCGCCAACGACTCACCGCGATCCGGCTGGCCACCACCCGTACCCACGCCTCCGGGTCGTCGTACCCGCTCACCGTCGACCAGCGCTGCCAGGCCCGGATGTACGCCTCCTGCACTGCGTCCTGGGCCTCGGCGAGGTTGCCGGTGAGCACGTAGACGAAGCCGAGCAGCCGTTGCCGGCTGCCGCGGTAGAACTCGTCGAACCCGTCGACGTCCGGCACGCTGCTACCTCCCCCGTGGCGGTCGCAGGTGAGACGCCTGGGATCGGCGGTGCGGTTGCCCGGTCAGCCGACCATTTTCTCCAACTCGGTGAGCGGGAAGCGGCCGGCCGGGATGCGCTCGCGGACTGCCCGGCGGACCGCGGCCTGGACCGCCGCGTTCGCCGGGGTCGGCACGCCGTGCAGCCGGCCGAGCAGCACGATCTCCCCATTGAGCTGGTCGGCCTCGGCCGAGCCCGCGCCCCGGGCCAGGCTCTGCCAGGTGGAGCCGCCGGCCCGCTGGGCACCGTCGACGGGCCGGTGGCGCACCCGGTCGCCCCGCTCCGCAGCCTCCTCCGCCGGGGTGGTGTGCGCGATGCCGGCGGCGGCCAGCGTGGCCTCCCCCTCGGCGCGTACGCGGGCGGCGAGCGGCTCGGGGATGTCCGAGCCGAGCAGCGCCTGGAGGCCGTTGCCGAGGTTGCCGAGCAGCTTGCCGTACTTCCAGCGCATCACGTCGTCACGAACCGGCGCGACGAACCCGGCGGCGGCCAGGTCGGCGGCCACCGCCCGGCTGGTGTCGTCCGATCCGGACGGATAGCGGCCCAGGTGCAGCATCCCCGGGTGCGGGTGCCCGTTGGCGACCACCACACCTGGTTCCAGGTGGGTGGCGGGCAGCCAGACGCAGACCGGGTGCACCCGGGCGAAGAGGCGCAGGGCGGCCCGCTCATTGGCGACGCCGTTCTGGGCGAGGACGATCGGCAGCCGCTCCCCCGCCGTGCCGCCGCCCTCGACCGGGGTGTCCACCCAGGTCGCCAGCGCCGCCTCGGTGTCCTGCGACTTGACCGTGAGCACCAGCACGGTGTCGGCCGGCAGCGGCCGGTCGCCCGGCCCGGACACGGCGGGCAGCCGGCTGGTCACCGTACCGTCCGGCGTCCGCAGGACCAGCCCCCGCTCCCGGATCGCGTCCAGGTGCGCGCCGCGGGCCACCAGCGTCACGTCGCGGCCGGCCTCACCCAGCCGTACGCCGATGGTGCCGCCGACCGCGCCCGCTCCGATGATCACGTATCGCACGGTCTGATTCTGCCTCGCGGGTCAGCCCGCCGTGGCGAGGTGGGCCAGCCAGCGCTGGCCGGTGTCCGCGACGTCGACGTCCCGC
The DNA here is from genome assembly GCF_042869115.1 of Micromonospora sp. NPDC007230. Classification (NCBI taxonomy): domain Bacteria; kingdom Bacillati; phylum Actinomycetota; class Actinomycetes; order Micromonosporales; family Micromonosporaceae; genus Micromonospora; species Micromonospora sp. NPDC007230. The sequence goes on along the minus strand of NZ_JBIAFE010000010.1, from coordinate 59,275 downwards.
CGTCGCGCGGCCAACGGCCCGGCGTCACTACCGGGTGACGCCCGCGTCGTTGAGGATCGGGCCGGCGAGCAGCAGCGCACCGCCGACCAGGACGGCCAGGTTGACCAGGGCGAAGACCGTCACCCAGAACAGCGCCGGGAACGGGGTGAGCCGGGCGAGCTGGTCGGCGTCGGACTCGGGCATCCGCCCCCGGCTGCGCAGCCGTTGCAGCTCGACCACCGGGCGTACGCCGCCGAGGAGCAGGAACCAGACCGACGCCCAGGCGAAGGCCGCCTGCACCTGCGGCGACGCGTACCAGGACACCGCCAGCACCACTCCGCCGGTGGCCAGCAGCGACAGCACGCCGAAGACGTTGCGGATCATCACCAGCATGGCCAGCAGCAGCACCACCGCGACCCAGAGCAGCAGGGTGATCCGGTTGCCGGCGAGCAGCCACGCCCCGGCGAGGCCGACCAGCGACGGGGCGACGTACCCGGAGAGCAGGGTGAAGATCATGCCCGGCCCGGTGGGGCGGCCGGCGGAGAGGGTGAGCCCGGAGGTGTCCGAGTGCAGCCGGATGCCGCGCAGCTTCCGACCGGTCAGCAGCGCGGTCAGCGCGTGGCCGCCCTCGTGCGCGATGGTCACCGCGTTGCGGGCGATCCGCCAGGGCACGCGGGTGGCGACCACCGCCAGCGCGACGGCGGCGGTGACCAGCACCAGCAGGGGCGGCGGGTCGGGCTGCGCGCTCAACAGCTTGTCCCAGAGGGTGGTGAGGCCGTCGATGAAGGGCATGGGCGGGCAGCCTACCGGCCCGAGCTGTGTCGGTTGGCGGGCGCGGCCTCGTATCGTGTGAGACTGACCGGGTGGCGAACGGAGCGGGAGGTGAACGCGGTGAGTGCGGCCCCCCTTCAGCCCTTTGACCAGCACGTCGGCCTCTGGACCGAGGCCGACTACTTCGCCATGGGCGAGAGCCGTAACCGGATCGAACTGCTCGACGGGAGCCTGATCGTGAGCCCTGCCCCGAGCAAGCGACACCAGACCGTTTCACGTCGCCTCGCCAACTCGGCTGAGTCGGCGGTCGCGCCGGACGGGCTGTTGGTCTTCGAGGCCGTGAATGTCCGGCTCAGGGCCGATCGGATCGTCATTCCGGACCTCGTCGTGGCGAACACCGACGACGAGGGCACGGTCATCGAGGCAGGCGAGGTCAGGCTGGTCTGCGAGATCGTCTCGCCCGGGAATGCCGCCGCCGACCGCCTGGTCAAGATGCAGCTCTACGCCATCGCCCGGATTCCCTGGTACCTGCTCGTGGAGCAGGACGGCGAGAGCCACGCGCTGCGGCTGTACCGGCTCGACAACGGCCACTACGTCGAGGAGCGGGTGGCGAAGGCCGGCGAAACGCTGGCGCTCACCGAGCCGTTCCGCTGGGCACTGGACCCTGCCACGCTGCGCTGACCGGCCCTGAGCGGCCAGCGAAGCGCTGATGACCGTCAATGAAAATTTCTTTAAGCCCCCTTGCGATGCAAGGCACTTACCTCCAAGTATGGATATAAGTCAACGTCCATCTCTGGAGGGATCAATGGCTCGTAGCAGGCTCTCCGTACGCCGGTTGCTCGCCGCCGGCCTCACCGTCGCCGCCACCGCGATGGCGGCCCTCGTCGCCACCGCCGGACCGGCAACGGCCGCCACCACCCCCGGCATCGACGTCTCGAACTACCAGGGCAGCATCAACTGGACCAGTGTCCGGAACGCCGGCATCCAGTTCGCCTTCATCAAGGCCACCGAGGGCACCACCTACAAGGACCCGAGGTTCGGCGCCAACTACGTCGGCGCGTACAACGCGGGCGTGATCCGCGGGGCGTACCACTTCGCCCGGCCGAACATCTCCTCCGGGGCCACCCAGGCCAACTTCCTGGCCAGCAACGGCGGCGCCTGGTCGGCTGACAGCCGCACCCTGCCCGCCGCGCTCGACATGGAGGCCAACCCGTACAGCGGCGGCTACTGCTACGGCCTGAGCACCACCGGCATGCGCAACTGGATCCAGGACTTCCTCAACACCTACAAGTCCCGGACCAGCCGGTACGCGGTCATCTACACGACCACGAGTTGGTGGAACCAGTGCACCGGCAGCTGGACGGGACCGTGGGCCAACCACCCGCTCTGGCTGGCCCGCTGGGCGAGCACGCCCGGCACCCTGCCGGCCGGCGCCCCGTTCTGGAGCTTCTGGCAGTACACCAGCACCGGCAGCGTCTCCGGGATCAGCGGCAACGTGGACCGCAACTACTGGAACGGTGACCGGACCCGCCTGATCGCGCTGGCCAACAACACCTGACGGCCCTCACGAACCGGTCGGCGGCAGCGGGACCGGCTGTCACGTGACAGCCCGTCCGGCTGCCGCCGATGTCGTCTGTGGCGCCCGGTCAGGCCCGGCGTCGCGTGCCGGCCGGCACGGGAATCGCAGCCCGCCCGGCCAGGGTGGTGCGCCGGGCCAGCCGCCAGGCCACCACCCCCGCGACGACGAGAGCCACGACCGCGAGCACCGCGACCGGCGCGGCGAGGCCGGCGCTCACCAGCAGCAGGACGATGTCCCCGAGCGCGACCAGCATCCACAGTGCCAGCCGGGGCCCGGTGTCCTTGTGTCGGTAACCCATGTCGTACCTCCTTCCGTCGTCGCAACTTCCATTACCCTCGACGACGGAAGGCCATGCGGATCAGTTTGGCGATGCCGCCCGACCTGGTCTCAGTTCGCTCGGTCCGGCTTGAAGTTCTTGGTGATCACGTCCCAGTTGGCCAGGTTGGCCGCCCAGTCCTTCTCCGGCACCTCCCACCGGAGCGCGTAGCCCCGGTTGCTGGCCGTGGCCACACCCCGGTTGCGCACGTGGATGCGCATGCCGTCCCGGGTCTCCAGCCAGTCCCAGTCGGCGCAGGTGCGGTAGTAGCCGTCACAGCGCTTGATGTCCAGGTACTGATAGTTGTTGACGTAGTTCTTGCGCGCCGGCTCCTTCGACTTCCAGTCAGCGTACGCGTCCTTCTCGGGCCGGTCGGTCCACTGGATGAACAGCTCACGCAGACCGTTGGGCTCGGTGATGGTGACGGAGCCGGAGCGGGCGCTGGCGTGCCAGCCGTCCGGAATCGGCACCTGAAAGCCGTTCGAGCCCTTGTAGTAGTGCCAGCCGGTGGGCAGGGTGCCGGCGGAGGCCGAGGGGGTCGCGGACGGGGTTTGGCTGGGGGCGGCGCTGCTCGGGGTGGCCGAGGTCGGCACGGCACCTGTCGGGGGCGGCACGGCGGCCGAAGTCGCGGCAGCCGGAGGATTATCGTCACCGCCGTCATCGCCGCTGTTGAGCAGTGGCACGGCCACCGCGAGGCCGATCAGCAGCACCGCGACCAGCGCACCGATCAGCAGGTTGCGGCGGTTGCGCTCCGGCTTCGTACCCGGGACGACCGCGGCCCGGCCGGTCGACGGCGCCGGACTCACCGGCGCCGCCAGAACCGAGGTCGGATTCTTCGGCGGGGCCAGCGGCTCCGCCCGGTCGTCGGCGACAGGCTCGCCGTCCACCTGCGTCTCGTCGAGGGCCGGATCGATTCCGTCCACCCGGGTCTCGCCGGCGGCCAGTTCCGGTCCGTCCACCCTCGTCTCGTCGAGGACGGGCTCCGGCGTGGGATCGAGTTTCGCGGTCGGCTCGGCGGCCGGCGGGGTCAGCTTCGCGGTGGCCGCCTCCGCGCCGCCGGAAACCTTCGCGGTGGCGGCGGCCGCGCCCGCGGCAGCGGCCGGGCCCAGGTTGGGCTTGCGCGGGGCCGGGGTGGACGACCGTTCGGCGCGGCCGTCGACCGGACGCGGCCCCGGGACCAGCGGCGGGCGCGGCTCGCGCGGACCGTTCGGCCCGGGCCGGCGTACGCCGTCCAGCAGCGAGATGCTCTTCGCGCGCCGCCCGGCAGCCTTGCGGAGCAGGCGTTCCGCCACCTCGGCGGTGATCCGCTCGGCCGGGTCCTTGCGCAGCAGGCCCTGCAGGACCGGCTTGAGCGGCCCGGCGTTCTTCGGCGGCGGCATCGGCTCGGTGGCGAGCGCGGCCAGGGTGGCGATCGCCGACGGCCGGGCGTACGGCGACTTGCCCTCGACCGCCGCGTAGAGGGTCGCGCCCAGCGACCAGAGGTCGGCCTCCGGCCCCGCGGTGCCGTCCCGCGCCCGCTCCGGCGCGATGTACGCGGGCGAACCGAGCACCATGCCGGTGCGGGTCACGTTCGGGTCGCCGGGGATCGTGGCCAGGCCGAAGTCGGTGAGCACCACCCGGCCGTCGTTGCCGAGCAGCACGTTGCCCGGCTTGACGTCGCGGTGCATGATGCCGGCCTTGTGCGCGGCCTTCAGCGCGCCCAGCACCCCGAGGCCGATCTGGACGGCCTTGGCCGTGGACACCGGACCGTCCTCGGCGATGGTGTCCTGCAACGACCTGGACGGCACGTACTCCATGACGATCCACGGATCGCCGTCGGTGCGCAGCACGTCGAAGATGCGGACCACGTTGATGTTGTTGAGCCGGGCAATCGCCCGCGCCTCCCGCAGCGAGCGTTCCCGCATCTCGCGGCGCTCCTCCGGGGTGAGGCTCGGCGGCGGGACGAGCTCCTTGATGGCCACGTCCCGGTGCAGCACCTCGTCACGCGCCTTCCACACCCGACCCATGCCGCCCTGGCCGAGCGGCGAGATGAGCCGATACCGGTCAGCAACGAGTTGGGGAAGCGCGTCAGACATCGCTGAGACGGTACCCGGATGCTCCGACGGTCACACCGCCGGCACGCCACTGTGCGGCGAAGGTCAAGTTCTCGACGCGTACCCTTGGGCCATGTCTGCCGAAGAGCCGCTGTTCCGGATCGTCCGCGGGGTGCCCACCGCCGAGGAGCTGGCCGCCCTGGTCGGGGCGCTCGTGGTCCGGACCCGGCCGGCCGCCGCTCCCGCCCCGGCCGCCGTGTCGCGGTGGACGCGCAGCGCCCGTCCGGTGGGCACCGCGCTTGTCGCGAGCCCGGGCGCGTGGCGCGCCTCCGGCCTCCCCCGCTGACCCTTCCCGGGGCACGACCAGGCGGGCGGGACTGCCGAGATCCGTGGTGAGCCATTAACCTCACTCAGGGAGACGGTGCGGTGACAGGCAGGGAGGGTCGATGATCCCCGAGGAGAGCCAGCCAGCGGGTTGGTTGCGTGGCTACGGCGGCATCGAGGCGGACATCCGGCAGATGCGCGAGTTCGCCGACCGTCTCCAGGACGAGGTCGTCCGCAACTACGCCCCACACCTGTCGTACATCGCCGACGACATGAAGGCGGCTGTCCCCAACCCCGCCGACGCCTTCATCGAGCTGGTGCAGTTCCTCCAGGCGCACCACGAGACGCAGACGGCGACCGCCGAAGTGGTCTGGGGCCTGGTGCCCGCCACCGGCCACCTGGCCGGCGCCGCACACCTGATCGCCACCAGGTACGCGGACTCCGACGCGTTCTCCTCCGCCCGGGTCGCGGACGTGCAGGAGGCCCTCGCCCGCTCCGCCAGCGGCGGGAGCCGCCCACTGCCGGCGCTCACCGACCCCACGGCCGATGACGACCGGCCGGTGGTGCTGCCGTGATCGAACGGGGCGGCGGGCGCACCTCCGGGCTCACCGACTGGCACCTGATGGACGTGCTCAGCATGTGGGCGTGCCTACAGGACCAGGACACCAGCGGGCAGTGGAAGCAGGTCGCCGGTTGGCGCAAGGTCTGCGACCTCGCCCTGACCCACCTCGGGCGGTTGCAGGAATACCGCCGCGGCCTCGCCGCGGCATGGCCGCCGGACACCAACGCCGCCGCGCGCGCGTACCTCGGCGAGCTGGACCAGCTCATCGACAAGGTGCAGCGCACCCACGACGCCGCCGCCGCGAACTACGACGCGCTCGCCGCCGCCACCCGCGCCATCGGCAGCACCCGGGCCGAACTCAAGCCGCTCTACGACGAGTACGCGTCCAAGCTCGAGCAGAAGCAGGCGTACGAGGCGACACTCGCCGACCCGAAGGCCGTGGCCGGCAGCCGCCTGCCACAGCAGCCGCCGGTGACGGACGCGGACCTGGAACGGCTGAACGTGCAGGCGCGGGGGTTGATGACGGGGTTGAGCGGCGAACTCCAACAAGCCCAAGTAATGCTCCGCCAACCCCCACCGCGAACTTGGCCAAGCATCGATCATTCAGCAGGGCCATCAGAGCCTTCAGCGCAGCCTCCCGTCATCCCCCCGGTGGTGCCTGTTCCTTTCGCAGCCTCCAGGACTGCAGGTCGCGTTAACCCGCGAACGTCGGGAGGGCAGCCCGTATCGGCTCCTGTCGCACCCGGCATCGGTCCCATCCTTGGCGGGGCAGGAGCAGGGCTAGCACCGGCTAACCCAGGCGCAGCCCCTCTCATGCCGTCAACATCGCCGTCTCAGCCAAGCGTCGGCGCCCCACCATCCCCTCCAACGTTCCCAGGTTCCCCAGGCCGCCCGACGTCGCCAAGCCAGTTCCGCGAACCGAGTGGGCCCATGAGCCGGCCAAAGGCAGAAAGCGCGAAGGGTCTCACCTCTGCCAGCCCGGTTAAGGGCCTACCGCCTGGTGGACTGATCGGCGGCGCGCTTGGGAACAACCTTGGCCACCCAGGAGCGGCTGTACCTCCGCGTCGTATAAATCCGGTTGGCGGAGTCATCGGTGGCGGCGGCGCAGGGACCGCGCCGTCAGGTGCCGCTGGTTCCCGCCCGGGCGCAGGGAGAGCTTCGCAACTTGCTGGACCGCATGGCATCACTCCCATCGGGGGATCGCCCGGCTCAGTTAATCCGGGAGGTGGTGGCACTTCCACTCGTTTGCCGCAGGGATCTCGCGGGGACGATTGTCCTCGACCATGGGATCCAGATAATCCATGGGAGACCGACAAAGGGGTACCGCCTGTCGTTCGCCCACCAGATGACAAGGGCCCCATCGATCCCGGTCCGGCCATCGGGTTTGATAGGTGAAGGGCCCTAGAGCTCAAGTCGCCGCCATATCAGCTATATGTGCAATAGCGCTTACCTCGACGCCGCCCGCCTTCGCGACTCCCTCATCGCCTGACACTGCAACGGTTCGGCAAAATCAATGGCATCTGCGCTACTTGAAGGCAGAGGAGGCACAGAAAATAACTCAAGGGGCCGGCGTCACTGTAGCTGTTCCCGACACAGGTGTGGCACCCCACCCAGACCTACAAAGGAACTTGCTTGTGGGCATGGAAACCACAGCAGGCAGTGCAGGTGATGGGCGCACCGACTCCGACGGTCATGGAACTGGCATGGCAGGCCTCATCGCTGCGCATGGCCAAAACGGCAATGCCGGCGCCTTGGGGGTAGCACCCGAAGCGAAGATACTTCCAATCCGCGGAAAAAACTCGAGTGAAGGCGGAGATACAGAAGACCTAGCAGCAGGCATCGAATTCGCCACAGCTCAAGGGGCCGATGTAATCAGCATTTCCGCCGTTGCTGGCGCAACCATCCGTCTACAACGAGCAATAAGGGCGGCCCTGCAAGCAAACATTGTAGTTGTCGCTGGCGCAGGAAACTTCCCCGCTGATCTCAACGTCGGCTATCCGGCTAGTGAGCCGGGCGTTATTGCCGTCGGGGGCGTCGACAGGAAGGGGAATCATGCGGCCATCTCGGTCACTGGTCCACAGATCGACGTGGCGGCCCCGGCGGAGGACATCTACAGCACCAGCATCAACGGCACGTATCGCGTGGGGACCGGCACTTCTGATGCGACAGCGATCGTTGCCGGGGCCGCTGCGCTCATCCGGTCCAAGTATCCCCACCTCCCCGCCGAGGAAGTCGCGCACCGGCTGACCGCCACCGCGATCGACAAGGGGCCGCCCGGCCGGGACGACGAGTACGGCTACGGCGTCATCGACCTGGTCGCGGCGCTCACGGCGGACGTACCCCCGCTGGGTTTCGGGTCGACGGCGGCGACCGCGCCCGTTCCGACCAGGGCGGCGCCGGAGGATGAGGGCGGGGACGGCGGCGCGACTGCGCGTGGCCTGGCGACGCTGGGCGTCCTGCTGGCGGCGGGCGGTGGCTATCTCGTGTGGCGGCGGCGTCGACGTGCCGACGACCCGCCACCGCGGATCAGCCGGTAGCGTCGCTCACGTGTCGACCTCCATGCCGCTGCGCCTCGTACTCGCCTCGCAGAGCCCTGCCCGCCGCAAGCTGCTCCAGGCTGCCGGGATCGAACCCGACGTGCTGGTCAGCGGCGTTGACGAGTCGCAGGTGGTCAGCGACCGGGCGGAGGAGCTGTGCCTGGAGTTGGCCCGGCTGAAGGCGCAGGCGGTGCGGGGCCGGTTGCGCGTCACGCCGGATGAGCGGACGCTGGTGCTCGGCTGCGACTCGGTGCTGGCGTTCGACGGGGAGATTCTGGGCAAGCCGGCGGACGCGGCGGACGCCACCCGCCGTTGGCAGCGGATGCGCGGGCGTAGCGGGGTGCTGCACACCGGGCACTGCCTGATCGACGTGCGCCACGGGTCGCGGGCGGAGGCGGTCGCGTCGACCACGGTGCACTTCGCGGACATCAGCGACGAGGAGATCGCCGCGTACGTGGCGACGGGCGAGCCGCTGGCGGTGGCCGGGGCGTTCACCATCGACGGGCTGGGCGGCGCGTTCCTGACCGGCATCGAGGGCGACCCGGGCACGGTGGTGGGGTTGAGCCTGCCGCTGCTGCGCAGTCTGCTCGGCGAACTGGAGCTGAGTGTCACCGACCTGTGGACGAAGGTCGCGCCTGGCGGCCAGGAGATCGAGCATCTCGGTTAACGTCCGGTCATGACCACCAAACCGCTGCCGCTCACTCCGGAACTTCACGCGTACCTCGTCGCGCACGGGTCGGCGCCGGACGAGATCGTCCGTGAACTGACCGAGGAGACCCGGGCTGCCCTGCCGGAGCAGGCCGGCATGCAGGTCGCGCCGGAGCAGGCCGCGTTCCTGACCTTCCTCACCCGACTGCTCGACGTGCGGCGGGCGGCGGAGGTGGGCACGTTCACCGGGCTGTCCGCGCTGGCGATCGCCCGCGGGCTCGCCGATGGCGGCCGGCTGACCTGCTTCGACATCTCCGAGGAGTACACCGGCATCGCCCGGCGGTACTGGGCGCGGGCCGGTGTGCAGGACCGGATCGACCTGCGGATCGGCCCGGCCGCGGACCGGCTGCGGGAGCTGCCCTGGGAGCGGCATCTCGACCTCGCGTTCATCGACGCGGACAAGGTCGGCTACCCGGTGTACTGGGACGAGCTGGTGCCCCGGATGCGGCCGGGCGGGGTCATCGCGGTGGACAACACCCTGCGCGGCGGCCGGGTGCTCGCCCCGGAGAATGCCGACGACCGGGCCATCGCCGCGTTCAACGACGAGATTCTGGCCGATGTCCGGGTCGACGTGGTCATGCTGCCCATCGCCGACGGCGTCAGCCTCGCCCGGGTGCGCTGAGACGCGACCCGCCGGATCGCCGAGCTGGCGGTGTCCCGACCCACCGGAAGCCGCCACCTCGGCGAACTGGACGCCTACCGTCGGGGCTCCCGTGGCGCATCGCCCCGCGATACCGCCACATCGGCGACGTGTGCCGGCGCACGCGAGGTCGGCGAAGTCGCGGTATCCACTGGCCCGCGATACCGCCATATCGGCGAACTGAGCCGGCGGCAGCGAGGGCGCCAGCGACGTGGGCCGACGCCGACGAGGGGCGGTCAGGCGGCGAGCGGCTGGGGGGTGGCGGCCGGGGCGCGCAGCGCCCGGCCGAGCCGCAGGGTGAGCAGCACGGCGGCGGCGATGAAGCCGGGCAGCAGCAGGAAGGCCAGGTGCGGTCCGATGCCGTCGGCCACCCAGCCGAGGGCGACCGGCGCGATCCCGAAGCCCACCCCCATCGAGTACGACGACCAGCCGGCCGCCTTGTCCGCGCCCGGCCCGGCGGCGGCGAGGGCGATGGAGAGCGCCAGCGGGTAGTGCAGGGCGTTGCCCAACCCGAGCACGACCAGGCCGGTGACCGCCAGCCAGCCGACCGGGGCGGACCAGAAGACGAGGAACCCGACCAGGGAGACGGCCAGCGCGGCGAGCAGCAGCGGCACCGGCGGCCAGCGCAGCGCGAACCGGCCGCCGACCACCCGGCCGACGAACATCCCGCAGACGATCGCGGCGACGGCCGCCGAGGCGCCGCCGGCGCCGAGCCCGGCGTGGGTACGCAGCACGTCGGCGGTCCAGAGCGACAGGCACACCTCGATCGAGCCGGTGACCGACATGAGCACCCAGGCGATCCAGTACGCCCGGGGCAGCCGGTGGGCCGCCCGGTCACCGGCACGTCCGTCCGGTGCGGCGGGAGCCGGGGCGACCAACGCAGGATCGGCCGCCGAGGAGGGCACAACCGGGTCGGCGGCGGCCGGGGCGGTCACGCCGACCGGGTCGGCGGCAGCCGCGGCGGCGGGGCCGTTCTTCGGCAGGCGTACCCGGAAGGTCAGGGCGGCGAGGGCGACCAGCGCGATCAGCCCGACCTCGACGGCCAGCACCGGCCGCCAGCCCAGACCGGCGTTCACGGTGGCACCGATGACCAGCGGGGCGAGGATGCCCATGCCGGCGCCGACGGCGTTGGCCTCGGTGAGCGCGGCGGGCGCCGCCGGCCCGTGGTGGGCGGTGAGCAGCACGCTGACCCCGCTGATCACCATCATGCCGAAGGTCGCGATCACCGCGACGGCGGCGAGGGTGGCGGGCAGTGGGCGCAGCAGCCCGAGGGCGGTGACGCCGGCCGCCACGCCGGCGAGGCCGAGCCAGGTGGCCCGGCCGCGGCCGAGGCGGCGGGCGGCCGGTGCGAAGAGGGCCCCGCCGAGGATCGCGCCGACGGCGATGCCGGTGCTGTGCAGGCCCGCGACGGCGGCGCTGGTGCCCTGTTCGTCACGGAGTAGCGGTACGACCGGGCCGAAGCCGTAGAGGAAGAAGCCCCAGAGCCCCAGCTGGGCATAGGTCAACCAGGTCGTCTTGTCACGGCTGAGGTGGGGCACTGGCCTTACGCTACGCGCGTCGGGCCGGCGCCCCACCTCTGGTGAGAGGCAGCTCTCGTCGGGTCAGCGGACGCTGCGGGCGAACTGCCGCGCGGCCCAGACCACCCCGGCGACGGCGAGCACCGCGATGATCGTCAGCCCCTGCCAGACCTTGTCGTTGCTCAGGTCACCGGCGAAGAGCGCGCGGACCCCGTCGACCGCCCACGAGAACGGGTTCCAGTTGGCGATGCCCTGGAGCCAGCCGGGGGCCAGGGCGAGCGGCAGCAGGATGCCGGAGAGCAGCAGCACCGGCTGGGCGACGGTGTTCATCAGCGGGGCGAGTGCGTCCTCGCTCTTGACCTTGAGCGCGACACCGTAGGAGACGGCCGAGGTCATCAGCGCGATCAGGGCCAGCATCAGGTATGCCAGCAGCAGGTAGCCGATGAAGACGCGCAGGTCGAACAGGAGCGCCAGCAGCGTGATGATGATCGCCTGCGCGATCAGCGAGACCACGTCCCGCAGCGAACGGCCGAGCAGCAGGGCGAGCCGGCTGACCGGGGTGACCCGGGAGCGTTCGATGACCCCGGCGCGCAGCTCGGCGATCAGGCCGAAGCCCTGGAACAGGCCGCCGAAGATGGCCAGCAGCACCAGCAGGCCGGGGACGAAGATCTTGTACGCCGCGGCCTGGGTCGGCGCGTTCAGCGCCGCCTTGAGCAGCGGGGCGAAGAGCAGCAGGTACATCACCGGCTGGAAGACGCCGACGAAGAGCCAGACCGGGTTGCGGAGCAGCAGCTGGAACTGGCGCTGGAAGATCAGCCAGGTGTCGCGGGCGAATTTCATGACAGCTTCTCCGGTTGGTCAGGACTCGCGCAGCGAGCGGCCGGTCTTGGTGAGGAAGACGTCGTCGAGGCTGGGGCGGTGCAGCTCGATGGAGCGCAGGTCCAGTCCGGCGCCGTCGAGGCGGCGCAGCACCTGCGGGATGGCGGTGGCCCCCTCGTCGACGTAGAGGCGCAGGCCACCCTCGTCGACGGTCTCCAGCTTGCTGACGTACGCCTCGGTGTCGAGCAGTTCGGCGGCGCGCGGGGTGGCCGCGGCGTCGAGGCCGACGAGCACCACCTCGCCGGAGATCTCCCGCTTCAGCTCGGCCGGGGTGCCCTCGGCGACCACCTCACCGTGGTCCATGATCGCGATCCGGTCGCAGAGCGCGTCCGCCTCGTCGAGGTAGTGCGTGGTGATGAAGACCGTCATCCCCTCGGCGCGCAGGCGGCGGATCTCGTCCCACATGTGCGCCCGGCTCTGCGGGTCCAGGCCGGTGGTCGGTTCGTCCAGGAAGACGATCTTCGGCTCGTGGATGATGCCGAGCGCGATCTCGACCCGCCGGCGCTGGCCGCCGGAGTAGGTCTTGCACTTGCGGTCCGCGTAGTCGCTGAGCTGGAAGGCGTCCAGGGCGCGGGCGGCGCGGCGGTGCGCCTCGGCCTTGCCGATGCCGTAGAGCCGGGCATGCAGCACCAGCTCCTCGCGGGCGGTGGACTCGTCCCAGGTGCTGCCGCCCTGGGCCACGTAGCCGATCCGGCGGCGCACCTCGGCCGGATCCTTGCGCAGGTCCGCCCCGGCGATGGTGGCCTCGCCACCGTCGGGCTCGATGAGAGTGGCGAGCATCCGCAGCGTGGTGGTCTTGCCGGCGCCGTTCGGGCCGAGGAAGCCGAAGATCTCCCCCTCGGCGACGTCGAGGTTGACGCCCCGAACCGCGTCCACGGTCTTCGTCTCGCGACCCGCGCGGGAGCGGAACGACTTCCGCAGCCCCCTGGTCTCGATCATCTCTGCTCCTGGTCGTCCGGGCCGGACGTGACCGGCCGCTGATCGTCCGCAGGGAGGACACACCACTCCCCGCGGTTCACGCCGACACTAACGCGATATAGCTCGCGTGGTCAACGTTGATTATTTCGCGTCTTCGTCCCGAGATGCGGCCCGGTCCTTCCACTCGGACCACTCCGCAGCCTGCTCAATGGAAGCGGGCAGGTACGACACTCCTGACTCGATCCGCTCGGCGATCCGCCCGCACCAGGCCATGTCGGCCTCGGCCCGAGCCAGCCACAGCTCGAACATCCAGCCGACGTGCACCGGCTTCGAGTTGCGCACCCAGTCCGACTCCAGCGAGGCACGCATCGACTCGATGCCGGCCCGGATCAGGTTCGCCCGGTTCCGCAGGGCCGCCGCCGCCTCGTCCCGCGGCATGGCCGGCAGGAAGGAGAAGGCCGCCACGAACGGATCCGGCACCTCGTGGAGCTGCCACCACTGCGCGCGCAGCAGGCTCTCGAACTCGTCCACCCCCTTGGCCGTCACCTCGTACGTGGTGCGGGCCGGACGAGCCCCGACCTGCTCGGTCGACACCGCGCGCAGCAGCCCCTCGTCGGTGAGCTTGCGCAGCGCGTGATAGATCGACCCCGGCTGCACGTTGGCCCACTTGTCCGCGCTCCAGCTCAGCAGCTCACGGCGTACGTCGTAGCCGTGCACCGGCTGCATCCACCTGACCAGACCCAGAATCATCATCCGCGTTGCCGACACCGGACAAGCGTAATAAGCAAATTTGACTAAGGCGCGGTGCGACAGTGCCGCATCCCACACTGAGCGATCGTTAGGGCCGCCAGGCCGGCCGATAAACTCCCGGCATCGACCTCCGGGGAGGAGCCACCAAGGTGCGCAAGGTACTCATCGCCAACCGCGGCGAGATCGCCGTACGCGTCATCCGCGCCTGCCGCGACGCCGGTCTGCGGAGCGTCGCCGTCTACGCGGACTCCGACCGGGACGCCCTGCACGCCACCCTCGCCGACGAGGCGTACGCCCTGGGCGGCGACACCGCGGCGGACAGCTACCTGCGCATCGACAAGCTGATCGACGTGGCGGCCCGGTCCGGCGCCGACGCGGTGCACCCCGGCTACGGCTTCCTCTCGGAGAACGCCGATTTCGCCCAGGCCGTCATCGACGCCGGGCTGACCTGGATCGGCCCGACCCCGCAGGCGATCCGCGACCTCGGTGACAAGGTGACCGCCCGGCACATCGCCCAGCGCGCCGGCGCGCCCCTGGTCCCCGGCACCCCGGACCCGGTCGGCAACGCCGACGAGGTGATGGCCTTCGCCGTCGACCACGGCCTGCCGGTCGCCATCAAGGCGGCCTTCGGTGGTGGCGGACGCGGCCTCAAGGTGGCCCGCACCATGGAGGAGATCCCGCACCTGTTCGAGTCGGCCACCCGCGAGGCGGTCGCCGCGTTCGGCCGGGGCGAGTGCTTCGTCGAGCGATACCTGGACCAGCCCCGCCACGTCGAGGCGCAGGTCCTCGCCGACCAGCACGGCAACGTGATCGTGGTGGGCACGCGTGACTGCTCGCTGCAGCGCCGGCACCAGAAGCTGGTCGAGGAGGCCCCCGCGCCGTTCCTCACCGAGGCGCAGCGCACCCAGATCCACACCAGCGCCAAGGCGATCTGCCGGGAGGCCGGCTACCACGGCGCCGGCACGGTGGAATACCTGGTCGGCGCCGACGGCACCATCTCCTTCCTGGAGGTCAACACCCGGCTCCAGGTCGAGCACCCGGTCACCGAGGAGACCGCCGGCATCGACCTGGTCCGCGAGCAGTTCCGCATCGCCGACGGTGAGAAGCTGCGCTTCACCGAGGATCCGACCCCGCGCGGGCACTCGATCGAGTTCCGGATCAACGGCGAGGACCCGGGCCGCAACTTCCTGCCCGCCCCGGGCACCATCACCGCGCTGCGGCTGCCGACCGGTCCGGGCGTCCGGGTGGACACCGGCATCTCGGCCGGCGACGTGATCGGCGGCAACTTCGACTCGCTGCTCGCCAAGGTGATCATCACGGGCGAGACGCGTGCCGAGGCGCTGGAGCGGGCCCGCCGGGCGCTGGACGAGATGGTGGTCGAGGGCATGGCCACCGCGCTGCCCTTCCACCGGCTGGTGGTCCGGGACGCGGCGTTCACCGCCGAGCCGTTCACCGTCCACACCCGGTGGATCGAGACCGAGTTCCACAACACGGTGCCGGCCTTCACCGCCCCCGCCGGCACTGTCGAGGGCCCGGCCGAGCGCGAGACCGTCGTGGTCGAGGTGGGTGGCAAGCGGCTGGAGGTCAGCCTCCCCGCCGGCCTCGGCGCGGGTACGGCCGCCGGCGCGCCCGCCGCGAAGAAGCCGGCCCGCCGGGGCGGTGGCGCCAAGGCCGGTGCGGCGGTCAGCGGCGACACTCTCGCCTCCCCCATGCAGGGCACCATCGTCAAGATCGCCGTGGCGGACGGGGACACCGTCGCCGAGGGCGACCTGGTCGTCGTGCTGGAGGCGATGAAGATGGAGCAGCCGCTGCACGCCCACAAGGCGGGCACGGTCAGCGGCCTTGCCGCCGAGGTGGGCGCGGTCATCACCGCCGGCGCCCCGATCTGCACCATCGCCTGAGCGGCAGGAGGGGCACGTCCTCAACGCGGGCCCCTCCTCGTCGCGCAGCCCGACCGGCTCAGCGGAGCGCGACGGCCGCCTCCGCGCGGACCGCGTCGGTCAGCGCGCCGAGCACGCGTGACTCCAGCCGCCAGTGCTGCCAGTACAGCGGCACGTCGACGTGCCGTCCCGGGTCGAGGTCGACGCAGGCGCCGTCGGCCAGGTCCGCCTCGGCCAAGCGCTCCGGGACCAGCCCCCAGGCGAGGCCGCGCCGGATCGTCTCGCTGAACGCGGGCACCGAGGGCACGTGGTGCACCGGCGGGTCGAGCTCCCGGCCGGTCACCGACCGCAGGAAGCGGTGCTGGACCTGGTCCTTGCGGTCGAAGACGAGCATCGGCGCCGCGGCCAACGCCTCGGCCGTCAGCCCGTCGGGAAACCAGCGGTCGACCAGCGCCGGGGCGGCGAGCGCCCGGTAGCGCATCGCGCCGAGCGGGCGTACCCGGCAGCCCTGGACCGGCTCCCGCTGGGCGGTCACCGCCGCCAGCACCGCACCGTCGCGCAGCAGCTCGGCGGTGTGGTCCTGGTCGTCCTGGCGTACGTCGAAGCAGACGGCCAGCTCGGCCGGCACCCGGGCCAGCGCGGGCACGAACCAGGTGGCCAGCGAGTCGGCGTTGACCACCACGGGGACCCGGATGGGCCCGGCCGTCCCGTCCACCGCCCCGCACGCCTCGGCGAGCGCCTCCCGTTCGAGCAGGGTCAACTGGACGGCCAGCCGGAGCAGCGGTTGGCCCGCGCCGGTCGCCTGGCAGGGGCGGCTGCGCCGGACCAGCACCTGCCCGACGACCTCCTCCAGCGCGCGGATCCGCTGGCTCACCGCCGACGGGGTGACGTGCAGGACGCGCGCCGCGCCCTCGAAGCTGCCCTCGCCGACCACTGCGGCCAGGGTGCGGAGTTGGGCGGTGTCGAGTCCTTCCATAAGACAAGCTTACGAAGCATCAGAAAGATTAGTTGGACTGCACTGGCGGCGTTCTCTAGCGTCGGACCCGTGCCTGACCTGCTCCCCTCCGCCGCCGCCGGGTTCTCCGTCTCACTCGCGCTGATCGTCGCCATCGGCGCGCAGAACGCCTTCGTGCTCCGTCAGGGGCTACGCCGGGAGCATGTGCTTCCCGTGGTGGTCGCCTGCGCCGCCTCGGACGCCCTGCTCATCGCGGCGGGCATCGCCGGTCTCGGCACGGCCGTGGCGGACCGGCCGGGGCTGCTGACCGCCATCCGCTGGACCGGGGCCGCCTTCCTGCTCGGGTACGCCGTCCTCGCCGCCCGCCGGGCGCTGCGCCCCGGCGCCCTCACCCCCACCGATCGCCCGCCGGCCACCCTCCGGGCGACCGTGCTGGCCTGCCTCGCCTTCACCTACCTCAACCCGCACGTCTACCTGGACACCGTGCTGCTCCTCGGCGGCGTGGCGCAGCAGTACGAGCAGCGCTGGGCGTTCGGCGGCGGCGCGGCGCTGGCCAGCGTGGTCTGGTTCACCGCGCTCGGCGGCGCGGCGCACCGACTGGCGCCGCTGCTCGCGCGTACCGCCGCCTGGCGGGTGCTGGACGGCGCGGTCGCCGTCGTGATGACCGTGATCGCCGCGGCGCTGCTGCTCGGCTGACCCCG
Organism: Micromonospora sp. NPDC007230; assembly: GCF_042869115.1. NCBI lineage: Bacteria > Bacillati > Actinomycetota > Actinomycetes > Micromonosporales > Micromonosporaceae > Micromonospora > Micromonospora sp. NPDC007230. The sequence goes on along the minus strand of NZ_JBIAFE010000010.1, from coordinate 42,226 downwards.
CCACCCGGCCGACCGGGGTGTTTTCCGTGACCATCGCGGGCGGGGACGGGCGCTGGCGGGAATGATGTTCCGGTGCGGTTCCTTCATGGCGCGGTCCCCGCGCACGACCTGACCTACAACGACGTCTTCATGGCGCCCAACCGTTCCGAGGTGGGTTCCCGGCTGGACGTCGACCTGGCCACGGCCGACGGCACCGGCACCACCATTCCGCTGGTGGTGGCGAACATGACGGCGGTCGCCGGCCGGCGGATGGCCGAGACGGTGGCCCGGCGCGGCGCCATCGCGGTGATCCCCCAGGACATCCCGATCGAGGTGGTGGCCAACGTCGTCGCCTGGGTCAAGCAACGGCACCTGGTGCACGACACGGCGATCACGCTCGGCCCCACCGAGACCGTCGGCGACGCGATCCACCTGCTGCCGAAGCGCGCGCACGGGGCGGTGATCGTGGTCGACGAGGCCGGCCGCCCGGTCGGCGTGGTCACCGAGGCGGACACCGTGGGCGTCGACCGCTTCGCCCAGCTCCGGCACGTGATGTCGACCGAACTGCACACCGTGCCGGCCGACGCGGACCCGCGTACCGGTTTCGACCGGCTCTCCGCGGGCCGGCGCCGGCTCGCCCCGGTGGTGGACGCCGAGGGACGGCTGGTCGGCGTGCTGACCCGGCAGGGCGCGCTGCGCGCCACGCTCTACAAGCCGGCGGTGGACGACCGCGGCCGGCTGCGGATCGCGGCGGCGGTGGGGATCAACGGCGACGTGACCGGCAAGGCCGCCGCGCTGCTGGAGGCCGGGGTGGACACCCTCGTGGTGGACACCGCGCACGGCCACCAGGAGCGGATGATCTCCGCGCTGCGGGCGGTCCGCAAGCTCGACCCGGCGGTTCCCGTCGCGGCCGGCAACGTGGTCACCGCCGACGGCGTACGGGACCTGATCGAGGCGGGCGCCGACATCGTGAAGGTCGGCGTCGGACCGGGTGCGATGTGCACCACCCGGATGATGACCGGCGTCGGCCGGCCGCAGTTCTCGGCGGTGCTCGACTGCGCCGCGGCGGCGCGCAGGCTGGGCCGGCACGTCTGGGCCGACGGCGGCGTACGCCACCCGCGGGACGTGGCGCTGGCCCTGGCGGCGGGCGCCTCGAACGTGATGATCGGTTCCTGGTTCGCCGGCACCTACGAGTCCCCGGGCGACCTCTACACCGAAGCCGACGGCCGGCGCTACAAGGAGAGCTTCGGCATGGCGTCGGCCCGGGCGGTCAGCGCCCGGACCGGCGAGGACAGCGCGTACGACCGGGCCCGGAAGGCGATCTTCGAGGAGGGCATCTCCTCGGCCCGGATGTACCTCGACCCGGAGCGGCCGGGCGTGGAGGACCTGATCGACGAGATCATCTCCGGGGTCCGCAGCTCCTTCACCTACGCGGGCGCCCGCAACCTGGAGGAGTTTCACGAGCGCGCCCTGGTCGGCGTGCAGAGCGCCGCCGGCTACACCGAGGGCATGCCGCTGCCGACAAGCTGGTAACTCCCCTCGGATCCGCAGTTGATCAAGAGGTTGACGTCGCCGGAAGGCCACGGGCCGACGCAAACCTCTTGATCAACGACTGCGGGCCGCGCCTCCCGCCGGAGCATGTCTTGCCATTGCCAAGATGCGGGTCTCCGAAATTAGTTTGGGACCTGACGATCCGGGGGCTAATCTAGCGCCCGTGAACACGGGACCGATCGTCCGCTTCCCCGACGCGCTGCAGCACGCGCCGCTCGGCCGGCTGATCTCGATCGCCGGCCACGTGGTCGAGCAGCACTGGGGGCGCTACCTCGCCGAGCACCACGGGCTCACCTCCGCCGGCATGCGGGTGCTGCTCATCCTGCTCCGAGCCGGCGACAGCAGCCACCGGGAAATGGCCGAACGATGCTTCGTCCGACCGGCCACGCTCACCGGCATCGTCGACACGCTCGAACGCGACGGTTTCGTCACCCGGCAGCGGGACCCGAACGACCGGCGCAGCGTCCAGCTCACCCTGACCGACAAGGGCCGGAAGCAGGCCCTCGCCATCATCGACCTCATCCACAGCGACCGCCCGCTCACCTCGGTCGACGCCGACCCCGCGAAGAAGGCGGTGGTGCGGGAATTTCTCACGGAAATCATCACGACCATGTCCGATGGGGACCTTCGCCGGTTGAACCGGGACAGCGAACCCAACACCGAGAACCCATCGGGGAGCCATCCGTGCTGATCCGCCTGCTCCGCACGCACCTGCGCCCGTACCGGCGGTTGCTGGCCGCGGTGGTGGCGTTCCAGTTCGTCGGCACGATGGCTTCGCTCTACCTGCCGAGCCTCAACGCCGACATCATCGACCGTGGCGTGGCCCTGGGCGACACCGACCAGATCATGCGTACGGGCGGCTGGATGCTGCTCGTCAGCCTGCTCCAGATCGCCTGCTCGATCATCGCCGTGTATCTCGGCGCGAAGACCGCGATGGGGTTCGGCCGGGACGTCCGAGCCGGCATCTTCCGCCACGTCAACCGCTTCTCGGCCCGCGAGGTGGCCCGGTTCGGGGCCCCCTCGCTGATCACCCGGAACACCAACGACGTGCAGCAGGTGCAGATGCTCGTGCTGCTGAGCTGCACCATGCTGGTCGCCGCGCCGATCATGAGCGTCGGCGGCGTGGTCATGGCGCTGCGCGAGGACGTCGGGCTCTCCTGGCTGATGCTGGTCTGCGTGCCGGTCCTGGCGATCGCGCTGGGCCTGATCATCCGGCGGATGGTGCCGGGCTTCCGGCTCATGCAGACCCGGATCGACACGGTCAACCGGGTGCTGCGCGAGCAGATCAGCGGCATCCGGGTGGTCCGGGCATTTGTCCGCGAGCCGTACGAGACGAAGCGGTTCGGTACCGCGAACGCCGACCTCACCGCGACCGCCCTGCGCGTCGGCCGGCTCCAAGCGCTGATCTTCCCGGTGGTCATGCTGGTGCTGAACGTCTCCAGCGTCGCGGTGCTCTGGTTCGGCGCGGAGCGGGTCGACGCCGGGCAGATCCAGATCGGCGCGCTGACCGCCTTCCTGCAGTACCTCATGCAGATCCTGATGGCGGTCATGATGGCCACCTTCATGCTGATGATGGTGCCGCGCGCGGCGGTGTGCGCCGAGCGGATCGTCGAGGTGCTGGACACCGAATCGTCGGTGACGCCGCCGGCCGAGCCGATGCTCGCGATGACCAGGCCCGCCGAGCTGGAACTGCGCCGGGTCGGCTTCCAGTACCCGGGGGCGAGCGCGCCGGTGCTGCACGACGTCTCGTTCCGGGCCAGCCCCGGCCGGACCACGGCCATCATCGGATCCACCGGAGCCGGCAAGAGCACCCTGCTCTCGCTCATCCCCCGGCTGGTCGACCCCACCGACGGCGCGGTGCTGGTCGACGGGATGGACGTGCGGCTGATGGAACTGGACGAGGTGTGGCGCCGGATCGGGCTGGTGCCGCAGCGGCCTTACCTGTTCACCGGCACGGTCGCCAGCAACCTGCGGTACGGCAACCCGGACGCCACCGACGCCGAACTCTGGGCGGCACTGGAGATCGCCCAGGCCCGGGACTTCGTCGCGGAGATGCCGGGCGGGCTGGACGCGCCGATCGCGCAGGGCGGCACGAACGTCTCCGGCGGCCAGCGGCAGCGGCTGGCGATCGCCCGGGCGCTGGTCCGCAAGCCGGAGATCTACCTCTTCGACGACTCGTTCTCGGCGCTCGACCTCGGCACCGACGCCCGGCTGCGGGCCGCGCTGAAGCCGGTCACCGCGGACGCGGCGGTGGTGATCGTGGCCCAACGGGTCTCCACGATCGTCGACGCCGATCAGATCATCGTGCTCGAGGACGGGGGCGTCGTGGGCATGGGGCGACACGAGGAACTACTGCAAACCTGCCCGACCTACGCCGAGATCGTGGCGTCCCAGCAGACGGCGGAGGTGACGGCATGAGCGAGCGCAGCGAGCGACTCAGCCAGCTCAGTGCGACCGGTCATGGCGGCGCCGAGCGAAGCGAGGTGACGGCATGACCGCCGTACCCGAGCAGAAGCCGGCCGCCGGCGGCCAGGGACCCAATGGCCAGGGACCCAACGGGCAGGGCCCGGGCGGAATGGGCCCCGGCGGGGCCGGGCCTGGCGGGAAGGGCCCGGGCGGGCCGCCGAACCGGCTGCCCCCGGCGGGGCGGCGCCCCGGCGGCGGCCCGCCGTGGATGGGCGCCGCCATGCCGGCGGAGAAGTCGATGAACTTCGGGCCATCGGCCCGGCGGCTGCTGGGTCGCCTGCGGCCGCACCGCCTGCAGCTGGCCGCGATCATCACCCTGGCACTGGCGAGCGTCGGGGCGAGCGTGGTCGGTCCGAAGATCCTCGGCCACGCCACCGACCTGATCTTCAGCGGGGTGATGGGCCGCCAGATCCCCGCCAGCCTCACCACAGAGCAGGCGGTGGCCGCGGCCCGGGCGGCCGGCCACGACAACTACGCCGACATGCTGGCCCGGATGGACGTGGTGCCCGGGGCAGGCATCGACTTCACCGCGCTGGCCCGCACGCTCGCGCTGGCGCTCGCCCTCTACCTGGGCGCCAGCCTGCTGATGTGGTGGCAGGGCTGGCTGCTCAACGGGGTGGTGCAGCGGACCGTGCTGCGGCTGCGCGCCGACGTGGCGGAGAAGCTCAACCGGCTGCCGCTGCCCTACTTCGACCGGCAGCCCCGGGGCGAGCTGCTCAGTCGGGTCACCAATGACATCGACAACATCTCGCAGACCCTGTCGCAGACGCTCAGCCAGTTGCTCAGCGCACTGCTGACCGTGGTCGGCGTACTGGCGATGATGTTCTGGATCTCGCCGCTGCTGGCCCTGGTCGCCCTGGTCGCGGTGCCGCTGTCGGTGATCGTCACGCAGCAGATCGCCAAGCGCTCGCAGCGCAGGTTCATCGCCCAGTGGCAGCACACCGGTGAGCTGAACGGCCTGATCGAGGAGGCGTACACCGGTCACGAGCTGGTCAAGGTCTTCGGCCGGCAGCGCGAGGTGCAGGCCGACTTCGAGGCCAAGAACGACGAGCTGTTCAAAGCCAGCTTCGGGGCCCAGTTCATCTCCGGGATCATCATGCCGGCGATGATGTTCGTCGGGAACCTCAGCTACGTCGCGATCGCCGTGGTCGGCGGGCTGCGGGTGGCGTCCGGGTCGATGAGCCTCGGCGACGTGCAGGCGTTCATCCAGTACTCGCGGCAGTTCACCCAGCCGCTCACCCAGGTCGCCTCGATGGCGAACCTGCTCCAGTCCGGGGTGGCGTCCGCCGAACGGGTCTTCGAGGTGCTCGACGCCGAGGAGCAGGCCCCCGACCGGGCCCTACCGGCCCGGGTCACCGGCCGGGTCGAGTTCGAGCACGTCTCCTTCCGGTACGACCCGGACAAGCCGCTCATCGACGACCTGTCGCTGGTCGCCGAGCCCGGTCACACGGTGGCCATCGTCGGCCCGACCGGCGCCGGCAAGACCACCCTGGTCAACCTGATCATGCGGTTCTACGAGCTGGACGCCGGCCGGATCACCCTGGACGGGGTGGACATCAGCGCAATGCCCCGGGAGGAGCTGCGCAGCCGGATCGGCATGGTGCTCCAGGACACCTGGCTCTTCGGCGGCACCATCCGGGACAACATCGCGTACGGGCGGCCGGACGCCACCGAGGAGGAGATCCTGGCGGCGGCCCGGGCCACCTTCGTGGACCGGTTCGTCCGCAGCCTCCCCGACGGGTACGACACCGTGATCGACGAGGAGGGCAGCAACGTCAGCGCCGGTGAGAAGCAGCTCATCACCATCGCCCGGGCGTTCCTCGCCGAGCCGTCGCTGCTGATCCTGGACGAGGCGACCAGCTCGGTGGACACCCGGACGGAGGTGCTGCTCCAGCGGGCCATGGCGGCGCTGCGCTCGGACCGCACCAGCTTCGTCATCGCGCACCGGCTCTCCACCATCCGCGACGCGGACCTGATCCTGATGATGGAGAACGGCCGGATCGTCGAGCAGGGCGCGCACGACCAACTCCTCGCCGCCGACGGGGCGTACGCCCGGCTGTACCGGTCGCAGTTCAGCGGCGCTGCGGTCGACGACGAGGGGCCGGTCCCGGCCGGCGCGCCGGCCCGGAGCTGACGGTGGACGGATCAGCCGCCCCCGGTCCGGCCCCCGCCGCGAGGCGGGGGCCGGCCGGCCGGGCGTCAGGCCCCGGGCAGCAGATCGGCCGAGCGGGCGGCGACCACCCGCCCGATCAGCCCCAGCGCGTCGGGCACCGGCATCGCGTCGAGCCCGCGGCCGTCGCGCAGCCGCAGGGACAGCGACCCGTCGGCCGCCTCCCGGGGGCCGACCACCCCGAGGTACGGCACCTTCCGGCGGGCCGCGTCGCGGATCCGGGCACCCAGCGAGCCGGCGTGGTCGACCTCGACGCGGAGCCCGGCCGCCTCGGCCCGCCGGGCCAGGTCGCCGGCCGCGTCCGCCTGGCCGTCGTCCACCGGCAGCAGCACCAGTTGCACCGGCGCGTACCAGGCCGGGAAGGCGCCGGCGTGCACCTCGATCAGATACGCGAAGAGCCGTTCCATGCTGCCGACCAGGCTCCGGTGCACCATCACCGGCCGCTTGCGGCTGCCGTCCGCGTCGGTGTACGACAGGTCGAACCGCTCCGGCTTGTCGAAGTCGAGCTGGATGGTGGAGATGGTCGACTCCCGGCCGGCCGCGTCGACGACCTGGATGTCGATCTTCGGACCGTAGAAGGCCGCCTCGCCGGGCCCCTCGGTGAAGTCCACCCCGTCGAGCGCGGCGCGGAGCAACTCCTCGGCCCGCGCCCACTGGGCGTCGTCGCCGACGTACTTCTCCCCCGGCCCGCGCAGCGACAGCCGGAACCCGGCCGGCCGGACGCCGAGCGCGGCGTGCGCCTCGCCGATCAGCCGCAGGATCTCGCGTACCTCGTCGCCGACCTGGTCCAGGGCGCAGAAGTTGTGCGCGTCGTTGAGCGAGATGGCGCGGACCCGGGAGAGCCCGCCGAGCACCCCGGAGCGCTCCGCCCGGTACATCCCGCCCAGCTCGGCGACGCGCAGCGGCAACTCCCGGTAGGAACGACCCCGTGCCCGGAAGACCAGCGCGTGGTGCGGGCAGAGCGCCGGCCGGAGCACGAACTCGTCGTCGGCGGACAGCCGCATCGGGGGGAACATGTCGTCGGCGAAGTAGCCGAGATGCCCGGACAGCTCGAACAGCTCCCGTTTGCCCAGCGGCGGGGAGTAGACGTGCTGGTAGCCGGCCCGGCGCTCCAGGTCCCGCACGTACTCCTCGACCGCGTGCCGGGCGGCGGCGCCGGCCGGCAGCCAGATGGGCAGCCCGGCCCCCGACAGGGGATCGGAGACGAACAGCTCCAGCTCCCGGCCGAGTCTGCGGTGGTCGATCATGTCGCTCTCCTTGATCGGGTACGACCCGGAGGCGAGCTGGCCCGGAACGCCGCGAGGCCCCGGGGCGGTTCGCCCCGGGGCCTCGTCGACGGATACGTCAGTGCGGCGCGCCGGGGATTCCCGGCGTCGTGGTCACCACCGCGCTGCGCATGCGGCGACCGTACGCGCGACGGGTCGGTTCGCGCACCCGGATTTCGCGCCTGCGGGGACCGGGCGGTGGTGGCGAGGCGCGATGCGGCCCCGCCAGTCCGTGCCACGCGAGCTCTGCGGGGAGCGGGAGCGGGTCGCCGGCACGGGACCTGCCGGCGACCCGCGACGGCCCGGACGCCGGAAACGGGGGATCCGACGTCCACGCGGCCGCGTCCCGACAACGGTACGCCGATGACCGCCGATCCGCCGCCCGCACGGGTGGCCGGCGCCACGCCAGGGAAGCGTCACATTCGCCGGCCCAGAATCGTTGTCCACGGGTGGCCCTGTCGTGTCAGGGGTCACCACCGGCCCGGGCACCCCGGGGTGACGCGGGACATGCCGTCAGGCTCGGTGCGATCGAACGGGGGAATCCGGCGAGGTGGCGGTCTTGCCCGAACTCATCGCTGACGTCGCGTCGCCGACGTGGGCGTACGCCGTGCTGTTGGGGTTGCTGATCGCCGACGCTTTCGTGCCGGTCGTGCCGACCCAGGTCGTCATGATCACCACCGGCGCGCTGACCGTCTACGGCGGGCTCAGCCTGCCGCTCACCATCGCCGTCGGCGCGCTCGGCGTCATCGCCGGCGATCTCGCCTGCTACCTGCTCGGCCGGACCGCACCGGACCGCCGGGCGCCCCGACACGCGACGCCCAGCCGGGCCCGCCGGGCCGTCGCCCGGGCCACCCGCGGGCTGCGCGAGCCGGGACCACTGGTGATCCTGCTCTGCCGCTTCGTACCGGGCGGCCGGATGGCCACCTGCTTCTCGGCCGGGCGCAGCCGCTACCCGTACCGCCTCTTCCTGCTCTACGAGACCTTGGCGGCGACGGGCTGGGCGACGTACGGCAGCCTGGTCGGGCATCTGGGCGGCCGGGCGCTGACCGAATCGGCGTGGCGGCTCGTGGTGATCGGCGGGGTGGCGGCGGCCGGGTTCGCGGCGGCCGGCTGGGCGATGAGCGCGATCAGCGCCCGCCACACCCGTACCGAGCCCAACGCGGAGGTCCGGGTCGGGGTCGAGGTTTCGGCCGACTGATCGGCATATCAGCGATCTGGCGGTGTCCTGAACACCGGATACCGCAAAGTCGCCGATATGTGGGGCCTCTAGGGGACGACCCGGGGGCGGAAGTGGGTGGCCGCCCCGGATCCATTTCGGACCGGTTCGGCGACAGGCTGGGGCATGCTCGAAAACCGGAGACGCGCCCTGTTGGCCCTCGGCGGGATCGCCCTGGCGGCGGTGCTCGCCGTACTCGGTCACCTCGAGGTGAACGACGATCTGAGCCCCTGGTCGCTGACCGTCAGCGACTTCGCCGTCTCCGACCGGGGCGGCGCCATCGACGTGGCCATGGCGGTGCTCGCCGCCGCGACGGCGGTGCTGATCCCGGCCCTCTGGCGTACCGGATCGGGGGCGGACCCCGGCGGGTCGCGGCGAGCGGGTGGCGGACGGGCGCCGACCGGCGGCGGGGCACCCGCCTGGCCGGGACGGCGGCCGCAGGTGGCCGGGATGCTGCTGTCCGCCTGGACCGCCGGCCTGGTCACCTCCGCCGTGGTACCCACCAACGAGCCCGGCCTGCCCATGGACACCGCGGCCTACCTGCACCGGTACGCCTCGGTGGTCGCCTTCCTCGCCCTGCCGGTCGCCGGCTGGCTGCTCGCCGGGCACCTGGGCGGTCGCGCCGCCGGCTGGCTGCGCGTGCTCACCCTGGCCAGCCTGCTGCTGGCCGGGGCGATGATCTGGTCCGCCTACCCGGGCGAGCGGATGCTGATCGGGCTCGCCGAGCGTCTGCTCATCGTCGCCGAGGTCGCCCTGCTCAGCGTGGTCGCGGTGGCACTGGCCCGCCGACCGGCCGGTCGCGTCGCCGAGGCCGTCCCGGAAACGGCGGCGGCGCCCATGCCCTTGACCTCAAGGGAGCTTCAACTCTTAGCGTCCGATTGACGGGTCGACGGCGACCGGTCGGACGAGGAGGCGGAGATGATCCTGGTGACGGGGGCGACCGGCACAGTCGGCCGGGAGGTGGTGTCGCTGCTGCTCGCGCGGGGCGAACAGGTCCGGGCGGTGAGCCGCGACCCGTCCCGGGCGGACCTGCCGGCCGGGGTCGAGGTGGTGGCCGCCGACCTCGGCGACCCCGCCTCGCTCACGCCCCACCTGACCGGCGTCGAGGCGGTCTTCCTGATCTGGCCGTTCACCGACCCGGCCGTGGCCCAGCGGGCCGCCCCCGAGGTCGCCCGGACGATCGCCGAGCACGCGTCCCGGATCGTCTACCTCTCCGCCCCGGGCGCCGCCGACCAGCCGGCGTCGTTCTGGGCGCAGGTCGAACGGGCGGTCGAGGCGTCCGGCGCGGCATGGACCTTCCTCCGGCCGGTCGGCTTCGCCGCCAACACCCTGATGTGGGCCGACCAGATCCGCGCCGGCGACGTGGTGCGCTGGCCGTACGGGGGCGCGGCCCGGTCACTGATCCACGAGCGGGACCTGGCCGAGGTGGCCGTGGCGGCGTTGACCTCGGACGGCCACGCCGGCGCGCGGTACCTGCTCAGCGGTCCGGCGACGCTGACCCAGGAGGACCAGGTACGCGCCATCGGCCGGGCGGTCGGCCGGGAGCTGCGCTGGTCGGAGATGCCGGTCGGCGAGGCACGGCAGATGCTCTCCGCCGCCTTCGGCGACCCGGCCTTCGCCGACGCCGCGCTGGCCGGCTGGGCCGCCTTCGTCGCCCGCCCCGAACAGGTCACCGACACGGTACGGCGGCTGACCGGCCACCCCGCCCGCACGTACGCCGAGTGGGCCGCCGACCACGCCGCCGCCTTCCGCTGATGCGCCCTCGGCCGGTCGCCCCGGCCGAGGACGCGGCGGGTCACTCCAGTTCGTGCAGCATGAGCTGACGGGCCGCCTCGGTGATCGAGCCCGACAGCGAGGGATAGATGGTGATGGTCTGGGCCAGCTCGTTGACGGTGAGGTTGTTCTCCACCGCCATGGTGATCGGCAGGATCAGTTCGCTGGCCTTCGGCGCCACCACCACGCCGCCGATCACCTGGCCGCTGGCCGGGCGGCAGAAGAGCTTGACGAAGCCGTCGGCGAGGTCGTCCATCTTCGCCCGGGCGTTGCCGGCGAGCGGCAGCATCACCTGGCGGGCCGGGACCTTGCCGGCGTCCACCTCGTTCTGCGAGACGCCGACGGTGGCCAACTCCGGGTCGGTGAAGACGTTCGCGGCGACGGTACGCAGCCGCAGCGGGCGGACCGCCTCACCGAGCGCGTGCCACATGGCGATCCGGCCCTGCATGGCGGCGACGCTGGCCAGCGGCAGCACCCCGGTGCAGTCACCGGCGGCGTAGATGCCGGGCACATTGGTCCGGGAGACCCGGTCGACGGTGACGTAGCCGCCCCGGGCCAGCTCGACGCCGTACTCGGCGAGGCCCAGGTTGGCGGTGTTGGGCACCGAGCCGACCGCGATCAACGCGTGGCTGCCGGACACCTTGCGGCCGTCGGAGAGCTCGACCTCCACGCCGTCGCCGCTCCGGCGAACCGCCTCGGCACGCGAGTTGTTGAGGATGCTCATGCCCCGGTTGCGGAACACCCGCTCGATCGCCATCGCCGCGTCGGCGTCCTCGTGCGGCATGACCCGGTCCCGGCTGGAGACCAGGGTGACCTTGACGCCCATCGCCAGGTAGGCGCTGGCGAACTCGGCGCCGGTCACGCCGGAGCCGACCACGATCAGGTGCTCCGGCAGGTCCGGCAGGTCGTACACCTGGCGCCAGGTCAGGATGCGCTCGCCGTCAGGGACGGCGGTGGGGAGCTGGCGCGGCGTGGCGCCGGTGGCGATCAGGACGGTGGACGCCGCGATCGAGTACTCCTCGTCACCGTCGGCCGGGGTGACGATCACCCGGTGGGTGTGACCGAGCGTGTCCTCGCCCAGCCGGGCGGTGCCGGCGACGAACTCCACCCCGGCCTTGACCAGCTTGGCGTGGATGTCGGCGGACTGGGCCAGGGCGAGCCGCTTCACCCGCTCGTGCACCGCCCGGGCGTCGACGGTGACCGCCTCCAGCCCGTCCGAGTGCACCCCGAACTCCTCGGTGTCCCGGTAGCCGGTCACCACCTCCGAGCTGGCGATGAAGGTCTTCGACGGGACGCAGTCGGAGAGCACGCAGGCGCCTCCGGCCCCCTCCGCCTCGACCACGGTGACATCAGCGTCCAGCTGGGCGGCGACCAGCGCCGCCTCGTACCCGGCCGGTCCCCCGCCGATGATCACGATCTGGCTCACAGCGCTCGCCCCTCGTCCGTGCTCACAGTGACTTTCTTCTCCCCATCGCGCTCGACACGCACCGTCGTATTCTCCCCCACCCGCCGACCGGGCTATCGTCATCGCCGTGCGTCTGTACGCCGCTTACGGCTCAAACCTGGACCCCGCCCGCATGCGCGCCTACTGCCCGCATTCGCCGATGGTGGGTACCGGCTGGCTGGAGGGGTGGCGGCTCACCTTCGCGGGCGAGGGCGTCATCGGCTGGGAGGGCTCGGTCAGCACGGTGGTCGAGTCCCCGGGTGACCGGGTCTTCGTGGCGCTCTACGACATCCACCCGTACGACGCCGCGCAGCTCGACGAGATCGAGGGCGTGACCGCGGGCACATACCGGAAGCTCACCGTCCGCGTCTCCACGCTGGACGGGGACGTGACCGCGTGGGTCTACGTCTTCGACGGCTACGAGGGCGGCCTGCCGACATCGTGGTATCTGTCGGAGATCGCGAACGCGGCGGAGAAGGCGGGCGCGCCGGACGACTACGTCACCGAGCTGCGGTCCCGCCCCACCGGCACCGCGTCGGCCTAGAGGCTCTCCCACGCGTCCAGTCTCCCCCGGCCGGTGCCCCGGCCGGCCGGCGACCCCGGAGCGCGGGTCGCGTGTCACACACCCGTGGCGGTGACCGTGCGCTCGTACATGTCGGTCCAGCGCACCTCATTGAGCCCCACCGAGCGGTAGAGGGTCACCGGGGTGGTCGGGTTGGCCAGGTCGACGCCGAGCCCGGCGGACGCCCGGCCCTTCGCGGCATACGTGGCGAAGGCCCGGCGCAGCAGCGCCGCGCCCACCCCGCGCCGCCGGTACGCGGGCAGCACCGACAGCGTGCGTACCCAGCCCATGTCGTGCTCCAAGGCCTGGTCGGAGGACTGGAGGGCGCCGGCCGGCGCCCCGTCGACCTCGGCGACGAACCACTCGTCCCAGACCTTGCCGTACGACGGGATCTGCTCCCGCCACGCCTCGAAGCCGAGCGGCTCGTAGTCGGGGGTGTCCCGGAACGCGGTGTCGAAGATCCGATGGAACAGCCGCAGGTCGGCCTCGTCGCCGGCGCGCAGCGGGCGGACGGTCACCCCGGCCGGCGGGGCCGGCTCGGCGGGCAGGTCGGCGAGGGGGCGGGTCATCCGGATGTACCGCTTGACCCGGGTGAAGCCGGCCTCGACCAGATCGGCCGCCCAGCGCGTCTCCGGGGCGAAGACACCGGTGCGAACAGTCAGGGCGTGCAGGCCGCGCTCGGCGGCCCGCTCGGCGACCCGGTCGAGCAGCCGGGCCAGCAGCGGGGCGCGCAGGTCGGCTCCGCGCTCGGGGTCCACGAGGACGTCCACCCACTCCCGACCCACCCCGGTCGGGTTGGCCAGGATCGCCCAGGCGACGGCGGCGCCGTCCGGGTCGGTGACCAGCCACGAGTCCCGGGCCGGGTCGACGAAGGGGGCGGTCAGCGCGGACTCGACGTCCTCGGCGTCGAAGTCCGGGTAGCCGATCGCGAAGGTGTCGGCGGCGTGCACCACCTTCAGGATCGCGGGCACGTCGTCGAGGGTGGGGCGGCGGGCGGCCCAGCCGGCGGGGAGCGTCACGCCGCTGATCCTGGCAGCCCACCCGGCCCGCGCGCCCCTCATTTATCCGCTGCGGAGGTGCAGCCGGGTGGCGGTGAGCAGGTTGAGCAGTTCCGCCCCCTCGCCGGGGGCCAGCGCCCGGAACGCGGTGGCGGCCAGCCGGTCGGTCACCGCCTCGGCCCAGAGCCGCCGCCGCACCAGCGGCCCGACCGGCGGGTACGGGGGCGACCAGCCGCAGGCGGCGGCCCCCGCCTCCCCCTCCGGCCCGGCCAGCACCGCCTCCAGCGGGGTCATCCCGGCGGCCCGCACCGCCAGCAGGTACGCCCCCGCGAAGTGCTCGCGGAGCAGCAGCAGCGCGACGGCCGCCCGGGCGCCCGGCGAGCGGTCCGGCACCGGCATGGCCCGCCAGGCGGCGAACAGTGGCATCCCGCTGCCGTCCGCCGCGTCGACCGCGCGTTCCAGCAGGCCGGCCAGGCGGGGCGACTCGGGGGCGTCGCTCAGGTGCTGGACGCCCCACCGGCAGCACTCGGCCAGGTTCGCCTCGGCGACCGCCAGTGGGCGGGCCGTACGGGCGGCGGCGTCCCAGCCGTCGGCGACCGCGTCGGGGGCGATGAAGCCGAGCGCGGCGGCGACCGTCTCGGCGCGGACGTCGCCGAGCGCGCCCGCCCGGCCGGTGATGTAGAACGCCCAGCCGGAGATGCCGAGCAGCCGGGCGCGGCGCAGCGTCGCCGGGCAACGGGAGAAGGCCTCCCCGAGCTCCAGCACCAGCGGCTTGCTGGCGGCGGCGACCTGCTCGGGGGTCATCGACGGCACACCGCCGTCCGTCCACCGTGGTCGTCCATCCCGATCAGTCTGCCCGGTTGCCCTCCTCGTCGGCATCCCCCTCTTCGGCGTCCAGCGCCTCCATCGCGGCCTCCACCTCCCCGGTACGCCGGCGGGCGGTGGTGAGCGACCGCTCGGCGCCCCGCCGGGCCAGCTTGGCCCGGCTCAGTTCCTGCTCGGCGACGGCCCGGCGGCGTTCCAGCTCGGCCAGCTCGGTCTCGATCCGGTCCAGGCTCGCGGCGCCGTCCCGCTCGGACCGGGCGGCCTCGGCCAGTTCCGCCTCGGCCCGGTCCTGATCGCCGCGGGCCAACGCCTGCTCGCGTTCCAGCGCCCGGCGGCGTTTCGCCCGCTCGGCCCGGGCCGCTCGCGCCGCGGCCCGCTCGTCGCGTTCCCGGCGGGCCCCGGCCCGTCCGGCCGCCGGCTCCTCCGGCTCCGGTTCCTCCGCGCCCCCGGTGACCAGCCGCAGCTGCGGGCGGGGCACCTCGCCGAAGCCGGCATAGTGGGTGGCCCGGAGCAGCCGCCCGGTGCGGACCTGCTCGGCCACCTCGGCGTCGGAGAGGGCGGCGTTGAGGGTCGCCTCGACCTCGGCCAGCGGAAGCTTCCCGGCCGACGGGGCGCCCGGCTCGGCGGCAGCCAGCTTGCGAGCCTCGTCGACCAGCGCGCCGACCACGGCCCGGCGCTGGGCGGACAGCTCGCGCAGCTTGGCGCCGCGCAGGTCGCGCTGGGCGGTGCGGAGCGACTCGGCGAGCTGCGCCAGGTCGGCGACCAGCTCGGGCCGGCGGATGGCGAGCAGGTTGACCAGCCAGGCGGCCACGGTGGGCCGGCGCAGCTTGCCGATCTCGCGGGCGGCCTTCTGGTCGCCGGCCCGGCGCGCCTCGGCCACGGCGGCGTCGCGGGCCGCGACGAACCGGTCGGGTGGGGTCGCGTAGAGCCGCTGGACCAGCTCGGGGGTGGGTCCAGGCACGGCGGTCAGGCGTCGATCCGGGTGCCCGGTTCGAGGCGGCGGTAGTCGGTGTTCGACAGTGCGGTGTACTGCCGGTCGAGCACGCCGAAACCGTTGTCGTTGAGCAGGCCGTCGTGCAGCGCGTACGCCCGGCGCGGGGCGACCGCCCGGATGAAGTCGACCACTTCGGAGAACTTGTTCCAGGGCGCGTGGATCGGGGCGAAGAGGGTGTCCACCTGGACGTCGTCGGGGACCACCAACGAGTCCCCCGGGTGGTAGACGACGTCGTTGATCAGGAAGCCGAGGTTCTCGATGACCGGGATGTCGGGGTGGATGACCGCGTGCTGGCCGCCGTACGCGCGGATCGCCACGCCGGCGGCGGTGAACGACTCGCCTGGCGCGACCACGGTCAGCGCCTCGGCCGCGTCACCGAGGACCTCGGCGAGCGAGGCCGGGCCGTTGATCCGGAACGGGTGCCGGTCCAGCGCCCGGGTCACCGCCTCGACGTTCACGTGGTCGGGGTGCTGGTGGGTGATCAGCACCGCGTCCGCCCCGTCCAGCGCCTCCGGTTCGCTGTAGACACCGGGGTCGACGACCAGCACTCCCCCGTCGTGCTCCACGCGGAGGCAGGAGTGGGCGTACTTGGTGACCTGCATCGTGACTCCTCGATTATCGAATCGTGACGTCCTCAGCGCAGTCTGCCGGAACCGGCGCGATAGCGCGTCGCGTCCGACGTATCGACCCCGGGGCGGGGCCGTCGAAGATCGGAGCGGGGACATGAGCGAGCGAATCATCAGCAACAGGGCCCTGGTGCCTCATGCCGACGCCGAGCGCAGCGAGGTGACGGCATGAGCGAGCGTCAGCGAGCGAATCATCAGCACAGCGTCGTGGTGCCTCATGCCGACGCCGAGCGCAGCGAGGTGACGGCATGAGTGAACGAGGGGGACGCCGCCGGGCCGTGTCACTGGCGGCGGTGGGGCTGGCGGCGGTGCTGGCCGCGGGGGCTTGCGGCGCCGACAGTGGGCAGAACGACCAGGCCACGTCGGCGCAGGCACCGGCGGCGGGCGCGGCCCAGACCAAGGGCGCGGACCGGGACGCGGCGGCGCCCGCCCCGGCCGGGTCCGGCGGAGCCCAGCCGGACCTGCGGGTCGACCAGCGGTCGATCATCTACACCGGCACGTTGCAGGTCCGGGTGGACGACGTGGAGAAGGCCGCCCGCGCGGCGACCGACGCGGCGACCGCGGCGGGCGGGTTCGTCGGCGGCGACCAGCGGCGCAGCGAGGCGGCGGACGCCCGCGCCGAGCTGACCCTGCGGGTGCCGGCGGACCGGTTCACCGCGGTCGTCGACGAGCTGTCCCGGCTCGGCCAGCCGGAACAACGCCAGGTACGCACCGAGGACGTCACCGAGGAGACCGTCGACCTGGACGCCCGGATCGCCACCCAGCGGGCCCGGGTGGACAGCGCCCGGAAGCTGCTCGCCCGGGCCAGCTCGATCAACGAACTGGTCACCTTGGAGAACGAGGTGGGCCGGCGGGAGGCCGACCTGGCGTCGCTGGAGGCGAAGAAGCGTCGATTGGCCGACCTGACCGCGCTCTCCACCATCACGGTGACCTTCGTGGGCACCGACGCGACGACCGCCGAGGAGGGGCCGGAACTCGGCTTCCTGGTCGGGCTGCGGGGCGGCTGGGACGTCTTCGTCACCACGATGTTCGTGGTGCTGACCGTGCTGGGCGCGGTGCTGCCGTTCGCGGTGGTGATCGGCGTACCGGTGGTGCTGCTGGTGCGGGCGGCGCGCCGACGTCGGGCGCGCCGGGCGCCACCGGCCGGTCCGGCCCCGACGATGCCGGGACCGACCGGTCCGGTGGGTGGTCCGGCGCCTAGCGCGCCGCCGCCAGTGCCCGCAGCGCGGTCTGGACCATGAGGCGTACGCCGACCGGGATGGCGCGCTCGTCCACGTCGAACGAGGCCCGGTGCAGGTCCACGTTGGGCCCGTTCCGGCCGACGCCGAGGCGGGCGAGCGCGCCCGGCACGTACTCGAGATACCAGGAGAAGTCCTCGCCGCCCATGCTCTGCGGGGTCTCCGCGATCCCCTCGGGCCCGAGGGCGGCCGCGGTGGCGGCGGTGAGTACGCCGATGGCGCGGGCGTCGTTGCTGACCGGCGGGCGACCGCGCAGGTATTCCAGGTCGACCGTCGCGCCGGTGGGGGCGATGACGTCCCGGACGACCTGAGCCACGATCTTCGGGGCCTGCTCCCAGGTGTCGCGATCCATCACCCGCAGCGTGCCTGCGGCGCAGGCCTCGGAGGGGATGACGTTGTAGCGGGTGCCGGCCGAGGCGTGGCCGAACACCAGCAGCAGCCCGCTGTTGGCCGCCACCCGCCGGCTGACCAGGGCCGGCACCTCGGTGACCAGCCGGCCCAGCGCGTCGACCAGGTCGACCGTGAGGTGCGGGCGGGCGGTGTGGCCGCCCGGGCCGGTGAGCCGGACCGTGACGTTGTCGGCGGCGGCGGTGATCGGGCCGACCCGGAGACCGACCCGGCCGACCGGGAGGTTCGGGTCGCAGTGGACGGCGAAGATCTGCACCACGTCCTCGAGGCCACCGGCCTCGATGACCTCCAGCGAGCCGCAGGGCAGGATCTCCTCGGCCGGCTGGAAGATGAGCCGGACCCGGCCGTCGAGCTGGCCGAGGTCGGCGAGCTGGGCGAGCAGCATGCCGACGCCGAGCATCACCGTGGTGTGCACGTCGTGCCCGCAGGCGTGGCAGACGCCGTCCACGGTGGACCGGTACGGCACGTCTTTCGGGTCGGTGAGCGGCAGCGCGTCGATGTCGGCGCGGAGCGCGATCACCGGGCCGTCCGGGCGCCCGTCGATGTCGCAGATAACGCCGTTGCCCTTGGGCAGCAGGCGGGGCTTCAGCCCGGCGAGGGAGAGCTCCCGGTGGATCAGGGCGGCCGTCTCGAACTCCTCGCCGGACAGTTCCGGGTGGGAGTGGATGTGACGGCGGGTGGCGATGAGCCCGGGTACCCGGAGGGCGAGCAGCTGGTCGAGCTCGAAGGGCAGGGGCTGGGACCCGGTCGGCGCCTCCGGCCAGGACGACGCCAGCAGGCTGCCGGAGGGCAACGTCAACGCACTCGTCACGTCGAATTCTCGATCACTAGAGATGGATGGATCTTCGGGGAGAACAGCAGACAGCCTAGACCGCCGGCGGTGACGCTGCGCAACATCTTTCGGGTAGCGGTCGGACCGCACAGCGTCACGAATGCCCTGGTGGGAAGGCTCGAATATCTGCGGGACAGCAGGTAGATCGCGGTCGAACGCCGTCATCTGCCCCACACCTCCTACAACGCGTAACCGATTCAACGGTCACCAAATCCCGGGCCGTCGTTCCGAATTGTCGCATTAGTCCCGGCAATTAACTGCCGGTCGGACAATTGCGCGACAACAGTCGGCTGCCGGACGACTCCCCACGGTCACATGCCGGTCCGCTGTGCGACCGCACAGGCTGTCCGTCCCGTTCACCCGACCGGGTTACCCGCATTCCGACCGACCACTCCGGCTCGGCGTGTCTGACGCCACGCCGCGACCCGGAGCAGTCGTCCGCACACGCGCGCAAGGGCGGGCCCCACTGCCCCACGGCTCAGCGGACGGGCCGGGCGACGCCGCCCGGAGGGTCCGCACCGAAGGTGCCGCCAGGCAGCCCGCCGGCACCTTCGCAGAGCCGTCTCCGCTTCCGCTCGCGTGCGGGGAGACCATCGACTGTACGCCGCCGCGAGGCCCTGCGGCGAGACCCGTACGCCCAGCTCAGGCGGCTCTCAGCCGGGCCGGCACAGGCGCGGCCACCCCTTCCCGGGGCACCGCCCGGGCCGCCGCCGAGAACCAGGTCAGAACCGGTCGCTCGGCCGGTACGTGCCCCACACCTCGCGCAGCGTCCCGCACACCTCGCCCACCGTGGCCCGGGCGCGCAGCGCCTCCTTCATCGGGTAGAGCACGTTCGCGCCGCCCTCGGCGGCGGCCCGCAGTTCGGCCAGGGCGCGCTCGACCGCCTCGGCGTCCCGCTCGGCGCGCAGCTTCGCCAGCCGCTCCGCCTGGGCGGCCTCGATCGCCGGGTCCACCCGCAGCGGCTCGTACGGCTCCTCCTCGTCGATCTGGAACCGGTTGAGCCCGACCACCACCCGCTCGCCCGAGTCGATCTCCTGGGCGATCCGGTACGCGGACTGCTCGATCTCCCGCTTCTGGAAGCCGGCCTCGATCGCGTCCACCGCCGAGCCGTGGTCGAAGACCCGCTTCATCAGTTCGTCGGCGGCCGCCTCGATCTCGGCGGTCATCGCCTCCACCACGTACGATCCGGCGAACGGGTCCACGGTGGCGGTCAGGTCAGTCTCGTACGCCAGCACCTGCTGGGTCCGCAGCGCCAGCCGGGCCGCCTTCTCGGTGGGCAGCGCGATCGCCTCGTCGAAGCTGTTGGTGTGCAGTGACTGGGTGCCGCCGAGCACCGCGCCGAGGCCCTGGATCGCCACCCGGACCAGGTTCACCTCCGGCTGCTGGGCGGTGAGCTGGACGCCCGCGGTCTGGGTGTGGAACCGCAGCATCATCGACTTCGGGTTCCTCGCCCCGAACTCGTCGCGCATCAGCCGGGCCCAGAGCCGGCGGGCCGCCCGGAACTTGGCGACCTCCTCGAGCAGGGTGGTGCGGGCGACGAAGAAGAACGACAGCCGGGGCGCGAAGTCGTCCACGTCCAGCCCGGCGGCCAGCGCCGCCCGGACGTACTCCACGCCGTTGGCCAGGGTGAACGCGATCTCCTGCGCGGGCGTCGCACCGGCCTCCGCCATGTGGTAGCCGGAGATGGAGATGGTGTTCCACTTGGGCACCTCGGCCCGGCAGTACGCGAAGGTGTCGGCGACCAGGCGCAGCGACGGCTTCGGCGGGAAGATGTACGTCCCCCGGGCGATGTACTCCTTGAGGATGTCGTTCTGGATGGTGCCGTTGAGCGCCCCGCCCGGGACCCCGGACTCCTCGGCCACGAGCTGGTAGAGCAGGAGCAGCACGGAGCCGGGCGCGTTGATGGTCATCGAGGTGGAGACCTTGTCCAGCGGGATGCCGGCGAAGAGCTGCCGCATGTCCTCGATGGAGTCGATGGCGACGCCGACCTTGCCCACCTCACCGTGCGCGATCGGGTCGTCGGAGTCGTAGCCCATCTGGGTGGGCAGGTCGAAGGCGACCGAGAGGCCCATGGTGCCGGCGCGCAGCAGCTGGTGGTAGCGCGCGTTCGACTCGGTGGCGGTGCCGAAGCCGGCATATTGCCGCATGGTCCACGGGCGGGAGGTGTACATCGTCGGGTACACCCCGCGGGTGTACGGGTACTCGCCCGGGGCGCCCAGCCGCTCGGCCAGTTCCCCGGGGAGATCGTCCGCCGTGTAGACGCCCTTGATCGGGAAACCGGACTCGCTTGACCGCCGTTCGCTCATTACCGGATGGTAGGACGCGGCCGGGCGTCGATGGATGAGGGATACCGCACACTGCGCCGGCCGCTCGACGGCAGGTGAGTAGCTGGCCACATACCGTCGAGTAGGTAAACGTCCGCCGCGTCGGGTTTCGCATCGGGCGTCGGAACCAGCAAGATAGGGGGGTTGTGTCCCAGCCCCCTCGATATCCCCCGGTGGCTTTTCAAGTGACTCAGATCCCGACGTGGAGCGGCGGACCGGTCAGTCCCCCCACTGGACGCGCGGCACCCGGCACCACCATAGGTGGTCGCTACTCGCTGCGGTCTCCGGTGGGCAACGGCGGCATGGGCACGGTGTGGCGCGCGACCGACACCCTGCTGCGCCGCGATGTGGCGGTCAAGGAGGTCGTGCTGCCGCCGGGGCTGGCCCCCAGCGACCGTGACGCGCTGTACGAGCGGACCCTCCGCGAGGCCCGCGCGGCCGCGGCGATCCAGCACCCGGCCGTGGTCCAGGTCTACGACGTGGTCACCGAGGGTGGCCGCCCGTGGATCGTGATGGAGCTGCTGGACGCGCGCAGCCTGGCCGACATGGTGATCGAGGACGGGCCGGTCGCGCCCCGCGTGGTTGCCAAGATCGGCATCGCGCTGCTCGGCGCCCTGGAGGTGGCGCACGCGATCGGCGTGCTGCACCGCGACGTCAAGCCGGCCAACGTGCTGATCTGCTCCGACGGCCGATGCGTGCTGACCGACTTCGGCGTCGCCCGGATGCCCACCGACGTGCAGCTCACCACGCCCGGCATGGTGCTCGGGTCGCCGCACTTCATCTCGCCCGAGCGGGCGATGGGCCAGGATTTCGGCCCGCCGAGCGATCTGTTCTCGCTCGGCGTCACGCTCTACACCGCCGTGGAGGGCCGCCCCCCGTTCGACAAGGGCGACCCGATCGAGACCATGCACGCGGTGGTCGAGGACCCGCCGGCCACCCCTCAGCGCAGCGGCCCGCTGACCGGCGTGCTGATGGGCCTGCTGGAGAAGGATCCGGCCCGCCGGTACGACGTGCACACCGCCCGGC
Organism: Micromonospora sp. NPDC007230; assembly: GCF_042869115.1. Taxonomy (NCBI): domain Bacteria; kingdom Bacillati; phylum Actinomycetota; class Actinomycetes; order Micromonosporales; family Micromonosporaceae; genus Micromonospora; species Micromonospora sp. NPDC007230. Next base: position 20,529 of record NZ_JBIAFE010000010.1, on the reverse strand, counting down.
GCATGCTGCGCGAGCTGCTCGCCGGCCCGCTGACCAGCAACGCCGCCGCGGTCAACTCGGTCACCGACCCGTACTCGGTGGTGCCGGTGCAGCGGCCGCCGATTCCGCTGCCCGCCGCGCCCGAGCCGAAGCCGACCGGGCAGATCGGCGGCCGGGCGATGATCGGCCCCGGCGAGTCACTGACCGACCGGCTCGCCGCCCTGCGCCGGGGCGAGCGCCCCGAGCCCAGGGCCGCCGCGGGCAGCGCGGCGCTGGACGAGACCAGCGCGGACGCGCTGGCCGGTCCGCTGCACACCCCCACCGGCGCGATGCCCGCGCCGGGCGCCGCCCCGGAGGCCACCCAGCGAATCTCGCCGGACGCCACCCAGCGGTTCGGCGGCGCGGGACCGGAGGCGACCCAGCGGTTCGGCGGCGGCGCGGGACCGGAGGCCACCCAGCGACTCGGGGGCGGGCACCCCGACGCCACGCAGCGGGTCGACGTCGGCCGCCCGGACGCGACCCAGCGGGTGTACGGCCGCGGCGCCGACGCCACCCAGCCGGTGTACGGCGGCAACCAGTGGTCGGTGCCGGGCACCGGCCAGCCGTGGGCCACCCCGCCCGCCGCGCCGGCCGACGGCGGTGCCCTCGGCAAGGCCCGCGGCGCCGGCAGGCAGCTCGTCGGCACGGTCAAGGGCTGGCCGCGCAAGGTCCAGCTGGCCGCCGCCGGGGGCGTGGCCGTGCTGCTGCTGATCGTCGTGATCGCCCTCAACAGCGGCGGCGACGAGACCCCGCCGCCGATCGTGGGCACGCTGCCCACCGCCACCGCCGAGGCCCCGCCGGTCGAGATGCAGGAGGTCTCGGCCAAGGACGTCACCATCCAGGTGCCGAAGGGCTGGGAGCGCAAGACCGGCGGCGTCTTCGTCGACTACGTCGACCCGCAGGACAGCCGGCGCAAGGTCCGCATCCTGGCGGAGAAGTGGAGCGGCACGTCGACGAGCTGGGCCGAATTCGCCTCCCGGAACCTTGCCGGCAACAGCAAGTCCTGTGCCAAGCCGTACAACGAGCTCGCGATGTCGGAGAAGACGCTGGCCGGCAAGCCGGCGGCGGAGTTCGAGTACACCTGCGGCGAGGGCGACTCGATGCGGCACGGCGTCTGGCGCGGCGTGGTCGAGGACGGGAAGGTGTACTCGTTCTATCTGACCGCCAACGACGCGAAGTTCGCCGAGAGCAAGCCGATCTTCGACGCGATGGCCGGGTCGTTCCAGCTCACCGGGGCCAACTGAGTCGAGGCCGACGGGCAGTGGTGCTCCGCCGCCGTGCTATCAAGAGGCCATGGCGGCGGAAACCACTGATCTTGACGAGCTTCGCGACCGGGCCCAGCGGTGGCTCGACGACGACCCCGACCCGGCCAGCCGGGACGAGCTGCGCGCGGTCCTGGACGGACTGCCGGGCAGCGGCCCGGAGCTGGCCGACCGGTTCGCCGGTCCACTGACCTTCGGCACCGCCGGGCTGCGTGGTCCGCTGCGCGCCGGCCCGAACGGGATGAACCTCGCGGTGGTCACCCAGGCCGCCGCCGGGCTGGTCGGCTGGCTCGCCGACCAGGGCGGTGAGGGGCCGCTGGTCATCGGGTACGACGCCCGCTACGGCTCGCGGGCGTTCGCCGAGCGCACCGCACAGGTCGCCACCGGCGCGGGTCGCCCGGCCCTGCTGCTGCCCCGCCCGCTGCCCACCCCGGTGCTGGCGTTCGCGGTGCGGCACCTCGGCGCGGTGGCCGGCGTCATGGTCACCGCCAGCCACAACCCGCCCCAGGACAACGGCTACAAGGTCTACCTCGGCGCGCAACTCGGCGGCGAGTTGGGCGCGGGCGCGCAGATCGTGCCCCCGGCCGACGCCGGCATCGAGGCGGCCATCCGGGCGGTCGGCCCGCTGGCGAAGGTGCCGCTCGGCCCGGCCGGCAAGGTGCTCGGCGACGACCTGGTCGCCGCGTACGTGGAGCGGGCCGCCGCAGTGATCGATCCGAGCGGCCGGCGCGACCTGAAGGTGGCGTACACCCCGCTGCACGGGGTGGGGGGCGCGGTGCTGACCGCCGCCTTCGCCCGGGCCGGGTTCGCCGTGCCGGGCGTGGTGCCCGACCAGGCCGAGCCGGACCCGGACTTCCCCACGGTGAACTTCCCCAACCCGGAGGAGCCGGGCGCGGTGGACCGGCTGGTCGCGCTGGCCCGCGACCGGGACGCGGATCTCGCAATCGCCAACGACCCGGATGCGGACCGCTGCGCGGTCGCCGTCCCGGACGGTGCCGGCAACTGGCGGATGCTGCGCGGCGACGAGGTGGGCGCGCTGCTCGCCGACCACCTGATGCGCCGCGGGGTGACCGGCCTGTACGCCACCACCATCGTGTCCTCGTCCCTGCTGCGGGCCATGTGTGCCGCGCGAGGCCTGCCGTACGACGAGACGCTGACCGGGTTCAAGTGGATCGTCCGGGCCGGCGGCGGGAGCGAGCCGCTGGTCTTCGGGTACGAGGAGGCGCTCGGCTACTGCGTCGCGCCGGAGCACGTCCGGGACAAGGACGGCATCACCGCCGCGCTGAGCGTCGCCGAGCTGGCCGCCGGCCTCAAGGCCCAGGGCCGTACGCTCACCGACCGGCTCGACGAGCTGGCCGCCGAGTTCGGCGTGCACCACACCGACCAGCTGTCGGTCCGGGTGGACGACCTGCGGGAGATCGCCGGGATGATGGCCCGGGTCCGGGCGGCCACCCCGGAGACGCTGCTCGGGCACCGGGTCACCGAGACGAAGGATCTGCTCCCCGGCGCGGACGTGGTGACCCTGCGGACCGACGCGGCCCGGGTGGTGATCCGCCCCTCCGGCACCGAGCCGAAGCTCAAGGCGTACCTGGAGGTGGTGGAGCCGGTCGCGGACGGCGACGTCCCCGCCGCCCGCACCCGCGCCCAGGCGGCGGTCACCACCCTCCGCACCGAGGTCTCCACCGCCCTCGGCCTCTGACCTGTCACGAGTTGATCAAGAGGTTTGCGTCGGCCGGGCGCCACCCAGACGCAAACCTCTTGATCAACGAGCAGTCGGGGGTCAGGCGCGCTTGCCGAGAGCGGCGTCGATCGCCTGGCCGAGCGCGGCGACCACCAGGCCGATGGACGGGCGGACCACCGAGTCGTCCAGGCTGACGTTGCCGGAGAAGCCGGCCCCACCGGCGATCGCCTCCAGCCGGCGGCGGGCGTCCCGGGCGTCCTCGCCGGCCAGGCCGAGCGCCGGTTCCATCCGGAGCACCGCCACCAGGGTGGCGAGCGCGGCCGTCCGCTCATCGGGGGCCTGGTCGTCGGTCAGCGCCTCGGCCAGCCGGCGGCGGATGTCCGCCTCCACGGAGGCGTCCGCCACCGGGTAGCGGTGCACGTGGATGAAGCCCAGCTCGGTCTCGTCGATGTCCCGGACCACGCCCCGCCCGCAGAGGTCGCCGAGGATCCGGTCGCGCAGGCCGTGCCGCAGCCGCTGCACCCACGACGACGGGGTGTGCGGCGTGTCGGCGGCGATCCGGGCGAGGACCTCGTCGGCGATCGGCTCGCCGGTCGGGGCCGGGTCGATCACCACCAGGGAGCCGTCGGCGTACGCGATCCGGCCGGCCAGGGCCAGCTCGACCAGCACCGCGGCGGCCATCCCGAGGTCCAGGCTGATCCGGGGCATGGTCGCCTTGCCGGTTTCGTCGTCGTAGGCGAGGAGCAGCAACTCTTCGGCGAGTGCAACACCAGTCATGGCCCGGAACGGTAGCGGCTCCCCGCACCCCCGCGCACGGACTCGCCCACGCGGTGCCCCGACCCGACTGATTCACGGAAAGAGGGCCCATTCCGCACTGGATGGGCCCTCTTTCCGGGAATCCGCGCCGCGCCGGGAGGGCTCGGCCTGGGTGGGTCAGAAACGGGGCATGCCGCCGAACTGGCGGTCGCCGGCGTCACCGAGGCCCGGAACGATGAACATCCGGTCGTTGAGGCCGTCGTCGATCGAGGCGGTGACCAGGCGCAGCGGCAGGCCGGACCGCTCCAGCCGCTCGATGCCGACAGGCGCGGCGAGGACGCAGAGCACGGTGATGTCGGTGCAGCCGCGGTCGGCGAGCAGCCGGCAGCAGTGTTCCAGCGAGCCGCCGGTGGCCAGCATCGGGTCGAGCACCAGCACCGGCAGTCCGCTCAGGTCACGGGGCAGCGACTCCATGTACGCGCGGGGCTCGAACGTCTCCTCGTCGCGGGCCAGGCCGACGAAGCCCATGGACGACTCGGGCAGCAGTCCCAGGGCGGCATCGGCCATGCCGAGACCGGCCCGCAGCACCGGCACGAGCAGCGGCGGGTTCGCCAGCCGGGTGCCCTCGGTCGCGGTGACCGGGGTCTGGATCGGGTACTTCTCGACGGGGAAGGAGCGCGCCGCCTCGTACACCAGCATGGTGGTGAGTTCGTGCAGCGCGGCCCGGAACGACGCCGAGTCGGTCCGGGCGTCCCGCATGGCGGTCAGCCGTGCCTGGGCGAGCGGGTGGTCAATGACGTGTACGTCCACGAACGCTCAACCTACCGGGCAGACCGGCCACGCACCGCACCTGCCGGCTGACCAGCGACGCCGCTCACGTGTGGCGCTCACGATCAGGCCACCGTGGCCAAGATCACACCCCGGCGGGATGCGTACTATTCACGCCATGACGGCGACAGCGACGTCGGCCCGGTCGGACCTCTCCGAGCTGGGACGATCCGAGACCGCTCTGCGGACCTTCCTGCACGGCCTGCCGGGCGTGGATCAGGTCGGCGCGGAGCAGCGGGCGGCACAACTCGGCACCCGCTCCATCAAGACCACGGCCAAGGCCCAGGCGATCGACCTGGCGATCCGGATGGTCGACCTGACCACCCTCGAAGGGGCCGACACCCCCGGCAAGGTGCGGGCGCTCGCCACCAAGGCGCTGCGCCCCGACCCGGCTGACCCGTCCTGCCCGCATGTCGGCGCGGTCTGCGTCTATCCCTCGATGGTCCCCTACGTGGCGGAGGTGCTGCGCGGCAGCGGCGTGCACCTGGCCAGCGTGGCGACCGCCTTCCCGTCCGGCCAGGCGCCGCTGGGGGTCAAGCTCGCCGACACCCGGGCCGCGGTTGCGGCCGGCGCCGACGAGATCGACATGGTGATCAACCGGGGCGCCTTCCTGGCCGGCCGCTACCAGGAGGTCTACGACGAGATCGTGGCCACCAAGGAGGCCTGCGGGGACGCCCACCTCAAGGTGATCCTGGAGACCGGCGAGCTGGCCACGTACGACAACGTGCGGCGGGCCTCCTGGCTGGCCATGCTGGCCGGCGGCGACTTCATCAAGACCTCCACCGGCAAGGTGCCGGTCGCGGCCACCATGCCGGTGACCCTGGTGATGCTGGAGGCGGTCCGCGACTTCCGCGCCGCCACCGGGCGGCAGGTCGGCGTGAAGCCGGCCGGGGGGATCAAGACCAGCAAGGACGCGATCAAGTACCTGGTCATGGTCAACGAGACCGTCGGCCCGGACTGGCTGGACCCGGACTGGTTCCGGTTCGGCGCGTCCAGCCTGCTGAACGACCTGCTCATGCAGCGCACCAAGCTGACGACCGGCGTCTACTCCGGTCCCGACTACTTCACCCTGGACTGAGCGCGATGTTCGAATACGCACCCGCCCCCGAGTCGCGCTCGGTGGTGGACATCAAGCCCTCGTACGGGCTGTTCGTCGACGGCACGTTCGTCGACCCGGCCGACGGCGGCAGCTTCAAGTCGATCAACCCGGCCTCCGAGGAGGTCCTCGCCGAGATCGCCGAGGCCGGCAGCCAGGACGTGGACCGCGCGGTCCGCGCCGCGCGCAAGGCGTACGAGAAGGTCTGGGGTCCGATGCCGGGCCGCGACCGGGCCAAGTACCTGTTCCGGATCGCCCGCCTGATCCAGGAGCGCTCCCGCGAGCTGGCCGTGCTGGAGTCGCTGGACAACGGCAAGCCGATCAAGGAGTCCCGGGACGTCGACGTCCCGCTGGTCGCCGCACACTTCTTCTACTACGCGGGCTGGGCCGACAAGCTCGACCACGCGGGCTTCGGGCCGGCGCCGCAGCCGCTCGGGGTCGCCGCGCAGGTCATCCCGTGGAACTTCCCGCTGCTGATGCTGGCCTGGAAGATCGCCCCCGCGCTCGCCGCCGGCAACACGGTGGTGCTGAAGCCGGCCGAGACCACCCCGCTGACCGCACTGCTCTTCGCCGAGATCTGCCAGCAGGCCGACCTGCCGGCGGGCGTGGTCAACATCGTCACCGGCGCCGGCGACACCGGCCGGGCGCTGGTCGAGCACCCGGGCGTGGACAAGGTCGCGTTCACCGGCTCCACCGAGGTCGGCAAGGCCATCGCCCGCGCGGTCGCCGGCACCCGCAAGAAGCTCACCCTCGAGCTGGGCGGCAAGGCCGCCAACATCGTCTTCGACGACGCCCCGGTCGACCAGGCCGTCGAGGGGATCGTCAACGGCATCTTCTTCAACCAGGGGCACGTCTGCTGCGCCGGCTCGCGGCTGCTGGTCCAGGAGTCGGTCGCCGACCGGGTGCTGGAGTCGCTGAAGCGCCGGATGGCCCAGCTGCGGGTCGGCGACCCGCTGGACAAGAACACCGACATCGGCGCGATCAACTCGGCCGCCCAACTGGAGCGGATCCGCGAGCTCTCCGAGGCGGGGGCCGCCGAGGGCGCCGAGCGCTGGTCGCCGGCCTGCGAGCTGCCGGACCGGGGCTTCTGGTTCGCGCCGACCATCTTCACCGGGGTCACCCAGGCGCACCGGATCGCCCGGGAGGAGATCTTCGGCCCGGTGCTCTCCGTGCTCACCTTCCGCACCCCGGCCGAGGCCGTGGAGAAGGCGAACAACACGCCGTACGGCCTGTCGGCCGGGATCTGGACCGACAAGGGCTCCCGGATCCTGTGGCTGGCGGACCGGCTCCGGGCCGGCGTGGTCTGGGCCAACACGTTCAACAAGTTCGACCCCACCTCGCCGTTCGGCGGCTACAAGGAGTCGGGCTACGGCCGCGAGGGCGGCCGGCACGGGCTGGAGGCGTACCTCAATGTCTGAGCGGGTCGCGGTACGCAAGACGTACAAGCTCTTCATCGGCGGGAAGTTCCCGCGCAGCGAGTCGGGACGGTCGTACATCGTGCAGGACTCCAATGTCGTACTGGCCTCCCGCAAGGACGCGCGCGACGCGGTCGTGGCCGCCCGGGCCGCCGTGAAGGGCTGGGCCGGGGCGACCGCGTACAACCGGGGTCAGATCCTCTACCGGGTCGCCGAGATGCTGGAGGGCCGCCGCGAGCAGTTCGTGGCGCTCGGTGTGCCGGCCGACGAGGTCGACGCGGCGATCGACCGCTGGGTCTGGTACGCCGGCTGGTCGGACAAGCTCCCCCAGGTGTACGGCGGCGCGAACCCGGTGGCCGGGCCGTACTTCAACCTGTCCGCCCCCGAGCCGACCGGCGTGGTGGCCGTGGTGGCCCCGGAGGCGCCGGCGCTGCTCGGCCTGGTCAGCGTGATCGCCCCGGCGATCGTCACCGGCAACACCGTGGTGGTGGCGGCGTCGCCGGCGCAGCCGCTGCCGGCGGTGACCCTGGCCGAGGTGCTGGCCACTTCCGACCTGCCGGGCGGGGTGGTCAACATCCTCACCGGCCCGATCACCGAGACGGCGCCGACGCTGGCCGCGCACATGGACGTCAACGCGATCGACCTGACCGGGGTGAGCGACGCCGAGCTCGCCGCCGAGCTGGAGGTCAAGGCGGCGGAGAACCTGAAGCGGGTGCTCCGGCCCGCCCCGGCCAGTCACGACTGGTTCGCCGACCCGGGCCTGGCCCGGATGACCACGCTGCTGGAGACGAAGACGGTGTGGCATCCGAAGGGTGTCTGAGCTTGTGGGGTTTCCGGGGGAGCCCGCCCGCTCCGGGCGGTCAGGCTTGATCCCTCCGCGGGCGGGCTCCCCCGGAAACCCTCGGTGGGCACCGTCCGTCCGGGGGTTCCGCCTCAGTGGCTGACGCCCAGCGTCGAGTCCTCGGTCAGCGGGGTTCCCTCCTCAAGATCGCACTAGTTCACGGAAAGAGTGGCTTCCGCGCGTCGGATGGCCACTCTTTCCGGGTAAAAGGGCCCTCGCACGCCGCGGAGGCACGGGGGTCTACTACGGGGGGTAGGATTGGGGCGTGACTCGGCTGGGTGATCTCGAACGTGCGGTGATGGACGTCCTGTGGGACCTGGTCCCCGGCACGTCGGACGGGGTGACCGTCCGCGAGGTCGCCGACGCCCTGGACGGGCGCGAGCTGGCGTACACGACCGTGATGACGGTGCTGGACCGGCTCGCCGGCAAGGGCATGGTGCAGCGCCAGCGGGAGGGTCGGGCCTGGCGGTACCGGGCGGCGGCCAGCCGGGAGGCGCACATCGCCCAGCTCATGCTCGACGCCCTCGACCTCGGCGGCAGCCGGGACGCCGCGCTGGTGCGCTTCGCCCGCTCGGTGACCGGCACCGAGGCGGAGGTGCTGCGCGCGGCGCTGAGCGCCGAGGCCGGGCTGACGGACCGGGTCGAGGACCCGCGGGCCGGGCAGCCGAGGCTGGCCGACGAGGCGACGGACCGGTAGGGCGGCGGCCGTGGCGTACGCCCTGCACTTCGCCGCCAGCATCCTGGCCTGTTGGCTGACCGCGGAGGTGCTCGCCGCCTCGACATGGACCTGGCGCGCCCCGCGGGTGGCGATCGTCTGCTGGCAGGCGGTCGGGCTGGCGCTCGGCCTCTCCGCGATGGGCCTGCCGATGGCGCTCGGCCTGGCCGCGTACGACCAACCGACCGGGAGCGCCCTGGTCGCCCTCGGCACCGACCTGGCTCACGGCACCCTGCCGGCCGGGGTCGGGGCGGTGCACCTCGGCCTGGTCGGGGTGGGCTTCGGCATCGGCGCGGTGCTGCTCACCACGACCATCCGCAGCGTCTATGGCACGGTCCGGGCCCAGCGCCGGCACCGGGAGCTGCTCAGCCTGGTCGCCCGCCGGGATCCGACTGTGCCGGGCGCGCTGGTGCTCGACCACCCGAGCGCGGCGGCGTACTGCCTCCCGGGGGTGAAGCCCCGGGTGGTGGTCAGCGCCGGCACGCTCAGTCTGCTGGACAGGGCCGAACTGGCCGCGGTGCTCACCCACGAGCGGGCGCACGCCCAGGAGCGGCACGATCTGGTGCTGCTGCCGTTCACCGCGCTCGGCCGGGCCCTGCCCTGGTTCCGCTGGGTGCGGCACGCACAGGAGCGGGTGGCGCTGCTGGTCGAGATGCGCGCCGACGACAAGGCCCGCGAGCTGCACGCCGAGGCGCCGCTGGCCGGGGCGTTGCGCCGGTTCGCCGCCGCCGGGCACCGGATCACGCCGGCCGGCGCGCTCGGCCTCGGCGACCGGGACCTCGACGTACGGGTGCAGCGGCTGCTGGTCCCGGACCGGACGCCCCGACTGCTCGGCGCCACCGCGCTGACCGTCACGACCACCCTGGCCGCCCTGCCGATCTCCCTCTTCCTGAACTGACCGAGCCACGACCAGCCGTGCCGCCAGGCCGCCCGCATAGGTAGGCAGGCTACGTGTAGGCTTGCTATGAAAAGCGAGCCAACCCGTGGGAGAACGACCATGGACCCCCTGCTCCTCGCCCGTCTGCAGTTCGCCACCACCACCTCGATCCACTTCCTCTTCGTGGTGGTCACCCTCGGCCTGGTCACCCTGCTGGTCGCGCTGCAGACCGCCGGCTTCATCACCGGCAAACCGGTGTACGAGCGGCTGACCCGCTTCTGGGGCCAGCTCTACGTGATCAACTATGTGCTCGGCATCGCCACCGGCATCGTGATGGAGTTCCAGTTCGGGCTGAACTGGAGTGGCCTGTCGCGGTACGTCGGCAACGTCTTCGGCGCGCCGCTGGCCATCGAGACGCTGGTCGCGTTCTTCCTGGAGTCCACGTTCCTCGGCATGTGGATCTTCGGGTGGCACCGGCTGCGCCGCGGCGTCCACCTCGCGCTGCTCTGGGGCGTCGCGCTCACCGCGTACGCCTCGGCGTTCTGGATCATGGTGGCCAACGCGTGGCTCCAGCACCCCGTCGGGTACGAGGTCCGCGACGGCGTCGCGCACCTCACCGACTTCGGCGCGCTGCTCACCAACCCCACCCTCACCTTCGCCTTCGGGCACGTGGTGTCGGCGAGCCTGGTCACCGGTGGGATGCTGATGGCCGCCGTCAGCGCCTGGCACCTCATCCGGCGTACCCACGACTTCGTGCTCTTCCGGAAGTCCCTGCGGCTCGGGCTGCTCACCTTCGCGGTCGCGGTGGTCTTCCTGATCGGGTTCGGCTTCGCCCAGTTCGGCCCGGTCGGGGAGCTCCAGCCCACCAAGTTCGGCGGCGGCGCCGACCGGGACGCGCTGGTCGCCGAATGGACCGCCCGGTTCGGCCCCGGCGACTACACCCCGCCGACGCTGTCCAACGTGGGTCTCGGCTTCATGATCCTGATCGGGATGGCGCTCTTCTTCGGCATCCTGGTGGTGCCGCTGCTCTGGCGGGACTGGATCATCCGGCTGCAGTTCCCGCTCTGGCTGATCCTGCTCGCCGTGCCGCTGCCCTTCGTCGCGGTGATCCTGGGCTGGATCGCCCGCGAGGTGGGGCGCCAGCCCTGGGTCGCGTACGGGCTGCTGCCGACCGGGCAGGCCGTCTCGCCGGTCGGCCCCGGGCTGATGCTCACCTCGCTGATCGGCTTCACCCTGCTGCTCGGCACCCTCGCCGTCACCAACTGGGTGCTGCTGGCCCGGCACGCCGCCCGAGGCGCGCACGACCCCGCCCTCGGCCGCCCGCCCGCGCCCGACACCGACACCCGTCCCCACCCCGTGTTCGCCTGAGGGAGCCCGCCATGGAACTCGCCTGGTACGCCCTGCTCGGCCTCTTCTTCGCCACCTACCTAGTCCTCGGCGGCTACGACTACGGCGTCGGGCTGCTCCTCGCCCGCGGCGGCACCCTCGCGGCGCGGCGGGCCGCGCTCACCGCCGTCGGGCCGTTCTTCCTCGGCAACGAGGTCTGGCTGGTGGCCGCCGTCGGCATCCTCTTCGGTGCCTTCCCCACCCTGGAGGGCGAACTGCTCTCCGGCCTCTACCCGGCCGTGCTCGGCGCGCTGGCCGGGGTGGTGCTGGTGACCGCCGGCGTGCAGTTGCGCAGCCGGCCGCACGCCGGCTCGGCCCGCGCCGGCTGGGACCGGGTGATCGTGGCCGGCAGCGTGCTCGCCGCCCTCGGCTGGGGCGCCGTGCTCGGCGGGCTGCTGCAGGGCGTACCGCTGGCGGCCGACGGGCACGTGGTCGGCGTGGGTCACCTCTTCACCCCGTTCGTGGCCGCCGTCGCGCTGGCGACGCTGGCGCTGGTCGCCGTGCAGGGTGCGACGTTCCTCACCCTCCGGCTGCCCGCCGCCGACACCCCGTCGGTCGCCCGACTGGCCCGGAGGCTGGTGCCGGCGGCGCTCGCCGCGGTCGCCACGGCCACCCTGCTGGGCCTGCTCTCCGACCGGGTACGCGCCGCCGTGGCGCGCCCGCTGGTCGCCGTACTCCTGCTGTCGGCGCTGGTCGCGGCGTTGCTGGTGGCCCGCACGGCGCTCGGCCGCGGCCGGGCCGGGGTGGCCTTCACGGCGACCAGCGCGGCGCTGGCGCTGCCGGTGGCGCTGATCGGGGCGGCCCTCTGGCCCCGGGTGCTGGTCTCCACGGTCGACCCGGCCGCCTCGCTGACCGTCGCGGACGCCGCGGCGAGCGGGCCGACCCTGTCCCTGCTGGGCTGGCTCGCGCTGCCGCTCGTGCCGGCCCTACTAGGCTTTCAGGCGATGTGCTGGTGGGTGTTCCGGGGACGGACCGACGGCAGGGCACCGGTGTACTGGTGAATCGCCGCCCGTTCGACCCGCGGCTGCTGCGCCGGGTCCCCGCGGCCCGGCGCGACCTCGCCGTGCTCGCGGTGCTGGGCGGGCTGACCGCGCTGCTGGTGGTCGCGCAGGCCACCGCGCTGGCCACGCTGCTCGCGACCGCGATCGACGGGCGGCTGCACCGGGCCGCGCTGGCCGGCTTCGGCGCGGCGGTCGCCGCCCGTGCGCTGGTGAGCTGGGCGCAGGGCACGGTGGCCGCCCGGGTGGCGGCGACGGTGAAGGCCACCCTCCGGGCCGATCTGCTCCGCGCGGTCGGACGGCACGGCCCCACCTGGGTCGCCGGGCAGCGGGCCGGGCAGCTCGCCACCCTCGCCGGCCGGGGCCTGGACGCGCTCGACCCCTACTTCACCGGCTACCTGCCGCAGCTCGTGCTGAGCGTGACCGTGCCGCTGGCCGTGCTGGCCCGGATCGTCCTCGCCGACTGGAGTTCGGCGCTGATCATCGCGTTGACCATCCCGCTCATCCCGATCTTCGGCGCGCTGCTCGGCTGGCAGGCGCAGGCCGCCACCGAGCGGCAGTGGCGGCGGCTGTCGCTGCTCGGCGGGCACTTCCTGGACATGGTGGCCGGGCTGCCCACGCTGCGCGCGTTCGGCCGGGCCCGGGCCCAGGTCGACGTGGTACGCCGGATGGCCGACGGACACCGGCAGGCCACCATGAAGACGCTGCGCATCGCGTTCCTCTCGGCGCTGGTCCTCGAACTGGTCGCCACCCTGTCGGTGGCACTGGTCGCGGTGCCGGTGGGCATCCGGCTGCTCGGTGGCGGGATCACGCTCTCCACCGCGCTGCTGGTGCTGCTGCTCACGCCGGAGGCGTACCTGCCGCTGCGTGCCGCGGGCAGCCGGTTCCACGCCAGCATGGAGGGGCTGACCGCGCTGGACGAGGCGCTCACGGTCTCCGCCCCGCCGGCCTCCGCCGCGCCGGCCGGCGTACCGGCGCCACCGCCCGACGGCCACGGCGAGATCCGCTTCGAGGGCGTCACCGTCACGTACGAGCGGACCACCGCGCTGCGCGACGTCACGCTGACCATCCGGCCCGGCGAACGGATCGCCGTCATCGGACCCAGCGGGGCCGGCAAGAGCACGCTGCTCGGCCTGCTGCTCGGCTTCGTCACCCCGACCGCCGGCCGGGTCACCGTCGGCGGGGTGGACCTCGCCGACGTCGACCTCGACGCGTGGCGGCGCCAGGTGGCCTGGGTGCCGCAGCTGGCCCACCTGTTCGCCGGCTCGCTGGCCGACAACATCCGCCTCGGCGCCCCGGACGCCGCCGACGCGGCCCTGGCCCGGGCGGTCACCGACGCGGCGCTGGACGAGGTCGTCGCCGGGCTGCCCGAAGGCCTGGCCACCCCGCTCGGGGAACGCGGCCACGGCCTGTCCAGCGGGCAGCGGCAGCGGGTCGCGCTGGCCCGGGCGTTCCTCCGGGACGCCCCGCTGGTGCTCCTCGACGAGCCGACCGCCCGGCTGGACACCGCCAGCGAGGCGGTCGTGCTGGCCGCCACCCGGCGGCTGGTCGCCGGGCGTACCGCGCTGCTGGTGGCGCACCGGCCCGCGCTGCTGACCGACGCCGACCGCATCCTGCGCGTCGAGGACGGCCGGGTCACCGAGCTGAGCCGGGTGCCGGTCGGGAAGGTGAGCTGATGAGCGGCCCCGACCAGCCCGGCGCCGTGCCCGGACCCGGGCGGCCGGACGACCCGGTTCCCGGGCGGCCCGAGCCGCAGGACGGCATGGTGGCGGGCAGCCCCGAGCAGCCGGGGGTCGTCTCCGGCGGCGACGTGGCGCCCGGGCGACCCGACCAGCCGGTGCGGGCCGTGCCGGGCGGCGTCTCGCGGGACGGCGTGACCCCGGCCGCACGTGACGTCGGCGCGCCGACCGCCACCGAGGCGAGCGCCCCAGAGCTGTTGCCGGACGGACCCGCCCCGACCGCCGCCGGCACGCCGGCCGCGGCAAGCAGGGGCGGGGCGCACGCCGAGTGGGCCGTGCTGCGGCTGGCCCGGCCCTGGCTGGGCCGGCTGGTGGGGGCCGGGCTGCTCGCCGCGGCCACCGAGTTCGCCGGGTTGGCCCTGATGGCCACCGCCACCTGGCTGCTGATGAGCGCCGCCGGGCGGCCGACGCTGGACCGGTTGACCGTGGCCATCGTCGCGGTCCGGGCCCTCGCCGTCAGCCGGGGCGTGTTCCGCTACACCGAACGGCTCGCCGGGCACGACGCGGTGCTGCGCATGATCACCGACGTCCGAGCCCGGGTCTTCGCCACCCTCGCCGCCCGGCGGGACGCCGCCGCCCAGCGGACCGGGGACGCGTTGAGCCGGCTCGTCTCCGACGTGGAAGCGGTGCAGGACCTGCTGCTGCGCGTGCTCGTACCGGGGTCCGCCGCCGCGCTGGTGAGCCTGCTCGCCGTCGGGGGCGCCGCGCTGATCTCGCTCCCGGCGGCCGGCGTGCTCGCCGTCGGGCTGGTGGTGGCCGGGGTGGCGCTGCCCACGCTGGCCACCGCGCTCACCCGCCGGGCCGCCGACGAGGTGGCCCCGCTGCGCGGGGCGCTCGCCGTGGACGCGGTCGACCTGACCCACGGGGCCGCCGACCTGGCCGCGTTCGGCGCGACCGACCGGGCGCTGGCCGCCGCCGAGGGGCGCGCCCGGCGCCTCGCCCGGCTGGAGCGCCGGCTCGCCGCGACCGGCTTCGCGGTCGACGCGACCGGTGTGCTGGTCAGCGGGCTCACCGCTGCCGCCGTGGTCGTCGTGGCGTTGCGCGCCGGCGTCGGCGGGGTGCTGGTCGGCGTCCTCGCCGTCGGCACCCTCGCCGCGGTCGAGATCGCCCTCGCCCTGGTCGGGGCCGCCCGGCAGCGGACCCAGCTCCGCACCGGACTGGCCCGGGTGGCCGCCCTGCTCAGCGCCCCGGCACCGCCCCCCGCCGCCGGTCCGGCGGCCCGCACCGGCGACCGGCACGACGTCCGGTTCGCCGGGGTGACCGTGCGGTACCGGGCGGGGGCGGCACCCGCCCTGGACGGGGTCGAGTTGGACCTGCCGGCCGGCCGCCGGGTGGCCGTGGTCGGGCCGAGCGGGGCCGGCAAGAGCACCCTGGCGGCGGTGCTCACCGGCGCGGTACGCCCCGCCGCCGGCCGGGTCACCCTGGACGGGGTGGAGGTGTCCGCGTACCCGGCCGAGGAGCTGCCCCCGGCGATCGGCGGGCTGCTCGCCGAGGCGTACGTCTTCCACGCCTCGGTCGGGGAGAACCTGCTGCTGGGCCGACCGCGGGCGACCGAGGAGGAGCTGGCCGCCGCCACCCGCGCGGCCGGCCTGCTGGACTGGGTACGCACCCAACCCGACGGCTGGGACACCGTCGTCGGCGAGCAGGGCGGACAGCTCTCCGGCGGCCAGCGGCAGCGGCTCGCGCTGGCCCGTGCCCTGCTGGCCGCCCCGGCGGTGCTGGTGCTGGACGAGCCGACCGAGGGTCTCGACCCGGCCGCCGCCGACGCCGTGCTCGCCTCGGCGCTGGCCGCCACCCCGGCCCACCACTCGGTGCTGCTGATCAGCCACCGGCTGAGCGGTCTGGCGGAGCTCGACGAGATCGTCGTGCTCGACGCCGGCCGGGTGGTGCAGCGCGGCCGGCACACCGAGCTGGTGGCGCAGCCGGGCTGGTACCGCGACCAGTGGCTGCGCCAGGAGGCGGCGGAGCGGGGCTACCTGGCGCTGGCACCCTGAGATACCCTTCCGGGAAATTCCCGGACGCGGTCCGCGCCGCAGGGTGGCAGGGTGGGTCCCATGCGGGGGTACACGGACGTGCTCGTGGAGGAACGGCTGCGGGAGCTGGCCGGCCAGCTGCACGGTCCGGCCAGCCTCAAGGCCGACCTGCTGACCGAGGCGCGGCACGCGTTGCTGGACGCCGCCGAGGCGTACCGGGAGGACGGGCTGCCGGCGGTGGAGGCCGGGCGGCGGGCGGTGGCCGAGTTCGGCAGCCCCGGCCAGCTCGTGCCCGACTACCAGGCCGAGCTGGCAGCCGGGGCGCTGCGCCGGCTGGCGCTCCGGGCGCTGGCGCTCGCGGTCCTGCTGATGGCCGGTGGCGACCTGACCTGGCGGGGGTCGAGCTGGAGCGACGGACCCCGCCCACCGGGGGGCTACCTGCTCCTGTCCGCCTCGCTGACCGCGATCTGGCTGCTGATCGCCGGCCTGGCGCTGGCCGGCCTGCTGTTCGGGGTCCTCGCGGCCCGATACCGGTCGTCCCGGCTCCCCCGGCTGGCCCGGGCGGCGGGCTTCGGGCTGACCGGCGGGCTGGCACTCGGCGCGGTCGCCGTCAGCGCCCTGTTCGGCTGGTCGGTCGGCCTCTGGAACGCGGCCCTGACCTGGCCCCCGATGATCATCGGCGCGGTGCTGGTGAGCGTCGGCTGGTTCGCGCTCGCCCGGGCGGCGCGCTGCTGGCTGCTGGCCACCCGCTGACGCCGTCGACGCGTGCTATGGCGGATTCGCGCGGCTCGCTCCCTCGGCCCGTCCGCGCCGGCCCGGCGGCCGGTCGGGGCAGTCAGGCCGGTGCGCCCGGCGGCTCGCCGGGGCCGAGGAAACGACCGACCGTGGCGCTGAACTCGCGCCAGCCGGCCCGTTCGCCGGCGAGCGCCCGCCCCCCGGCATCGGTGAGCTGATAGGTGCGCCGCTCCCGGCCGTTGACGGTGCTCCACGAACTGGCCACGTAGCCGGCGCGCTCCAGGCGGCGCAGGGCCGGGTAGATGGTGCCGGTGGGGAGGTCCAGGGTGCCGCCGCTGCGGGCCCGGAGCGCCTCGATGATCGCGTAGCCGTGCAGGGCGCCCTGCTCCAGCACGGCAAGCAGCAGCGCGTCGAGGTGTCCGTGCAGCGCCTGGGCCTTCATGTGTAGCAAGACTACTTGTCTGCCGGTCGGGATGCCACCGGGGTGCGGCTCCCGGCCGTACCGGGTCGCCGTTTAGGGTATGTGCGCAGAGTCACTCGGCGGCCGGAGGCCGCCGGGTGGGCAACCCGACAGCACACGGAGGTCAGCGTGGCCCGCCAGTCGCCCCACCGGCCCGACGCCGACGAGCCCGAGCTCGACGACACCACCCCGTCGGCCGCCGAAGACGAGGTCGAGGTCGACCGTCCGGCGGCGGACCGCGCGCTCTGGGACGAGCTGCGGGTCGACCCGGTGGAGATCGCCCTGCCCGCCGGCACCGGCTTCACCCTGCGGGCGTACCGGCCGGCGCGGGAGCTGACCCCGACCGACGTCGCCGAACGCGACCAGGACGACCCCTTCCTGGCCCGGCGCCAGGTCGTCGAGACCGAGGACGACGAGGAGGTGGTGATCCTCGACGAGGAGTTCGCCGCCCTCACCGCCGAGGACGAGGACGAGGACGAGGAGCGCCCCAAGGGTCGCCGGCGCGGCACGGCCGAGGCGGCGGACGAGGACGCTGAGGACGCCGACGAGGACGAGGACGAGGCGGACGAGGACGCGGGCGACGAGGAGGTGCCCGTCTTCCTCAGCCACCGCGGCAAGCTGCTGCTGTTCAAGTCCCCGGAGTCGCTGGTCAGTTTCATCCGTTCCGGCGCGCCCAACGACCTGTCTCAACTGGACAGCTGGAATGAATTGTCCGAACGGGTGGAACCGGGCGACATCGCCCCGCTGGACGAGGACACCTACGAGCTCGACCTCGTGGTGGAGAACCTCCGCGGCGGCCACGACGCGTGGGACCCCACGCTCCTCATCGAGGCCGGCGAGATCGCCCGTGACCTGGCGTACGCGCTGCAGCTACCAGCCGTGCTGGACATGCTCTCCGCGGGCTCGAGCCTCGACGATCTGGACGAGTCGCTGCGGGCGAGCGTCAACGGTGGACTCGGTGGTTTCCTGGGTCGGCGCCGGCTGAAGAAAATCGGGGCACAAACCGCAAGTTTGGGTTGGCGCACCATTGTCGGCAAGATCTCTGCCGTTGTGGACTGGCGCGACTGACCCGGACCGGGGAGCATCAGTCTCTGGCAGAGCATGACCTGTGTCCCGGGAGGAGGACGACGCCGTGGCGCTCGTGCGCGTGTACTGCGGTCTGGCCTCGGCGGATCCGGCCGACCGGCCTGCTTCGGCCGGTTCGACGCTGACGTCCGCTGTGGTCGACGACGCAGGCCGTCTGCTGCATGTCTACGAGATCGGCGACGACCCCGCTGGCTACGCCCAGCTGGTCGCGCTGCTCGTGGAGCGGTCGGGCGGGCCGAGCGGTGCGGCCATCGCCGCCGACAGTGACGACCACACCGTCACCTCGCTGCTCAGTGCGGCCGGTCGGCCACTGGCGATCGCGGACGACGACTCGGTCGACGACTTCGCCGAGCGCTTCGCCGACGACGACTCGCTGGAGGAGATGCAGTCCCCGCCGGCCGAGCGCCGCGCGGTCGGGCTGGCCCGGGCACTGCAGGCGGGCGCCCTCTCCGCGGTCACCCTGCCGGCCCCCCGGGATCTCGCCGGCTACAAGCAGGTCCTCGCCGCGCACGCCGCGCTGGCCAGCGGGCGGCACTCCGCCGCCGTGGCGCTGCGCGAGGTGCTCCGCGAGCTCTACCCGGCCGCCCTCCGCGCCTACCCGGACCCGGCCGAGCCGGTCTCCCTGGCCATCCTCGACGCGTTGCCGGAGCCCGGCATGCTCAGCGGCACGGTGGCCCGGGGCCGCGAGGGCGCCGCGGACGCGGTCGCCGCGCACCTCGCCAACGAGGGCGTCGCGGACGCCGACACCATCAACGACGCGGTCACCGCGCTGCGGGTCGCCATCGCCGAGACGCCTCGACGGGCCGCCGTCAACCGGGCGCTCACCGCCGCCGTCGCGGAGACGGTCCGGCAGGCCGTCTCCGCCGTCCGGGCCTGCGACGCCGGCTGCGAGGCCCTGGTCGACGCGCTCAGCGCCCGGGTGACCACGCCCGCCCCGGCACCGGGCCGCCGGGCCGTCGCCGGGCGAGGCGAGCCGGTCGACGATCGGCCCGCCCTCGGCAACACCGGCACCGGCCTGCGTACGGTCCGGCCGGCGGAGCCCGAGCCGGTCGGCCGGCGCACCCGCCCCGAGCCGGTCTCCGGGCCGGCCGCGCCCGCGTCGCCCCGTCCGCTCGGCCCGCCGCCGGTCGCCCCGGCACCGGTCGCGCCGCCGCCCGTCGCCCCCGCCCCGGTCACCCCGGCCGCCGCCAGCGGCCGGCCGACGTCCGCGCCGCCG
Source organism: Micromonospora sp. NPDC007230 (assembly GCF_042869115.1). NCBI lineage: Bacteria > Bacillati > Actinomycetota > Actinomycetes > Micromonosporales > Micromonosporaceae > Micromonospora > Micromonospora sp. NPDC007230. The sequence goes on along the minus strand of NZ_JBIAFE010000010.1, from coordinate 1,447 downwards.
TCGCGTACCGAGCCGACCGGCGCGCCGCTGCCGCAGCGGGCGGACGCCCCGGCCAACCGGCCGATCTCCGCACCGCCCCCGCCGCCGCCCGGTATCACCCCGATCGCCCCTGCCCAGCGGGGCAAGGTGCCGCCGGCCGAGGCCGGCGAGCCGTTCCGCCCGACGCTGACCACGGCGGCGATCAACAGCGCCCGGGCCGAGCGGCAGCGGACCGTCATCCCGCCCCGGCCCAAGACCAACCAGGAGCCGCCGACCGGCGGCTTCAGCGCCACCGACCTGAACGTCCCGGTGCCGACCCCGCGCCCCAACCAGGAGTCCGCTCCCCCGGGCTCCCGGGCCAACTGGCCGCTGGTCAACAACAGCGACGACCAGGACGACCGCGCCGTCCAGGCGCCGCCCGCCTACCCCTATGGCGGGGCCGTGGACGCGCCGAGCGACCCGGGCACCAGCCGGGTCACCCCGCCGTGGCTCGCGGACGACCTGCCGCAGGAGCCGCCGATGCTCCGCCTGGTGGAGCCGCCGCCGCTGGCCGACCGGGCGCTACGCGACGAACTGGACGCGCCGACCGACCCGGGCCTGGACGCGCCGTCCCTGCGGCTCGTCGAGCGGCAGGAGGCGACCAGGCCGGGCCGCCCGGCGCCCCGCGCCGAGCTGCCCACCCCGCCAGAGCGGCGGCCCGAGCCGAAGGAGCACCGGCCACCGCCGGTGTCCGACGAGGGCGACGGTGATCTGCTGATCTTCGCCCAGGCGAAGTCCGCCTGGTTCGTCGGGCACGGTGACGAAGCCGACCTGGACTGGTCGAGCACCGCGGACACCGGCTGGCAGGCCGCTCAGCAGGCGGCCCGCCCGTCGGTGGGTACGGAGACCAAGGCCGGCCTGCCGAAGCGGGTCCCGCAGGCCAACCTGGTGCCGGGTTCGCCGCTGCGCGAGGAGCGTCCACTGCGGATCGTCCGGAACGCGGCCAGCCTCGCCGAGAACACCACGGGTTACTTCCGGGGTTGGCGGCGCGGCCAGGAGATCGGCGGCTTCGCCGTCGGCGGCCGCCCCGGCCGGGAGGCCGCCGGTGGCTGGGACTTCAGCCGGGACACCGGCGACCGCGACGACGAGCGGGAGTACGAGTACCGTTCCGCCGGCTACCGGTCCTGACCCGCGCCGTACGGCTTCCCACCCGCGTGTTCCTGCCCGAGGGTGAATCGTGCTGCGCTGGCCCGGCGCACGTACGTCTACGGCTGCGGGCGTACCTGCCGATGCAGTTGTGACCGAGGGCATCAGCGAGGCGTTCGGTTTCGCGGCCGTGCGGCACGACGGTATGGACAGCGAGAAGCGGGCGGGGGGGGGCGGCCCCCCCCCCCCCCCGGGCCCCCCCCCCCCCGGGGGGGTTCCCCCCGGCCCCCCCCCCGGGGGGGCCCAAAAACAACCCCCCGCTGAAACAAAACTGGGGGGGGAC